>CACMKG010000002.1 GCA_902614235.1 uncultured SAR86 cluster bacterium
ATCTATTTTTAAGTTCAGTTATCTTATCTCTCATATTAGCGGCTTCTTCAAATTCTAATTTATTAGCATGCTCGATCATTAATTTTTCCAATGAATCAATTTGTTTAGCTAATTCTTTAGGAGATAAATAATCTTCCTCAATTTTTTTATCCATTTCGGAAATAAATTGTTTTTTGGTAAAGTTTTTAGAACCTTCCATGACATCTGAAACTGGTTTAATTATTCCCGTCGGAATAATTTTATTTTTTTTATTGAATTCGAGTTGAATCTTTCTTCTCTTTTCAGTTGTTTTGATTGCTCTTTCTATTGATCCTGTTTCTTTGTCAGCATATAAAATAGCATGTCCATTGATATGTCTTGCAGCCCTTCCTATAGTTTGAATTATTGAAGTTTCAGATCTTAAAAACCCTTCTTTATCCGCATCAAGAATTGCGACAAGAGAGACTTCTGGAAGATCTAGGCCTTCTCTTAATAAATTAATACCTACCAATACATCAAAATTACCAAGTCTCAAATCTCTTAAGATTTCAATTCTTTCTACTGTATCAATGTCAGAATGAAGATATCGCACATTGATATCTCTTTCAAACAAGTACTGACTCAGATCTTCAGCCATTCTTTTGGTTAAAACAGTTGCCAGAACTCTTTCTTTTTTCTTAACTTTTTCACTTATTTCTGACATCAAGTCGTCGACTTGATTGGTCGCAGGTCTTATTTCTATAGTTGGATCTACTAATCCAGTTGGTCGAACAATCAAATCTACTTTCTGTTCCATATTATTTTCTTCATATTCTCCTGGAGTTGCTGAAACAAATATTTTTTGACCCGAAATCGATTCCCATTCGTCAAATCTTAAAGGCCTGTTGTCTAATGCACTTGGCAGTCTAAACCCATACTCTGTTAAAGTTTCTTTTCTTGATCTATCACCTCGATACATTCCTTTTATTTGAGGTAACGAAACATGAGACTCATCAACAAAAACTATTGCATCTTCTGGTAAGTATTCATAAAGAGTGGGAGGAGATTCTCCCTCTTTCCTTCCAGAAAGATATCTTGAATAATTTTCAATACCCGAACAAAATCCAAGTTCCTTTATCATTTCAATGTCATATTTTGTTCTTTCTTCAATTCTTTGCGCTTCTATAAATTTTTCGTTTTTTTTGAAAAATCTCACTCTTTCCCGCATTTCACTTCTAATTTCTTTGGTGGCATTCAACATAATTTCTCGTGAAGTAACGTAGTGTGTTTTAGGAAAAATTGTAATTCTAGGAACCTCTTTAAAAATTTCACCCGTAAGAGGATCAAACATTTTTAACGATTCTATTTCATTATCAAACAGCTCTATTCTAAGAGCCTCTGCTTCAGATTCTGCAGGAAATACGTCTATTACATCTCCTTTCACTCTATAAGTTGCTCTGGAGAATTCAATATCATTTCTTTTATATTGAAGTTCAGCTAGTCTAAGTAGCAGAACATTTTGATCTATCTCATCCCCTCTATCTAAATGAAGGACCATTTGAAGATAAGATTTAGGGTCGCCAAGACCATAGATTGCAGATACCGATGCAACAATCACAACGTCTCTTCTTTCCATAATCGCCTTTGTTGCTGAAAGACGCATCTGCTCAATGTGTTCATTAATAGAAGCATCTTTCTCAATGAACGTATCTGAGGTGGGTACGTACGCTTCAGGCTGATAGTAATCATAATAAGATACAAAATATTCAACTGCATTGTTAGGAAAGAATTCTTTAAATTCGCCGTAAAGCTGCGCTGCAAGGGTTTTATTGTGTGCCATGACTATTGCGGGTCTTTGTACTTCTTGAATTACATTGGCCATAGCAAAGGTTTTTCCGGATCCTGTCACCCCTTGTAGTGTCTGATTTAAAAGACCATCATTTAGGCCTTTAACAAGTTCTGAAATCGCATTTGGCTGATCTCCAGCAGGCTTAAAATCTGATTTTATTTCAAATGTTTTACTCATATTTCATACTTTTTTGCTTATAATACACCTCGTTTTCCGCGATAGCTCAGTTGGTAGAGCAAATGACTGTTAATCATTGGGTCGCAGGTTCGAGCCCTGCTCGCGGAGCCAGCTCAAAAATGCCTATTTATAATAAAGATAACACAGACCCTTATAAACTTAGTAGAACAAGGATAGAAAATTTTTGTAGATGTAAGAAATGTTTCTATCTTGAAGAAAAATTAGGAATCTCAAGGCCTGCTTCCTTCCCCTTTAATTTAAATAATGCGGTTGATGAATTATTAAAGGAAGAATTTGATTCTTTCAGAGGCACCAATAAAAACCATCCATATATCGAAGAAAACGGCTTAGATGCTAAACCTTTTGATCATCCTAATATAGAAGATTGGCGAACTAGAAACAAAGGCATTGGCTTTTTAGACGAAGAAACAAATTTATATTTTTACGGCTTAGTGGATGATGTTTGGATTAATACAAAAACAGATCAATTGATTTTAGTAGACTATAAAGCCACCTCAAAAAAGGGAGAAGTAACTTTAGATGCGCCATGGCAGATTTCTTATAAAAGACAAATAGAAATATATCAATGGTTGTTTAGAAAAAATGGATTTGATGTTCAAAATATTGGATATTTTGTTTATTGCAACGGCATAAAAGAAAATGTTTTATTCAATAATGAATTGAAATTTAAAGTTAAAATCATACCTCATAAAGGGGATGATTCATGGTTAGATAAAACTGTGAAAGAAATTTACCAGGTTTTAAACTCTGAAGAAATTCCAGAACCGAGCCCAAATTGTGAATACTGTAGATATGTTAAAAAAGCTAATTTATAAAACATGCTAATAAATTTCCTAATTTTAATATCCGGTCTAGGTTTATTGGTACTAGGCGCAGAGTATTTTGTTTCCAACACGTCAAAACTTGGAGCTAAGTTAAAATTAAATGATATGTTTCTTGGAATCACCGTGGTTGCTCTCGGAACCTCTATTCCAGAAGTTTTTGTAAGTATTTCATCCATAATTAATGATTCACCAGAATTAGCAGTTGGAAATTCAATTGGCTCAAACATAGCCAATATTGGTCTAATTTTTGGTATCAGTTGTTTTTTTCTTTCTAAGTCTGTGCTTGATATTAATTTAAGAGATATATTTTTACTAATTTTATCGGTTTTAATTTCAGGTTATGTCATCTTTGATTTTTCAATCTCTAAAAGTGATTCATTTATATTAGTTTGTTTCTTAATTCTTTTCATACTCCACCTTCTTAGACAGAAATCTAGTGATGAAAATAATCCTGAAGAAGATGGAATAGGAAAAAATATTTTTTTTATTCTCTTGAGTCTATTGATCCTACTTTCAGGATCAGAATTAACAGTTAATGGTGGAAAAAATCTTGCTTTAGCTTTTGGAGTATCTAATACGGTTATAGGACTTACTCTTGTTGCTATTGGAACAAGTTTGCCCGAGTTAGCAGCATCATTTTCTGCATTAAAAAGAAAAAAAGGCAATATGGTTATTGGAAATATAATCGGATCAAATATCCTAAACCTAGTTTTAATTTTTCCGATAATAGGTTTTGCAACAAAAGTCATCTTAGATTCGAAAATATTCGAAAGAGACTTTCTTTTAATGAGTCTTTTTACAGCAATTTTTGTAATTTTTATAACTTTTGGTGAAAACCAAAATAGAATAAAAAAATTAATTTATCCTTTCTTAGGTTTGGGTCTTGTCATCTGGACCTTTTACTATCAAGCGAGTTTATTTTTAAACTAGTTTTTTCCAGATAGTTTTCTCGCCGTCATCTTCTAAGGCAATATTTAAAGAGGAAAGTTTTTCCCTAATCAAATCAGCTTTCTTAAAGTCTTTGTTGAGTCTTGCTTGATCTCTTTCTTTGATCATCAATTCAATATCTTCGTTAGATATTTTTTTACTTGAATCATATTGAAAATAATCCTGCGAAGAATTATTTAAGATACCTAAAAGATTACCCAAAACTTTTAAAGTATTTGAAAGCTTTTCTTTAGCTTTCTTATCCGATTTATTTGAATTAATCCCTTGAGAAATTTTTTGAAGAATTTTAAGAGCTTTTGAAGTATTGAAGTCATCTTTAAGCGCAGATTTAAATGAGTCGATAATCTCATTATCAACTTCTGAGGAATTAAATTTTTTTAAATCTTTTAAGGATTCATATAGTTTGTCTAAAATATTTTTTGACTCCTTAATCGAATCATTAGTGTAATTGATTGGTTTTCTATAATGAGTTAAGAGAAAAAAGGTCTTTAAGACTTCAGGGTGATAATCATTGAGAAGGTCCCTAATAGTGAGATAATTACCTAGAGACTTAGACATTTTCTTTCCATCTACGTTTAAAGGAGCAACATGAATCCAGTAATTTGCAAAATCAGAATTGTTGGCACATTCTGATTGAGCTATTTCGTTTTCGTGATGAGGAAACTTTAAATCTAAACCACCGCCATGAATGTCAAAGTTAGCACCTAGATATTTATTGCTCATCGCGGAACATTCTATATGCCAGCCTGGCCTACCTGGCCCCCACTTTGAATTCCACGAAGGCTCTTCATTTGTTTTTTTCCACAAAACAAAATCATTTGGATTTTTTTTATTTTTATCTATTTCTACTCTAGATCCTGAGTCTAAATCGTCTTGAACTCTATTAGAGAGTTTTCCATAATCAGGAAACTTTTCTATGTCAAAGTAAACATCTGAGCCTTCTTTGGAGTAAGCAAATTCGTTAGATTCCAAATTTTCAATCATTTTAAGAATATCTTCGATATGCTCAGACACTTTGGGTTCTAAACTGGGTGGTTGTATATCCAAAGCTTTAAAATCATCATTCATAGCTTCAATAAATTTGTCTGTTATCAAATTGAATGGCACGTGTTCTTCTTTGGCTTTTTCAATTATTTTGTCATCGATATCTGTAATATTTCTTAGGTAATTAACTTCATATCCCAGAAATTTAAAAAAATTTACCATCACATCAAAACTAAAAAAAGTTCTAGCATGTCCAATATGACAAAAATCATAAATTGTCATGCCGCAAACATACATGTTAATTTTTCCTTTTTTTATGGACTTAAATTCTTCTTTGAGACTTGATTGAGAATTAAAAATTTTCATTTATCTAAATTGTCTAATAAGTATTATACTGCGTGATTATGAATGAAATAATTATTTTAGCTTTAACAACTTCTTTGGGAAATTTTGAAATAGAACTTTATCCTGAACAAGCGCCAGTCACTTCGGCAAATTTTCTCGAATATGCAGAGGAAGGCTTTTTTGAAAATGTACTTTTTCATCGAGTCATTCCAGGTTTTGTAATTCAAGGCGGAGGATTTGAAATTGGAATGGAGCAAAAACCTACCAAGGATCCAATTGTTAACGAAGCTGATAATGGCTTGAAAAATGAAAAGTATACGCTATCTATGGCAAGAACTAGTGAACCAAACTCTGCTACTTCTCAGTTTTTTATCAATCTAACTGATAATAAATCTTTAGACTATCCTTCGATGGGAGGTTATGCTGTTTTCGGAAAAGTAATCAGCGGCTTTGAAGTCATTGATAAAATTGCTGAAGTAGAAACAGCAAATGCAGGATATCACCAAGATGTTCCTATAGAAGACGTTTACATTATCAGTGTAGAAAAAAAATAAATGTCTGCGTGCTTAATTTCTGACTTACATTTACAAGAAAATAGACCGGAATTAACCAAAGCATTTAAAAAATTTCTTGTTTCTCATGCAGCAAATGTCGATTCCCTATACATATTAGGAGATTTATTCGAGGCTTGGATAGGAGATGACTACGAAAATGACTTCATTGCAGAAGTAAAGTTTGAACTAAAAAGATATACGTCCCTTGGAAAAAAAATCTATTTGATGCATGGTAATAGAGATTTTCTCCTTGGGGATAAATTTTGCGATGAAATTGGAGGGCTATTATTAGATGATCCAACTACAATAAAAATCAATGATTTTGAAGTCATTCTGATGCATGGAGATTCTCTGTGTACAGACGATTTAGATTACCAATCTTTTCGAACAGTGGTCAGAGATCAAACATGGAAAAATGATTTTTTAGAAAAAGAAATTTCAGAAAGAATTGAATTAGCGCAAAGTCTTAGAGAGGTTAGTAAGAGTGAAAATAAGGATAAAGCATACGAAATAATGGATGTTAATCTAATGACAGTAAACGAAATTTTTCAGAAATTTAAGCATGATATTTTAATTCATGGCCATACTCATCGACCAAAAATTCATCAGGAAAAATACGGAACTAGATATGTTTTAGGCGATTGGGAAAAAGAATATTACTTCTTAAAGATCAATAAATCTATAGAATTTATAAATGAAAAAATAGAATAGTTAATCTGAGCTTTCTTCTATCGCTTCGTCTATAACTTTTTGCATTTCTCCACTTTGATACATATCCATCATAATATCGCTTCCACCAATTAATTCTCCATTGATGAAAAGTTGTGGAAAAGTTGGCCAGTTCGATATTGAAGGCAAAGTTTCTCTTATGTCTTGGTTGCTAAGAATATCAACAAAAGAAAATTCTTTACCACAAGCCATGAGAATTTGAGTGGCTCTCTGAGAAAATCCACATTGGGGCTTATCTGGAGATCCTTTCATAAACAATAGGATTGAATTATCTGATATTTGTTTTTTGATTCTTTCTTCTGTGCTCATAATTATTTATTTGTAAGTTTTATATAGTTCTTTATAGTGTCACTTAGCCCAGAAATCAAGGCTTCTGAGACTAAAGCATGTCCGATTGAAACTTCTTCAATATCCCCTAGGCTTAAAAATTTTTCTAAATTTAATAAACTCAAATCGTGGCCAGCGTTAAGTTCTAGGTTGATACTTTTCGCAAAATCTATAGCTTCTTGGAAGTCATTAATAACTTTCAAATCATTGTCTTTGAAAGCTTTTGCAAATGGGCCGGTATAAATTTCAACCCGATCAACTCCAATTTCCTTGGCACCCTCAAGTTGATCGATATCATGATCAATGAAAAGAACTGTTCTAATCTTAAGTGAGTTCAATTGTTGAATGATTGGGATCAATCTCTTTTTTTCAGATAAAACATTCCATCCATGATCTGAAGTTAATTGATCGCTTGCGTCAGGAACTAAAGTGCATTGTGTAGGAATAAAACTTTCTACCAAGTTCATAAATCCTGGATAGTCGCCTGAACTTCCTTCAAATGGATTTCCTTCAATATTAAATTCCACGTCTAGTTCGTTTGTAACCTTGGATAATAATTCAAGATCGTAAGGACGAATGTGTCTTAGATCTGGTCTCGGGTGAGCTGTAATTCCTTTAGCTCCATTTTGAATACAAATTCTAGAAAAATTTTCTATACAGGGAACTTCTCCCTTACGGGAGTTCCTTATGAGAGCTACTTTGTTTACATTAACGCTTAAATTGGTCATTGAAATAATGATACTCCTGTTCCGTCATAAACCAACTTTAATCCAGCAAGGATCAAACAAAAGTAACTAAGATTATAAAAAAAATCCTGACTAACTTTATTAGTCAAATAGGCTCCAAAATAAACTCCAAGTGGAGCTAAAGGAAGAAGAACAGCAGAGATATAAAAATTTTGTAAATTAATTTGTCCAAAATATGCATAAGGGATTAATTTAATTAAATTTAATGATAAAAAGAATACGGCTGTTGTCGCAACATAAATTCTTCTATCTAGTCGCATCGGCAACAAATAAAAACTTATTGGCAAACCCCCAGCGTGAATTGAAAAACTTGTAAAGCCAGAAAGAATAGACCAGAAACTGCCAATTTTTTTTGATGAATTAAAAGCTACCTCTTGAATGGATGTTAAAAAATAATTTAACCCAAATCCTAATGCTATTAGTCCTAATATAACTCTTAAAGAATTCTCAGAGAGATACTGAAAAGTAATTGTTCCAATTACTATACCTAGAAGAGAAAAAGGAATAATAAACTTTAAAATTTCTTTATTCCATAATCCCTTAAACCTATGGATTGTTATTAAATCCATAAATATTAAAGGAATTACCAATATTGATAATGCTTGTATAGGTGAGATGAAAAGAGACATCATTGGAATTGCTAGAATAGGCAAGCCCATTCCAAATCCAGCCTTTCCCATTCCATGGACAAATACCGAAAGAAGAGCGACAACATAAAATAAAGGCTCTAAAACCATATCTACAAAATTGAATAGAATAACTCTGTTAAATCATTAGCTGATTTAAATAATTTACCAGGTGGGTGCATGTAATTCTTTGTGAATCCAAATCCAATGCCCCTTTTTTTATCAGCAAACCCAACAGAACCTCCAACGCCTGAGTGACCAAAAAGATCGGGGTTTTGTCCTAAAGGGGAGTATGGGTTTTCTATCATGAAACCAAGACCAAATTTAATTGGAAGATTTAATAAAACTGTATCCGGACCAGAAGAGTGGACCTTAATAGCTTGTTCAAGAGTCTCCCTTTTGATAAAAGAGTTGTCATTCAAATCGCTCAAAACACTATAAAATCTTGAAATGCCTTTTGCTGAAGCAAATCCATTAGCAGCTGGAATCTCAGCTTTTTTCCAAGCGTTGCTATTGACAGAATTTTTTTCTGTTTGCGTATTAAAGAATGCTTTCTGAAAATCACTTTCTTTTAAGAGATTTACAACAGGTCTGATCCTTTTTGGAAGAAGCCAAGAAGGCATACTAAAAAAAGCTTTTGCTAAGATCGGTGATCTTATTTTTGACATGACAATGTCCGAAGTACGTTTGATATCCTCATTATCAAGTCCGAATATAAAATCTATATTATAAGCATCTGCAATCTTCTCTTTGAAATAGGTACCCAGAGATCTTCCGTCCACCCTTCTTACAACCTCCCCAACAAGAAAGCCAAAAGTTAAAGCATGATAGCTTTGGGCAGAGCCAGGGGTGTAAAAAGGTTTTTGTTTTGCTAATTTGGTGACAAACAAATTCCAATTAGTCCAGTCTTCATTGGTAATTTTAAAATTATCTTCAAAAGCGAACATTCCAGCTCTATGAGTTAGTAGATCTTTAATTTTAGTATCTTCTTTCCCGTTGCAACCATATTCTGGCCAGTAGAAAGATACTTTTTCATTTAAATCAATTTTTCTTTCTTCTATAAGTTTAAGAATGCAAGCAGAAGTCATAGCTTTAGATACAGAAAAAGTATTGCACAAAGTGTCTTCTTCCCAAGAGCGCCTTCTGTTGGCATCCTGGTAGCCACCCCATAGATTTATAACGCTTTCTCCTTCTATTTCAATGGAAATAGCTGCACCAAGTTCGAATTTTGAATTTATGGATTCTTCGAAATATTCTCTTAATTCAATAAATTTAGGATCGCAATATCCGTTTACGCTCATTTATTAATTTTCTAAAATTTTTAAAACTAAATCTTTAAATTCCAAAGGTCTATCTAAAAATAAATGATGCATTGCTCCATCTAATCTATGAATCTTAGTTTCATCTAGTTGTCCTGCATATTTCATATAGTCAAGCACATCTGGAGTGAATACTTGACTGAGTTGGCCATAAATAATTTCAAGATCTGTTTTTGGATTCATCATCATCTCATGCAAATCATTGTATTTGTATGTGTTTGAAATTTTTGGATCAGATTTTAATATCCAACCTTGCTCTGTTTCTTTATAAGATGTTTTAGCTATATATTCTAAGACATACTCTTGCGCACAAGGTTGAGGAGGCATTAATCGGAATCGAGATATTGCATTATCGATTGAATCAGAGGCTATCTCCATTCTTGATTTTGGTCTTCTAGATTTCATCATTTCTGCTTTTTCAGGTGGCAAAACTACAACCGAATCCAACAAAATTATTTTAGAAAAAAGGTCTGGAAACATTGACGTGCTGAACATTGCAATAGCTCCTCCCATGCTGTGAGCTAAACAAATTGGTTTAGTACATTTCATTTCATCAACAACAGCTTTAATTTCTTTTGAATACATCGCTTGAGAATATTCTTCTCGATGCTCGCTTTCTCCCATTCCACTAAAATCCAAAGCAACGACACAATATTTGGCATTAAAAAAAGGAGCAATGTGACTCCACCAATAACTATGGGCATTAAAACCATGGAGAAAAATTAATTTTGGTAGAGACTCATCGCCCCAAATGAAATATTTAATTTTTTTATTTTCAACTTCAACATGCTTAGTTTGAGGGCTAATCTCTATATTTTTTTTAAACCATTCAGGTTTCTCGTTGAGCGGGTTATTTCCAATGAGCATCAATTATCTCCGTAAAAAAAACTATATAAATTTCCTTTAATTTTAACGTCTGGCGCACGACTCAACGGCTTTGTTATGAGTTTTGAGATTTTTGATATAACCATTGCCGAATTGGCTACTAATACGTAGTTTAACTCATTATCCACGTTGAAATTTCCCTTCAATATATCTTGATTTGGTGTACTGTAAAAATCACCAATTAATTTTTTATCTTTACATCCTAAGATAACTTCCATTTCTGTAGTTACTGCTTGATTTAAAAGCCCACGTCTATCCAAATCAGCAAAAAGATTGCCAGAAGCTTCGTAACAACCGTCTATATCAAAAGTCATATTGATGTTATTGCCAGAGAAAGAAGAAATAGAAGGTATTCTTTGTAAAAACCTTCTAGATCCAATTTCAAAATTAACTTCTCTAAGATTGATTCGTCTTTCTATCAATGTGCCAATTAAATTAAGCTTTCCCTCTACTAGAACTTCATTATCATTAAGATAAAATTCTAAGCTTCTCAAATCGGTTTCGGTTTTGAGGTCTCCAAGATATTCATTAGCAAAAGATAAATCAGAAATTTCTCCTGACCAGACAGTTCCTTCAATTTTGCTATAAGTTATCTCTGGAAAATTTTCAGACAATAGCGGTTTTATAACACTAAGTGGCAAGTTAATAGTCACTACGAAGAGAGTTATAAAAAGACTGGAAAGAATAATAAAAATAAAATATTTCATTTGATTAAGATTTAAAAGTTAACTGAGCACTAACTGTATCTCCGGAAACTCTTCTTATGTTCATTTTTGTAATCTCAACATTATTATTATTAATCTCTAAAAGCCAATTAAATAAATCAACAAAATTAGATTCATTTATCCAAATGGATATTTCGCCATCTGACAATGGTAAAGAACGATCAATTTTGAGATTCTTATCCAGTGCGGATGTATTTAAAGAAGACGCAAAATTACTCGAGAAATTTGATCTTGAAATTATCTCTTGATCCTTTATTGAAGATAAAAATTCTATTCTACTAATAGTAATTTCATTTTCTTTTTTTATATCCAAAATACTATTATTTAGAGTAAAAATTATAAAAATTAAAAAATAAAAACTTATAAAAAGAAAAGTTCCAAAAAGAATGATTTGATGCAATCTCGTTAGTTTTATATTGAACATGTTTTTAAAAATTTCCAACATCCAACTCCCCTATAAGCAAGTTATTTGATCTTCTCGAACTACCAATGGATATATCAACACCTGAATTAGCCATAAGCCTTACCAAATTTTCAATTTCTTGATAGTCAGTAGCCTCTACTTCGATAGACAACTTATTTGAATCTGAATTAATTGAGATCAGGCTAATATTATCCATGATAGAAATTTCATTGGATATAAGTCCCAGCAAATCTAAATTTTTTTTCGTAAATGAATTTATATTAACTAAATTATTTACCTGAGAAATTAAGTCATTTCTTAAAGTTTCATTGGGAAATTTTTCATTAAATATTCCAGAAAGTTGATTTTTAAATTGATAATTTGAAATTGATAAAGCGCTAATTTGAATTAAAGCTGAAAATAGAAAAATTGAATAAACCGCTATGCTAGTATAAAAAAGGATTTTCCATTCTTTAAATTTTTTTAACCAATCTATTTTGGGCTCAAAAGTTCCTTTTAAAATGTTAATTTCTTTTTTGATATCGGGTATGTTTTCGCTCCAAAGAGATTGAATATCTTTATGAGATTTAAACTTTAAAAAATTTTTACTTTTTAAAGCCTCAGGAATTTTTTCTAAAACATGACATTGAATTATCTGATTTTTTGAATATTCTTCTAAATAAGGTAAATAAGATTCAAAAATTTCTAGATTTCCCGACCAATACCATTTTTTATTCAAAGCTACGATTACTTTATCTCTGATAATTATTAACTTATCTTCTTCAAAAGAAGCTTCCATGGGTTGCAAAGACGAAGTAGAAAATAAATCAATATCTTTGATAAGTTCTTCCAAATCATTTTTTTTTGCTAGCAATAAAATTCCCTCTTCGTTGTTCAAATACTTTGAATAATTTTCGCCTTCGTCAAGTAATTGATCTTCTATGAGAAATGGTATGGCTTTTTTTTGATTTGCTAGACTTGTATCAGGAAGTTTTATTTCAAAGGAATTAAATAAATCAGATATTAAAAAGAAATTTTTTTGAACTCTAGGAAAATTATTGATTTCATTTTCGCTAATTATATTTTTTTTGCCGTCAGTCTCTAGAAAAAATAATTTTTCTTTCGAATAGTAGTTATAAATAACATAAATTAATTTATTCATAATGAATTACCTTTCTTTCTTGAGATAATTTGCATAGTTTCTTTTTCTTTCAAAAATCCAGTGTTCATTATAAATGTGAACTCATCAAATTTTATCTGAGTTTTTAAATTAAAATAAAATGGTTCGGTCGTAAGTTTTTCCTTGGCAAATTTTGTCTCAAAACTTTTTTTTATAAAGTCATCATTAAAAAAATCTCCTATTTCTTTAAAACCTTCTAAAGGTCTATTCTCAATAATATTGATAGCATCTTGATCAGTTATTTTATTCTCGCTTAGTGCAACTAAAATTTTTGGCTTTAAAGGCGAAATAGAATTCAAATTTATTAAATTTGACTCATTTGGCAACGCGCAAATGTAAGGCTTTAAGTTTTGATATATGTCTTCACTAATTCCTTTAACTTGTCTGATTTCATTGATATTTTGAAAATAATCATTAGCTGGTAAATATGGAGATTCTAAATTTGAGTAGTAAAAATCTTCTGCTCCGTTGTAATTATCAGGAAAGTCATCAAAATCCATCCAGTCTGTGAGAGACGCAGATATGATTTCAACTTTTTCTTCTGGTGTATCCAGACTTATTAATAAGTTTTTAAAAAATTTTAACTCTTCTTGATTTACGATTTTCTTATTACTTTTTTCTATGTTAGTTACCAACACATTGATGTTAAAACAATCGCTTTTATCTTCGATTTGAGCCAGAACATCGCCTCTCTCTATTGGAATTTTTATAGGACTATAAGGATCATATTTATTTGTCATTAATGATAATGAATTTCTTTTTTCTGAAGAACTTATGAAGTCTAAGGTGTATTCCTCCAAACTCAGCACTAAAAGAAGTGATTGCTGGTCACTTATATATTTTTTTTCTAACTCAGATGTAAAAATTGTAATGTCAAAAAGCCTATAACCTATTAAAGATACAACAGAGGTTATCAACAACGATAAAAGAAGAGCTGCCCCTCTTTCAATTTTTATATCTTTCTTAAGCATTGGAAACTATAAAAATTTTTTTAAAAAAAACTTCTCCTATTTTTATGTTGAATTTGAGTAGTTTTGGAATATTTTCAGGTTCAAAAGAAGAAAAAGAACTCGATAAAGGTTTTTGTATCTCAATTTCAGAAACATCTGAAATTAATGCTAATGGGTTACTTGAATATGGAGAATTTAGAAAATTACTTACATATCGATTTAAAGTTCCATTTTCTAAAATATATTTTACTTTGAACATAGATCCAGTATTTCCCAATCCGTCGCTGGAAGAAAACCTAACAAACTCTATAGCTGTTCCATTTTCAATTAAAAAAGGTGAAATAAAGAAAATTTGTTTTTTAACTCCAAATTCATTTCGAGCTAATTTATCTGAAGCATGAACTAAGTCGTCTCTTATTACTTCCGTAGCAACGATAAGTTGTTTTAAATTGTCTGTTTTAGAATTTATTTGAAAAAAAGAATTTGCCGAAGAAGATAAAAAGGATAAAGAAATTAAGGCAATCATACTAAAAATGAATAAGACAATTAACATTTCTATCAAAGAGTAGCCTCTGCTGATTTTCATTTTAGTGTTTTGAATATTTCTAATTTGTATGGATTGGACTTAGTTTCAGATGCTACTTCCACTGATATGCTCAAAGAATTCTGAGATCTGTTGATATTAATATTCCTTCTCCAAATATAAGAATTACCCATCATAATTTCTGATTGAGTGGAGATGTTATTAGTTAGAAAGTTATTGTCGTAAAAAGAAAGCAGTAAAATATTTTCTGCAATGGTTGAAGAATAAAAATCATCTTTTAATTTCAAATAACTATTTGTTGAAAAACTAATACTCGATAGTCCTGCAGCAGCAACTATAGATAAAATCAATAACGAAACTAAAACTTCTACTAAGGTAAAACCTTTCACTCAAGTCAATCCAAATTAGATATGTCACTCTCAAGACCTTCTCCCCCTTTTTGGCCATCTGCACCAAAGGAAATAATCTCAAATGGACTATTGTTTTTTCCTGGCCTTTCGTATTGATAGTCATTGCCCCATGGGTCAAGCTCTAACCTCCTTATGTAGCCGCCTTGTCGATATCTATCTGAAAATCTATTGTTGGAGGGTTTTTCTATCAGCGCTTTCAAACCTTCTTGTTTCGTTGGGTAAGAGAACATATCTAACCTATAAAGCTCTAAAGCTTGTTCCATAATCCTGATATCGGCCTTTGCTTTATCAACTCTTGCTCGGTCTTGACTAGGCAAGACATTTATAGCTACAACGGCAGTTAACATTCCTATAATCATAAGAACAACTAATATTTCAATGAGGCTGAATCCATTTTCCAGTGATTTAAAATTAAAATTTTTTCTTACCTTTTTTTTCATAACGTTGTCGTAAAAGTATTTAGTTGGATTAATGGCAAAAGAATTGCCAAAACAATCAAAGCAACAAAGACTCCTAGAATAATAATAACTAATGGTTCAAGAAGATTCATTGCAATTTTAGTTGAATTTTTAAATCTTGTTTCTAAATAATCTGAGAGCTTAGATAACATCTCTTCGAGTTTTCCTGAATTTTCTCCATTTTGAATCATCTGAATAACTAACGGCGGCACAACATCAACTTTTTCCAAAGATCTCGCAATAGATTCTCCTTCTTTAACGTTATTTGATGCTTTTTTTATTGAGCTTCTCAAGTAGCTATTCGAAATTGTATCAGATGAAATCTGTAAAGCATTTAGGATAGAAACATTTCCCATCCTAAGTAGACTCAGCGAACTAGTAAATCTAGATAAATCAGCGTCTAACAAAAAATCTTTTATAACTGGAATTTTTAATAAAACCTTATCAAATTTAGTTTTTACTTTTTCAGCTCCTAAATATCTTACTAGAATAAAAAAAGATAAGAGAGGAATCATTAATGAAAATAAAAAAAACGGACTTCTGATCATTTCAGAAAGATTAATAAGATATTTGGTTAAAAAAGGGAGTTCTCTATTCAAAGAGGAAAATTGTGAAACTACGTCTGGAACTACATAAACAAGCAACATACTTATTATTCCCAAAGCAACAGTAAAGAGAATGGCAGGATAAACTAAAGCTCCTGTGATTTCCTGAGTCATGTTTGCTCTTCTTTCTAAGAAGTCTGATGTTTTTTCTAAAATTAATCCCAACTCACCGGAAGATTCTCCAGCTTTTATGAGCGAGCAGTATAGTTTGTCAAAAGACTCAGGGTGTTCTTCTAATGATTCAGAAAATTTGAAACCTGATTTTACTTTTAAAGAAACCTGTTTCAGTTTATTTTTAACTCGAAGAGGTTCAATTTGATTTGAAACTGAATCTAAAGCTTGATCAACAGGTATGCCGCTATTGATTAAAGTAGATAATTGTCTTGAAATTAATGACAATTTTGAAAATCCGATCGATGAAAAAAAACTAAAATTAAATCTTGTGTTTGATTTTTTTAGTTTGAGTGGAATTAGTTTTCTATTTTTTAGTTCGTTTTGAGCTTCATTAATATTTTCGGCTACTAGGTAGCCATTTTCGGTTTCACCGTTATGATCAATTGCCTTGTATGTAAAACTAGCCATAATTAATCAACTTGCTTAAGAACTCTTTTTATCTCTAATTCCGAAGTAATGCCCTTTTTGACTTTTTCTTCGCCATCATTCAGCAAAGAATTATATTTTTTGAAAGCTACTTTTCTAATTTTATCTTCGTCTATAGTTTCATTTATAAAATTTCTAATATCGCTATCTATTTTAATCATCTCGAAAATTCCAACTCTTCCAGAGAATTCATTTTTGTTGGTTAATTTTCTTACGAGTCTCTGCGCTATAACCATTTTTAAAGTACTGGCTAGAAGGTACGGCTCAACCCCCATATCAATCAATCTTGTGATGGCTCCAACCGAATCATTCGTATGGATAGTAGACAAGACTAAGTGACCGGTTAAACTCGCTTGAATAGCAGTTTCAGCAGTTTCCTTATCTCTAATCTCACCGACCATAACAACATCTGGATCTTGTCTCAATATTGCTCTTAATCCTTTAGAGAAGGACAAGCCTACTTTGTTATTTACTTGAGTTTGGCCTACACCTTCCAAAGCATACTCAATAGGATCTTCAACGGTTAATATATTTCTCGTCTGATCATTTAGAAAATTCAGTCCAGAATAAAGAGTAGTTGTTTTTCCTGAACCGGTGGGTCCCGTTACCAAGATTATTCCACTTGTACTTTTAAGTTGTTGCAAATAATCTTTTGTCATTTCACTAGTCATTCCCAGATCTTCTAGATCAAGGCTCGCATCTGCTTTATCTAACAACCTTAAAACAAGCCTTTCTCCAAAACTTGAAGGCAAAGTGGAAACTCTAATATCGACCCACTTTTCTCCTAATTTTAATGACATTCTTCCATCTTGAGGTATTCGTCGTTCAGCAATATCAAGATTAGACATAACTTTTATTCTTGCATTCAATAAAGGTGCAATTCTGCTACTGGGATTTAATTTTTCTTTTAAGATGCCATCAATCCTAAATCTTACAGATAAATTTTCTTCGTATGGTTCTATGTGGATATCTGAAGCACCATCTTTAATTGCCTCAGATAAAATAGCATTAATTAATCTAATGACAGGAGCATCGTTACTATCATCTAACAAGTCTTCAGTTTTAGGAAGATTAGAGACCAAAGAATCAAGATCAATATTTTCATCGATATTTTCGATCAAGTCTTCTGAAGCAGAAGTATTGTTTGTGAAGTTATCAGATAAAGCTTTGTTAAATTTATTAAGGGGCAGCTTAGATAAGTTCAATGGCAGATCAAAATGTTTTTGCAAATAAGAAATAGCAGAAATTTTAGTATCGTTTGTGTATTTAATGATCAATTGGTTATGATCTTTCTCCAATAAAATTTGATTTTCTTTGCAATATTTGTAACTTAAATCGATTTCATTTTTCATCTGATTTTTAATTATTAATTAAGTCTTCTAATACCTTTAAATCAGGTGTGGGTCGCCCTCTTTTAGTTTTTAAAATTTGTTCAGCTTTTAAAAGGTTGTATTTCTCATTTGTAATCGTTTGCATGTCTGTTACATCTCGAACAATAGTTGGTTTCAAGAAGACAACTAAATTCTTTTTTGATCTTGAAGTCGTAGTAGATTTAAACAACCTACCTAATAAGGGAATATCTCCTAATAATGGGACTTTTCTCTCTGATTCCTGCACGTCATCGCTTATCAAACCACCCAAAACAATAATCTCACTATCTTCTACCATCACGGCCGTTTTAATTTCTCTTTTATTTGTAGCTATTTCGGAAGCTCCAATCAACAAAGGTCCAAACACGCTTGATACTTCTTGTTCTATATCTAACCGAATGGAGTTTCCCTCATTAATTTGTGGTTTAACAAGTAACTTGACGCCAACTTCTTCTCTGCTGACCGTTCTAAAAGGATTTGTATTGTCAGAACCTAAAGATTCTCCAGTTGTGATTGGTATTTCTTGGCCAACTATAATTGAGGATTCTTCGTTATCCATTGTGAGAATAGAAGGAGTTGATAACACATTAGAATCTGTATCTTTTCGAAGAACATTAAGAATTGCAGCAAAACTTTTTCCATCCTTTTTATATTTTCCAACTCCAGCAGCGAATCCATCTAAGGTTAATAGTGATTGTGCTGAAATTGGAATAGAAGATGAACCGGACGTAGTATCGTAAACTTCTCCTCCTACAATCGCAGTTAGATCAGGATTTGGGTTTCCAAATCGTTGAGAAACAATTGGGGTATCAGACCCATCGCCCGAGAAAAGGATTTGAACACCGAGCTCTTTTGCTAAAGTATCTGAAATTTCTACAATAATAGCCTCCACCAAAACTTGGGCTCTTTTGATATCTAAGCTTGCAATAACATCTTCAATTGCTGTCATTACTTCAGGGTCGGCAGAGATTACTAGTGAATTGGTACCTTCATGTGCTTCGATGCTAGTTGTTATTTTACTGGTACTTCTATCTTGTGCTGTTAAATTTTCTGATAAATTCTTTAAAATCTTTTCGAGAGACTTTGCATCGGCATATTTAAGATATTTCACTTTCAGGGTGCTTGAACCACTTTGCTCGGTATCTAAATTCTGTATGAGATTTTTCATCCTATCCACTATAGGTTCGTCTCCAACCAAAAGGATGCTATTGCTTCGATCAATTGAATATGAAGTGAATTGATTGGGATTCATTCCTCCTGAATTATCATTGAAAATTTTATCAATTATCTTTGAGACTTCTTTTGAGGAAGAATAATTAAGTTTGATAAACTCATATTTTTCACCAGGTGTTTTGTCAAGTTCATTAATAATGCCTCTTAACTTTTCTACATTTCCAGCTCGGTCTGCAATTATCAGCGAATTAGTCGGCTCATAAACTGCCAGATGACCCTGCGAAGAAATAATCGGCCTCAATAGTGAAATTAAAGAGTTCACTGAAGCAAATTTAGGTTTAATAATATCTGTCACAAAGGAGTCAGCTGGGCTATTTGACCTAGGGAATGTATTAAAGGCTTGCCTTCCGATAATCTCAGGAACTATTTTAGTAGCGTTATCTTGTTCTACAGCAGCATATCCATGCACAGCTAAAACAGAGAGCATAACTTCATAGGCTTCATCAATGGATAAATCCTCACGAGAAATTATTGTTATTTTTGCATTTATTCTTGGGTCGACTATAAAAGTCTTACCCGTTAAAGATGAAATATCAGATATAAAAGCTCTGATATCAGCATCACGCATATTAATAGTAACGGCATGGCTATATAGAGATAGTATAAGCGTCAGAGTCGCGCAAAATTTTAAGTAATTTCTTAAATACATATTTTGTTTAATTTACTTTTATACCGATTGAAATTGGATTGTTATCTCTCAAAATCGAAAGATTAAGATCCCTGGCTTCACTGAAAAAAGTCTCTAGGTTTGAAAGGTAATTTTCATTTAGATCAGAGACTAGAGCACCATTTATTGAAACAAGAACATCTCCTGGCATAAGATCTAAGTTAACCAAAAAGTCTTTATTTTCTCCAGGATTGACTTCCAGTCCAGACAAAGTACCGTTTGAAAAAATTGGAACAAAAGAAATCGCTTCAAGAATATTTTGATTTGATAACCACTCCGCAGAAATTATATTGTCATTTTTATTTGCAGGATTCTTTAAAATTTCAGTTTCTATTCCAGAAATTAGGTTCGGTTTATTAAATGAAAGACTCTCTGCAACCCCAGATCTATTGATCGTTACATAATCTTTATGTATCGACTCTAAAAAAACATTATCTAAGATGCGATCTCCTGTCTGATACTCTTTTTGATCTGATTTACTTAGGCCAATGATTGCAAAATTTTTATCCTCGGAGGAAGTCACGCCAAATAACTTCAAAGATAATGATGTTTCTGGAGCTTTGATAGCGTTTAAAAGAGCATTGGAATTTTCTTTAGATTCATAATTTGACAAGAAAGGATTTCGATCTATCTTTTTGATTTGGATCTTTGCGGCGGTGGACTGATTTAGAACGGGTGTGTCAGCAAAGATTATTTCTAAAACTACATTTGAAGTCTCAAAAGAAAATATTAAAACAACGATAGCAATAGCAATTGTTTTGGCCTTTTTAGAAACGAAATCAGCGATTTCATTGTAAATATTAAAAAAATTTATATTCATAATTTAAATATACTAGTTTGACCTTTAGCGGATATATTATCTACTAAATATGCGATTTTGAATGACAATTAAGTGACAATTTGAATATTATAATTTTATGGAAATTTTATATGCTTTCTTGCTAGGACTTATATTTGGAAGCTTTCTCAATAGCTTGTCATATCGCATGCCTATTATCCTTAATTATCGTAATGCTTTGAAGGAGTTTCCAGATATGGGACTTTCTTTTCCCAGGTCGTTTTGTCCAAATTGCAAAACACCTTTATCAGTATTTTCGCTCATACCGGTTTTAAGTTTTTTTATTCAAATGGGCAAATGTAAATCTTGCAAACAAAGTATTTCAATCAGTTACCCTTTTTTCGAAATTTTGCTTGGAATTTTATTTGCTTTAATTTTGATCAAAGCAGGCTCGATAAATTATATCTTTCTTTTAGATTGTCTTTTTATTTTTACCTTAATCTTAATAGCTCGCTTGGACGAAATTTTTTTCAAAATTCCCTTCTCGCTTAATTTAATCGTTTTTTTTAATGGAATTCTTACCAATTTTTATTTCACTTCTTTAGGCCTAGGGTTTGTCTCTTTCTTGATATGCCTTGCCGTGTTATCTGCTATCAAATTTTTAGCAGACTATATATTGAAGAAAGATTCTTTTGGTTGGGGGGATATAATATTGATATCTAATCTATCTCTGTTTTTTGGTATCTACAATTTACCCTTTATTTTATTTGTCTCTTCTTTATCAGGAATAATTTGGTATTTTTTTAAAAAAAGAAATGTTTCAGAAAAAACTATTGCTTTTGGTCCGCACATTACTTTGTCTGGAATCTGGTTGTTATTTATTCTTTAAATTAATTTTATACACCAAAAATTATTCTTAATAAAATATAGAAGAGAATTGTAAATGCCGCACCAGTAGGAATAGTTACTAACCAAGAAGCAATTATTCTCCTTATCGAAGCATAATCTAAGTGTTCTGCGCCTTTAGCTAGCCCAACGCCTATAACTCCACCGACCAGTGTATGTGTAGTTGAAATAGGAAACCCAAGATAAGTCGCAGCAACAACAGTAGACGCTGTAGCCATTTCCGCGGAGAAGCCAAGACTAGGTGTTAGAGCTGTAATTTTTTTTCCGACTGTTGAGATGACCCTAGAACCTAGAGTTGCTAAACCAAAAACGATCCCAATACCTCCAACAAGTAAAACCCATGGGCTGATCGAAGATTTAGATCCTATTTCGCCAGTATCCACTACACTTACAACTGCTGCCAAAGGTCCAATTGCATTTGCAACATCATTTGAACCATGAGCAAAAGCCATAGCGCTAGCAGAAACTATCATCAGCAATCCAAATGCAAATTCAATGCCGCCTTCTCTCATTATTTGATCTTTATTCCTTCTTAAAAAAAATGCTGTTCCAGTTGCAACAATAATGCTAAAAATTAAAATAAATAAATAAATTTCATTTTCTGAAAATTCTATTCCTACATGTTTAAGACCTTTCCTTGCTGTGACGAGTGAAATAACGACTGCTACTAGAAAACTATATAATGGAATAAAAGTGATAGCTGCTTTTCCAGGATTGGCTCTATCTAAAATTAATTTTTTTGCAGATATATAGAGTCCAAAAGCTAAAGTTCCAGAAAATAAAGGGGAAGTTACCCAACTCATTGCTATATTACCAACCTTGCCCCAAGATACAGCATCTACTCCCTTAGAAATTAGTACGAAACCAATAATAGCTCCCACTATTGAGTGAGTAGTAGAAACAGGCCAGCCTCTTAAACTCGCGATAAACAACCAAGTACCTCCTGCTAAAAGAGCAGATATCATGCCCATTACAAATATATTTACATCATTGGTATATAGATTTGGATCTACGATGCCTTTTCTAATTGTAGAAGTTACTTCTCCACCTGCTAAAAAAGCTCCTAAAAATTCAAAAATAGCCGCAATTATTACTGCTTGTTTAAGGGTTATAGCTTTGCTTCCTACAGAAGTCCCCATGGAGTTTGCAACATCGTTAGCACCAATGCCGAAAGCCATAAAAAAACCAATAAATCCTGCAATCAAAAGTATATTAAAAGGATCCAAAAACAAAGTTTCCATATTGAGAGTCTCTAAATTAAAAATAATTTTACTACAAAATTGTTGAGAAACTGTTGCCTTAATGTGACTTAATTTTAGATATAAAAGTAAAATTTAGATGAAATAGTGAATAATTCAAATCCTTGCAATTTATGGATAAATTAAAAGACTTAGTTTTTTTCAGAAATATTTATGAAAAATAAAGAACTGCCACCAAAACTATCCATAAAGAAATAAAACCAAATATAATCATCTCTTGTAATTGAGACTTTGCAGGTATTAATCTTTGATCTTTAAGAACAGTTTTAGTATTCATATCTTTTTTGTAACTTAAATGACACTTTTATGTCACATAATAGACACAATAGACTAATTTTATATAAAAAACTAGCATTTTTTTTAAAACTATAAAATTTAAATATTTTAAAATTTAATTCAATTCCAATTTCAGTTTAGTCCTTAGGCTGATAAGAAATAGATTTATCCAGAACAATAAAAGGCAAAGGTAAGAATTAATGGATATGAGTGTTTGAATTATTAGATATAAACTCTATAAGTTATCTAGGAACAGTTAAGGCATCAAGTACATCTTTGAAAGAGACAATTTTGAAGTTTTGTCTTTTAGTTTCATACCCATCTTTATTAAAACCATCTTGTGCAATCATAATACCTTCTGGATACTCATCACTCAGTTTAAAGTTGATTGTTTCTATACCGTCAGTATCAGTAACATTATCTATACTTTTTGAAGAGCCTATTCTAAAACTGGTTATATAATCATATGGATAATTCCTATCATACAAATTAAATTTACTATCTCCTTGGGAGGATAAAATTAAATAACCAGAATTGTTTGATGTTTTATATAAAGATACACCCTCTGGGTCGCCACCAATTTGACCTTCTCTAGAATCGACAATATATGGCTCAGAGAAATCAAAACTATCATCGAGTCTATAAGCTTTTAAAACCCCTCTTACTTCTTCTTCTGATATAAAAAGAGTCCTATTGAAATCATCATAAACACACCCTTCCGATTCTCCACCATTATTAAAAGTTGTTATAAGATCGAGGCCATTTTCAGTCAGGTTCCATACTTCAACTCGCGGACCGGTGTCTTCTGTTAAAAAAGCAACTAATCCATACTTTGGATCGATTCCAGCGCATATACCGTATACGATAATATTTGATTTACCTCTAAATGATGGTTTTGATGGGACTTCCCATAAATTATTTTTAAGTTTTTGTCTTATTTTATTATCTTCAAATACCCATAAATCTACCGATCCTAATGTTCTATTAGACCCAAAAAGGAAAGTAAAATCAGAGACATTCTCATCGTCTCCAAGATTCATACTTCTTGTATCAACATTATTAATCCTACCAAGATTTGTATAGCTCAACTCTTGTCCTTGAAGATTGTAACTATAAATTCCGCTTTTTTTATCAGTTCCAAAGATAATTGAATTTGAAGGATTATTTTTATTTACCCATATTGCAGGATCATCAGCTGCATCTCCCTCAGTTATAACTGGCGGTGTCTCGTAAATTGCCTCAACCTCAACATAATCTGCAAAAGTAAAAGTAGAAAGGAAAAAGGCAAGTATGAAACTTGCCTTTTTAGGGAGAATATAATTTTTAGTACTTATAAGTGAAACCAATTGTCGCACTTCTACCATATTCATCATATTGAGAAAGTCTTGAAGGATTGCCCCAATAATAGAATTCTGGTTCGTCATTTATATTAATTAAGTCTAATTTAAGAGTTAAATTATCATTCAAATAATATTTGGCTGTAAAGTCTATTTGCGAATGATCGTCAGTAAATCTGATATTGTCATAATTTAGATTATCTACAGTAGTTTCTATATCATCATCAGCAAGATAATCTAAGTAATCGCTTCTTTGAGCTAACGAGAGTCTCATGTCAACTTTTCCTTTGTCGTACCCAATTGATAAATTTCTTGTGCTATCAGCGAGTTTTCTAAATGGAACGGTAAACACACCGGCAGCGCTAGGAACATCACTTTCAGCGTCAACTTCAGTTAAATTTAATGAGATGAATAAACCATCAAATGGTTCAGGAAGATTCACAAATTCACTGAAAAAATTGAATTCAATTCCATCAACTGTTGACTTTTCACTGTTAATGTATGTTTCTAATTCGCTAAAGTTAATCCCTCCAACAACACCTGCTGTAACTTGAGGATAAATAGCATTTTTAACATCTTTCCTAAAATAACCTATTGATACTGCGCCATTTTCATAATATCTTTCAAAGCTAAGATCTAGATTTGTAGATTCATATGGTTCTAAGTCAGGATTACCCATTTCTCCCTTATAAATTGTACTTCCATCCGCTGCAGTTCCATCCGATTTAAAGTCTGCTACGGGAGCAGTTTCACCAAATCCAGGTCTAGATAAAGATCGAAAAATTGCACCACGAACTATTGTGTCGTCATTGACGAAGTATTTTACGTTTACACTTGGTGATACGAATGTGTAATTTTTAGAAGCTCTAATAGTAGAGTCATCTTCTTTATTGTATCCAAGTGTATCAAATGAAGTGTCCTCTGCCCTTAGACCAGCAATCACAACTGCATTTTCAAATTCCATTGTGCCCATTAAATAAAGTGCTGTGATATCTTCTTCAGAAACAAAATCTTTGTCAAAGTTAGGTTTTGCATAGTTATTTGTTAATGAACCAAATGTGCCCTGAAGAGCGAAGATTGTTGCAGGATCTGCCATGGGACCAAAAACATTTGGCCAAGGCCAGTTAACTGGTGTAGTAATTGGATTGTAATTTGATTGAGAAGTACCAGGATCCGAAGCGAAACCTGAAACAGTTTTTTCTTTTTCTCGAGTGCTATATTTGAAGCCAAATTTTAAAGTCGTTGGAACATCAGAAACCGTAAAACCTTCTTTTGTAAAATCAGCCTGAAATGATGATATTGTGTCATCAATTACAGAATCTTCCTCTTCAATCTCATCTACTCCCATGCTTGCTGGATCATAAATATTTCCAGCCCCAGTAGTAATTGCAGTAGCTAGAGTCATACGTGGTATTTGAGGATTTGAATAATCAAAAGATCCGCAAGGTCCTCCACAAGCAGCTGCCTTAAAGGTACTACTTCTAAACTTTGCATCAACATTGTCTGTATCATCTTCTTCAGCAAAAGAATTCGAAAATGCGAACTCTGCATCCCAGCCGTTGACTATTGTGTTACCACCTAGAATGAATGTTCTGATTGTTCTAACTTCCTCCCTAACTCTTACTTCTGCATCTCTTCTTATTTCTGTAATAGTGCTTCCTGTAGCAGTAACATTACTGTTTTTTAACTTCCCGTACTCGTCTTTATACCTGAGCTCATCATCCACGTATTCATTCCATAAAATATTTGCATACATAGATGATTCATCATTGATCCTATAGTCAATGTCGTAAGTAATACCTAATCTTTCTCTGGTTAAATCATAATATCTGCTTTCAAAATCATCATCTATTGCAAAGTTTCCACCAGTGGCAGCCCAAGCAGGAAAACCGGTTTCATTGTTGTAAGTAATTACTTGTTTTTTAGAATAAGTAAGACCAATTATATGTCCTGCATTTTCACTAATCAGATCTCCGTAGGTAAGGGAGATTTTAGGATTATCATTATTATATGTTTGATCGTTGTATTGGGTATTTACTTTTAGTTTTAAATACGTGCCATCCAAGTCTAGAGCGCTTTTCGTATTGAACTCAACTCTTCCGCCAATAGAATCAAGATCTTGATCAGGAGTTAAAGATTTGTATACTTCAATAGAATCTAGAAGTTCTGTTGGTAGACCGTCAAGCATCACTTTTCTTCCACCTTCTGGTGCTGGAATAGTTGCGCCATTGACAGAAATGTTGTTTAAGTCTCCAGAAAGACCTCTAACGGTAACATAACGGCCCTCACCTTGGTCGTTTTCAACTGAAATACCTGAGATTCTTCTTAGAGCCTCTGCAGCGGTAGTATCTGGAAATTCACCTAAGGCATCTGAATCTATAACAGATAAAATCTGATTGGAATCCCTTTGCTTTTCTATAGCAGAGATGATGCTAGCTTTTGTTCCAACTACCAACAATTCCTCAGTAATTTCTGAGTCTTCTTGTGAAAATACAAAAGGGTTTGCAAAAATTAAAATAAATAAATATATTTTTTTCATAGTAATAATCCTTAATTCCATATAAATTTACAGGAAGATTGTTACAGAGATGTTACGAATAAAAAAATTAATGAGTAAATTTTAGCTGGAAAGAAATTTAAAAATAAAGAATCCTTATTTTATTTCTCTAAATTGAAAAATAATACACGACAAAATTGCTGTGAAACTATTGTCCCAGTGTGACTAAATTTAAATGTAATGATTGATATTAAGAATGAAATCAAGAATTTCATCCCTTACCCTTCTATAAATATTTAATATTTTTTTCTCATCATTTATATTTTCTGAGAGCTTAGGAGGATCTTCAAAACCTTTGTGTATGGTCTTTCCTTTGAACAAGACTGGACAGTTTTCTTCAGCATCAGAACATAAAGTAAAAACATAATCAAAATCTTTGTCTTCCAATTCGTTTATGGTTTTAGAGAATTGATCAGATATATCAATTTTGACTTCTGACATTACTTTGATTGCATATGAATTTAAGTTAGATTTTCTAGTGCCAGCTGAATAAGCCTGAAAACTAGTAAATTTTTTTGCAAAACCTTCAGCCATTTGCGATCTACAAGAATTTCCAGTGCAGAGAAATAATATTTTCTTCGATTCTCTCATCTTAAAAATTTATAAATATACAAAGCAATGAACAAACCAATTAATTGGCCTGAAAAGAAATAAATAATCGACTCTGGTGAAATTCCAGTAAAGGTATCCGTAAATGTCCTAGCTAGAGTTACTGCTGGATTTGCGAATGAAGTAGACGATGTAAACCAATAACCTGCTGTAATAAATAAAGCCACTGAAATAGCTACATTAGACTTATTATTTTTTCTAACCATTAAGATAGTTAAAATTAATCCCAATGATGCAATTATTTCACTTAAAACCATGCTGATCCCCATCCTGGGTTTGGATGAGATTTGAAGCAAACTAAGTTCAAATATGAAATGGATTAATATTACTGCGAAAATTCCTGCAATGAATTGAATAACTAAATAGAAGAGTAAATCCTTTAAGTTGATCTCTTTTAAAAAATAAAAGACTATTGAGACAATTGGATTAAAGTGAGCTCCTGATAAATCTTCAAAAGATTTAATGATGACGTAAAGAATTGCTCCGGTTGCAATCGTATTACCTAATAAAGCCACTGCCACGTTACCAGAAGATAAATTATCACCCATGATCCCGGAACCAATGACTGTAGCCACTAAGAAAAAGGTTCCTAAGAATTCAGCAATGTATTTTTTTATTTTCATTAATTCCTAAAATCAAACTTTTTTTCTTTAACTTAATATAAAAGCTCTCACAATTTCCCTGTTACTAATTCATATTTTTACATCAATATTAAGGAAACTACTTCTTGTGTTTTATTTAAATTCATTTCGATAAGTAGCTCTCTTTGTCTTTAACAGTAATTAAATTAATTTAATGTTTATATTAGAAAAGGCCATATCTAAATATGGCCTTTTTGAAGTGTTTTTATTATAAACAGAGAAAAAACAAAAACTTAACTTCGATTCATAGAAATAAACCTCCTATTTAAAGGAGAATTTAAATCCTAATGAAGCTGATTGACCAAGATCATATTGATCGTATATTGCAATATTTCTCATAGAAGCATAATACTCCTCGTCAAGTAAATTTCTTAATTCAAGCGACAATTTCAAATCGTAATTAGGGTAAGCTAAAACTCTTGAATATGTAAAATCAACCAATAATGGAGGTTCTTCAATAATATCTGGTAAAACATCAATACCTCTAGCCCTTACTCTATCACTAACATAGTTAAAGATTAGGGTAGCTTCAGATTGATCTTGTAAATTATCTAAACCAATTTGAAAGTTTGCAATTGAATCTGATTGACCCTGTAATCTGGTATCTCTTCCATTCGCTAGAAGAGTTTGAGCATTTACTGAAGTACCAAGATTATTTATATAAGTATCTCCAGGATTCACAATTACTTCAGAGTCAGTATCCGTATAATTGAACTTAACGATTAAGTCGTTTTTAGAGTCCATTATCGCCTCAAATATTTGTTCATATTCAATTTCAAAACCAGTGATTTCAGCCGTAGGAACGTTTTGGTATGAAGTAATAATTAAATCACCTGACTCATTAACAGTTTCTTCGATGGGATTAAGAATATCCTTATAAAAAATTCCAGCTGTTAAAAATTGATTTAAACCAAAATAGTATTCAGCTCTTAAATCAATATTGTCAATCTCACTATCTTGCAAATATAGTGAACCAGCTATTACTCTGTCAGTATCAACATCTATAAATAGTGTCGGAGAAAGCTCTCTGAAGGTTGGCCTAGCAATTGTCTGAGAAAGACCCAATCTAAATTGAAGGTTTTCATCAAATTCAGGAAGATAAGTTAATGTCATTGAAGGTAGCGTGTAATCTTCTTCTATTGATTTATCAATAGTAGAGTCAACGCCTGTAAATAAATCAAATGTATTAACTTGCTGAAGGCCGTCTTCTTGCCTAATTCCAGCAGTAATTTCAAAATTATCTCCAATTTTAGATTCAAAGCTGATATACGCTGCATCAACTTCCAACAATCCTAAGTACCCAGCTGGCGATGAACTTGCCGTATTCTCAATTACCATCAATCTATTAGGATCAAAATTTTGATCAGCAAAAATATAATCTATTCTATTATCTAGACCATCTCGAGGTATGGGACCGCCAGCAGCCAGAAATCTATAACTTCTAACTTCAGCCGATCTGTCATTTTCAAGACTTTCAACTCCAGCTCTTAAAAATGTTGAAGAACCAAAGGGTATCTCTAAAGGTATTTCTAAATCTATAACAACATTTGTAGTTTGATCTTCGACCATACTAAACTGGGTTTGGTTCCTACCTGTATTAACATCGTATAAGTAAACTCCGTCACTGTTTCCATCTTCATAGAAAGCAACTCTTTCATAAGGAGAATCTCTCTCTGCCTCTCCATCACTCAAACCTACATTTAAATTCCAGCCATTTTCAAAAGTCTTATTAAAATTTAACTGATGATTTGTTAATTCTCTTTCGTAAAATTCTAGAAAATCTTCTCGAACATTAGCCGAATCACTTGAGTCATACCCTTGCAAGATACGAGCTTCTTTTGATCCTTTATGAATATATAATCCGGTGTATTTTAATTCAGATAAATCCGTTTCAACCCCAAGAACAGCCATTGCATATGCTGTAATGTCATTCGTTGTGCTTCTAAAAGTTTTGTTATTTTGAACTACTACATTAACAATACCGCCCAGACTTTGTAAATCACCGGTTTGTCTGATTCCTTCTTGTGTATCCCAAGAATTTTTGTAACCTCCTGTAACCATAAATCCCATTGTTGCACTTGGAATATTAATGATTTGATCAATTCCTAAACCGTCAAGACTATCTCCATAAGTCAAACTATAAGATTCATCTAGAGGAACCTCTCCTGATTGTATGACCCATAGCTTTGAATTTTCAAACTCTCGACCAAAGTTAGCCAATTGTGTGGTATTAAAGTTAGATCTATCAAGTTTAAGTCTGCTATTGATAGCGTCCTGAACACTGCTTGGAATTGATCTGATCCCGTCATCGTACCCAAAACTATCCTCTCCGCCGTCGTACATTAACCCATCATCTTTTAACGAAGTAGCGGAGTTGAAACTTGCTGAAGCTGAAAATTCAAAGATTCTATCTAAAGGCACAGCCTTTGTTTTTATCTCAACCATACCTCCGCCAAACTCACCAGGCATGTCAGCTGAATAAGTTTTTTGTACTACAGACGATTCAATGATGCTTGTTGGAAAAAGATCAAGTGGTACAACTCTTTTGAGTGGTTCTGGGCTTGGAAGATTAAGGCCGTTTAGTGAAGCAGATGAATATCTATCACCTAAACCTCTTACATATACGTATTTACCTCGCACTAGGCTGAGACCCGCAAGTCTTGTAAGGGCGATAGCAATATTGTCATCACCAGCTCTTTCGATACTTGATGAATCTAATATTGCAGAAATCTCAGATGTATTCCTTTTTGCGTCTGGTATAAAAGATCCACTTACAACCAACTCTTCATCAGCTTCCTGAGCATTAATAATTAATGGGAAAACTATTATGAAAGGTAAAGCAAACTTTAAAAAACCCATGATTTTGTTTATTTTTTTTGTAGATTTCATTTTGACTCCAAAATAGGTTTTAAAAGGTGTTAGTTAAGTTTAATTGATCCAGGTACTGTCCATACTTTGTACCAGTCATCAGTAGCTCCACTAACTGCACCTATATGTGTAGTAGTGTCAAAAAATCCATCGGCATTGTATGTTGAAGGAATAGCTGTCACAGTAGCTGCGGTCTCAGCAGGACCGTTTATAGCTACACCGTTACCGCTGTATACAAGTGCATTGCTACTATTGAGCTCTTTTCCTAAATTATTTACATAATTACCACCGCCAGAATTAGCTCCATAGAGATTATTTGATCCTGCCTTAACGATCGTTTCTACATCTGAAGCTGTTTTACCTCCTGCTGTGTCTGAATCTACAGTGACAAAACTAGGACAATCAAATGCAACGGAATTAAAGGAGAAATTAGGAGTGGTTGCTCCATCAGCAATAGTTTGCGCCGTGTATGTTGTTTCAATGCAACCCTTTGTTAAGCCAGAAGCTGCGTTAAGGACTGCAGCAACTCCATTGTAATATTGACCCGATACACCCTCTTTTAACTTGAATACCTCGTCATGGCCTCTACTTATGAAAGTAAAGTTAGCAACAATGGGGTTTGATCTAGGCTCTGTTAGGTAGACTACTCCAGCTCTAGTATCAGAGTTTGTGTTGTCTGATTCCACAATGTGATCACCTGTATCGTTGGACTGTTGAATTAATACGTGTTGAAGTCTTCCTTGATAACCCCAATCAATGTCCAAGTTATCATCACCCGCTCCAGTACATATCAAACGTTTCACATCGACTGTTCCACCAAAGAACTCAACGCAATCGTCAGCATTGTTATGCACTTGAACATATTCAACCGAAGTACCGTTTCCAACACCACCAAAAGTAATTCCATTTAGCTCATTACCTGGAAATATTTCATATCCTGCATACTGAACTCTTACATATTTGAGTGATCCACTGCTGTCAGCAGGTATTTCACCACCCATTACATCTCCAGCTGATCCCTCAACCTCTTTTTGACAAGGGACAGCTTTTGCTCCTGCTGTGTATGTACACTTATTAATAGGTGCTTGACCAAGGATGACTAATCCACCCCAAAGACCTCGTGTTGAGTTAACATCTGCTTGACCAAGAATATCTTGTTTTCCAGTCATTATAATTGGAGCTGATTTTGTTCCAACAGCATTAATATCGGACCCTCTCATAACAACTAAATAGTCATTACCTGATTCACCAAAAATTGTAACGCCAGGGTTAACAGTTAGTGTAGCTGTATCACCGTTTGTAGCAGTGCCATCTGCTCCTACATCAACACCGATTTGAACTTTACCATCAAGCTTATAATAGTTTCCTGCAACTAGAGTTAGGTCATCTTTAACAATTCCGCTTAAGTCACAGACTTTTCTACCTTGGAGAATTCCTGATTCAAGGGTTCCAGCTGGACATGCAGGATCGGCAAATAAACCAATTGTCCAACCTGCAGCCCAGTTATTTTCTACATCAGATCCAGGTGCAAATGCACCAATATAATTTGTAGCAGAGAAGAATGTATCGACTGCATAAGTATAGTCGGGAGTGTTTGTGTCAGAAACGTCTGTTCCTGCACCACACAATCCTGATTTTGGTGCAGCACCGGCTGCATGAGTTCCAACTTCACACATAGCGTTCTTTTGTCCTGTGGCGAAAGCGCTAGGAACAGCAGACTCTGCATTACCCAAGAAATATGTATCCACCAAAGTATTGGTTCCAACGGTTAAATTAGTTGATCTTGAATTAAGTGATGTAGCAAAAGCTGGTTTAGTTACTGAGGTATCATCTCCATACGTTACTAGTGTCGCATCTAACGCTGTAGGTTGTCCTGTCTCAGCTGAATCAAAAAATATGGAATGATGGGCAATTTTATCTGTTAATGCACCATCTTGGATAGTTTCTGCAAAAGTACCGTCTATGAGATCTTTTGCTGTTTGGTTTACAACAATACCATTGATATAAATTCCAGATACACCTTCTTTATACTTAAGTGGTTCGTCAACCCCACCACCAATAAAGGTAAAATTAGCAACCATTGGTTGTGATCTAGGTTCTGTTAGGTAGCCTACTGATGCATCAGAGTTTGTGTTGTCTGATTCCACAATGTGATCACCTGTGCCAACCTTTTGTTTAACAACAACAAATTGCATTTTTCCTTGATAACCCCAATCAATGTCAAGATTATCATCGCCTGCATTCGTGCAAACTAAATGTTTGACATTTACAGTTCCACCGAAAAACTCTACGCAATCATCTTGGTTGTTATGAACTTGAACGTAATCTACTGAGGTACCAGAACCAACGCCACCAAAAGTAATACCATTTAATTCGTTGCCTGGGAATATTTCTTTACCAGCATATTCAACTCTTACAAAGTTTAAAACACCAGAGTTATCAGTTGGAGTAGCTCCACCCATAATAGCAGTAGTCGAACCCTCAACCACTCTTTCACAATCAGCAGTGTTTAAATTAGCAGCAGCACACTTATTAATTGGTGCTTTTCCTAAAATTACTATTCCTCCCCATAGACCAGATGCAGTATCCGGATTAGTTAAAGATCCATCAATTGCAGAAGCTGCAGTAAATCTGATAGGTTGAGATCTTGTTCCATTAGCAATAATTTTTGAACCTCTTTGAACAACAAGGTAATCATCAGGTGTTTTTTGAGCAAGCGTTACACCGGCTGGAATCGTTAATGTTGCTGAAACTCCTCCAGCTTTTTGACCGTTTCCGCCCATATCCTTTCCAACATCAACCAAACCAGATAAACGATACATTACATCAGTTGTCAAAGTAAGATCTGAAGTAATTGGTCCCGTGATTGCACATAATGTGTTACCACCAAGAGTTGCATTATCAGAAATAAACGGAGAAGAAGGACACGTTCCTGTTAATAAGGTGCTAGTAGTAGCTCCAAAATTATCAGTGCCACTTGGGGCTGTTAGTGGTGCTAGTTCACCAGGCGATGCAACATTGGTATCACCTGAACCGCCACAAGAAACTACAACGAAGATTGAAAGAACTGACAATAAGTATTTAATTGATTTTGGGTTCATAAGATTTCCTCTTTAACTAATAAAAAAATAGTAGAGCAACTTTACGCAGAGATAGTTACAGAAATATTACGAAACCGTTACGTCTTTTTAAAGATAATGAAAATTATTACAAAAAAAAGTCAAAAAAAAATTTTGTTTTGAAATAAGAGATTTAGTTACGGTTTAAAACTTTAACTAAAAAGTTCTAATTTGACATAAATGTTACATATATGTTACATTTATGTAAATTATGTTACGTTTATGTTACATTTAAAAGAGGGAGAATTGTTATGAAATACTTTAAAAATATTATTTTTTTATCAATCATTTTAGCTAGTACAACTGTCATGGCTAATAAAGTAATTTTTGAAAGTGCTAAAAAACATTTAAATTTAGACTCAAAATATATAGAGATTGAATATGATTTAAATCTAGTTAAAGACTTTTGTCCAAAACAATCAGTAGGCTGCTATATATCTGCTGACATGGGTAGAATATTTGTAGAAAATGATTTATCGAAAACGTATCATGATGTTGTGATTTTTGGTCTATATAGCGATTATCTTCAACATTCAAATATTGGATTAATAGATAGTTCTTTGACTTGTGATTTAAAAGTTAACTATCTAATAGAGGAAAAGCAAAATGATCTCGCAGATCTTTTTTCTAATCATTGTAACGATATTAAACGAAATAAATTCTTGGCATTTAATTAATAGATATGAGTAAGTTATAAAAGGGCAAAGTTTTAGCCCTTTTATATACATGAGATCTTTTCAAACTTAGTCCGTTACAACACCGTTGGAATTTTTTACTTCATCTCATACATGACCATCGGTAAGATCTAATTCTTATTGAACTTAGTAAATTTTAGTCAATCCGTCAAAACCCAAAATTCCTTTATCTCCTTATCTAGGTGCATTGATAAAATAATTACCAGTGCCATTACCGTCATTAGCAGCCATATTTATTTGGCCATAAACATTTAGAATAGCTTATGAATTAGTGTTAAGAAGCGCAAATAAAATTGTTTACAATAAAAATTTAATCTTCCATAAAAACTTAGCTAGAATAGGTCCTCGCCAAAAAAACATGATTGAATTTGATATACCAAACTACAGGAGAATTGATTCTAAGCTTTATGATAAAGAAAAGAGAAAGCTTTTAATTGAACTCGTCAAACTTCAGAATTGGATCATACAAGAGAAAAAAAAGATTGCCGTAGTATTTGAAGGAAGGGACACAGCTGGCAAGACTGGGAGTATTTCTGTTTTATCTAAATACTTAATACCAAAACACTGTCGTCTAGTTAAATTAGGGATTCCTACTGCAAGAGAATCAAAAAACTGGTTTCAAAGATATGAGAAACAGTTACCAGATGTAGGTGAATTAGTTTTTTTTGATCGATCTTGGTATACCAGAGCTTTAGTTGAATCAACCATGGGCTATTGTACAAAGGGACAATACAAATCTTTTATGAAAAAAGTTGTGCCCTGGGAAAAAAAACTTAGAGAAAATGGTACAGAAATACTTAAGTTTTATTTATCCATAGAAAAAGGAACTCAAAAAATGAGAATAGAAAAACGCAAAAATAGTCCTTTGGTATATTGGAAAATAAGTGAAAACGATTTAAAAGGTTTAGACAGATGGGATATTTTTACCCTGTATAAAGAGCAAATGTTTAAAAATACTTCCTATTCTGAAGCACCTTGGATAGTTTTAAATGCAAACGATAAAAAGATAGCGGTGCTGCACGCATTACGCTATATCCTAGGAAGATTTGATTATCCTGATAAAAAATTACCAAAGCCAAAGGTTTGGACAGAGAATATTAATGATTACTCTCTAAAGATAAATAAAGTTCCTTTTGATAACTTAAGTTATCAGCAATACAAGGTATTAAAAGTTATGGCAGATGCAGAATAAAACTCAACGCTTAGCTTGTATTGATATTGGTTCAAACGCAATTAAATATCGTCAATATCGTATATCAAAACAAAAAAGTACAAATTTTACTGAGCTAGATACTTTTAAAAGAATTTCAGTGAGACTTGGAACCGATGCATTTAAATTTAAAAAAATTTCTTCTGAAACTGAACAGAAATTATTAAAAAGCATAATGAAACTCAAAGTTAAGGCCGATAAAAAAGATGTAAAAATAATTACTGGGGTAGCTACCTCTGCAATGAGAACAGCTTCAAATGGACATAAAATTTGTAAAAAAATAAGAAAAAAAACCGATATAGAAATAAAAATCTTATCCGGAAATGAAGAAGCGCAGCTGCTAAATTTTTTTAATTACAAAGATTTTAATAAAGAAGAAACCTTGGTCGTGGATATTGGTGGTGGCAGTACCGAGTTGTTCCATCGAGGAAACGGCAAACATCTTGCAAAGTCTTTTCCGCTTGGTGCAGTGCGAATTTTAGAAGGAAAAGACTCACCCAAGCATTGGAATAATTTAAAAGAATGGCTAACAAAAGTTCCATCTGAAAATATAAGAAATATAGTTGGTGTTGGTGGAAACGCTAGACTCATCAATGAAATTATCAACAGACAAGATAGAAAATCATCCTTAGAGGAATTAAAAGTTTTAAAAAAAGAACTAGAGAACAAGAATTTTGAAGAAAAAGTATCATTTTATTCTCTACCCGAGGATAGAGCCGATATTCTTGAACATGCTATAGCTATTTTTATAGAAATCATTGGATTTTTTCCTAACTCTTTCTTATTCGATAGTTCTTGGAATATTGCTGACGCAGTGATAGAAAAAGAACTACAGGAAAACAAGAATATTCAAGCAGCTTGAATTGATTTTTCTTCATCGATTTTTACATCGATAAAGAAAGTTGCACCTTTAGGCTTATTCGATCCAATTCCTAAGGAATACCCCATCATCAAAGCTAAATTTTTACTGATCGAAAGGCCTAAACCTGTACCGCCTATTTTTGTCGATCGACCTTTGTCTATTCTGTAAAATCTTTCAAAAATTCTTTCTCTGTATTTTTTTGGTACGCCTTTACCTTGATCTGATACGGATAGTCTTATAAAACCCTTAGAAGAGTATGATTCTTCTATGTTTATGAGGCTTTTTTTAGGCGAATGTTTGATAGCATTACTTAAGAAATTTGTCAGGATAATGTTCAAAGCAGCTGCATCAGCCATTACCCTAGTTTGTTTGTTCAAATTATTTTGCACAGTTAATTTTTTCTCTTCTAAATTGGATTTAAATCCTTCAATTAAGTTATTGACAATTGAAAATGAATCTAAAGACTCAATTGAGATCGGATATTCCCCTGCTTCCATGCTTGAAATTTTAAGCAAATCATTAACAATTACTTTCATACGTTCTGATTGAGAAGATATTGCTTCCGTGAAGAACTTAGCGTTTTCATCATCTTTAATTAATTTATTGTTAATCAAAGTTTCAGCATTAGCTTTGATAACACTAATTGGTGTTCTCAATTCATGAGAGACGTTTCCAATAAAATCTTCTCTCATTTTTTCAAGGTTTTTAGATTTGGATATGTCACTAAAAACAATCAACAATTCATCTCTGATGTCATCTTTTTTAGCACTTACCAGATAAACAGTCTTTATAGATTTAGGGCCTGAAATCTCTCTAACCAAGTCTTCTTTAAACCAGGCTTTTTCAATAAATTTTTTTAATTGAGGGTAACTAACTTTTTGAAAGAGCTTATCGCCAATTTTTAAGTCAGACCAAAATTCTGAATTAATAGTCTTATTCGCAAACAATACTTGATGGTTTCTATCGACTAAAATAACTCCTTGTCCCATTTTTGATAACACAGAGCTAAATTGTTCAGTTTGTTGAGAGTAATTAACTAGCTCATCTTTAACTTGCCTAGATTCCTTAAGAAGGTTATCAAAAATTTCTTCAGAAGCCACTGAAGGATGATCCATATTATTTTTGGCGATAAACTGAGCTGCTGAATTTAATAGTCTTTTAAAATATTGATAAATTAAATAGGTTGCGACAATTGTGATAAGCAATAATAAACCGATGCCTACGATTAGGTTTTCATTCAGAGAGATATCCTCTCTATAAAATATAGATGCAACCAAGCTTACTGAAGATACAAGTATTAATATCAACAGAAACAGTCTCAATTTTACCGAAAATTTCATTTATTCTGATTTATTAAAGAGATATCCTTCTCCTCTGACTGTTTCTATTTTGTCACCGTATTTTCCAATTTTTGATCTCAATCTTTTAATATGCGTATCGACAGTTCTGGTTGTGACATCCTGGTCATAGCCCCATACTTTATTTAGTAGATTGTCTCTAGTTTGAACTTTGTCAGCTTTGGATAAGAGATGTTTGAGAAGTTTGAACTCTTTTGAGGTTAAAGATATTTTTTTATCGAATAAGTAAACTTTATGCTTATTGGTATCTATTTTTAGGTTTTCAAAAATAAGCACTTCTTTATCGCTTTCTTCTTTTTCTTTCGAGGATCTTTTAAGCATGCCACTAACTCTAAGCAATAACTCTCTGACACTATAAGGCTTAACAACGTAATCATCTGCCCCTACTTCAAAACCTACCACCCTATCTACTTCTTCTCCTTTGGCAGTGACCATAATAACCAAGAGATTTTTTAGGTCGTTTTTATTTCTAATGTGTCGACAAATATCTAAACCGCTGGTATCTGGCAGCATTAGATCAAGAATAACTAGAGCTATAGAATCATTTTTCTCAAGCACCTTCATGGCCTCTTTGCCATTCAATGCTTTTGAAACTTTGTAGCCTTCACTTTCAAAATTAAAAGAAAGAGTCTGAAGCAAATCAGGTTCGTCTTCTACCAATAAAATGTGTTCTTTACTCATACTCTAATTTTACTAGAAATAATTTTTTCTTGTTAGAAAAACAATTTAATTTGCAATCTTATAAAGCTGTCTTACTAGTTTAACACTCAGGTTAGCTCTTTTGGGCTTTTAATAAAATTAAGCTCTCCAGATAGAGTATCCGGCTCTACTAGATTTATCTGACAGATTGAGCAAGTTTTTAGATTAACATATTTGGTTTTCAACATCTCTTCAGCGACCTGAGAAATTGTAGGATTGTGTCCAAAAATAACAATATGCTTCTCACTGTTGTTTTCTAAAATTAAACTTTCATAATCTTGTAAATTTGCATGATAGAGATCATCAACAATATTAAATTTTATTGGGGTCAATACCTTTTCAAAACATTTCGCCGTTGATAAGGCTCGATTGGCTGGACTAGAAAAAAGAATGGGTCTCTCTTGAGTATTCTCAGAAAACCATTGAGCCATTTTTGGCGCATCTCTGTTACCCCTTTCATTTAATGGTCTATCAAAATCGTCTAGAGAAAGATCTGACCAAGAAGATTTGGCATGACGTATCAGGGTCAAAATCATTAATAAATATAATCAATTACATAACTAATCACTGCTAAAAAAACTGTGACTGAGACCAATAAAATGATAAGCCCCCATAAGTTAAATTGTTTATCTTTTTCTTGATCTGGCATAATAATTTTTTTTACAACAATAACATATGGCAAAAGAAGATTTAATAGAAATGGAAGGTGAAGTCATAGATACAATGCCTAATACTACTTTCAAAGTTAAATTAGAAAACGATCATGTAATCACTGCTCATATATCTGGAAAGATGAGAAAAAATTACATAAGAATTCTGACTGGAGACAAAGTGAAAGTCGAAATGACCCCTTACGATCTATCAAAAGGAAGAATAACGTTTCGTTCTAAATAGTTTTTACTTATCAGCTTTTACTTCTTCTTCTGAAGATTCAAGTTCAAACGAAATCACTAAGTCGTCTTTTTTTTCTGAAACAAGCACCACTCCACCCTTTTTAGAAAGATCTCCAAATAAGATTGATTCCGCAAGATTCTTTTTAATTTTATCTTGAATCAAGCGTTGCATTGGTCTAGCGCCCATTTTTTCATCGTAACCATTTTTAACGAGCCAAGCTCTAGCTTTGTCATCGACTTCAAGCGTGACTTTCTTCTCATCCAATTGAGCTTGCAACTCAGTTAGGAATTTATCAAGGACCGTATGAATGACTTCTTCACTTAACGAATCAAACTGAACTATGGCATCAAGTCTATTTCTAAACTCTGGTGTGAAAGTTTTTTTGATTACTTCGGAACCATCAGTGGTGTTGTCTTGCTTTTGAAAGCCCATAGACTCTCTAGCCATTTCTTGTGCACCGGAGTTTGTCGTCATGACCAACACACAATTTCTGAAACTTGCCTTTCTACCATTGTTATCAGTCAAGGTTCCATGGTCCATTACCTGCAACAAAACGTTGAAGACTTCTGGGTGCGCTTTTTCTATTTCATCTAAGAGAATTACAGAGTGAGGATTTTTAGTGATGGCCTCTGTTAACAGTCCCCCTTCATCGTAACCAACGTATCCTGGAGGTGCCCCAATCAAACGTGAAACAGTATGTCTTTCCATATATTCAGACATATCAAATCTTATCAATTCGACTCCTAATAATTGAGCCAGTTGTCTTGAAACTTCAGTTTTACCAACTCCTGTAGGTCCAGAGAATAGAAAAGAGCCCATCGGCTTTTCATCGTTACCCAATCCTGCTCGAGACATCATTATCGAGCTCGCTAGTTTATTGATTGCTTGATCTTGTCCAAAAATGACTCTCTTTAAATCTTCTTCGAGTTTTCCTAAAGAAACTCTGTCTTTGACTGAGATGCTCTTCTCAGGAATTTTTGCTATCTGTGAAATAACTTTTTGAATGTCCTGTTCTCCCACAGTTTTTCTTTTTTTGTCAGAAGAAAGCCTAATTCTTGCGCCCGCCTCATCAATCACATCAATTGCTTTGTCTGGTAAATATTTATCGTTAATATGCTTTGCTGAAAGTTCAGCTGCTGCTTTTAAAGCCGATTGCGAATATTTCAATTCATGATGCTCTTCGAATCTAGACTTGAGACCTTCTAAAATTTTTACAGTTTCCTCAATGCTAGGTTCGTCTAAATCAACTTTTTGAAATCTTCTAGCCAAAGCTCGATCTTTTTCAAAAACAGTTCTGTATTCTTTAAAAGTTGTAGAGCCAATGAATTTAATAGGACTTTTGCCAAGAATTGGTTTGAGCAAATTCGAAGCATCCATAACACCGCCAGAAGTTGCTCCAGCGCCAATAATCGTGTGAATTTCGTCAATAAATAATATGGCGTTATCTATTTTTGAAAGATCTTTTAAGATCACTTTCAATCTTTTTTCAAAATCGCCTCTGTATTTTGTACCCGCAAGAAGTGATCCCATATCAAGAGAGAATATTTGTGCATTGGCTAAAGTTTCTGGAACTTTTTTGTCAATAATATTTTTTGCTAAGCCCTCGATTAAAGCAGTTTTTCCAACTCCTGATTCACCTACTAAAATTGGATTATTTTTAGATCTACGAGCAAGAATTTGTGTGATTCTTACCAGTTCGCTCTCACGACCTATGACAGGGTCAATACGTCCTTGAAGAGCTTCTTCATTTAAGTTCAAAGCAAACTTAGAAATGTTTGAATCGGTTTTGCTTTCCACTTCCTTTTCTTCAGTAAACTCTGAAAAACTTTCATCTTCTAATTTTTTTTCGCCGTGACTTAGAAATGCAACCGCATCCAATCTATTCATACCTTGTTTTTTTAGTAAGAAAACGCTTTGACTTTCTTTTTCACTAAAAAGCGCTACCAAAACATTGGCACCCGTTACTTCTCCGGCGCCAGTCGACTGCACATGAAAAACTGCTCTTTGAATTACTCTTTGGTAGCTTAAAGTTGGTTGAATTTCTTTGGCTTCGTCTTGAGTCAAAGGCGTGTTGTCTTCTATAAATTTTGTCAGTTCAGTTCTTAGCGTTTCGATATTAACGTTGCATGAAGTCAAAACTTTAATCGACTCATCGTTATCTAGGATGGATAAAAGCAAATGCTCAGTGGTTACGAATTCATGTTTCTTAGAGTGAGCATATTTGAATGAATTATTCAGGCAGGTTTCAAGGTTTTTTTCTAACATTATTCGTCCTCTGCTGGTTCAATCTCACTAATTAAAGGGTGTTCATTTTGTTGGGCAAAATTGTTAATGTGCATTGATTTTGTCTCAGCCACTTCCCTAGTAAAAACTCCACATATGCCTTTGCCTTTGGTATGAACGGACAACATGATTTGCGTTGCCTTTTCTTTATCGAATCCAAAGAACGATTGTAAAACATAAATTACAAATTCCATGGGAGTGTAATCATCGTTCAATAATACTACATGATACAAAGGGGGTCTTTTAAGGATTGGGTCTGAAGGTTTGACTAAAACTGATGAGTTATCATCAAATTCGTTGGCATTATTATTTTTCAAATAATTGTGTGACATTTTTTAATTTTATATTTCGTCTTTCACTAATTTAATCTTAGGCTCCTCATTAGCATCTGTTTTATCTATTATTTCCATACCAGAAATTATTGATTCACCGAACTCTGAACATTTTAATAAAGTTGCACCATCCATCAATCTATCTAAATCATAAGTTACTAGCTTAGATTGAATGGACCAACTAATACCTTTGAGAACGTAATCAGCTGCCTCTTGCCAACCTAGGTGTTCTAACATCATGTGTGCAGAAAGGATCAATGAGGAAGGATTTATTTTGTCTTTACCAGCATACTTTGGCGCTGTGCCATGCGTTGCTTCGAATAAAGCCACTGAATCTCCTATATTTGCTCCTGGTGCTAATCCTAAGCCTCCGACTTTTGCAGCCAAGGCATCCGATATAAAATCTCCGTTCAAGTTCATCGTTGCAATCACATCGTAATCTACTGGTCTAATAAGAATTTGTTGCAGAAAATTATCGGTAATAACGTCTTTAATTATGATCGGCCTATTTGTTTTTGGGTTTCTAATTTCCATCCACTCTCCACCATCCAAACTAGAAGCCTCGAATTCTTTTTCTGCTAGGCTGTAGCCCCATTCCTTAAAAGAACCTTCAGTGAATTTCATGATATTACCTTTGTGAACCAGTGTGACAGAGGATCTATCATGATCAATTGCATATTCAATTGCTTTTCTTACCAATCTCTCAGAGCCTTCTTTTGAAATATTTTTGACTCCAATTCCACAATTTTGCTCAAAGCGAATGTTTTCAACTTTCATCTCTTCAACTAAAAATTTGATAACCTTTTCAGCTTCTTCGCTTCCAGCTTGAAATTCAATGCCAGTGTAGATATCTTCAGAATTTTCACGAAAGACAGTCATATCAGTGAGTTCTGGTTTTAGTACTGGAGTTGGCACGCCCTCAAAGTATCGAATGGGGCGTTGACACAGAAAAAGGTCTAATTTCTGTCTCAAAGCAACGTTTAGAGATCTTATCCCTCCTCCGATTGGAGTTGTTAATGGACCTTTTATACCTACTGAAAACTCTTTTAAAGCATCAATGGTTTCTTCCGGAAGCCATTCGTCATCGCCGTATACTTTCAAAGATTTTTCTCCGCAATAAACTTCCATCCAATTAATTTTCTTTTTGCCGCCATATGCTTTTTGTACGGCATGATCGATAACCTTGAGCATAACTGGGGTGATGTCTGTTCCAATGCCATCTCCCTCTATGAAAGGAATGATTGGATTGTCAGGGACAATCAAGTTTCCCTTGTAATCATGAGTTATTTTTTCCCCACTTTCTGGGACTGTAATATTTTTAAATTCCATATAAACGATTTAGAATTGCAAATCTTTTAACTATTATAACATTTTTTAAAGGTCAAAGTTATGGCAAATAAAGTACTGGTGGGTGTCTCAGGAGGAGTTGATTCTTCGGTTTCTGCTGCAATTTTAAAAGATAAAGGTTTTGAAGTAACTGGTGCTTTCATGAAAAATTGGGAAGACGACGATGGTACTCCCTATTGCAGTGTGAAAGAAGATTTTTTTGACGCTGCTCGAGTTTGCGATAAATTAGGTATCGAGCTCATTCAACTCAACTTTGCAAAAGAATACAAAAAGAAAGTTTTTGAATATTTTTTAGATAGCTTGAAAAATGGAAAAACTCCTAATCCGGATATATTTTGCAACAAATTTATAAAATTTGATGCTTTTTACGATTACGCAATTGAGAACAATTTTGATCAGATTGCCACTGGTCACTATTGTCAAGTTGAACAAAAAGAACCCTCATGTTTACTAAAAAAGTCTCACGATCAATCGAAAGATCAAACTTACTTCTTAAATGACATAAATAAAGAGGTTTTAAATAAATGTTTATTTCCTATTGGCGATATAGAAAAAAGCCAAGTTAGAGAAATAGCTAAAAGTAGAGATCTGGTTACTTATGACAAAAAAGATAGCACCGGCATTTGTTTTATTGGAGAAAGACCATTTCCAGAATTTTTATCTAATTATTTACCCATAAAAAAAGGAGATATTTATGATGAAAACCAAAATTTAATTGGTGAACATAATGGTGTTTATTTTTATACTCTTGGTCAAAGACAAGGACTTGGAATTGGAGGCATCAAAGGGTCTTTAGAACAACCCTGGTATGTCGCAGCTAAAGATAATCAAAAAAATTCTCTGACTGTTGTACAAGATAATAATCACCCTTTGCTTTTTAAATCTGAGTTAACTGTAAAAAAAATAAATTGGCTAGTTGAAACTATCCCTAATCTAAAAAATATAACTGCAAAAATTCGATACCGACAAAAAGAGCAAGCTTGTACTCTACAAGAAACAGCTAGTGGCTGGAGTGTTAAATTTGATATACCGCAACGTGCTATTACTCCGGGGCAATCTGTAGTTTTATACTCTGGAGATATCTGTTTGGGTGGAGGCGAAATTGAATAATATATCGACGATTTAATGTATAATTATTCAGCTTCTCATGCTGAAAAATACTCTTAATTCAATCTCTCCTTTAGATGGAAGATACGCAACTAAGTTAAGGGATCTGGAACAACATTTCAGCGAATTTGCCTTAATAAAAAATAGAGTTCTTGTTGAAATCAACTGGCTTATTTTTATGTCTCGCACTAAAAGTTTGCGTTTTATTCCTGCATTGTCTAAAAACAAAGAAACTTCATTATTGAAAATAATTAATGAGTTTTCTGTGAAAGATGCCGAGCAGATAAAAAAAATAGAAGCTAAAACTAATCATGATGTTAAAGCGGTAGAAATATTTATTGGGAAAAAGTTAGAAAGTCTTAATCTTAAAAAATACTCAGAATTTGTGCATTTATTTTGTACTTCTGAAGATATCAATAACCTGTCTTACAATTTAATGCTAAAAGGTTATCTAGACAATGAATTCAAAGAAATAAATTCATTGCTTTTGAAAGATTTAAAATCTAAATCTAAAAAGTGGTCTAAGTTATCCATGTTATCTTTTACTCATGGTCAAACTGCATCACCTACAACTTTGGGTAAAGAAATTGCAAATTTTCATGAGAGAGTTAAATACCATTTGAATCTTTTAAAATTTTTAAATCCTAGCGGAAAATTTAATGGTGCAGTAGGTAATTATAATGCACATGTAATTACTGATGATAAGGTGAATTGGCAATCTTTATCTGAAAAGTTTGTAAAATCCCTTGGCTTGAATTGGTCCAAATACTCAACCCAGATCGAATTGAAAGATGAAATGGTAACTATCATTTCGACAATGGAAAATCTTAATAACGTTCTGTTAGATCTATCGAAAGATTGTTGGTTGTATATTTCGAAAGGATATTTAAAACAATCAATTGTTGCTGGAGAGGTAGGCTCATCAACTATGCCTCATAAGGTAAATCCTATAGATTTTGAAAATGCAGAAGGAAACTTGACTATTTCAAACTCTATTTCTTCAGCTATAAGAGATAAGATTCAAATTTCAAGGTTGCAAAGAGATTTATCCGATTCGACAACATTAAGAAATTTGGGCTCTGCTTTTGGATATTCCTATTTAGCATACAAATCTTTACTTAAAGGATTTTCTAAAATTGAGGCAAATAAAAAACAAATTAAAGAGGATTTAGAAAATAGCTGGGAGGTTCTTGCTGAGCCGCTTCAAACGATAATGAGAAAAAATAAAATTGCCAATAGTTATGACTTGATTAAAAAGATTTCAAGAGGAAAACCGTTTGATAAAAAAATCTATTTAGATATCATAGCAGCCTTGGATATTAGTGAAAAAGATAAAGCTAAACTTTCTCAGTTAACTCCATTAAAATATACCGGCCTGGCTGAGAAATTAGCCAAAGAGATTTAAAACTTACAAATACAATTTAGGGGAACTCCATGTTGAAATACAAAGAAATGCTTGATCATTACACTGATCTCAGAGAGAAAGAACCTAATCTTCTTAAGCATATCAACGCTGAAAGTGCTGCAAGAATGAGACTTCAAAACAGATTTCATTCGGGCTTAGATATTGCTAGGTACACCGCCGATATCATGCATGCTGACATGAAAGATTACGATGGAGATTCCTCAAAATATACTCAATCTCTTGGTTGTTGGCATGGTTTTACAGCCCAACAAATGATGATGGAGATAAAAAAATCTCAAAAAACCACGGCAAAATCATATGTCTACCTGAGTGGTTGGATGGTTGCAGCATTAAGATCTGAATTCGGTCCTCTGCCTGACCAAAGCATGCATGAAAAAACAACCGTGCCAAATCTAATTAAAGAAATTTACACTTTTTTAAAAAGAGCCGATTCAGTTCAACTTCAACATCTATTCAATGAATTAGATGAAGCTTACAAGAGTGGTTCTAAAACAGATGAAATCATTTCTAGAATAGATAATTTTGAAACTCATGTCGTACCTATTATTGCTGACATTGATGCCGGTTTTGGAAATGAAGAAGCAACTTATTTATTGGCTAAAAAAATGATTCAAGCAGGTGCGTGTTGCATTCAAATAGAAAATCAGGTGTCAGATGAAAAACAATGTGGTCACCAAGATGGAAAAGTTACCGTTCCGCATGAAGATTTTCTTTCGAAAATAAATGCTGTTCGTTATGCTTTTTTGGAATTGGGAGTTGAAAATGGAATTATTGTTGCAAGAACAGATTCCTTAGGTGCTGGACTTACTCAAAAAGTTCCTGTTTCGAAGGAACCGGGAGATTTAGCCGATCAATACAATTCTTTTCTTGAAACTGAAGAAATTCAAGATTTAAATCAGTTAAATGAAAATGACATTACGATTCATCAAAATGGTATTTTAGTTAAGCCTGTCAGATTAGCTAATGGATTGTATAAATTTAGAGATGGTACTGGTTTCGACCGAGTGGTTTTAGACTGTATAACAAGTCTTCAAAACGGGGCGGATCTGCTATGGATAGAAACTGAAAAACCCAATGTCGCTCAAATTGCCGAGATGGTTAACAAAATAAGAGAAACTGAACCAAGTGCTAAGCTTGTTTACAACAACTCACCTTCTTTCAACTGGACTTTATCTTTCAGAGAACAAGTCTATGGAGAATGGGTAGCTGCTGGAAAAGACGTAAGCAATTATCCAGATCCAGCTAAAGCTCCAAGAGGTCTTATGGATGTAAAATTTGACGATAGTGAGTTAGCGGCAGAGGCCGATCAATTAATACAAAATTTTCAAAAGGATGCGGCCAGAGAAGCTGGAATATTCCACCACCTCATTACTTTGCCTACTTATCATGAAACAGCTCTAGGAACAGCTGTTCTATCGGAAGGTTATTTTGGTGATAAAGGCATGTTGGCTTACGTGAAAGAAATTCAAAGAGCAGAAATCAGACGAGAAATGTCTTCAGTTAAACACCAGGATTTGGCTGGTTCAACTGTTGGTGATACTCACAAAGAATATTTCTCTGGTGAAAATGCATTGAAAGCTGGTGGTGCAGATAACACCATGAATCAGTTTTAATCTTTTACTTTACCGCAAATACTGCAAGTATCTCCCTTTTCAAGGTAGATTCCTCCGCAGCTAGGCTGTAAGGGTTTTTTGTTTAAAATCAAGCCAATTGCCATGCCTCCTATAGACAAAGCAACTACTATTAATGCAAAAACCACTGTAGCCATGAATTTATTCTACCAACTCAAACCACTTAGAAGTAGCGATAATTTTAACTTTTTCTTCTTCTCCATATATAAAATAAGCATTTAAGTTGTTTTGCTTAGCCAAATTTAGCCAGTCATCGCTTTGTGAAGCATAAAGAGCAGTAGCCCAGGCATCTGCAAGAGTTGTTGAGTTCTCATCAATCACTGTGACACTTAATAAGTTTGTCTTGGAAGGTTTATAAGTATTTGGATCGAGTATATGTCCTGGATTTCTATAATTTCCTGAAGATGCGATTGATAGATTTTTTAAAACAGAAAACTTTTTATGAATAGTTTTAGATAAAGATGGATCTTCAATTGCAAAAGACCAAGGTTTGGATTTGTTCAGACCTTCAAACCTTAATTCTCCCCCTATCTCAACCATAAAATTATTAATGTTATTGGCTTTTAAAAGATCAGAAACTTTATCTACAGCATATCCTTTCGCAAAAGAATTAAAGTCATAATTACCCGTAATTTTATGATTAAAGTAACCTTTTGATTTGCTGTGAACATTCCATCCAAGTTGATCTAATTTTTTCCATTCCTCATTTGCTTCTCTAAAATCAATCTCGTTATTATTTATAAGGGAAGTCAGTGAATCGTCTTTATAATGAGAAAAGAGGTCATCAATTCTATTCAACTCCTCGGTTATGATTGCTTCTACAGGAACTTCATTATTTTCAGAAAAGTACTTTAACTGCCAAGTGGTACCATAAATCTCTCCTTGAATTATTTTTTGGCTAGACTCGTTTGAACAACTTAATACGAAGAAACTAAAAAAAAGAAAGAGAAAGATTTTTGGCATTACTAGCCGCCGAAATCATCAAACATGATGTTTTCAGGCTCAACCCCAAGACTATCAAGCATTTTGAATGCTGCATCCATCATCATAGGTGGTCCACACATATAGTACTCGCAATCTTCAGGTGTTGGGTGATTAACCAAATAATTATCATGGAGAACGTGGCTTATGAAACCTGTATAACCGCTCCAACTATCTTCCGGAAGTGGGTCGGATAAGGCAGTATGATAAGAGAAATTTTCGTATTTTTTTTCAAGTTCTCTAAATTCTTCATCATAAAACATCTCTTTGAGACTTCTTGCCCCATACCAGAATGATATTTTTCTTGAGGAATCTAATCGTAAAAGCTGGTCAAAAATATGGGATCTCATTGGTGCCATACCTGCTCCACCGCCAATGAATACCATTTCATTTTGAGTATCCTTAGCCATGAATTCTCCAAATGGTCCAAAAATGGTTAATTTATCGCCTTTTTTTAGATTGAATAAATATGATGATGCTTCACCAGGGGGAAAATCTGTTCCTGGAGGGGGGCTAGCAATTCTGATATTGAATTTCATAATACCCTTCTCCTCAGGGTAATTTGCCATTGAATAAGCTCTTATTACAGGTTCTTTTACAATGGACTTATTTTCAAGAACTTTAAATTTTTCCCAGTCTTCTAAGTACTCTTTTTCAATTTCAAAGTTTTTATAATCAGCCTCATAGGCAGGAATTTCCATTTGAACATAACCTCCTGCGTCAAAGCCTACAGCTTCTCCTTCAGGCAGTTCTAATATTAGTTCTTTAATAAAAGTGGCAACATTTTCGTTTGATTTGACAGTGGTTTCCCATTTTTTGGCTCCAAAAACTTCATCGGGTACGGTGATTTTCATATCACTTTTAACAGGAACCTGACATGACAATCGCCAAAAATCTTTCTTTTCTCTATTATTAAAATGCGCTTCTTCCGTCGCTAAAATTGAGCCTCCACCATCAAAAACCTGACATCTGCATTGGGCACAAGTTCCGCCACCACCACAAGCTGAAGATAAAAATAAATCTTGTTCTGCGAGCGTTTGAAGTAATTTGCCACCTGCTGGCACCGTAATAGTTTTTTCAGGGTCACCGTTGATCTCAACTGTCACGTCTCCTGTGGAAACTAATCTAGTTCTAGCAAACAAAATAACGAAAATCATCATGTTTACTATTAATGTGAATGCTACGATGCCCAGTGCTATTTCAATCATATCAACCATTAAATACTTATACCCCCAAAAGACATAAATCCAAAGCACATCAAACCAACAGTTATAAAGGTAATACCTAATCCTTGTAAACCATCGGGAATATCGCTGTATTTAAGCTTTTCTCTAATTCCTGCAAGCATAGCAATTGCAAGGGCCCAACCAACTCCAGCACCTAATCCGTATACAACACTTTCTCCAAAAGCTAGACTCTTCTCGACCATGAATAAAGAGGCACCCAAAATTGCACAATTAACTGTAATTAATGGTAGAAAAATTCCCAGGGCGTTGTATAACACTGGCACATATCTATCTAAAAACATTTCTAAAATTTGAACGGTAGCCGCTATGACGCCTATATAACTTATAAGTCCAACAAACTCTAAGGAAACTTCTGGGAAACCCAACCAAGCCAATGCGCCTTCTTTAAGAATGTATGTATAAATTAAATTATTTAAAGGAACTGTGATTCCAATAATTACTATGACAGCTATTCCAAGACCGATTGCAGCATCTATTTTTTTTGAAATTGCAATAAAGGTGCACATTCCAAGAAAAACCGAAAGCGCGATATTCTCTATAAAAACAGCATTGATAAATATACTTAAATAACTCTCAAGCATGATCTGCCTTCACTTCTTTAGGTGCGTTCTTGCTCATTTTAAATTCAGCTGGCTCTACTTGTTCGGTCTTCCAAGATCTTAAAAACCATATAAATAATCCAATTATCAAAAAAGAGCTTGGTGGCAATAGAAAAAAATTATTACTTACGTACCATCCACCTTCAGAGACTAATGGAAGAATTTGTACCCCTAATAATTGTCCGCTTCCTATCAACTCTCTTATAGAACCAACGATAATCAAAATCACGCTATAACCCAAACCATTTCCAAAGCCATCGACCATACTCATGTAAGGACCATTTTGCATGGCATAAGCTTCAGCACGTCCCATGACAATACAATTGGTGATAATTAAACCTACAAATACTGAAAGAGTTTTACTCGTCTCGTAATCATAAGCTTTCAAAAGCTGATCAACGATAATTACTAAAGAAGAAATAATTGTCATTTGAACGATAATCCTTATGTTGCTCGGGACTATGTTTCTTATTAATGAAATAAAAAAATTGGATAACGTAATAGTCGCAGTTAAGGCGACACACATAATTAAAGTTGGATAGAGCTTGCTAGTTACTGCCAAAGCAGAACAGATACCCAAAACTTGCAATGCAATTGGGTTGTCTTTGAATATCGGAGATAACAATACTTCCGAAGTTTTAGCCATTTATATTTTCCTGTTTTAAATTATTTAAAAACTTTTTGAAACCACTATCACCCAACCAGTAAGCCAATAAATTAGATACCCCGTTGCTGGTTAAAGTTGCTCCAGATAAACCATCTACCTCATAAGTGGACATATCACTATTATTATCCACTTTTCCCTTTACAACTTTAATAAGAATTTCACCGTTTTCGTCATAAATCTTTTTCCCTCTCCAAAGAGCCTTCCATTTGGGATTATCTACCTCAGCTCCAAGACCAGGAGTTTCTTTATGTTGATAGAATTCGAGACCGACGATCGTATTTAAATCGCTAGAAATTGCTAAATATCCGTATAGAATTCCCCACAATCCATACCCTCTAACAGGCAGAATCACTGTATTTAATTGATCTTCACGGTATTCAAGGAACACTTTTGAAAAATTTTCTCTTTTCTTAATGGTGGCAATGTCCTCTATGGAGCTTAGCGCTATATAGCGAGATGGATCTTTCAATTCCTTAGAAAGATCGTATTTTTCGGTTGAAAGATCAGTAATAAGCCCTCCTTCTATATCAATAATTTTTTCTTCTATAGAGTCAAAAGCAGATTCTGTAGTACCATAAAAACCTTTTAAGTCTGCTGCTGCAACAATTTTTTTTTGTTGATCTAATATGGCATTACTCTTTTGGAGTTCCTTTAAGCCTACAGCTATGACTGAAATGACAGCGGCGCAAATTAAACAAAGTCCAATTCCAATGAGCAAAGTGTTTTTAATGCTATCTTTATTCTGCATTGAGCACTCTCACTCTTTGTTTAATATTTCTTGAAACAAAATAATGATCTATGAGAGGAGAAAGTAAATTTCCAAATAAAATAGCAAGCATCATACCCTCTGGGTAAGCAGGATTAAGAACTCTAATCATAATTACCATGAAACCGATTACAAACCCATAGACCCATCTTCCTTGGTTGGTGTGTGAACCTGAAACTGGTTCTGTTGCCATAAAGACTAGGCCAAACATATAACCACCCATGACCATATGCCACCAAAAAGGAATAGCAAACATTGGATTAGTATCGCTGCCAGCCAAGTTAAATAGCGTGGCTGTAAACATTGTACCCAAGACAACACCTGCGACGATCCTCCATGAAGCTATCTTTGTATATAACAAAATAGCCAGTCCTATTAATATTGCTACAACTGATGTTTCGCCGATTGATCCAGGAATAAAACCTAAAAAAGCATCACTCCATGTATAAGACATGTTCATATATGATTCTTGAGCTGACATTCCTAACATTGTTGCTGCTGTATAGCCATCGACTGCCACCCAAGCCATATCACCTGACCATGATGCTGGGTATGCAAAATATAAAAATGCTCTTCCCGTTAAAGCTGGATTTAAGAAATTCTTTCCGGTACCACCGAATATTTCTTTACCTATTACCAAGCCGACACTGATACCTAAAGCTACTTGCCACAGAGGCGCATCCGGTGGGCAAGATAGAGCAAAGAGAATGGTTGTAACAAAAGCACCTTCGCTTATTTCATGTTTTCTGATGACAGCGAAAATCATCTCCCAACCTATTCCGACAATAAAAGTGACTAAGTAAATTGGTATGAAATAAACCGCCCCATAACTAATACAATCTAGAAGATTGTTTGGGTTCAAACCTGAAACAAGTTGTATTATTGGCCAATGCCAGTCTGTTTCAAAGACTCCTCCATTGAGGTTTATTTCCTCCAATGCAGATAAAGCTTGGAACCCTACGTTATACATCCCAAAAAAAGCAGCAGGAAAAGTTGCCAACCAAACCACTACCATGATCCTTTGAATGTCGCTGCCGTCTCTTATGTGAGTGAGTCCTGAGGTTTTTCGATCAGAAGAATAAAAAAGGTTTTCAAATACATCGAAAAGAGGAAAATACTTCGCTAGTTTTCCTGAGCCTTGAAAAGATGGCTTTAATTTATCAAAGAAATTTCTTAGAGGATCTGACATTATTAACCTTCCTCCTCTATCTTGGTTAACATTTCTCTTAAGAGCGATCCGTAATCATATTTACTAGGGCAAGCATAAGTACATAGAGCTAAATCTTCTTCATCTAATTCTAAAATGCCAAGTTTTTGTGCTAATTCAGTATCGCCAATGACAATACTTTTAAGAAGCTGAGTAACCATAATATTATAAGGAAATATATCTTCAAAAATGCCAATAGGAACTATTGCTCTGTCTGCGCCATTCATCGCAGTTGTATAATTGAGTTTTAAAAATTTTTCTTTTAATTTGGTTAAGAAAACAGGAAGAACAGAATGTTTTTCTAATCCTGGTCTTAAAAAATTTAAAAATTCTCTATCATCTTTTTCAACCTCTCTTAAAACTGAAATTTGTGAGTTATACCTTCCCAAGTAATTTGTATAACTATTAGCCTCTCTCCCACATAAAACTGATCCTGATATAAATCTATTATTTCCTTGAAGTGTCTTACCTGCCGAAACCTCTGATATTGATGCACCAATTTCAGTTTCTATGAGACATGGGGTTTCAACTTGTGGACCGCATAAAGCTACCATTCTAGTTGTGTCTAGCGATCCTGTTTTAAATAGTCTACCTATCATAGCTACGTCTTGATAATTTATTGTCCATACAGTTCTGTTTAAACTTACCGGTGAAATTCTATGAATTTGAGTGCCAACCAATCCAACAGGATGAATTCCATCAAACTCATGATATTGAATTTTATCAGACGTAATTTTCGAAAAGTTACTAGTGCTAGAAGTTGAAATATGTACACAATTTTTTGGAATATATGAAATCACTTCTAATCCAAAGTTAAAATCGTCTGCCTTATGATAAAGGTAATCATCGGGGTTTAAGCTCAAAGGATCAGAGCTAATTAAAGAAATAAATATTTCTTCGGGAATTGTGTCTATTTTTGGAATTTTAGAAAAAGGTCTTGTTTTAAATGATGTCCAAGTTCCTGACTCTATCAAGTTTTTAACTACTGAATCTTTCGATAACTCAGAAGAATCCTGAAAAGACTCAAATTTAACTTCTGAAGTACTATTTAAATTTTTTTCAATAACCATAGAAAGGAATGATCTTCGCTCTCCTCTATTTATCTCAACAATTTTTCCAGAAACTGGAGAGGTGAACTTTACTCCAGGATTTTTTTTATCTTCAAATAAATTCTGTCCTTTAATGACAACATTGCCTTCTTTCACCAACATCGTTGGTTTCAAACCATGGTAATCCTCTCCTAATAGAGCAACATTTCTTACAGAAACAGAATTCTTTTTATCAGGGTTTATGTTTCCACTGATCGGTATATTCAAACCTTTTGAAACTTTAAACTTCATTAATAGAGGAGATATTCAATATTTTTATAAAAAATTAGGTAACTTTCTATACTGTATTCCTGACATTTTTTTAATTACTTTTAATAATTGAGCACAGTAACCGAATTCATTATCGTACCAAACATAAACTACCGCATTTCTGTCTTTTATAATTGTCGATTGACCATCTATTACAGCCGCATATTTACTTCCTACAAAATCAGAAGAAACATTTTCTGTTGAAATTGAAAAATCAATTTGATCCTTTAATAAACTGTGAAAGGCTGTTTGTTTTAAAAACTCATTGAATTTTTCTAGCTCCGTAGGTTTTTCTAAATATAATTTTAAGATTGCTAAAGAAACATTAGGTGTTGGGACTCGAATTGCATTTGCAGATATCTTTCCTTCTAAATTAGGTAAAACTTGAGAAACTGCACTTGCGGCTCCAGTTTCTGTTAAGACCATGTTAAGAGCTGCTGCTCTTCCTCTCCTATTTTTACTGTGATAATTATCAATGAGGTTTTGATCGTTAGTATAAGCATGAACTGTTTCGACGTGTCCATTATCAATTTTAAACTCTTTATCAATAGCGCTTAGGACAGGAACGATTGCATTAGTGGTACAAGATGCTGCACCAATGATTTTATCTGTATCTTGAATATCGTCATGATTTACGCCATAAACAATATTTTTTAAAACACCTTTTACAGGAGCAGTTAATAAAACTTTTTTGATTTCTTTATTTTTTAAGTGCGCAGACAAACCTTTTTCATCTGAGACTATTCCAGTATTATCAATTAATAATGCGTCTTTAATTCCATATTTAGAATAATCAACATCACTTGGATCTTCGGCATTTATGAATTTAACTGTATTACCATTCATTATTAAGGCGTTTTGTTCTTCGTCTACCCTTATGGTTCCTTTAAAACGACCATGTACTGAATCTTTTCTAATTAGTTCTGCTCTCTTGAGTAAATCATTGCTAGATTTTTGTCTGGTTACTACTGCTTTGAGATTCAGAGTTTCGCCTGCACCGCTATCTTCTAGCAACAATCTCGTGATCAATCTACCTATGCGCCCAAATCCAAATAAAACTAAATCTTGTGGGCTATCCAAAATTGGGTCATGCGCTCCAATTACGTCTTTTATTTGACTATGAACAAATTCATCAATATTTAGTCCATTATCATCAAACATAAAACCAGCTGCTAGAATGCCAATGTCTATCTGACATGGGCCAACGTCAACTTTATCTATTGCTGCCAGTACTAAAGAGGTTTCATATTCACTAAGTTCATTTGCCTCAACTTCACGAACCTTCCTGTGAAGTTGCATAATTTCAATCACTGACAGGTTCATCAGCGGATTGCCATAAAGAAGAATTCTTACGTTATTTCTGTGCCATTTTCCAATGACTGGAATCATAGATTCAACTAAGGATTGCCTTTCAATCCAATTTTCTAAGTAGTTTTCTGGTTTTGCCCTAGATCTCTTATCAGGGTTATTATCCGAATCGGTTGGGACCATTTTCTTATAAGGAAGAATATTTTTTTAGATGATAGTCTGCGTTTCCAAAAATAGTTCTTATCGTAGTTAATCTCTTAAAGTAATGACCAATGCTCATTTCTTCTGTAACTCCCATTCCGCCATGCAATTGAATAGCTTCTTCCCCGATCAATTTAGCTGCATTTCCTACTTGATATTTTAGGGCCGAAATCGATTTCACTGCATCTTCTGATTTATCGTTCATTTTAGCTGCTGCCATTAGGAGCAAAGATTTAGTTTGCTCATGTACCATGAAGGTATCAACCATTCTGTGCTGAAGAGCTTGAAATTGGCTAAGCGCTTGACCAAATTGTTCTCTAGTTTTTGTATATTCTAAAGTTAACTCATTCATTTTTTGCATAATACCAATTGCTTCGGCAGATATAGCTAAAGTTGCAAGATTTACAACCTCTTCAATGGTTGAAAATGCCTTATCTTGTTTACCAAGAAGCGCGTCTTTAGTTAAGACAACATCCTCTAGTGTAAGTTCAGAAGCTTTTGAACCATCAACATTAGAGTAGTCTCTTAAAGATAATCCCTTAGTCTCTCTGTCAACTATAAATAAACTGATACCATTTTCATCTAGTTGAGATCCTGCAGTTCTAGCAGAGACAATCAACTTATCTGCAGCAGGTCCGTTCATGACCACACACTTATAGCCATTGAGTTTATATCCATCTCCATCTTTTTCAGCAGCAGTAGTCACATCGTTCAAATTAAACCTACTTTGAGGCTCAGAAAAAGCAAAAGCTAATTGCATGTCACCATTTAATAAATTTGGAAGAATAGCGTCTTTTTGATCTTTAGAGCCCAGCTTGCTGACAAGATTTCCAGAAAGCACAATATTTGGAATATAAGGCTCGACAATCAAACCGGTTCCAAATGCCTCAAGTATGATCATTATATCTACTGGACCACCATTAAACCCTCCATCCTCTTCTGAGAAAGGCATTGCTAAAAGACCAAATTGAGAGAAAGTTTTCCAGAAATCTTTACTAAATCCTTCTTCTGTCTTGACCAGCTTTTCTCTGACATCAAAGGGATAGTCTTTTTGAATAAACTGGTGAATTAAGTCTTGAAGCTGTTTTTGCTCGTCGGAGATTAAAAAATCCATAACTTACACCCAGCGGTTTTAAAGGCCTAAAACAGCTTTTGCAATAACATTCCTTTGAACTTCATTACTTCCACCATAGATAGATACTTTTCTATAATTTAGATAATGAGGCATGACATTAGCTGCAAAATCAGGACCTATTCTTTTTTCATTTGATTTTAAATCTTCCTCGCTCATGAAAGGATGAGCATAATAACCTAATGCTTCAACATAAAGATCGGATAAAGATTGTTGTAAATCTGTTCCTCCGATTTTTAAAATAGAAGATTCAGGACCAGGATGACCTCCTGCAGATATAGAAGCTAATGTTCTTAGTTCTGTAAACTCTGCTGACAACAAATCAATCTCAACTTTGTTCAGTTTATCCATAAATAGTTGATCGTCCTTTAAAAAACCTTCGTTTAAAGGAAGTTCTTCTGTAATCTGTCTCAACCTTCTAATTTCTCTTTTGAGATGGGGGATACCACCGATACCAGTTCTTTCATGAGCAAGTAAAAACTTGGCTATGCTCCATCCGGCACCTTCCTCACCAATTAAGTTTTCAGCAGGAACTTCAACATTATCAAGATAAACCATATTTACTTCATGAGAACCATCGATTGTTATTATTGGTTTTACTTCTACACCAGGAGATTTCATGTCTATCAATAAGAAACTTATTCCTTGTTGTTTAATTCCTGAAGAGTCAGTTCTGACTAAACAGAAAATCCAATCTGCATGTTGTGCCATAGTTGTCCAAGTCTTGGTGCCGTTAACTATGTATTTATCTCCTTTTTTTTCTGCTTTTGTCTTCAAAGACGCTAAATCAGATCCTGATCCAGGTTCAGAATAGCCCTGACACCACCAAACATTGTTATCTCTGATATCAGGTAAGAATCTCTCTTTTTGTTCTTCTGTTCCAAATGTGTAAATTACTGGTCCACACATACTTACTCCAAAAGGAACGATATTAGGGGTGTTGGCTTCAGCCAACTCATTTTGAAAAATAAATTTTTGAGTTACAGACCAGCCTGAGCCGCCATGTTCTTCAGGCCAATTGATCGCAAACCAGCCTTTCTTGCTGAGAATTTTTTGCCAAGTAACAATGTCATCTTTAGATACTGGCACACCATTATCCATTTTTTCTTTGATTTCAGATGGGTAGTTTTCTTTAATAAACGATCGAACTTCTGATTGAAATTTTAAGTCTTCTTCTGAAAAAGATAAGTTCATAATTAACCTCTATAAAGTATTTGATTTGTATCTGAGGTAGGTATTATACACACAGAATTAAACTTCAAAAGGTGTAAAGACACTCATATGCATAGAATTTTAGGACATCAAAAATCTCTAGTAATTTGTGAGAATCAATTTTTTTTAAATGATTTTGCTAACTTTTTGGAAGATAAGAAAATCAATGATTATTTTATTTTAAATGACCTTGAAGTTTTGCCTTATGATCTTTTTTCACCTCATCCAGAAAAATTATCTACGCGTCTTGAAACAATGGCAAAAATTACAAGTGAAGATGAAATTATTGTTCTTGCGACCATAAATTCACTAATTCAACCCTATTTTGATAAGAATTCCTTTAATAGATTTTCGTATGAATTTAGCGAAGGAGATTTGTTAGATAGAAATCATCTTATAAATTCGTTATCAAAATCTGGCTATAAAGCATCTGAAATAGTATCTGAGCGATCTGAATATGCTATCAGAGGCTCTGTCATAGATATTTTTCCCGCAAACTCTAATTTGCCTCTTAGAATTGACCTTGATGACGAAAAGATAGAATCCATTAGAATTTTCGACAAAGATTCTCAAATTTCATTTCAAACGATCAATAAATACAAATGTAGGCCCAGCAAAGGTTTTGAATTGGATAAAGAAGCAATAGCGTTGTTTAAGAAAAATTGGCGGAGAGAGTTTAATGAAGATGGAGATTTTTTTGATCAAATATCTAAAGGCAAATTTCCTGAAGGAATTGAATCTTACTTCCCATTGTTTTATGAAAAAAAACCCGCTTTCGAAGATTTTTTTTCACTTTTCTCTATTTTCTCCTACGGAAAAGTAGATAGTGGTGCAGAAAAATATTGGGAATTAATAAATAGAAGGTTTGAAGATTTTATTTCTGATAAAAATCGTCCTCCTCTCAAACCTAAATTATTATATAACGACCCAGCAGAAGTTTTAAAAAATCATGAAATTTTACCTGTCAAAAAAGAAATTGAGACAACTAGTGGAGTTAATAAAGAAGCAGAAGTAGAGAAGAATTTAAATCAAAATCAAACCACCATTGATGATTTTAACGAATTTACAATTGATAAAAAAATAGTTCACTCTAATTATGGTATTGGAATTTATAAAGGTCTAAAAAATCTTAACAACACTGAGTGTTTTGTTATTGAATATGAGGGTGAAGAAATTTTATATATCCCGGTTGATTCAATAAATGTTTTGACTCCATATGTTGGAAACCAAGATATAAAACTCGATTCTCTAAGTAAAAATAATTGGAAACTTAAAAAAGAAAAATCTGAGAAAAAGGCCTACGATATAGCTACCGAATTACTTGAAGCTGAAGCAAAAAGAAAAATTGAGAAATCAGAACAATTAATTATCCCTGATCAAGACAAGTACCAAGCTTTTAAAGATGGTTTTGGATTCTCGGAGACGCCAGATCAAGCGATTACAATTTCTCAGGTTATAGATGATTTATCTATATCGAAACCTCAAGATCGTTTAATTTGTGGAGAAGTTGGATTTGGAAAAACTGAAATTGCACTAAGAGCATCTTACGTTTGTTCAGAAAATTTAAAACAAGTTTGTATTCTTGCCCCAACAACTCTTTTAGCCAGACAACATTATGAGTTATTTAAAGAAAGATTCAAAAATTTCAATGTCAAAGTTGATTTTTTATCCAGAGAAAGAAGTCAAAAAGAAAAGAAAATAATTATTGATGAATTAAAGAGTGGCGACATCTCTATTATTATCGGTACTCATTCTCTGCTAGGAGATTCTATAACTTTTGCTGATCTTGGGTTATTAGTTATTGATGAAGAACATAGGTTTGGAGTGAGACAAAAAGAAAAATTAAGAAATTTAAAAAAAGGGGTAAATGTGATCTATCTTTCCGCAACTCCAATTCCTAGATCACTAAATTTGGCTCTATCTAAAGTCAGAGATATTTCCATCATTTCATCTCCTCCTCCAGGAAGGAAAACAGTGGAAACAATAGTTTCTAGGTATTCAAATGCGTTGATTAAAGAAGCTCTTGAAAGAGAATTTCATAGATCAGGACAATCTTTCTACTTACTCAATAGCGTCTCTAACTTGAACTTTAAAGTTGAGGAAATTAGAAAAATACTTCCTGATGCAATCGTTTCATCGGCTCATGGTCAAATGTCGCCCAAAGATCTAAAAGAAATCATGATCAAATTCCACAATAAAGAAATAGATATCTTGGTTTGTACAACCATCATAGAGAGCGGCCTAGACATTCCTAACGCAAATACTTTAATAGTTGAAAGTGCTGAGAACTTTGGATTGTCTCAGCTCCATCAAATAAGAGGCAGAGTCGGAAGATCAAAAAGGCAAGCATATGCATATTTTTTAACTTCAGAAGATAAAAATCTTTCAAAAAACGCTGTTTCAAGAATTGATGCTCTTAAATTTGGAGATTCTCTTAATTCAGGTTTTAACCTAGCAATGAGAGATCTAGAAATTAGAGGAGCAGGAGAATTATTAGGAGAAAAACAAAGTGGAATGATTGATTTTGTTGGCTTAACTCTTTTTACTTCTTTGATTGATAAATCAATAAAACTTCTTAAAGGAGATCTTGAAACTAGTCTTGATGAAATTGAAATTAAGTTAGGAGTAAATGGATATATCACAGAGGAATCGATCCCCCAACCTGAAGTAAGATTATCTCTCTACAAAAAAATGACTTCGTTCAAAGAAGAAAAAGATTTATTTGAGTTAAAAAAAGAACTGGAGGATAGATTTGGAAAACTTCCCGAAGAAACAGAAAATTTAATAAAAATAGCAAGAATAAGAATCTTGAGTAGCAAGCTATCAATTTATAAGATTTTGTCAGAACAAGATCGAATCTTTCTTTTCTTGAATTCTAAAAGCCCTCTGAAACCAAAAGATTCTAACCTAGAAAAAATATTTCTTAACTATTCAACTAAAGAAGTAGATAAAATAGATTTTGTCTTAGATAAACTAGTTTCTTTTGATGAACAAAATAAATCTTAATTTAATCGTTATTTTCAGCTCTATTGTTTTTTCGAATTTCTCTTTTTCAGATGAGAGTATTTATAGAATTGACTATATTATTTTTAAATTTTTGCCAGACATTGCTTCCAAGGAAAAATTCGAAGCTCCTGAAATAACTTTTTCTGATGAGTTAATAAATATCACCGACTTAAAATATCCTGAATTTAATAAGCCAGATTCTTTAAATAATAATTTACCTTATCAGGAATTATTTCAGGATATTTCAATTTCAAGAGTAATAAATCAATCAAATCTTCAGGAAGAAAGTACTGAAGATCAAGTTCGAATGTCTAAAAATCAGGTTTTTTTTCAAAATGATTCTGGTGTCGACTTTGCAATGGAAGAAATTGTTCAGAAATTAAAAAGAAGCAAAAATTATAGAGTAATTGACCAGAATTCATGGTTTCAAGAAATAAAAGATCAGTCTCAAGCACCAGCAGTTTTAATAAAAACTAAAATAGATGATGGAGATATTGTTGTCGGAGAAATCAAAGCCTATAAAAAAAGATTTTTACATTTACATGCAAATCTTTATTTTGCTGAAGAATCTATAAACCCTGCTTCATTTGAAAAAATAGTTATACTTAAAGAGCAATTCAAGAAAGGAGAATTTGTAATCAATCAAATAAATCTCTTTGAAAATGAAGAATTAGAATTTTTGTATCAAATTAACCATTCTAGAAAGGTAAGATCTAAAGAACTGCATTACATAGACCATCCAAAATTCGGTGTTATTTTTCAGATATCGCCAACTAAGAATATATAGATTTCTTTTCTTTGTAGTGATCGAGAAGTTTTTCTAAAATTTCTACATCCTCTTCTGAATTTTCCTCAGTCAGAGACGTTTCAGCTTCTATAATGGCTTGATCTAAAGTTTGTCCTCGATCCTTAAGCCAAGGTCCCTTTGAAAAGAGTCTTGTCTTTACAAAAGACTCAAATCTATCAATCATTTCTTTAGAAGCAAATTCTGGCTTTTGATAACAAACAATCCTCTCAGCTAATTCTCGATATCTTTCATCTTCGAAGCCCTCAATCAATTTAGCTTTTTCAGCCCATGGCGCTAATTCAAACCTTTCCCTCCATAATTTATCAGCCTCCGAAGGAAAGCCATCATAGATCCTTTGCTCAACAATTTCTTGTGCTGGCCAATTAAATTGAGTTTCTCCTAAGACATTAGAAATTCTTTCTTGAAAATCTATATTTTCTTTTACTAACTTTGCTCTTTCTTCTAATTGCTTTTCTGGGACGTCTAAAAATTCAAACAAATTAGGTATGTTTTTTGCGTTAATAAGAGGAATAGTTTTATTGATTGCTATCTTTTTAAATGCACCTGATCTACCAAATTGTCCCTTTAGTTCGCTATCTTTCATTTCAAAAAGCTCCTTGGGATCAAAATACAGATCAAGAAGGATTATTTCGTTTTTATTGTTGGGATTTTGGCCACATGGCACAACAGGATAGGTAAATTTTTTACCGCCATATAACTCTCCTTGCATACAAAAAGGTTCTGAATTAAGTAGCTTCATACAACCTTCTTTAGATGATGCTGATACTGCAGAGGACCAAACTTCAGGAATTTTTTCTTTGATGACTCTTAGAAGGTTAATCATTAAATAACAGTCAACTACAGCATCATGTGCATTTTGAGCAGAAATTCCATTTTCTTCTGCAAGCAGTTCTAACTTATATTTTATTTTTCCTTCATCATCCGTAGGAAAAAGAATTTGATCGGAATAAAAATTAGCAATTATCATCATCACCACCATTAAATCTATTCGACTAGCGCCATTTGTGTTGGTCATATAGGGGTCATAGAGATTCCAATAAAATTGTCTTCGTAATAACTCTTCATCAAATTTCATTCCATTGTAAGTTACATGAATTAAATTCTTTTCTTTGCTCCATAGTGACCATTTGTCTTTTAAAGTAGTCATCATATCAAGATGAGACATATTGCTATTTAAGCTATCTAGCTGTTTGTGAACTTTATATGCTCCTACTGTAGGAACAACCCAAGGCAAAACCTTTGAAGAAATATCCAATTCTTCTAAAACTTCAAAGTTTTCATCACTTAGAACAGATCCAATTTGAATAATTTGGGAAAACCAAGTATTCAAACCGGTGGTTTCCGTATCATTAAATACGTAGAGTTTATTTTCGTCGCTCATTAATTTAATTATATTAAATAATTACGACAGATAGTGTCCAATGAAAGACTATTTATAATAAGCGTTTTCTCTTTGAGAGTGATCGGTAGAGTCTACTATTTCGGTTAATTCAGGAATATTATCTTTAAGAGTTTTTTCTACGCCGTCTCTGAGCGTTAAATCAACCATGCCACAACCTTGACATCCTCCACCGAACCTTAAGACTGCTTTAGAATTTTCAATAACCTCGACTAAATGGACCTCTCCTCCGTGAGAAGCTAAAGAAGGATTTACCTCGCTGTATAGATAGTAATTAATTTTATCTTCAATCGAGCTATCTTCTTTTAAATTCGGCGTCTTAGCGTTTGGCGCTCTTATTGTTAACTGACCCCCAAACTTATCGGGATTGTAATCAACTTTAGTATCCTCTAAAAAAGGCAAGCTTAGATTTTCTAAATAAACTTTTATTTTTTTTAATTTTAAAAGTTTGTCATCTTTTTCCTGCTCCCCTTCTTTACAATAAACGATGCAAGTTTCTGCAGAAGGCATTCCTGGGTCTGTTACAAAAATTTTAATATTTATATTATTTTCATCTTGCTTAGAAAGTAAGTCAGCTAAATAATCTTCAGCTGATTCAGAGATAAAAATATTTGGTAAACTTATATTTTTGATTCTAACTCCGGCATCGCTTCAAATAAATCAGCAACCAATCCATAATCAGCAACTTGAAATATGGGTGCGTCCTCATCTTTATTGATTGCTACAATAACTTTGCTGTCTTTCATGCCAGCAAGATGTTGAATTGCCCCTGAAATTCCTACAGCAATGTATAAGTCCGGAGCAACAATTTTTCCAGTTTGTCCTACTTGGTAATCATTTGGCACAAATCCAGAATCGACAGCAGCCCTTGAGGCACCTATAGCCGCTCCTAATTTATCAGCGATACCTTCTAAAATAGAAAAATTATCTCCGTTTTGCATGCCTCGTCCTCCTGAAATAATGACATCCGCTGCCGTTAACTCAGGCCTATCTGATTCAGCGATTTCTTCTTTGACAAATTTTGAAATGCCTGCATCATTTATCTCTTCTAAAGTAATTATTTCAGCACTACCACCGGATGCAGCTGCTGCATCAAAAGCAGTATTTCTAACAGTTATAATCTTTTTAGAATCTTTGCTTTTAACAGTAGCGATACAATTTCCAGCATAAATCGGTCTCTGGAAGGTATCAGAACTTTCTATCGCTGAAATATCTGAAATTTGACTAACATCTTGAAGAGCAGCGACTCTTGGCATTACATTTTTACCATTAGTTGTGGTTGGTGCAAGAATATAATCATAATCGCCTGAAATGTTAGACACCAATGTAGCAATGTTTTCAGCTAGGAAATTCTCGTAAGCGCCAGATTCGACTAAAAGTACTTTGGCTACTCCAGAAACCTTGGCAGCTTCTTCAGCCACAGCTGAACAAGCATTTCCTGCAATTAATACGTGGACTTCTTGATCTAGTCCTAAGGCCGCCGTAACTGTGTTTAAAGTAACTGGTTTGAGTTCTTGGTTGTTATGTTCTGCTACTACTAATGCTGTCATGAAATCACCTTTGCTTCGTTTTTAAGTTTATCTATTAATTCGTCGACCGTTTCAACAATTACTCCAGCTTCTCTTTCAGCCGGTAAAGTTACTTTTATAGTTTCAAGCCTTGGAGAAATATCCACTCCGAGGTCTGCTGCAGGAATAACATCTAGTGGCTTAGATTTAGCTTTCATAATATTAGGAAGAGAAGCATATCTTGGCTCATTTAATCTTAAATCTGTTGTGACAATTGCTGGCAAATTTATATCTAAAGTTTGTAAACCCCCATCAATTTCTCTGGTTACAGAAAGACTGTCACCCTCTAAATTTACTTCAGAAGCAAATGTTGCTTGGGAAAAGCCAGTCAAGGCACCAAGCATCTGCCCAGTTTGGTTATTGTCACCATCTATCGCTTGTTTTCCCAAAATAATAAGATCAGGAGATTCTTTATCAACGATGGATTTTAGTAATTTAGAAATTCCTAGGGGTTCAGCTTCAACTTCAGTTTCAACTAAAATGGCTCTATCAGCTCCTAAAGCAAGAGCCGTTCTAAGTTGTTCTTGAGACGAGCTAGCTCCAATAGTAACAGCAATAATTTCTTCTGCTTTTCCAGCTTCTTTGAGTCTTACCGCCTCTTCAACAGCAATTTCACAAAATGGATTCATAGCCATTTTTACATTATTTAGATCTACTCCAGTTTCGTCTGATTTAGGTCTAACTTTAACGTTGTAATCTACAACTCTTTTAATTGGTACTAAAATTTTCATAAAATTAATGATCTATTGGTCTTGAACGGAAATATTTTAATTGATATCAGTTATTCAAGCAAAGACTTGAAGGCATAAGTTTATATGAATATTTGAAAAAAGTTATTAAAAGAGGCATTTTTTTATGCTTATTTGCTATAAAACAACTTGATTATAGGTTTTTAAACTACAATATAAGTAAATGGAAGTTACTACAGAAGAAGTGTCAAGAGACGTTATGGAATATGACGTTGTTATTGTTGGTGCAGGACCATCTGGTCTCTCCTCAGCCATAAGATTAAAACAGCTGGCAGCAAAAAATAATTCTGATTTGAGTGTTTGCGTCATTGAAAAAGGTTCTGAAGTTGGAGCTCATATTTTATCTGGTAATTGTTTCGAGCCGAGAGCTTTAAACGAATTAATTCCTGATTGGAAAGAAAAAGGTGCACCTCTTAATAGCCCTGCTAAAAAAGATGTAATCAAGGTTCTCTTGAATGAAAAACTATCATTCAATGTTCCTTTCCCTTCCTTTTTCCTCCCAAATTTTAATAATCATGGAAACTACGTTATGAGCTTGGCTAACCTTTGCCGATGGCTTGCGACACAAGCCGAAGGTCTAGGTGTTGAAATATTTCCAGGTTTTACTGCTTCTGAAGTTATTTTTGAAGATAACGTTGTCAAAGGAATTCTTACTGGAGAGATGGGAATTTCCAAGGAAGGCGAGAAAAAAGCCTCTTATCAGCCATCAATGGAATTAAGAGGAAAATACACAATTTTTGCCGAAGGTTGTCGCGGGCATTTAGGAAAGCAACTCATTTCAAAATACGAATTAGATGCTGAATGTGACCCTCAACATTACGGTATTGGTTTCAAAGAAGTTTGGGATGTGCCTGAAGAATTGCATTCTGAGGGAACAGTCATGCACACTTTAGGTTGGCCTAGTATGGAATCTAAAGCGGGCTCTTATTTTTACCATGGTGAAAATAATCAAGTTTATTTAGGAATTGTAGTTCCATTGGATTATTCAAATCCTCATTTAAGTCCGTTTGATGAATTTCAACAGTGGAAACAACACAAAGATATCAAGAAAATATTAGAAAAAGGTACTCGAGTTGCTTATGGGGCTAGAGCTCTCACTAAGGGTGGATATAGCTCCAGACCTAAAATGACTTTCCCTGGTGGGCTATTAGTAGGTTGTGATGCAGGTTTAATGGTTTTCACCAAAATTAAGGGATCTCATACTGCTATGAAATCTGGAATGCTGGCTGCAGAGTCAACTTTTGAAGCAATCTCTGATAACAAAGTAGGTGAAGATTTATTAGATTTCGAAGAAAAATTTCAAGCATCTTGGATTCAAAATGATTTATATAAATCAAGAAATATGGGAGCTCTTTTCCACAAATACGGTATTGCCTTGGGTGGATTGATATTAGGTATCGAACAATTTCTTTTCAGAGGAAAAATGCCTTTTACTTGGAGACATAAGACTCCTGATTATGCTTGTATGAAGAAAGCTAAAGAAGCAAAAAAAATAGATTATCCTAAGCCGGACGGTGTCGTAAGTTTTGACAAACTTTCATCAGTTTTTTTATCAAATACAAATCATGAAGAAGATCAACCTTGTCACTTAACTCTTAAAGACGCATCTATTCCGATTGCAGTTAACCTGCCTGAATATGATGAGCCCGCTCAGAGATATTGTCCTGCTGGAGTGTATGAAGTCGTAGAAAAAGAAGGTGAAAAAAAGTTTCAGATTAATGCTCAAAATTGTGTGCATTGTAAAACTTGCGACATTAAAGATCCAAGTCAAAATATAGTTTGGGTAACTCCTGAAGGAATGGGTGGCCCTAATTATCCAAACATGTAAATTTAAGAATTATTCTATTTTTCCTAAAGAAAAATCTATCCCTGAACTTTCAATAATTAATTCCTTTGAGTTTCTATCTAGTGCAGCTTCCTGAACCAACTGGTAAAAAACATTTCTTGAAATCAATCCTTCTAAATTTTTTCTAACCAAAAGATAAGGAGATGGCTCATTAGTAGCTTCGGAAAACTCAATCCTTAATGGGTGAGAAGAATTCAAAGGCACAACATCGCCAACATTAGTTTGAAAAAAGAATGTTTCCTGATCATCAATTATTTCCTTATCGTAAGTAACTATAACGAATGGTTTATCAGCGACTTCTATTTTGATTTTTTCAACTGGAGTAACTAAGTAATAAAAACCATCCTCATCTAGCCTTAATACTGAACTAAATAGTTTAACCATTTTTTCTCTTCCGATTAGCGAGCCCATAAAAAACCATTTACCATCCTTTGAAATTTTCATTTCCACATTTTCACAAAGAGGTGGATTCCATTTATCTACTGGCGGTAATTCTCCAGATGTTTTTTGAGCCTCTAGAATATCTTTTAGTATGCTTGCAGTATTAACTTCTCTATTCATTGTCAGCAAAGTATTGAAGGTTCATATTCCAAAATAATTCCAAACTTATCTTTTATTATATCTATAACCTCTGAAGAATAAGACAAAAGAAAATCTGAAGTTTCAGAATAATTATAAAAAACAAGGGCATGTTTTTTGGATATACCACAATCTCCTTTTTTTGAACCCTTTAAACCTGCATTTTCTATTAACCAAGCAGCCGAAACTTTGAAGTTTTTATCCTCAAATAAATAGTATTTAATATCGGGAAAATCAAGAACTAGTCTTCTGAGTTGAGTTCCTGAGATTATTGGATTTTTAAAAAAGCTCCCTACATTAGGAATTTTTTGATGATCGGGTAATTTTTGAGATCGAATATTTAAAATATTTTTCCTCTGCTCTTTAGCGTTCTTAACTATTTTTGGCAAAGCCTCATAATGTATATTGGGTTTAAATTCTTGGCTTAGATCAAGACAAATTTTGGTGACCATCAAACAAGGATTGTCTTTAAAAATACTATCTCGATATGAAAAGTTACAAGCTTTGTTAGAAAATACCTCAAAACAACCTTTATTAAAATTAAAAGTTTCTACATAGTTCACAAAATTTGATATTTCAGATCCGTATGCGCCAATGTTTTGAATTGGTGTGGCTCCAACAGAACCAGGAATACCTGATAAATTCTCTAATCCATATAAATTTTTATTTAATGACTCAAATACTATGTCGTCCCAAATTTCTCCTGCACCGACTATTAAAGAATTTCCATTGACTGAAAATCCTTTTAAATTATTTTTAATAACTAGTCCTTTTAAATTATTTTTTAAAATGACATTAGTCCCGTCTCCAAAAATCCAATATTTAATTTTTTTTTCTTCCAGAAAGTCGTAAATTAAGAAAAGATCTTTTTCAGAGTTACAAGACACAAAGTAGTCAGAGGCATAATTCAACTTAAGCGAATTATTTTCTTTTAAACTATAATTTGTATTAAAATTTTTTGGCAATTTCATTTGCTTCTATTAAATCTTTTTCTGTATCAACGCTAAGATGAAATAATGACTTTGATGGTAAAGCTTTAATCAAGACACCATTATCTAATGCGCGTAATTGCTCTAATTTAAACTCTAATTCCCGTTTAGATTGCTGCCATTTTACAAAATTCTTTAAACATTTAAATTTGTAACCATAGATACCGAGATGAATAAACCAATCTGAAGTATCGCCCTCAACTTCTCTAGAAAAGTCTAATGAAATGCATTCATCAACTTTAATTTTTACTTCGTTAAAATTATTTTTAGTCGGTAATGTTTCATGTGCTGAGTAAAGGGTAGTCATTTCATGATCTAAAATATTTTCTAATTTAGAAGGAAGATTATTTTCAACATCCAAAAAAGAATTGAAAATATTATTTATATCAACTGGGTCAATGAAAGGTTCATCTCCTTGCACATTAATTACAATATCTTCATCTTGTAAATCGAGATTATTAGCAACTTCAAATATTCTATCAGTTCCAGTTTGGTGCTGATCAGATGTTAAAACTACGTTTCCTTCAAATTCCTCCACTACTTTTTTAATTTTATTTGAATCAGTAGCAACAATAATCTCATCAGCTATAGAATTTTTTGCAGCTTGGTAAGTCCATTCAATCATGGGTTTCTTATCAATTAATTTTAAAGGTTTTTCAGGTAAACGCTCAGAATCTAATCTTGCTGGAATGATAACTATTTTTTTCAAGATATAATTTCTTTATAAATTTTATCGGCAAAATCCTCGGATAATTTTGCTTCTATCTTAAGATACCAAAAATTACCTTTAAAATTTTTACACTTTATTGCATCTTTTTCGGTCATTATTATCGGTAAATCTTCAAGTCCAATAAAATCAGCCTTGTTATAAATATGATGATCAGGAAAAGAATTTTCAATAACTTCAAATCCTAGATTTCTAAGTGTAGAAAAAAAATTATTTGGATTTGCAATACCTGCAACTGCATATACTAATTTTTCGTGGGGCCAATCTTCAATTTTTCTTTCTTCCCCAGAGGTTAATCTGACCCAAGAAACTGGTTCGTACGTCATTAATATATCTTTATCAGATAAATTTTCTTCTTCAGCATAAAATTTATTTGTATTTATAATGTAATTTACTTCTCTCAATCTTTTTAGAGGCTCTCTCAACGGGCCAGCAGGAAAAGTAAACCCATTGCCAAATTTTCTAAAGCCATCAACTAATGCTACTTCTAAATCCCTATTAAGCTTATAGTGCTGCATTCCGTCATCACTTATTACTACATCGCAATTATGTTTTTTTAAAAGAAATTTTACCGCTTCCACTCTGTCAGGAGAGATTACAGTAGGACAACGAGTCTGATTAAAAATAAGCTTCGGTTCGTCACCAGATGCATTTACGTTAGTTTGCTCATTAACATCTAGTGGAAATTTAGAAGACGAGCTTTTGTATCCTCTTGAGACAATTCCAGGTTTAAGTCCTTTATTTTTTAGAAGGTTAGCAAGCCATATCACAAAAGGAGTTTTACCGTTCCCTCCCACACTCAAATTTCCTACTACTATTACTTTTTGGTCGGGTTTCCATGCTTTCTTTTTTTGTCTACTTTTTCTTATCGTGGTTAGAATATTAAATATCCAAGATAGAGGTAACATAAATTTTATCCATGATTTATTTTCATACCAAGCCTTCTCTATCATTCCTTGTGGAGATTTTTCTTCAATTTTTATAGGAGGAAGAATTATTTTAGATTCTTCTGGAGCTTTTAAATCTTTATCAGAAAATTGATTCTTATACAGTTCAAAATATTCTCCTTCTAGAGATAGCAAATCTTTGTGATTTCCCTTTTCAACAATCTTCCCTTTTTTTATTACAATTATTTCATTGGCGTTTTCAACAGTAGATAATCGATGAGCTATGACTATTGTAGTTTTGCCAATTTTTAATTTTTCTATTGCATCCTGCACAAGTTTTTCAGATTCAGAGTCCAGTGCTGATGTCGCTTCATCTAAAAGCAAGATTGAGCATTTTTTTAAAAAAGCTCGAGCGATTGCAATTCTTTGTCTTTGCCCACCAGATAAAAGGGTTCCATCATTACCAATTAGAGTTTCATATTTATTTGGAAGTTCTGAAATAAATTCATGGGCATGAGCTTGCTTGGATGCTTCGATTATTTCCTCTTCGGAAGCTTCGGGATTGGCATATTTAATGTTATTAAAAACGGTATCATTGAATAAAACGGTTGTTTGTCCTACTGCTGATATATTTTCTCTTAAATTTGAAAGTTCTATTTCATTTAAAGAATAGTCATCAATTAAAATTTCGCCGCTAGATACTTCATAAAACCTTGGAATTAAATTTATTATAGTTGACTTCCCTGCCCCTGAAGAACCAACTATTGCAAGAGTTTCACTTGGCGAAGCATTAAATGATAAGTTATCTAATGTAACATCGTTAGAGTTAGCATAACTAAATGAGACGTCTTTAAATTCTAACTTTCCCTTGCACTCATTTAATATGATATCCCCATTGTCTTGTTCGGGTAACTCGTCAAGTTGATCAAAAATTGTTTCAGATGCTGCAACTCCTCTTTGTACCATTGCGTTTACTTGAGTTAATTGTCTTATAGGCTTGGCCAACATTCCTGCTGCACCAAAGAATGCAATGAAAGTTCCAGCAGTCATCACCTCCAATACATTTGAATCTAAAGCAATCCAAGTTATCAAAGCAAGTGCAAGAGATAGAATGATTTGTATTAAAGGAGATGAAATTGCATTGGTTGATTCAAATTTTAAATAAGCGATAGTATTATCCATACTTGCTTTTTTGAATCTCATATTTTCAGCTTCTTGTTGATTGAATAATTTTATTTCTTTATTTGCATTAATTGATTCAGAGCTAACATGGGTTACATCTCCCATAGCGTTTTGTAGTCTAGTACTTACTCTTTTAAGCCTTCTTGCTGCTAAATATATAATCCCGCTTATAAAAGGCGCAGTTATTAAAAATACTAATGAAAGTTTCCAATTGAGGTACAAAAGATAACTTAGAAGACCTAATGCAATTAAGCCCTCTCTAAATAAAATCTTAATTGCTTCGCTACCAGAATCCCTTACTTGGCCTACATTAAAAGTAATCCTTGATAAAAGATGGCCTCTATTATTTTCGTCATAATACTTTGATGGAAGAAAAACTAATGATTTAAAGAGTTCAGATCTTAAATCGTGAACTAGATTCAAAGATACGTAATGCATGAAAAAATGACCCAAATAAGAGCCAATTCCCCTAAATGCTGCTAATCCTACTAAAGCTAAAGGTAGAAAAAGTGACTTTGATTTGTCAGGTGCAGCAATGTAGTCAACAATTTGTTTAAACCACTCAGCTATTGCAACTTGAGTAGATGCAAAAATTGCAAATCCAAAGAAGCTTATTAAAAAATAACCATAATAAGGTTTTACATAAGAAAGTAGTCTGAGATAGTAAGATTTTTTCTTAGACATATCAATTTGCCTGTGAAACTCCATTAATTTGAATATTTTTAAAGCCGTTTCTATTCAAAGATTCCATGATAGTAACTAAATATTGATATTTTGTATCTGAATCTGCAGAAATAGTGGCTGTTTTTATATCAGGAGAAATAGCTCTGAGCTCTTCATTTAATGCCTTGATAGAAAAATTATCTAAAATTATATTATTGATCAAGACCTCTCCTTCTTTAGATATCTCTATTTTGACTCTTTTTTCCGGCAGATTACTCATTGTTTTTTTATCAATAGTTGGCAAATCGATGGACATGGTTTTTAAATCTATAAACTGTGTACTCAACACAAAGAATATGAGTAATAAAAAAATAACATCCACCAAAGGGGTAATTTCTAAATTAATTTCAGGAGATTTTTTTTTCTTAAATTTCAATTTTTTGATAAGTAATTAATTAATTTATTGGATTCTTCTTCAAGCTCTAGCGAATAATTTTCTATTGTCCTATTAAAAGATCTATAGAAAATAAGACTTGGAATAGCAACTATTAGTCCAGCAGCAGTTGTAACCAGGGCTTCTGCTATTCCCCCGGCCAGCGGCCCAATTGAATTAGTCCCTGAAACTAACAAATTACTGAATATAGAAATCATTCCAGTTACTGTTCCTAAAAGTCCTAAAATGGGAGAAACAGAAGCAATTGTTCCTAACAACGTCAAAAATTTTTCAAGTCTATTTATTTCAAATCTTCCTATTTCTTCGGCGCGAAGCCTTAAATTAGTTTTACTTTTCAATTTTTCTTCCATAAGTCCAAGAAAAATATTTCCTTGAATAGAGTCACTAGCCATTTTTTCTTTCATACTGTTAGTTAAAGATTTTTTTTCAATTTGAGATATAACGTCTTTGGTTAAATCCTTTGGTAAAACTGCATCTCTCGCTAAGTTCCATGATTTTTCAATGACGATTGCTAAAGAAATAATCGAAAGTAGGATTATTGGCCAAATTATAAAACCGCCTGAAAGAATTATGTAAGACATATAAAGAATACTTTAGTGTTCATATAAAAGAACCTGAGTCCATTGTCTTCTGAAAATCAGAAATTTCTTCAAAACTTCTATCATGAGTAGCTATTATTAAGGAAGATTTAGAATTTATCATAAAATCTTTTAACATTTCTCTAACTTCTTGGGCAGTTTCACGATCTAGATCCCCTGTAGGCTCATCTAACAAAACAAACTTTGGATCATGTATTAGAGCTCTTGCAATAGCTACACGTTGCCTTTCTCCCCCGGATAATTGATTAGGCTTGTGGAATAATCTTTTTTCAAGTCCAAATTTAGTAAGTATTTGTCTTGATTTTTCATAAGCAACTTCTTTTGAGTGACCGTTAAGCAAGAGAGGAAATGCCGCATTATCAATTGCTTTAAATTCAGGAATTAAATGATGAAATTGATAAACAAATCCAATATTTGTCCTCCTTATTGATGCCAATTCATCAAGTGTCAAATCTTGGAAAGTGTAATTTTCAAATTTTATTTGCCCACTAGTGATAATTTCTAACCCAGCTAACAAATGAAGAAGTGTCGATTTACCTGAGCCGGAACGTCCAAAGACAATCATTATATCGGATTCATTAACTGAGAAACTGACCTCGTTTACTGCTTTTATAATGTTTGAATTATCAGAAAAGTTTTTCTTTAAATCTTTTACATCAATAACTTTATTACTCATTTCTCAAAACCTCTGCTGGAACAATTTTGGAGGCGACTCTGGCGGGATATAAACAAACCAAAAGAGTGAGAATAATCGTAGAAAATAAGATAAAAAAGACCCAAGAAAACCTTATATCTATTGGAAAGTAATTTATAAAATAAGTATCTTGCATCAAAGAATTTATCACTTTTTCAAAAAATCTTGATGAAAGCAAATAGGTAATTAATATACCTAATCCAAGACCAACCAAAGAACCAATCAAAGAAATCATTGCCCCAAGATAAATAAATATTTTTCTAATTTCATATTTCGACATACCCATGGTTTTGAAAATTGCCAATTGAGCTTTTTTGTCGTTAATCATCATAATTAACATCGAGACAATATTAAAAGCCGCAACTATAACTATCAAAAATACCAAAATTCCAACTAATGTTTTTTCCATCATTATTGCTTCAAATAAAGGCCCATAGGTTACTGTCCAATTTTCAGAAATTAATATCTGATCGCTGTAATCCTCTACATCCATCAGTACTTCCCATGATAAGTAATTAGCATCAAACAAATCATCAAACTTAATTCTAAAACCCTGAATTTGATCTTTGATTGATAGCAAATTTGCTGCGTGAACAATATTTATGTAAGCAACTCCTTCGTCAATGTCAGGCGCTCCAACTCTAAAAATTCCTGTTACTTTGAAGTTTTTGATTTTTGGAAAATAGCCAGAAAATGAAGCTTTGGTATCTGGGAGCATTAAAGACACCTGATTACCAATATCTAAATTTAACTTTCTTGCTAACAGCTCTCCTATAATTATATTATTTCCGTTTTCATTTAAAGAGTCGTAACTACCTTTTATAATAAAATTAGAAACGACAGATACGTTTTTTTCAGAATCTGGAACTATTCCTATTAAATTAGATCCATATACTTCGTCTGAACTTCCAATCAACATTTGAGATTGAACAAAAGGAGAAACTCCCATCACTTTAGGATGCTTTTCCAATACATCGTACATATCACTCCAATTTGAAATTGGAACAACTCCCATTATTGAGGCATGAGGAATAACATTAAGTATCCTGTCACGAAGTTCTTTTTCAAAACCATTCATAACCGAAGAAACTATTATCAAAACAGCTACTCCAATTGCAACGCATGCATAGGCTAAAGAAGAAACAAAAGAAGTGGCTCCCTTGGTTTTCGATCTTAGATATTCAAAAGCAATGGATAGAGATATATCTTTAGTTTCCATAAGATATAAAACTATACAGAAAAATTATTTCAATACTGAGTCTTTAGTTGAATCGAATTGCTTTCCTTTATAGGGAGGCATCATTGGGGCTAAAAGGTCAGCCGAAAATTGTTTATAAATTGCTTTTGCATGGCTAAAGTTTTTAAAACCATCGAAGCCATGATAATTTCCAGTGCCACTTGGTCCAACCCCTCCAAAAGGGATGTCTTCTTGACCTATATGCCAAATAACATCATTGAGAGTCACTCCGCCCGAAATAGTGTTATTTAAAACGTCATTTTCTCTTTTTTTATCATTCCCAAAATAGTACAAACCTAGAGGCCTATCTTTGGAATTTACATAACCTATTGTCTCTTGAAAATCATCATATTCTTTAACTGGCAATAAAGGGCCAAATATTTCCTCTTTCATAATATCCATATCGTCCGTAGGATTTAATACCAAGGTTGGTGGAATTTTATGAACTTCTTGTTGACTGAAATCCTCATCAGCGGGATTTATTACTCTTATGTCTGCGCCTTTTTCTTTAGCATCTTCAATTAAACTATTTAAGCGATCATAATGTTTTTCATTAATCACTGAAGTATAACTCTGGTTATATTTTAAATTTTCATACATTGACTTAACTGCATTTTCCGATTCTTTTACAAAATCCTCAGATTTTCCCTTCGGCACCATTACATAATCAGGAGCTAAACAGATTTGTCCCGCATTCATTGTCTTCCCTCTCATAACTTTAGTAGCAGTATTTTTTAGATCAGCATTTTCATCAACTATTACAGGTGATTTTCCACCCAGCTCCAAAGTTACTGGGACCAAATTTTCTGACGCTGATTTCATAACTAATTTTCCAGTTTGAGTACTTCCTGTGAAAAGTAAGTGATCGAAAGGCAAAGCACTAAATGCTGCTGCCACATCTGGTCCCCCAGTGAAAACGGCAGCTTCTGAAGGATCAAAAAACTCTTTGAACATTTTTTCTGTTAAATCAGAAGTCGCTGGTGTAAATTCAGATGGTTTAATCATAACTCTATTACCCGCGGCGAAAATTGTCCCTAATGGAGATAGAACAAGATTAATTGGAAAATTCCATGGACTTATTACACCAACTGTTCCTAAAGGCTGGTATTTAATCCATGATTTCGCTCCAAATAAAGACATAACTGTCCTTATTGCAAAAGGTTGAGAAGGATTGCTTTTCCTTTTTTCATCTTTCATCCATTTTCTTACATTTTCTTTAGCATGATTAATAGAACCAATCGTGGACATAATTTCTGATATAAAACCTGCTTTATAATCTCTGTTACCAAAATCTTCTTGAATAGCATCTAGAATTTCAACATTATATTTCTTGAGCATTTCAACACATCTGTTTAGTCTGTCTTCCCTTAATTCTAGACTTGGAGTTTCTTCTTCAATATATAATTTTTTTTGAAGTTTAAGGATCTTTTCCATTTCCTGTATTTTTTCGTTAGACATATCTTCTCCCGTTTATTTTTATTTAGTATTTCTTAAATTCTTATCTTTCTCATTACTTTTCTTAATAGTATCTCTTATATTCGTCCAATCTTCATCTTTAAGTTTACCTAAACTTGCAAAGGTTCCTCCAGCAGAAAGATAAGCCGCTCCATCAATTGCAATAGTTTGTCCTGTCAAATAATCGCATCCATCAGCCATCAAAAAAGTTGCAAGGTTACCCAGTTCACTCATTTCTCCTACTCTACCCATTGGATTTGACGACATAGAACTTTGATCCAATGCACCTTTATTATCTTCTGTTTCAGGACTCAGTCTAGACCATGCACCTTCGGTAGGGAATGGCCCAGGGGCAATGCAATTTAATCTAATATTATGTGGACCCCATTCTACCGCTAACGATTTTGTCATTGCATTTATTCCTGATTTAGACATTGCCGAAGGAACAACAAATGGAGACCCTGTCCATACCCAGGTCGTTGTAATCGAAAGAATATTTCCAGGTTTATTTTGTTCTATCCATTTTTTTCCAACTGTATTTGTCATATTAAATGTTCCATGAAAAACAATTGAAGCGATAGCATTGAAAGCATTTGGTGATAAATCTTTGGTCCTGCTTATAAAATTACCGGCAGCATTATTTACTAATCCATCAAGACCGCCATTAGCAAAAACTGTATCAATAGCTTCTTCAATTGCTAAAGAATCTCTAATATCCAAACTAAAAGAAGAAATTTTTCCATTGGTAGTTTCTGCTAACTCCTTTTCTGTTTCTTTTAAAACTGAATCTCTTCTTCCACAGATAATTACTTCGGCGCCATGAGATAAAAAATGTTTTGCCATTTCTTTTCCTAAACCGCTGCCTCCACCTGTGACTAAAATTCTTTTTCCTTCTAATGCATCTTCTTTGAACATAATTTTTGAATCTTAATAATAAAAATATTTTTTTTGATTTAAAAGTATAAATACTATTAGTAATAAAGCCAAAAAACTAATGGCTAAGTACGGTAAATTTGGACTCAACATATAAAGAGGCATTATCGTAAAAGGCGTTATTAGATGTCCGATTGGGAAAACTGTACCCATCCAACCGCTTGCAGCACCCTGTTCCTTCGGACTAACAGACAATGAAAGGATAGTTATGTTTCCAGGTCTTATGAGGCCTGAACCCAGCCCAAAAATAATCAATGATAAATATAAATTAGATATCGAATTAGCATTAGCTAAAAATAAATAACTGAACAAAATTAAAGTACATCCCCATTTAATAAGATTCAGAGGTCTAATTTTAAATTTATCAACGATAAACAAATTAGCAAACATTCCTGACATAGCTACCAATGAAAAGCCAATAGCTATTACTGCATAAACACTTTCTCCACTGGTTACTATTACATCTTTTGTGTAAAGAGCAGATGTTAAAACCAAACATGCATTCGAAATTCCCATAAATGATGCAACTAGCAATGAGGGCCAAACCCTTGAGTCATAAAATTTAAGTTTTGTTAATTTTTCAGATTCTGAAAATCCATCAGCTTCGTTCATATTTTTATAGTTATAAAATCCAATCAACAAACCTATCAAGGCTATGAATAAAAAAGGAGCTAAAAGATTTTCATTGAAAATAGATAAAAGGATACCTACAACAATAGGTCCTATCACAACTCCAAATTGCCAGCCAGCATCAAATCGTGCAAATCCTGCCGTTCTAGTTGTTGGCGAAGTTAAATCAGCTATTCTTCCTCCAGCAGCAGGTCTAACAGCACTTCCTAAGAGTCCATTTATTAATCTCGTTAAAACTAATAAAGGAAAAACTAGTGCTAAAGGCAAAAAAAGGTTTTGAGCAGAAATTAATATTGCTGCAAAAGAAGCCATGGAAAGTGCGAATCCGATCATTCCGATTAAAAAAATAGACCCCCTGCCAAACCTATCACTTAGTCTTCCCCAAAAAGGACTGAATATCATCCATGCTAAAGCAGATATTGAAAAAATTAGTCCAACCTCAAATTCACTAAACCCAAGACCTCTTACTTCTGATGGAATAAGAATGAACACTGTTGATTGACCAGCGCCTACACAAGCTAAAGCAGCAGAAAGAAACCAGATAGACTTATGGGGTTTTTCTTGCTCATTAATCATATGCAAGAATTATAGAAAAGCATTCGTTTGCTTCTAGAGAAAATATAACAAATTCATGATATTCATTTAATGCATGAGACCATTCATGTTCAAATTTTATTTGGTTTTTTTTATCATTTATTGACCTATTTAAAAAAAAACAAATAGTTTTTCTGTTTAAAATTATGTCGATAAAATATTTGAATCTTGTCAAAACTTGTTCAGAAATTTCAGGAGTGTTTGTTCTAGTTTTCCTTAAAACCTCCAATAATCTTTTTTCAATTTTTTTACCATCTAATTCTTCAAAATCTTTATTAGATAATAATTTAGTAGAAAATGGGCCATGAAAGCCTGGCGCTCTTAAAAACATAAAATCTGTCAATTGAAAATTATTAAAATCTTCAGATAAATACTTATCAATTATAAAAGGAAAGCCGTGCTTTTCTATTGGGTGGGAGCATCTTGATCTTGAAATGATTCCCTGCCCATGTTTATGAAGTCTCATAAACTCTAACCCTAAAAACTCAAAATTAATATTTTTTGGATAAATTAAGAGGTTTTTTTTATTTTTCATCTAAGGGCTTTATTCCTATTTTGTTTCTTACATCAATAAGTTTTTTTTCTGCGAGAAGAGAAGCTTGAATTTCCCCTTTTTTTAAAATAGCTTCAACCTCATTAGCATTGTTAAGAAAATAAAAGTAATTTTCTCTTGAGTCTTTCAATTCGGTATTAATTAAATTGAATAAATCAGATTTTAATTCACCCCAACCTTTACCATTAGAAAACATTTTATTTACTTCTTCTAAATATGTTTCAGTAGCAAATGCTTGAAAATAATTATACAAAACTGAATTCTTTGTTTCCTTTGGCTCTCCAGGCATAAGAGAATCAGTAACGATTTGATTTAGAGATTTCTTTAAGGCTTCTTCTTCAGAAAATAGTTCGATATAGTTTTTATACGATTTGCTCATTTTTCTTCCGTCTGTTCCTAGCAAGAGAGGTATATTTTTAGAAATTTGTGCTTCTGGAATTTTAAGTGTTTCTCCATATAAATGATTAAACCGTGCCGCAATATCTCTGGTCATTTCAATGTGTTGCTTTTGATCGCTTCCTACTGGAACGATATCAGCATCAAATATTAAAATATCAGCAGCCATCAGTACTGGATAATTAAATAAACCAGCCGTTATACCTTTATCTAAGTCTTTTACTTTTTTTTCAGAATTTAAATCTTGAGCAGCTTTATAGGCATGCGCTCTATTGAGAAGTCCTTTTGAGGTCGCATTGGATAAGATCCAATTCAACTCCATAATCTGAGGAACCTTTGATTGTCTGTAGAAACAAGTTTTTTTAGGATCTAATCCACAAGCCAACCAAGCAGAAGCAATTTCCAAACTAGATTTATGAGTTAGCAAAGGATCTTGCTGTTTAATTAATGAATGATAGTCGGCTAAAAATAAAAAAGATTTTTTTGATTTTTTTATTTTCTCAAGAGCAGGTCTTATGGCTCCCACATAATTACCCAAATGCGGGGTTCCGCTAGTTGTTATGCCAGTTAAGATGGAGGACATGAGTTTAGTATAAAAAAAAACACCACAAAGTGATGTTTTATTTATCGAAGTTGAAGGGGTCTAGCGGGTTATCTAGTGCAAGCGAGTTACCCTTTCCTTGCATGTGGCGAAATTTCTTTCGTCTTCTCACCCTTCTTCTTCTACTCCTTAGCTTCTTTCTTTCCGTCTCGAGTTGTAAAGCTTCCCACTAAGTTATGCCTTTATGTTAGAGAAAATAAAAAGAATTTACAACACCTAATTTGACGTTTTTTAGACTAAGTTTGAATTAAAAAAAAATTTTTTATTATTAAAGGATTTTAAAAATTAAATTATAAAACTTTATCGAGATAATCGAACATAATTTCCTTAAATTCTTCTTTTTTTGATAGTTTTTTTAAGTGATTGGTTGCTTTGGGAAATTCTTTTTCGAAATTTTTTGAAATAACTTCGTATCCTTGTTCATTAATGATTTTTTCTTTATCTCTTTCACGCAAAAATTGAGCAACATCACAAACAAAAGATATATCGGCGATTGTTAAATCACTTCCGGCAATGAATTTATCATTTGATAAGGCTGTTTCTATCCCATCTAAATAAAATGAATAAGCTGACTTCATCCTTTCATATAAATATTCGTTTAGCGTATTAATTTCTAAAACATAAACTTGAAACTCTCTTGCAAACACAAGATTTGCATCTAAAAAACTATCTATTCTTGATTTTTTAAATGCATCTTCGCTACCGTATAGAGATTTCACAGCAGATACTCTAGCAACAGCCCTCATAATGCTGTTGGATTCAAAGATACCCTCAGATCCATCAGAACTAAATCCAGCGGGGACTGTACCAAAAGGATGTTTTTCAAGAAATTTATCGGTTTTATATAATATGCCTTTAAATCCTCTTTTGCTTGTTCTTTTATAATGCTTGATTTTATCTAATTCAGTGGAATCTATTTCTTTGGCTTCAAAGTCCCATAACCAATTACTTAAATTTAAAGGCTTGTCGCCGGTAATTTTTAAATCTACCTTCCCAATCTTTGCGGTAATCATTGATTTCCATACCCTTGGGTTAGGTAAATACGAAAATATTCTTACTTCTTCAGACATCTATTCTGTATTTATTGGCGGAGGGGGTGGGATTCGAACCCACGAGGCCATTTCTGACCTGCTGGTTTTCAAGACCAGTGCATTCAACCAAGCTCTGCCACCCCTCCAAAAAAATAAAAACTATACAGGTTTTTTACTTATTTTTATTAAAACTTAACCAATCAAGTTTATTGCTTCTTCGAAGCTACATATAGGCAACTCGTCTAAAATTTCTAGAAATTTATCAAATTCTGATCTTAATAGAACATCAGAGAGATCAGGAACAAGATAATCATTAGTAATTTTTCTCATTAGTCCAACGCCTCGATCTATTTCAACAATTTTAAATTCAATGTTTTTGGCCTGACTCAATTCGTAAGCAAGCTTCCAGCAATCTCCTGTCCATGGCCAACCATTTCCTAATCTTGGAATGTGCTGTTCTAAATAATTTGCAGGCAAAAAATCATGAAATGCAATCCAACCATTTTCATCAATACAATCCAGGCTATTTAAAGCATCTTTTCTAACTTGAGAGTACTCGTGAAGACCGTCAATAAAAATTACATTAAATCTTTTTTTATTATCTTTAAAAAAATCATCAGAAGTAATTCTATGAGTACCTCCTGAAGTAGGGTCTACTCCTATTTTGTTAAAGCAAGTTACAGAATCGAAAAGCTCATTCTGATCACAGCCAATCTCTAAATAATTGCTGTTCAACCCTCCGGTTTTTTCAATTAATCTGTTTACTAAAGCAATTCGATTGAATTTTTTTTCATTCCATTTCCAATCAATGTCGCCATCTTTAGAATTATAAATTTTTTTATATATGCTTCTTTTTAAATCCATAACAAACTCTAAAATATTATAAGTTTTATGTAAAAATTTGTATCTTTTATTATTAAATTTGGAAAATTTATAAAATTGTGCCTTGATTTTTTACCTTTGTTTGACATTATTTGAAAAAAGATGTTCCTTTATTTTTTTTTGAGTTATTTCTTAATTTTTTATATGTTTAAATTTAAATTGCTAATTACATAAACTCTGGGGAGGAAATTATGGAAAATGCATTTAATATGATTCGTGACTTGGTTTCAGGTTTAACTGGAATCTTAGTCGGTGTAATCGGGTTGGGAGTTGTTGCTGGAATAGTTTTTGGCGGAAACTCTTTTTTCTTTGGTGATGTTTTAAACCAGCTTATTGCTGTCATACAAACATTAGGTGACAATGGAATCGTTGGGCTTTTAGCAGCGGCTATTCTTATACAGTTACTTAGATAACTAAAGATATAGGTTAGGGGTCTTTCATTAGGCCCCTTGCCTTTTCAAAAATTATGGACTGGTTTAATTTGGAAACAGTAAAAAACTTTCTGTACAAAGTTACAGAAGTCTTGGCTTTGTTTGTGGCTGTTTCATTATTGGTCGGTATTATTTTTGGACCTGAGACCGCTTTCTTCGGGTCAGTGGTGTCTAATTTTTCTTCAATCTTATCAATAATTGGGGAGGAAGGCTTAATTGCCTTGGTTTCGCTGCTAATAATAGCCGCGATTCTTAAAAAATAAGTTTTAATATTTTTGGAGGCTGGAAAGTCTGCAACGATACATTCCAGCCAAAAATTGGTGGCTGAATAGAGGGCTAATTCTCTATAACAGCCAAAATAAATTATGTTTTGGGTCTTGCTTCGTTGACAATAACTTTTCTTCCTTCTACTTCAGATTCATTCATTGCTTCAATTGCTTCTGGTCCACCAGAATCTAATTCAACGAAACCGAATCCTCTAGACCTTTTAGTGTCTCTGTCTGTAATTACATTAGCAGAGGTTACAGTCCCATAACTTGAAAATAATTCTTCTAATTCCTGATTACCAATGCTCCATGGGAGATTTCCTACGTAAAGTTTCATATATACCTATCTGTAAATTGTTTCAAAGAGTGTATTAAATACTAATTTGATCAAACTGAAAGATATATTTAAATAAAATTTTTATTCTTCAATTCAGTTACTCTTTTCTTGCAAGTCTTTTAAAAATTTAAATAGAGTTTAATTTTGTTGTTTTGCTATTAAATATGTCCCTGCAATAGAAAGAATCAATATAACAATTTCTGGCAAAAACATTTCCATAATAAAACCAGTTCCATGAATTGTTGCTGCAATAATATGAGCTAAAACTACCAGTGCAAACAAAATTGCTACAGCCAAAATCCAACGATAATTAACAGTAATTACACTCATAAGACAAAGAATTGGAACGACCAGAAAAAAAGCTGTTAAATCTCGAATCAAGGCATTTTGAGCCGCCGAACTTAAGTCCTCGAAAATAAATCCAAAACTAATACTAGTTTCTGCTGGATTGATCATCCACCCTATTCCACTTGGTAAAAGCATTAATCCTGGAAGTAAACATATTATTCTAGCTAATATCATTATCTCTCCTTTTTATTTAAATCTGTTTTTGTTTAAAGTTTCTTCGACTGTATTTATGAAATCTTTAAGCAGTGTATTTAAAAATCTACTAAGTTTATCCTGTATTTTTTTCTTCGTTTCAAATTTTATTTCGTAAACATCATGTTTTTTTGAAAAATTCATTAAGTATTCATCACTGGTAGAAATCTCGTCTACTAAGCCTACCTCTAGAGCTTTCGTACCCTCCCAAATTTCTCCAGTAGCAACCTTGGAAATATCTAATTCAGGTCTAAATTTAGTAACATGTTCTTTAAAAAGATCATGAATTTCTTGAAGATCTTTTTTAAATTTTTCTCTTCCCTCATCAGTGGTCTCTCCAAAAGTTGTAATCGTTCTCTTAAATTCACCAGCTGTATGAAGCTCATAATCAACATCTAATTTTTTTAAAATTTTACTGAAATTTGGAATTGCTGCTACGACACCAATTGAACCGATTATCGCAAAAGGAGCTGAGACTATTTTGTTCGCAACACAAGCCATCATATAGCCACCCGATGCAGCTACTTTGTCTACACAAGCTGTTAGTTTAATTCCGGCATCTCTAATTCTCTTAAGTTGTGCTGCAGCTAAACCATACCCAATGACAGTGCCGCCTGCACTTTCTAAATTGAGAACTATTTCCTCGCATTTAGTTTCGCTTTGAAGAATTGCACTTATTTCTTCTTTTAAATTTTCTACGTTAGATGCTTCAATGTCTCCTTGAAAATTTAAAACGTAAACTGGTTTCTTCTTTGTTTTTACTTTTGAATTCGTCTTTTTTTCTTTCTTAAGAGTTTTTTTTAATTTCTTTTTTTCTTCTTTATTCATGGTTAGTACTTTTAAAGAATTAGCCATTGATTGATATCGTTTAGTTAAATTTTTTATTTTTAAAGATTCATTTGTCTCAGGAGGTTGGCGCATTGTGGAGACTAGAAAAAAAATAGGTATAAAAATTAGAACAATTATAGTTAATGCTTTTAAAACAAAAAGACCGTACTCAATAAGAATTTCCATAATATTCGATGTTAAATTTGAGTGGAGATTCTATCAGTAATAATTGATATCTTGAATTAAAAAAAATTAAAGAGTCTCTAAATTATTCATATATGGTCTTAATACTTTAGGAATAGATACAGTCCCATCTTCATTTTGATAATTTTCTAAAATCGCGGCCATCGTTCTGCCAATTGCCAATCCAGAACCATTTAAAGTATGACAAAGAATATTTTTTTTATCTTTCTTTATTCTTATTTTCATTCTTCTTGATTGAAAATCTTTAAAATTACTACAAGAAGAAATTTCTCTATATTTATCTTGGCTTGGAAGCCAGACTTCCAAGTCATAAGTTAAGCTTGATGAAAAGCCTATATCTTTTGAGCATAGAATTACTTTTCTAAAAGGTAAATTGAGCTGTTTGAGAATATTCTCGGCATGTGAGGTAAGAATTTCTAACTGTTCATCAGACTTATCTGGTTCTACGAAACTTACCAGTTCTACTTTTTCAAATTGATGTTGACGAATAATGCCCTTGGTATCAAGCCCATAACTTCCTGCTTCACTTCTAAAACATGGAGTATGACAAACATAGGAAAGCGGTAATTCTTCTGATTCTATAATTTCATTTCTATGGTAGTTAGTTACAGGGACTTCTGCAGTAGGAATCAAATATAAATCTTGTTCGCTATCATCAATTTTAAATTGATCTTCTTTGAATTTTGGTAATTGGCCTGTTCCAGTTAGAGAATCTGAATTCACAATTAAAGGTACGTATATCTCTTTGTATAAATGTTCTTTCGTATGAACATTCATCATAAAATTTATTAATGCTCTGTTGAGTAAAGCAAGGGAGTCTTTGAAAACCACGAATCTTGACTTTGAAATCTTTGCAGCCGCTTCAAAATCCATTCCGTCGCTCAAAAGACCTAATTCTTGATGATCTTTAATTTCAAAGTTAAATTTTGGTTTTTTTCCTATTTCTTCGACAACGGTATTATCTGCCTCTGAATTACCATCTGGAACTCTAGCATCAATCAGGTTCGGTATTGATAATAAAAAATCATGCAATTCGGCTTGGACTTTATCTAATTCAATCTTTTTTATTTTTAAATCGGCAGAAGATTTTGATGCTTCCTTCTTAACCTTTGAAAAGTCTTTTCTATTTTTTTGCAATTTTCCAATTTCTCGAGCCAAATTATTTTGATTTTCCTGTAATTGTTCGGTTTCTATTTGTAATTTTTTTCTTTTCTCCTCTGTTTTTAACCAATAGTCTTCGTCAAGTTCAAAACCTCTTCTTGAAAGATTATCTATAGTTTCAGACAGGTTTTTTTTTAAGTTTTGAATATCAATCATCTTGGTCTAGTGAGATTAAATCTTTCACTTCATAATTATAGCTAAATACAGAAGACGATAGTTCGGGTCGTGAAGTAAAATTGGTAATTGCGACTTCACTCTTGACTCCAAAAGCATCCAGGTACTTAATGTTTGTCAGAAAAACATCATTAAAAATGAGATCTATTTTAGAAATATAGGTTTTATCTTTAGGAAAAATAGCACAGGAATTATCAATACAATCTATTTTTTCGGAGTTGCGACAGATAGAGTCTGAATCTTCGAGGAGAAAGGCCGCAGGAATTTGATGAATGATGTTTTCTTTCTTATATTTGACCGCCTGGTCTAAATCGTAATCAATTCTATAAATTGAGTTTTCGTTGATAATAATTTCTGATTCGACCGAATTAGAATTTAAATTTGAAACTTTAAGAAAGAAAGGTTTTTTCAAAATAATTTTGCCAAATACTGGTTCTTTTTGCTTGTTTTCAAATGTTTGAGAGAAATCAGCGCTATAAAATTTCTCTTTAGAAAAATTTAATAAATGTTTATTTTCTTCTAGGCAAGTTGCATTTGACATTGAAAGAAAAAAGACAAGAAAAAAAAATATGAGATTTTTATTCGGCATCAGGCCCAGGCGCTAAAACCTCTCTATTTCCATTTGAATTCATCTCGCTCACAAGGCCAGCGGTTTCCATTGTTTCTATCAAGCGAGCTGCTCTATTATAACCTATTCTAAATTTTCTCTGGACTGCTGATATAGACGCTCTTCTGGATTCAACCACAAAAGCAACTGCTTGATCGTAGAATTCATCTTTTTCCGAATTATCTCTATCGGAATCTGTGCCATCTGCGACTTCGGGAGCTTTTGTAACTTCATCTAAATAGCTCACCGTTTCTTTATCTTTCCAGTCTTTCACGACTCTAATTATTTCTTCTTCTCCAACAAAAGCACCATGAACTCTAAGAGGAATGGAGGTTCCAGATCCAACGTAAAGCATATCTCCCTTTCCCAAAAGCTGCTCTGCTCCGACTTGATCTAAAACAACCCTAGAATCCATTGATGAAGCAACGTTAAAAGCCATTCTGGCAGAAATATTTGCCTTGATTAGACCGGTAATAACGTCAACAGAAGGTCTTTGAGTTGCTAGCAACATATGTATTCCTGCGGCTCTCGCTTTTTGAGCTAACCTAGCAATTAATTGTTCAACTTTTTTTCCAACAACCATCATCAAGTCAGCAAGCTCATCAACAGCTATTACAATTTGAGGTAATTCAGTCAAATCAGGAATATCGTTTTCCGAAATACCTTTATCTTCATCTATTTTCATTGTTGGATCCTTAATTGGATTATCATCAGCAATAGCTTTGTTTACTTTTGTATTAAAACCGCTTAAGTTTCTTACCGATAACGCAGACATAAGTTTGTATCTTCTTTCCATTTCATTTACACACCACCTAAGTCCATATGCAGCCTCAGACATATCTGTGATCACTGGACAAAGTAAATGAGGTAAATCTTCATAAACTGAAAGTTCCAACATTTTAGGATCAATCAAAACTAATTTAACTTCTTGAGGGTTTGCTTTATAAAGAATACTCATCAACATTGAATTAAGGGCTACTGACTTTCCTGATCCAGTAGTTCCTGCTATTAATAAGTGTGGTAGTGAGGCCAAGTCTTCTAATACGGGTTTGCCTTCAATATCTTTTCCGTAAGCCAAAGTTAAAGGACTTTTGGCATCTTCAAATTCTTTCGAGGCAATAACTTCTCCTAACATAACGCTTTCTCTATCGGCATTTGGAATTTCAACTCCAATGGTCTCTCTCCCTTCAATGACTTCTACTATTCTTATACTGCCTACTCCTAACGAACGAGCTAAATCTTTGTTTAGATTTGAAACCATTGAAACTTTTATACCTTTTGGCAGTTCAACTTCAAATCTAGTCACCACAGGACCGCGCATGGTTTCTCTTACAATTGCATATTCACCTTCAGGACCAGTTACTTTGAATTCTGCTAGCTTAGTAATTAACGCTTCTTTCAAAATATCCAATTCATAAAGTTGTTGAGAAGACATTTCTTTATTGTTTTCTTTTCTTTCATCCAGTAAAGAAATTTTTGGCATCTCGCCAGGGATTTTCTTTTCAAATAACTCTTCTTGCTTCTCTAAAATTACTTTCTTACCCTCGGGTATTTTAGACTCGGCCTTCTTTATTTCAGGTTTTGGCATTGATCTTATTTTTGACTTATGTTCATTAAGAAATTCTTGCCTATTTTTCTTTTCTCTACTTTTCGCTATTTTTTCTTTCAAAGAAGAAAAGCTTTCTTTCGATATTTTATTAAGATAAAAAATAAAGTTTATAAACCTATCTTTTAAAACTGAAATCAAATCTTGCCAGTGCAAATTAACTAATAAACTCAAACTAACCATAAAGAAAAAAGCTCCAACAATGGTTGTACCAACTGAGCTTAGGTAAGGCAAAGTAGCTTCTGACAAATAACTTCCAAAAATTCCAGCTGAAGTTTCTGGGAAGTAATTGCTGTAAGGATCTATATGCAGGCTAACTAAAAGAGAAACCGAAAAACAAAGAATAATAAATCCAAAAAAAGTAAAAAGCCCAGATTTAACTGGCGCCTCTGAATCTAAACCATCAGCTTTTTTCAAATAATAATTTAGAGGATTAATGAAAAGAACTAACGAGATTATCCAGGCAGTAAGTCCTAAAAAAGAATATAGAAAGCTACTTATCCAAGCGCCTACAAGACCAATACTATTATTGACAGAAACATCTATGGATTCTCTCCATTGAAAATCATCAATTGAATATGTCAATAAAGATAGGCTTAGAATTATTCCTGATAACAATTGAAATAAAACGAAGAGGTCTAAGAGAAGCTTCTTTGTTGAAGAACTCACTTGGAATCTGGCTTTTACAGATTCAGAAATCGAAGATGTTTTCTTTTTATTCAAAAAATTTAAGAATATTATTCTGCATTATAGCTATGTAAGTATAATAGAGTTAAATTTATCTTTCTTTTAAAAAATGACTCAAGAAAAAAAACTTATAATTTTAGGTTCTGGGCCAGCCGGCTATAGTGCTGGCATTTATGCTGCAAGAGCCGGACTTGATCCCGTTTTAATAACTGGTTTGGAAATGGGTGGTCAATTAACTACAACAACAGATGTTGAAAACTGGCCTGGGGACTCAAATGGCTTGCAAGGTCCTGAATTGATGACCAGAATGGAAGAGCATGCAAAACAATTTGATGTTGAAATTATTAATGATCATATTGAATCAGTTGAACTTGCAGAACGTCCTTTTACATTAAAAGGAAGTAATGAATATGCTACCCAGACATTAATAATAGCAACAGGTGCATCAGCACAATATCTAGGAATACCTTCAGAGCAAGAATTTTTAGGTCGAGGTGTAAGTGCTTGCGCTACTTGCGATGGTTTTTTTTACAAAGACAAAGAAGTTGCCGTCATAGGCGGAGGGAATACTGCTGTAGAAGAAGCGCTTTATCTAAGTAATATTTGTTCTAAAGTTTATCTCATACATAGAAGAGATGCGTTGAGAGCAGAAAAAATCCTGCAAGATAGAATTTTCGAAAAGGAAAAAAATGGGAAAGTTCAGATTATTTGGAATAACCAATTAAAAGAAGTTATCGGTGATGAATTTGTTGAAAAGATAAAATTAGACAATCATGGCTTGCTAGAAGTTGAAGGAGTCTTTATTGCTATAGGACACAAACCAAATACTGAAATCTTTGAGGGCCAGCTAGATATGAAAAATGGTTATATTCAGATTAAGAGTGGCTTAACAGGAGATGTTACCTCGACGAGCACGCCGGGAGTATTTGCCGCTGGTGACGTTGCTGATTCTGTTTATAGGCAAGCAGTTACATCCGCTGGATTTGGGTGTATGGCAGCCTTGGATGCCCAAAAATATATTGAAGAATCCTCTTAAATTAAATCTACAATGATTAAAAAGAATATTTATAAAAATATTTCAATCTCAAAAAAAACTGATACATGCCATATTTCTTTAAATAACCCTAAAAAGTTAAATGCTCTAAGTTCATCCACTTTAGTAGAAATTTCGAAAGCTTGTGACGAAGTTGCATCGAACAAAAAAATTAAAATAGTCATCTTTTCTTCGACTTCAAAAAATTTTTCTGCTGGAGCTGATTTGACAGAGATAGAAAAAAATAAAACTCTCGAAGATTACTGGCATGAGAATTACGGAAGAAAATGCATAAATTCCATTTTAAATTTACCACAATTATCTATCTGCTTAATTGAGGGCTATTGTCTTGGAGGCGCTGCAGTCATTGCCTCCGCTTGTGATTTTAGAATGGCTGAAAAAAATTCCTTAATTGGCTATCCAGAAATAGAACTAGGCATGAACCTGAGCTGGTTTGGCCTACCTCTTGCTATAAGTTGTTTGGGTTTATCGGAAGCAAAACATGTAATTTTAAGTGGAGAAAAATTTAGTGCTCTGGAAATGCAAAATAAAGGGTTTATAAATGAAACTTTTGATTTGAGTGACAAGAATAAGTGTTTAAAAAAATGGACTAGTAAGTTTAAGAAAATGCCTGGATTGCAATTAAAAATGATTAAAAAAAGCGCAAATGAAATAGCTTTTGCTCAAGCCAAAGCTGTGATGCATATGGAATTTGATCAGTTTTTGTTATCAAGAAATAATTAAAAATTATCTAATCTGGATTTAGCTTCTTCATATTCAGAGACCATTTGATCTACTGCAGTTTGAACTGAAGGAGCATCTTTAATTGTACCAATTCCCTGTCCAGATCCCCAAATGTCTTTCCAAGCTTTTGAAGAATTATCTTTTTTTGCTATAGCGGAAGTACTGAAATTCATGTCATCTTTACTTCCAGAAGTATGTTCCTCTGGATTCAATCCAGCTGCTTCTACACTTGGTCGTAAATAATTACCATTTACTCCAGTAAAAGTTGCAGAATACATTATGTCGTCTGCAGTGCTATCAATAATCATCTGCTTATAACCAGGGGAAGCATTGGCTTCTTCTGTTGCAATGAATTTAGTTCCAACATAAGCAAAATCAGCTCCAAGTGCTAACGCTGATAAGACCGATGAACCTTCTGAAATGCTTCCAGAGAGAGCAATAGGGCCATCAAAGAATTCTCTTACTTCTCGAACCAAAGCAAAAGGACTCAAGGTACCAGCATGACCTCCTGCACCAGCACATACTAAAATTAAACCATCGGCACCTTCTGACAAAGCTTTTTTTGCATGTCTAATATTTATAACGTCGTGCATAACCACTCCGCCATAACTGTGCACCGCTTCGGTTACAAATTTTGGTGCTCTTAAGCTGGTAATGATTATTGGTACCTTATGTTTGACACAAACTTCCATGTCATGTTCTAAGCGATCATTTGAACTGTGACAAATTTGATTTACTGCAAATGGAGCAACTTTTTTTTCAGGGTTTGCTTCTTTATATTCTTCTAATTCTTTAGAAATTTTTTCAATCCATACTTCTAGTTGATCTGCAGGTCTTGCGTTTAAAGCAGGGAAAGATCCAACTATTCCAGCCTTACATTGAGCAATCACCAGTTCAGGATAAGAAACGGTAAATAGCGGAGCTCCAATGACAGGAATTCGTGTGTTATCTTTTAAAAGTTTTCTTATATCCATTATTGCGATGCCACCCAAAAAACAACCATTGCTGTAACTGTTAACATGATGATTACAGCAACTAAAGCATCAACTTTGCTATCTGCCTCGGCCGCTTCTTCATCAAATTTTGTTTCTTGATTGTCTTCCATGATTAATTTTTTAATCTAACTCTACCAATTTGTTGGCCCTTGAGAATTTTGTCTATTTCAGAGAATAACTCTTCAAGTCCAACGTCTTTTATTTGATCGTTAATTTTTTCTAATTTCCAATCCGATGCGAAATTATTCCATATTTCTTTTTTTACATCTATTAAAGTTTCTGCAGAGTCGATACCTAATAAAGACAGTCCTCTCAAAATAAAAGGGAAAATGCTTGTATTCAAATTAACTCCTCCGACCATGCCACAGCATGCAATTGCTGCTCTTTGGTGAGTGGCTGTTATCAAGTTGGATAGAATGTCACTTCCAACGGCATCTACTCCACCTGCCCATCTTGGTTTTGCCAAAGGGCTTTTGATATCTCCTTCAAATTCAGATCTATTAATCACCTCTTTAGCGCCTAATGATAAAAGAAGATCTGTTTCAGTATCTTTTCCAGTTATTGCCACAACTTCAAATCCAAGTTTTGCTAAAAGCATAACTGCTATAATCCCTACTCCTCCAGTTGCACCAGTTACAAAAACTTCTCCGTCCACTGGTTTTACTCCACTAAGTAATATTTTTCTTACACATAATCCAGCAGTCAAACCAGCGGTTCCGTAGGCCATAGATTCTTCCAAGTCAAAATTATCTGGTTTTTTAATAATCCATTCTTTAGGGACTCTAATGTACTCAGAAAATCCGCCAGAGGTATTCATGCCTAAATCGTATCCCGTAACAATTACTTCATCCCCTACTGAAAATTCATCTGAATTTGATTCTTCTACTATGCCAGCAGCATCAATACCTGGAGAATGGGGATAATTTCTTGATACCCCTTTATTTCCAGAAGCTGAAAGAGCATCTTTGTAATTCAAAGAGGAAAATAAAACTTTGATTAAAACATCTCCCTCAGGAAGGTCGTCCAAAGTTCTCTCTATCACGTTTGAAACGAAACCATTTTCAGTTTCTTCTGTTACAAAAGCTTTAAAATTCATAAGTTAAATTTAAAAGCACATTTAACATTAAATAAAAAAAATAAGATACTTTAAGTTTACTTTTGCTTTAAATCAGTACAAGACCTAGAGCAATATACTTTAAATGCACTTAAATAGTTCATAAAAGCTTAAAAATTTACAAATGTTAAAAATAAAAGGTTTTAATTTATCCGGTTTAATTACCTCTTATTTATTAATTAATAAACAGGAGATGTAATGAATAAACTTAAACTATTAATAGTTAGTATTTCTCTGATTCTTGCTTCAGGAATTGCATCAGCAGCTTCAGTATCTGCTAACGCGACTCTACAAAGTGACTATACATGGAGAGGTATGACACAAAACAATGGAGATGCATCTGTAAACGGTGGGTTAGACATTGAGTTTGATTCAGGTTTCTATGCTGGAACATGGCTTGCTGCTGTAGGATCAGGTTCTGAGGTGGATTACTATGGTGGACTAACTGGCGAATTAGGCGATGTTTCTTATGATATCGGCTACATAAAATTTGATTACCCAGCAGTTGCCGGTGGTGGTGCTGATTTTGAAGAAGCTTACTTAGGTCTTGGAATTGGTGACTTTGGATTAACTTTTGCTTCTGGTCAGGATGCAGCTACTGATAATCTCGAAATCTCTTATGCTTTTGGAGACTTTGGTGTTGCTTTTGGTGATTACGACGAAGTAGGTGAGTATTTTTATCTAACTTATGGATTCGAATTTGCTGGCTTTGCTATGACCGTTGGTTATACAGAATTTGAACATGACACAACTGCTGCAAGTGATGAAGACGCTTTTTTCCTAGATATAGGAATTCTATAAGCTAATTTTTCATATTACCTAAAAAACCCCCTTTTTTAAGGGGGTTTTTTTATGGAAATCTCAAATACCACAATATATGGTGTTTTTTTGTTCCAGAAAGAAGCACATTTGCTTGCAGGATGTAAAAAAAAGGTATAGACCTTTTTTAGTTTAATGGTTTTTAACTAAAATATTATGTTTTAATAGCGGCTTATTTATAAATTTATAAATGGAGAAGATATGAATAAACTAAAATTAACGTTAATTGGTTTAGCCTTAGTATTTGTTTCCACATTTGCTAATGCTGTTTCTGTCTCTGGAAATGCGGCTATACAGACCGACTACATCTGGAGAGGAATGACCCAAAATGGTGGCGAAAATTCTGTCAATGTTGGCTTAGATGTTGACTTTGAAAATGGATTTTACGTTGGTACTTGGGGAGCTACTGTGGGTGTAGGTAATTCTAACTTAGAATTAGACTACTACGGCGGTTATACATTTGAAATGGGTGGCATTGGTGTAAATATTGGTGCAATTCAAGTTAAATATGATGGGGATAATCAATATGATTTCTCTGAAAACTACATTGCTTTATCACTTCCTATGAATGTTGGCCTTCATTATTCTGAAGGTGATGAACTAGGAGACTATGCTGAAATAAGTTGGGGCATGGATGTTGGTGCTGGTTCGTTAGCCATTGCTTATGGCGACATGGATAGCTCTAATGGAGCAGCTGATGGTGGATCTCATACAACTATCGGTTACAGCATACCGGCTGGAGACCTAACAGTTGATCTTTCTTACAGCGACTTTAGTGGAGATACTAACGCAAATGGAACTATGGCAGACCAAGATGCAGTTGTTTTAACAATTAGCATGTAAGTTAGTCTTAGAACTTAATAAAAAACCTCTCTTCGGAGAGGTTTTTTTATTCCTAATTTTTATTAATGAAATCAAATAGATATTTTCCTACTTCTGTAGGTTGTCGATAAGCAATATCATGCGTACCGTCTTTTATCTCTTTAAAACTTATCTCTGGAATATCAAGTTTTAATTTCTCTAAACCCAATATAGGACAAACTCCATCATGGGTGCCCCAAATAACTTGGGTATTAATTCTATCTAGTCCTATTTTTTTAAAAGCTTCTGAAGAATCTGTCATATTAAAATTTCTAGCCGTCGATAGTAAGGAATCAGTGAAGCCTTTGTATAAAGTTTGCTGCAAAAAATAATTTTCAAACTCTTCTTTGCCTATAGCCTTAGGATCGTCACTATTTTCTGTTTCAGATGCTGATATATTTTTATAAATCGATGGCAAGGCTTTAAAAAAATAATCTCCAACTATCGGCATCATAAACAACTTCATTGCCCAATGTGGCTCAGGAATGTAACCAGCGGGCGCGATTAGATTTAAAGTTTTAATTTTTTGTTTATTTCTATGGGAGAACAAAGCAGAAATTGGACCTCCCATAGAATAGCCTATCAAATGAAGATCTTCAGAAACTTTCAACGATGTTAATAATTCTTCCAAAGTATCTACATAGAAATTAATACTATATTTTTCTTTGGGACGATCAGAATACCCTCTGCCAAAATGATCATAAGATAAAACTTTTCTACCTGTTGAAAGCAAATCTTCCAAAATTCCATTCCAAACAAAACTTGGAGTTGCAAATCCATGAACCAATACAATTATCTCATCTGAATATAATTCCTTAGGCTCATGCCAGCGATAAAATATTTTGCCTTTGCTTAAAGATGCTTGATTTCCATAAGAAGGAATTTTAATTTTATTAGGATTTTTTAATTTTAGAGTATTAAAAATATAAGGAAAACTAATTAAAACTATTAAAGTGATAAAAATTGTTAATGCTGTTAAAGTCATAATTCTCCCCACAAAAGATTATATATAAAAATTCTTTATGAATTCTTTTTTAGATAGTGTATTTCAGGGTTTTGTCCATAGAGGGGATACTTCTATTTTTTTAGAGAACACTATCGAAGCCTTTCAATCGGCTGTTTCTTCAGGTTATCAATATTTAGAAACGGATTTGAGAGAAACTGTTGACGGCAAAATAATAACTTTTCACGATCCTAACTTAAAAAGAATCACTGGCGCTAACATAACAATAAGTGAAACTAAGTTTTCTGATATCAGAATGAGAAGATTGCCATCGAGAGAGACCATTCCAACTATTGACGAACTTTTAGAAGAATTTCCAGATTCTTTTTTTAATATGGATCTCAAAGTAAGTCACATTGAAGAAAAAGTTTTAAGAAAAATTAATTCACATAATGCATTAGAAAGAGTTTGCCTTGGTTCTTTTAATTCAAGAACAATAAAGAAAATTAATGCTTTGGAACCTAAAATTCTGACTTCAATGGGAGTATCACAAGTAATAATGTATAAATTTTTTTGGAAAAAAAATAATTCTAGATTGATTCAAATCCCTACTAGTAGGTATGGCATTAAAGTCGTCACAAAAAAATTTATCGACAGGCTCCATGAAGATGGCTATAAGGTTCATGTCTGGACAATAAATAGCGAGTCGCAAATGCAAACGCTAATTGATTTAGGTGTTGACGGAATAATGACAGACAACGCATCTGGTTTAATGAATGTCATGAGACAAAATAAACTTATTTGATTTTAGGAACCATCCATAAGACTAACAAGCCAGGTATAAATAAGAGCAATAAACTCAAAATTCCAAAATCAGGATTATCAAAAGTATATGCTACCCAACCAACCATAATGGGTCCAAAGACTACTGCAGATTTACCAACTAGATTATAAAAACCAAAAAATTCTGCGGATTTTTCTGGTGGTATTAATTGAGAAAAAATAGTTCTGCTTATAGATTGAACCCCCCCTTGAAAAAGACCGATAGTAGCTGCCAAAAAGTAAAAACCTGAAATTTGAGTAATGAAAATACTAAATATGGTTACGAAAATATAACCAATAATTCCAATAGAGAGCATCAGCTTGAGACCAAACTTATCTCCTAAAATTCCATATATGATAGTGGCGGGAAATCCTACAAACTGAGTAATGATCAAAGCTAAAATCATATCAGATGCTTCCAAGCCAATATCAGCCCCATAAGCCAATGCCATTCTAACAATAGTGTCTATTCCATCCATATAAAGCCAATAAGCTAGGAGAAATAAAGATAAAGTTTTATATTTTCTAATGTCTTTGAAAGTCGAAACTACTCTTTGCAAAGAGTGTACAAAAAGATTTGAAAATTCTATTGAAATGATATTTTCTTTTTTTTCTTGAACGAATTTTAAAAGTGGTAATGAAAAGATACCCCACCAAATAGAAACACTTAAAAAAGAAAAAAGTACAGCATCTGTTATTGATTTGAGACCAAAAAATTCTGGATTTTGATACATCGCAACATTAAGTACAAAAAGAAACCCTCCTCCTAAGTATCCCAATGAATAACCTAGAGCAGAAACTCTGTTTCTGTTCTCATCCGATGAAACGTTAATTATTAGAGAATCATAAAAAACATTTCCTCCAGAAAATCCAATGCAAGCAAGTATATAAACTGACATAGCGGTAATCCACATTCCTTGAGCAATAAAAAAAAGCGAACCAGTTGCAATTATTCCAAGGAAGGCTAAAAGTCCTAAAAAAAGTTTTTTCTTATTAGCTATATCTGCAAGAGCTCCTAAGAAAGGAGCAATACAAACAATTATCAATCCTGAGATCGAATTTGCGGTTCCCAGCCACGCAGAGCTTTCTGGACCAGATAAATCTCCAGCCCAAAAACTTTTAAAAAAAATTGGAAAAAATCCAGCCATTACTGTTGTAGCAAATGCAGAATTTGCCCAATCATAAAAAGCCCATGAAATAATTTCTCTGTTTAAATATCTTTTCTTAGAATTCACTTTTTTTTTAAATTTTCTTAAGTATCATATGCATCATGTCAAAAGACCTAAATGACTCTCAAATTACTAAAAATTTAATAATTTTCTTTTTAGTTGTGGCGATTGTAACAGTTGGCTTGGCTTATTTAGGAATTTATATTCAAGAGTCTGATTACAGAAAAAATATTGAAATAGAGACTAGAGAATCTCTTAAAGAAGACTAGTCTAAGTTTGATTATCTATCGAATCTTATTTTTTCAGAAGCAAGGCTTTTAGCAACCATTTTTCCATCTAAAACTATAGGCTGACCATTCACTATGGTTCCATAAACCGAAGAGCTAAACTTTTTCCCATCAAACGGGGTCCAACCGCATTTAGTAAGTTCTGTCTCATTAGAGACAAGAGTTTCTTTATTAAGATCAAACATCATCAGATCTGCTTTGTAACCCTCTCTTACATAGCCACGATCAATAATTGAAAAACGATCGGCGACTTTATGACTCATATAAGAAATGACTTCTTCAAGAGTGTAAAAACCCTGTTTGTGAAGTTCTATCATCATATGAAAAGAATGTTCAATAAGAGGAATACCTGCAGAAGCTTGAAGATAAGGCAGCTTTTTATCTTCATACACGTGAGGAGCATGATCAGTGGCAACATAATCGATGTAACCTTCTTTTAACGCTTTACGTAAGGCGTCTCGATCCGATTTTTTTTTAATAGCTGGATTACAAACTATTAAATTACCCAATTCAGTGTAATCTCTTTCATCAAACCAAAGATGATGTACACAGACTTCACAGGTAATCTTTTTTTCTTTCAGAGCAATGTTGCTGAATAATTCAATTTCTTTTTCAGTAGTTAAGTGCAAGACATGCAAATCAGAGCCATATTTTTTTGCCAAATTTATGACTTTTGAAGAAGAAAGGTAACAACAAATATCGTCTTTAATAACAGGATGAAAACTTGCATCGATTTCTTTATTTTCAAGTTTTACTTTTTCTAAATTTTTTTGCATTGTTTCGTTATCTTCACAATGAGTAACAATAGTTACAGGGCATTGTTCAAAAATCTGTTCTAGGGCATTGTCATCTTCGACCAATAGAGTTCCTGTAGAAGTACCCATAAAAACCTTAAGTCCACACGTTTCTTTTGGATCAAGTTTTTTAATTTCTTCCAGATTGGTTTCCATAGCTCCAAAATAGTAAGAGTAGTTAGTCCATGATTTTTCAGCGCCCAACTGATTTCTTTCAGCCAGTAATTCCATTGTTGTCATGTTTGGATTCACATTAGGCATATCAAAAGTTGAAGTTACTCCAGCATGAACTGCAGCTAGTGATTCTGATCGAATATCGCCTTTTTCGGTAAGACCTGGATCTCTAAAGTGAACTTGGTCATCAATTATCCCAGGTGCCAGGAACTTGCCCTCTAAATCTATAACTTCTTTGGATTCGCTTGAGATTTCACTTGCTATTTTTTCTATGCGGTCGTTAGTAATACCGACATCTACATGTGTTTGTTTGCCTTCATTCACAAGCAAACAGTTTTTAAGGACTAAGTCTAATTTACTCATATTATTTTAATGTGGTTAGCAAAAGTATTATTTTTAAATTCTTTGGATTAATTTCAAGATTCAGTCTTTGAGGGATTTCATCTAAAGTTTTGTATACATCAAATATAGATAAATCTAAAAATGATGCAAGTGCAGAAGCCGATCTACAATAATTGGACCTAAAAATTATTTTAAAACAAAGAAAAAAAGTATTGTTTTTGAAAGAAATAGTTCTTTTTAAAATTTGTTTTAAACAAAAAAGATCAACCAATAAATATTCATTTGATTCAGTTTCAAGGGAAAAAGATTCAATTATTGTTCCTTCTGAATTTATACAAATTGCGTTTTCTATTTTCATTTAAATTTGTCTTACTATAACAGTTCCATAGTTGTGGCCTTTGCCTTCTTCATAATTAGATCCAACTCTATCCAAAACTTGAATTACTAATGAAATCATTTTTTGGCTATTTCCACAGATTATCAGCAAAGGGCAATCGTCTTGATTTAAAAAAATAAAGTTTTCTACTATTAAATCAACTTCATGATGTCGTTTACCATGCAAATCTAAAGTAGTTAATTTCATGATTTATATCTTGATATTTCTACTCCATCAGGATGAGATTTTGAATACTCCCTCAAAGTAGGAATGAATTTACTTTCGAAATTTGGAGAAGTTCTGACATAATCTAAGTAGTCTTCCAGATTAAATAAAACTACATTATCAGCAAAGACCCAAGCACCCTTTTTAAGCAAGCCAAATTCTTCTAATAATTTTAAATCTTTAAGATATATATCTTTCCAATGATCTATAAAGACAAAATCATATTGCTCTCTTAGTAAAGGAATTATCTCACTTGATTTACCTACTTTTAGTAAATGATTCTTGGATAAACCAGATATTTCAATATGTTCTCTAGCTATTTGAGAAAATTCCTTATTTGCCTCTATAGAAGTTAATTTTGAGACCTCATTCAAATTTTTTAATATTCTTATAGAAGAATAGCCAAGATAAACTCCCAATTCCAAAATATTCGTTGCCTGTGAATCTCTGATTGCTTCTTCAAGAATCTCCCCTTTTTGATCTCCGATATTCATTAAAAAAGTTTTCTTGTATGCGTAATCATCAATTATTTTTAAAATTGACTCAGGATTATTTTTGGTAGCATTTTTTCTAACAAGCTCCAGAACTTCAAACTCTTTAGGTTTTTTAAATTTGGTTTTAGTCAAGAAACTATCTACAAATTCTTGATAAGCTAAACTCAAAATACCTAAAATACTTCTTCTATTAATATTAAAAGGTAATTTAGATTTTTTATTTAATTTATTTCTTGTCGAGCTCATCAGGATATAATCTATTGTCAATTTTAAAGTAAAAACATGATCAGAGCATTTTATAAATCAGAAGAGTGGGCTCTCTGGGCCTATGGTGGTCTGGCGCTTTTGATTTCCTCTCTTTGGGTTCAAGTGCAGCTGACTGTTGCCATAAATACATGGTACGGAGGCTTTTACGATCATCTTCAAAAAGCTGCTGACTTTGCAGACGATCCTCAAGAAGGCATAGATATTTTTTATGATTTTTTAATTTCCACCGATTATTTAGTAAATGGATTTGAGGGCCAACCAAGTTTTTTAGTAATTGCAATGCCTTATGTGATACTTGCAACATTTACTGCTTGGTTTACCAGGATTTATGGTCTTAGATGGCGACAAGCAATAACCTTCAATTACATTCCCAGATGGCAAAGCGTTGAAGAAGAAATTGAAGGTGCTAGTCAGAGGATTCAAGAGGACTGTAATAGGTTTGCTCGAATTGTTGAAAGTCTAGGCTTGCAACTTGTAAGAGCAATCATGACTTTGGTTGCCTTTGTTCCTGTTCTTTGGGGCTTGAGCGAATCCGTAACCATTCCCTTCTTTAGCGATATCCCCGGGTCATTGGTATGGACTGCTCTTTCAGTTTCTATAGGAGGATTAATAATTTCTTGGTTTGTTGGTTACAAATTGCCTGGACTGGAATATAACAATCAAAAAGTAGAAGCTGCTTTTCGTAAAGATTTAGTTCTTGGTGAAGACGACAAAGTTAATTATGCCCAAACTGATACTTTGTGGAATTTATTTACAGGCATAAGATTTAATTATCAAAGATTGTATTTGCATTATGGCTATTTTGATATTTGGATTGAAAGTTATGGGCAATTTATGGTGGTAGTTCCTTTTTTAATTATTGGGCCTAGTTTGTTTACCGGAGCGGCTTTATTGGGAGTTGTAATTCAGATAGCAAATGCCTTTGACAGAGTGCATAGTGGTTTTGCTTTATTTTTATTTAATTGGACAACTATTACTGAACTAAGAAGTATTTGGAAAAGATTGCATGAGTTTGAAGCAAATTTGGATAGATTCTCAAAGCGAGATGAGCTTACCGCGTAACTTTTTTCAAAAAATCTAATAAATATTTATTAACTTCTTCAGGTTTTTCTTGTTGCACCCAGTGTCCCGCACCTTCAATCATTTGAATATCAACCAAGTTTTCGTAATACCCACCAATTGTATTTTTAATATCATCGGCATCTTTATAGCCTACTCCATTGAAAAAGTTTACCGGATCTAAAGAGCCAGTAATAAAAGATGCAGGTTGTTTTAATTTGGCATCTTTAAAATCTTTCAAATCTTCAAAATCTATTTCCAAGGCACGATATCTGTTAATTGGTCCTCGCATTCCACTTATTTCGAATTGACTAACAAAATAATCCATCTCTTCTTCGCTGATCCATTCTGGATAAACATCAAATTCAAAAGTGCCTTCAAGGAATTTAGAATTTGGATCTTTGTCCAAAGTCTCTGCTGAGTTTTCAAATCGTTTAAGCATGCCTCTGGCATCTCCAGAGAAATAAGTCAGTTCCAATCCTTTTTTCATATCTTTTTCAAATTCTGCTTCCGCTTCTCCTTCTTTTTGAAAATAAAGAATATAAAAAAACTTGCCCTCAAATACCATTTTGAATAATTCAATTTGTGACATTTCTCCCCTGGGGCTATATGGAACGGAAAGACCGGCCACAGCGCTTATTCTGTCTTCATTCAACAAAGCAGTTGTATGCACAATTGGGGCACCCCAATCATGTCCAACCAATATTGCTTTTTCAAACTCAAGAGCATCCATCACACCTATAACATCATTACTGATATTTTTAAGTGAATAGGCATTGATTTCATGAGGTTTGTCAGATTCTCCATAACCTCTGACATCAAAGGCTGCTGCTGTATAACCGGCTTCAGCAATTTTTGGTATTTGGTGACGCCAGCTGTACCAACTTTCAGGCCATCCATGGACCATCAAAACCAAAGGGCCTTCTCCTTCAATTGCTGTTCTTATTTTTATACCGTTTGCGTCTAATACTTTGAATTCCATAGGCTATAATAACCATAAAAATAACTATTATGGCAATTCTTAAAGCAGCAATTATTACTGTTACTCCATTCCAGCAAAATTGTTCTGTGATATGGAAAGAAGACACAAAGGTCGCAGCTGTCACCGATCCTGGTGGAGATTTGGAATTGATAGAAAAATTTATTAACGATCAAAATTTAACTTTGTCAAAGATATTTATTACTCACGGACATCTGGATCATGCTGCAGAAGCTAAAGCATTAGCTGATAAATTCAGTGTAGTGATAGAAGGACCTCAAATTGAAGATGAATTTCTCACCTCAACTTTAGAAACTCAAGGCAAAGCTTATGGTATGCCAAATGCTCAAAACTTCGTGCCAGACAGATGGCTCAACGAAGGTGATCAAATAGAATTAGATGGAGAAAAATTAGACGTATATCACTGCCCTGGTCATACTCCGGGACATGTAATCTTTCATCATATTGAATCTAAGCTTGCCATTGTCGGCGATGTTTTATTTCAAGGCTCTGTAGGTAGAACAGATTTACCAGGCGGAAACATGGAAGCATTAATATCAGCAATTAGAGAAAAACTTTTACCTTTGGGAGATGACATAACTTTCATCCCAGGACACGGACCAATCTCTACTTTAGGCCAAGAACGTTTGACTAACCCCTTTGTAGCAGATCAATTATTTAAAGAAAACACGAAATGAAAAAAATTTTTTTAATATATGTTTTTTTATCTTCGTCTTTTCTATTTTCAAATTCTTCAGAAATTGTCAATTTATATAACAATCAAGCTGATGAGTTACTAGAAAAAATTACTAAATGGAGACATCATCTTCATGAATTTCCTGAGCTTTCAAACAGAGAATTTAAAACTGCTAAATATATTGAAAATCATCTAAAAGAAATTGGTTTAGAAGTGAAAACCGGGATAGCTAAAACTGGAATTATCGCCATTTTAGAAGGATACAAACCTGGACCTTTTGTTGCTCTGAGAGCAGACATGGATGCTTTACCAGTAGTTGAAAGAACAGGCTTACCCTATGCTTCAATACAAAAAGCTAAATACAATGGTTTGGAAGTAGGCGTCATGCATGCTTGTGGTCATGATGCCCATATGGCTATCTTGATGGGAGTCGCAGAATTTTTTGCGTCGAATAAAGATAAAATTCCTGGATCAATTATGTTTATTTTTCAACCCGCCGAAGAAGGTCCTCCTGTTGGTGAAGAAGGAGGAGCAAAACTTATGCTGCAGGAAGGGATTTTCAAAGAACGCAAACCCGATGTAATTTATGGCCTTCATGTTAATCCAGCGCCTCATGGTGTAATAGCTTATAGAGAAGGTCCAACTATGGCTGCGGCTGATTCTTGGAAAATCATTATAAAAGGAAAACAAGCCCATGGCTCAACTCCTTGGGCTGGTATTGATCCAGTTATGATCAGCTCTCAAATTATCAATAGCTTTAATACAATAGTTTCTAGAAAGTTGGATATAAGAAATTTACCAGCTGTTGTTTCAGTTGGAAGCGTTCACGGCGGAGTGAGAAGTAATATTATCCCTGATGAAGTTGTCTTGGAAGGAACAATCAGAACTTATGACCCAAAAATGAGAGATATAATCATTAAAGAAATGACTACAATTGCAGAAAGTATTGCAGCCATGAATGGAGGCTCAGCAAAAGTAATTATCCCTAATGGCGCAAATTATCCAGTGACTATCAATGACGAAAATTTAACTGCTAGGGTAGTACCAATATTGGAAAAAGTGGTTTCTTCTAAAGAATTTCTTGTGAGAACTGACAGATCAACTGGTGCAGAGGACTTTTCTTATTATGCTCAGCAAGTACCAGGTTTCTTTTTCTTTCTTGGAGTTACTGAAGAAGGAAAGGATTGGACAAAAGTAGCAGGAAATCATTCACCTTATTTTGAGGTAAGTGATCCTTCTCTAGAATTAGGAGCAAAAGCTTTTGTTCATCTTACTTCAGGATTTCTATTTCAAGAATATTAGTCAATCTTAATAAGTATTAAATAAATTTATAAATCGCTTCTTCAAATCTTTTAAGGACTTGCTTGGGTTTTTCATGATAACAAGGGGCAATCTGCATCATTATGGTTCCACCTATGTCTTTTTCTTTATCAAACCAAAAGAAGGTATTCATTATTCCTGACCAAGCACAAGAGCCTTTGGTTCTTCTATTCGGTATATCTTCGCAATTAATCATAAAGCTATAGCCCCATTTTTTTTCGATTCCTGGAAACCATTCATTTGGAGCGATGATACTCGGGCTGAATGTTGGTTGGAAAGGCACGTTGAGTTCACCGATTTGATTAGTAGTCATTTGTTTGACTGTTTCACTGCTCAATATATTGTCTCCATTTACATTGCCAGAATTTAGGAACATTCTTAAGAATTTTGCATAGTCCTCTGGGCAAGAAAATACTCCGCCGCCGCCATAGGCAAATTTGTCTATTTGAGGAGGAGACATTAACTCGCTGATATCAACTAAACTTCCATTCTCTTCGATTGAATATATTTTGGGCAATCTATCCTCTCCTAATTTTGTAATGTCAAAGGAAGTATTGTTCATCTCTAAAGGTTTGAATAATTTTTCTGTCATGAAATCATTCAAAGATTGCTCTGACAGAGTTTCGATAATCCTGCCTATCCAACCCAAGCCAATACCGTAGTGCCAATATTTACCAGGTTGCTCTATGAGAGGAGCCTCTAAAAACTTTCCTTCTTTATCTAACAGACCGGCTATTTTTTCATCCAATAAGAGATGAGAAAGTGTTTCGTGATGAAAATCATATCCAAATCCTGATGTGTGAGTTAATAGTTGATGCAAAGTTACTTTTGTTTCTGGTTCGCTATAAACAATTTCATTATTTTCCAAAGAGGCAACTTTAAGACTTTTTAAATCATCTATGTAATTTTCTGCTGGAGTGTGAAGATCCAATCCTTTTTCCTTAGCAAGTAACATAAAGGCAGAAGTTGTTAGAGCTTTAGTCATTGAGGCAATTCTAAAGACTGCATCAGTTTCAAGTGGTTTGGTTTTCTCTAAGTCTTCGTAACCTACTGAACCTGATAATAAAGTTTCTTTAGAATTGGTTACAGCGAAAGAGGCGTATGGAATGTTGCTTTCTTCTAAAGCAGCTTCAATAACTTGGTTTATTTCTTCCATAACACTCTCCTAGTTAATGGAGCGGGCAGCGGGAATCGAACCCGCATCGTCAGCTTGGAAGGCTGAAGTAATAGCCATTATACCATGCCCGCAAATCTTAATTTGAAGGGAGATTATACATAATGCACAAATTAATTTTATACTTCTTGTATGATGAATAAAAATTGCTTATCTATTTTTCTAATTTTATTTTCTCTAAATTACTTAGGTAAAATTTTGTTGCAAACAATAAAATTAGTTCTGGGGAAAATTTAATGTTCGAATCATTTAAGAAAGATACAATTGAAAGATTAGAAGGCAATAGCAAAGTTATAAAAACTCAACTGGGTTTAGTTGAGTATGCTGAATTTGGGAATTCTGGTCCAATTATTTTAGAAATTCATGGCAGTCCAGGTGGGTTTGATCAGATCTTTGAAACAAAAGGATTTAAAACAATTGCGCCTAGCAGACCGGGTTATTTAAGAACTCCTCTCTCCTCCGGAGAAAGTCCTGAAAATCAGGCAAGATTATTTAATGCATTGTTAGATGAATTAAAAATAGATTCAGTAATTATTAAAGGTACCTCTGGTGGAGGTCCGGCAGCTATTGAATTTGCTTCCAATTTTCCAGAAAGAACTCAAGGCTTAATTCTTTTTGAGGCTTTAACTGGAGCTTGGACTCCAAATCAAGATCCAGCAGAAGACATCGAAAATTTTTCAGATCATGATATGTGGAACCTTTTATCTAGTCTCGTAAAAAGTGGCGACGAAAGCATGATTTCTTTTTTAATCCCAAATAAGAATAATCAAAAATTAGTTCTGAATAAAAAAGAAAATATTGAAAATTTAAAGAAGCTATTTTGGTCGATTTGGCCATTGAGCCTGAGATTAGATGGCTGGAAAAATGACAAGAACAATTTTAAAAATTTATCTCTTCCACTCAACAAAATTAAATGTCCAACCCTTATTATTCATGGAACAGAAGATACCAACGTTGATATTAAACATGCAGAAAAAGCTCTTAAAGAAATTCAAAACTCAAAGCTTTATATCGTTGAAGGAGGAGACCACTACATGAGTTTCAGTCACAGCAATGAAATAGAAAAAGAAATATCAAATTTTATAAAAAGCCTTTAAAAGAGTAATATAAAATTAGTGAAAAAGTTAGTTTTTTTATTTTTCTTATTTAGTATTAATTCTTGGGCAGGTTTTGATGATATCTGCTTAATACCTAATTTGAATTTGACCTCTATCGAAGCAGAATTAAAAGAAAAAGGCTGTGAAAAAAATGACATTCTTTATGTCATGACTGAAAAACAGACAGACTTACCATTCATGATGGCTAATTATTGCATGTATCGAAATCATGAGATTACTCAAAATGTTACTCAAGAAGTTTCTATCGTTTATCATCTAACTTGTGTATTTAGAGGAGAGAGAAGAGAGTTTAGAAATTAATATTTAATTTAGCGAATCAAACTTAATTAAACTTTCAGCCGCTGCTTTTATAGCTTCTTTAGCTGGTCTAGGTTTCCAGCCAAGTAATTCTTTTGCTCTGGATGAATCCAATTTTCTATTTTTTCCAAGCTCAGGAGCAATCATTTTTAAAGGCGGTCTTAGAAAAGCAAAAAGTTTTAAAAGCCAAGTCGGTGCTTCACGATTTGGTATTTTGTTTTGAAATTCTGGAAAAGCATCTCTTAGAAAATCAGTTTGTTCTTTCATCATCATATTGCTTTCTGAACAGACAAATCTTTTCCCTGCTGCCTCAGGACGAGTCATTGCAAGTAATTGAAGATCTGCAACATCTCTAACATCGACTATTCCCATATCCATATTAGGTACCATCGGATAGTTGCCTGACATCATTTCAAGAATTACTCCAACACTTGTCCCATAGTCTTCTTCAAGCACAGGACCAAAAACCATTGCTGGATTTACAACAGAAAGTTCCATTCCACTAGAATCTTTTTCTATAAATTCCCATGCAGCTTTTTCTGCGAGCGTTTTAGATTTAGCGTAAGCACTTGTATTTTTGTGATTTACATCAGTCCAATGCTCTTCATTAAATGAAAAATCCTCATCAATTTCATCGTCTCTGCCATAAAGGATTGCTGCAACAGAAGATGTCACGACAACTCTCTTCACACCGGCTTCTGAAGCTGCTCTTAAAACATTTTTCGTACCTTCTAGAGCAGGAGTAATCAATTCATTTTCATCTTTGGGATTTTCCATCATGACAGGTGAGGCGACATGAAGAACATAATCACAGCCTTCCATTGCTTCTTTCCACCCTTCCGATTCAGTTAGGTTTGCTACTTTCCAATCTATCGCGAGTTCTGATTGTCCCTCATATTCTTGCAATCCATCTGAGATAACTTGGTTTAGTTTATTTGTTCTGCCTAAATCTCTAACTGTTGATCTCACATTAAAGCCTGCTGCTGTGAGCTTGATAATGCAGTGAGTGGCAATAAACCCTGATCCTCCGGTGACCAATACTGTTTTCTTTTCTTCCATGATTTGATTTTAAATCAAATGTTGTAAAAAATTAAATAAGTTTTTTAGATCTGGTTAAAAAGTAGAAACATCTTTTTGTCTCTTGTTATGTGCAATTCTCAAGATCACTGTAGTAAATAAAGAGAGCACAAAACTAATAATCATCGCAATTCTTATAGGAGAAGTAAAAAATGCTAAAAATTGAACAAAAGTAAAGGCTGCGAACATGACAAAAACAGGCCAAACTGAAGATGTAGGATTTTTGCCAGTGAAATATCTAAAAATAAAGTAAGCCCCTGTTAAGTACAAAGTTGGTCTCACAGTTTTAGTTCTTAAAGATTCTAACTGATCTGCATCCACACCTAAAAGAAGAAGGTTAGTATGATATTTGAGTTCTAAAACGCCATCTATTGATAGAAATATTAGAGTAAGAAATAACCCACCCATTAAAAGCTTAATAAATCTATCCATCCAAAATCTCCCAACTCCTAAAACTAAAACGATCTTAACAGAATCTAAAAAGTTGAGATTTCTTTTTTTCTTCTATTATGGGCAGTCCTAAAAATAATAACTGCAAAAACAGTTATTACTAAATTTATGATCATAAAGAGATTTATTTTATCGAAAGTAAATAAAGCAATGAATTGAGTAAAACTAAAAGATATTGTTATTACATAGACTGGCCAAATTGTAGAAGTGGGATTTTTTCCAACGAAATATCTATAAATGAAATACAAAAGAGTCAAATACAGTGTCGAATCAATAGTTCTTGATTTCCAATTTGAAAGCTCTTCTACTGTCAATCCTGAACCAGGAAAGTTTTGATAGTCAAAAAAAACTATTCTTAGCATTGCCATCCCAAGAAAAAAAATCGCCGCAGCGATCATAATTCCATCTACTAACTTAGTCATAATCAAATTTAGAAACTCTCTCAAATTTATTTTAAATAATTTTTAATGTGCTGTGGTTTTTTTTTATTTTGCCTATAAAATGATTTTTGAAATATTTATTTAAGGAGAAAAAAATGGATCTTGAATTCGGCTCAGAATATGATGAATTTACAAAGGATGTTCAAGACTTTTGTAAGGAATATAGTAATGCAATCATAAGTAATGCCAATGATAAAAAATTTGAAATGCATGACGCCTTATCCGGCAATTCAAATGAAAAAACTGGAAAAGTCGTAAATCGATCTGAGTGGCAAAGATTACTTATAGAAAAAGGTTATTTTGCAAGATCTATACCCAAAGAATATGGAGGCTATGGTGGAGAGCCTGACATAATAAAAAGTCGGATCATCGCAACTGAGTTTTCAAAAAATAAGGTGCCAAATGCAATGGGTGGTCAAGGTATAGATATGTTGGTACCTACTCTTCTAGAATGGGGTACTGAAGAACAAAAACAAAAATACATTAAATCTACTCTTCATGGCGAAACAATCTGGTGCCAAGGTTATTCTGAACCAAATGCAGGAAGTGACTTAGCAAATCTTCAAACAAAAGGAGAGTTGATTGACGGTAATTGGGTGATTAACGGCCAAAAAATATGGACTAGTACTGCTCAATTTTCTCAAATGATGTTTTGTTTGATTCGAACCGAACCAGATGCTTCTAAACATGCAGGCATAAGCTTCATTTTAATACCCATGGACACGCCTGGAATTGAAATAAGGCCTTTAGTCGATATGACTCTAAAAGCAGGATTCAATGAAGTTTTCTTCGATGACGTAACTGTTCCGGAGGAAAATCTTGTCGCGAAAAGAGGAGAAGGATGGTCTGTAGCTAATTCTGTTTTAGGTCATGAAAGAGGCTCTCTTGCAAATCCGAATGCAACAATGAATAGACTTAACACTCTTATTAATTTAATGAAAGAGGAGACAATAGACGGTAGAAGACTAATTGATGTTCCCTCTTACAGAGATAGATTGCTTCAAGTTCAAGGAAAAGTAATGGCTGTTCAAGCCCACTCCTTGCGTTTACTATCTTCAAAAATTAATCCAAATCAAAATGTGAAATTAGGCGGAATGATTCAAAAATTAGTTGGAACAGAACTTAGACATGAATTGGAAGGTTTAGCTATAGATATCATGGGCGAATTAGGAACTCTTTATGAAGATGATCCCAATGTTAGAGACGGAGGATCGTGGCAATTTACCTATATGTATTTCTTAGGATTGATAATTGGTGGAGGTACAAATCAAATTCAGAAAAATATTATTTCTGAGAGAGGATTGGGCATGCCAAGAGAACCAAAAGTTACTGTAGAGGTTTAACGTGTACTTCGGTTTATCAGAGGAACAAGAGTTTTTTCAAGATAATGTTAAAAAATTTCTTGCAGATAATGCCTCTATTGATGAGATAAGAAAAATAGCAAGTGGTGAAGGACAAGATCTTCAATCTGAAATTTTTCAAGGTATTATCAACTTAGGTATTAACTCCCTGCTTGTTCCAGAGAAATATGGAGGACTGGGTGTGGGTTTGCTTCATGCTGTTGCAATATCCCAAGCTCTGGGCAATGGAGTTGGTCCCATTCCTTTTTCAGGCTCATACGTAATGGCTCCTTTGGCAATTAATTTGGGAGGTAGCGAGAAACAAAAAGAAGAGCTTCTTCCAAAGATTGTATCTAACGAAACGAGATTTGGTATTGGTTTGAGTGAATTCGTTGGAGCTAGAGAAGATGCTGGATTAGAAATAAAAAATAACAAAGCTTCAGGAAGAGCATTGTTTGTAATGGACGCAGAAAATTCAGACAAAATAATTTTGGCTACTAAAGCTGGAGTTTTATTTTTTATAGATTCAAAAGACAAAAATTTAACTGCTAGCGGATTGACTACTGTAGATAAAACTAGAACATTTCAAGAATTAATTTTAGACAAGGTTGACTGTGAGATTCTAGAAGAATCTGCAAAGGATATTGAAATAGTTAAAAAGGTTATCGATGCTGGCAGAATTATTTTAGCTGCCGATACTTTAGGTGCATCGGAATCTATGATTGAGAAAGCTGTCGCTTATTCGAAAGAGAGAAAACAATTCAATAGGACTATCGGATCGTTTCAAGCAGTAAAACATATGTGTGCGGAGATGGCAGCTGATCTTGAGCCTTGTTACTCTCTAGTTTGGCAAGCGGCTCATTCTTTTGATGTTGACTCTCCAATTGAATCAAGATTACTAGCTTGTCAGGCCAAATCTCATTTATCTGAAATTGGCAAATCTGTTTCAAAAAAAGCAACGGAAGTCCATGGTGGAATGGGTTTTACCGATTTACTAGGGCTACATTATTGGTTCAAAAGAATTGGTCTGAATAGACAAATCTTAGGAGCGCCAGAGATAGTTCGAGAAGAAGCTGCTGAAATCCAAGGCTTCAACCAATAATCTAAAGAGAATAAAAATTTTCAGCTGATTTTAAGAAAAGATATTCTTTATCTTCTTCTGTGTAGTCTTTTGATATTTTTTTGAAAGCATTCCAAATAACATGGTAAGAAACTGATTGTTTATCAACTGGAAAATTACCTTCAAACATACACCTTTCAGGCCCAAAGCTTTTAATGGAATAATCATAATAATTTTTTTGTGCTTCTACTATTTGATCTGACGAAGGCGGCATGGATTGCTTGTGAAAATTGTACCCATTGATTGGCATAGCTAGACCGCCTAATTTGGCATAAACATTTTTATTTTTCACTAACTCATCTATATCTTTTTTCCATTGTTCAAAAATTTCATTTCGCATATCTTTGTAGGGACCAATTCCAATAGGGCCACTGAAATGATTCAAAACGATTTTTAAATTTGGATGTTCTCTAGCTAAAAGAGATACTTGATTTATCTGATGATGATACTGCCAGGCTTCAAAAGTAAGATTTTTATTTTCTAATTCGTTTAGACCTTCTGAAAATTCATCAGAAAGATAAAGATTTTTTTGTGGATTATGATGAGAATTTCCAATCTCATCATGATGATCCCATCCGCCTGCATGCCTTATACCTTTAAATAGTCCATGCCCTTCTTCTAGGTGCCTACCCAGGACATCGGATACATTATTTGCAAGCAAGTCCACATGTCCAACAATTCCTGAAATTTGAGCTTTATCAGGTTGGTTTTTTGCTTCCAATGCAATATCTCTGACAAAAATAGTTTCGCCAACCGGTTGAAAACTCTCATCAGTGTCAGATAAATACTCCTGTGAGCATTCTATAAAAACTGTTTTTTTAATATTGTGACCATCATCTGTATCTTTCCACAGGTCATCCAATAAATAAGGAAGTTCTCCAGGCCAAAGATGATGGTGAGGATCTATAATTGGCCTTTCAGGATCGAGAATATCTTCTTTAACCTGCTTAAGCCAAATTAAATGATCTTCAAGAGCACTCACATCAAGACTTATATTCTAATCTTTTAGAATGCAAGATTGGTTCAGTATATCCGCTTGGTTGGTTTCTGCCCTCTAAAACTAATGCACAGGCTGCTTTAAAAGCGTATCCGGAATAGTCAGGTGACATATTTTCATATTTTGGATCACCTTTATTTTGATCATCAACTACTTGTGCCATCTTTTTCATCGTTTCAATTACTTGATCTTCATTTGTCAAACCATGATGCAACCAATTAGCAATGTGCTGACTAGATATTCTACAAGTTGCTCTATCTTCCATTAACCCGACATTGTTAATATCTGGAACTTTTGAACAACCTACGCCCTGATCAACCCAACGAACAACATATCCTAATATGCCTTGGGCATTGTTATCTAACTCAGCCTGAATTTCTTCTGCAGATAATTCTTCTGGATTTTTTAGTAGAGGGATTTCAAGAATATCTTCCAAACTCGCCTTTGACCTCTTTATCAAATCTTCTTGAACAGATGGTACATTCAGCTGATGATAATGCAGAGCATGCAAAGTTGCTGCAGTGGGAGATGGCACCCAAGCACAGTCTGCTCCAGCTTCCGGATGCATTGTTTTTGTTTCATACATATTCAACATTTCATCGGGCATCGGCCACATTCCTTTTCCGATTTGAGCTTTTCCTTTAAAACCAGTTTCTAATCCAGTATCAACATTCCAATCTTCATAAGCAGCTATCCATGGTTGTTGTTTCATTTCAGATTTCTTAATAAATGGTCCAGCCTCCATGCTTGTATGAATTTCATCGCCAGTTCTATCCAAAAAGCCAGTATTTATAAATATCACTCTGTCTTTCGCAACCTTGATGCATTCTTTCAAGTTAACCGTCGTTCTTCTTTCTTCATCCATAATGCCTACTTTTACTGTTAGAGGATCTAAACCTACAGCTTTTTCTACTGCCGCAAATAAATCACAAGTAAATTTAACCTCTTCGGGGCCATGCATCTTAGGTTTTACTATGTAAATACTTTTAGCTCTACTATTTGAAAATTCGCCCGAGGAAAGCAGATCATGTTTTGCAATTGTAATAGTGAACATTGCATCCATAATACCTTCGAAAACTTCTTGATTATCGCCGTCCAAAATCCCCGGATTTGTCATTAAATGTCCAACATTCCTGACTAACATTGTGCTTCTGCCCGGAAGAAAAAAGCTTTTTCCACTTGAATCGAGATACTCCCTATCCTTGTTTAAAGTACGCGTCAAACTTTCTCCATTTTTTTCGAAAGTTTCCGATAAATCTCCTTTCATTAATCCCAACCAATTTCCATAAACCTCTGCTTTATCAGTGCCATCTACTGCAGCAACTGAGTCTTCACAATCCTGAATTGTTGTAATCGCACTTTCAACTAGTACATCTTTAATTCCTGCTGGATCATCACTTCCAATGGAATCATTCCTATCAATTTGAATTTCTAAATGCAAAAGATTATTTTTTAATAAAATCCCTGTTGGGTTTTCCTCAGAACCAACATAACCAATAAATTTTGAATCGTCTTCAATAGTTGTTTGGGTTTGATCAGATAGCGTAATTTGGAGATTACCTTCCTTTATCTGAAATGCAGTAATGTCCTTATAGGAACCGTTACTTAAAGGAAGATTTTCATCAAGAAATTTTTTTGAAAACTCAATAACCTTGGCTCCTCTTTTTGGATTATAAGCTCCAGCTTTTTCAGCTCCTTCTTCTTCAGAAATTACATCAGTTCCGTAAAGTGCATCGTATAAACTTCCCCATCTTGCATTTGCTGCATTTAAAGCAAATCTAGCGTTCATAACTGGAACAACAAGTTGAGGACCAGCTATGGAAGCTATTTCAGGATCAACGTTTTTTGTTTCTATTGAAAAATCATCTGCTTCTTCAAGCAAATATCCAATTTCTTTCAAGAAATTTTTATATTCAGCTTTATCTATTGGTTTGTTATTGGCTAAATGCCACTCATCAATTTTTTTTTGAAGATCTTCTCTTTTTTCAAGTAATGCTTTATTTCTTGGAGTAAATTCCTCTACTACTTTTTCCAAACTATCCCAAAAACTATCAGGATTTACATCTATACCTATGCAAACTTTTTTTGTGATTAAATCGTCTAATTCTTTAGAAACTTTTAGAGAGCCATGATTTATATATTCAGTCATAATATTTTTATATTGATTAAAGGATAGATAATTCTAGCAGATGTTTTCAGCTTATAATTACGTAATATGAATTTAGAAAAACTTACTAAACAGCTTATTGAAATCGAATCTATATCGCCAAATGATGCGGGTTGTTTTGATATTTTAGAGTCTGTGCTGTGTGGAATGAATTTTTCTTGCGAAAGAATTAACTATAAAAGTGTTGAAAATCTTTATGCAGTATTAGGTTCTGAAGGACCTACGTTTTGTTTTTTAGGTCACACAGATGTTGTTCCTACCGGACCATTAGACAAATGGACTTATCCTCCGTTTGGTGGAGAAATTCATAATGACCACATGTATGGAAGAGGAGCTGCAGATATGAAAGGTAATATTTGTGCTTTTATAGAAGCCTTAGAAACTTTTTTAAGTACAGAAAAGTTAAACTTTAGAATAGCTGTTCTTCTAACAAGTAATGAAGAAGGAATACCAGAAGATGGCTTTATCGATGAGTTATTAGAAAAACTCAAAGCCAGAGGAGAAACTATAGATTATTGTTTAGTAGGAGAGCCCTCATCTTCATCTACAGTAGCTGACACTATAAGAATTGGCAGAAGAGGTTCATTAAGTGGTAAGTTAAAAATAATTGGCAAACAAGGGCATATCGCTTATCCAGAAAAATTCGTCAATCCTATTTTTTTAATTTCGGATCTAATAAAGATTTTAAAAGAAAAAAAATGGGATGAGGGAAACGAACATTTTCAGCCAACGTCTTTTCAGATATCAAATATAAATTCTGGAACTGGTGCAGGGAATATAGTGCCTGGCGAGTTGATTATGGATTTTAATTTTAGATTTTGTTCCGAATCTACAAGCGACGATCTGATTACTAGCTTTGAAGAAATACTTAATTCTTTAGACCTAAAATACGAATTGGATTGGTCATTAAGCGGAAACCCATATTTGACAACAAAAGATTTCTTTATTAACAAGGTTATTTCTGCAATTAAAGAAACCACCGGCAGAGAACCTATCATTAATAACGGTGGTGGAACTTCTGACGGAAGATTTATGATTGCCATGGATGCAGAGATAGTTGAGCTCGGTCCCTTGAATGAGTCCATCCATAAAATCGATGAAAACGTATCTTTGAACGATTTAAAAACGCTTAAAGATATTTATGTAAACTTATTGAAAAATCTATCTACTTAAGATTTCTAAAATTAGGTTTGCGCTTTTCTAAAAATGCCATTATTCCTTCTTTAAAAGGAGGAGCATCACACAAAACTCTCTGAGTTTTAGTTTCATATTCAAGCTGATCCTCTAAAGTAGAAATCAAAGCATTGTCATGAGAATGAACTATCGCTTTCAAGCCTTCAATAGCTCCATCTGCCATTTTTGATGCAATTTTCATGGCTTCATCCATCAAATCTTCATCAGAAAATGTTTTCCATAAAAGTCCCCATTCCTCAGCTTTTTCAGCTGATAAATCTTCGCCTAACATTGCCAGACCATTTGCCCTTGCTCTGGATAAAAGATTAGGGACAAACCAAGATGCTCCTACATCGGAAATTATGCCTAACTGATTTCCAAAAACTAATTTGAATTTAGCTGATTTTGAAGCAATTATTATATCGCCACTCAAAGCAAGTCCAGCTCCGCCGCCAGCTGCCACACCATTGATAGCATTCACAACAGGCTTAGGACAATTAACAATTTTTTTTATCATTGGATTCATTCCAATAATCATGCTGTTGGCTGCTGATTCTCCAGCGGTCCATTTAGGTTCATTCGGCCAACCGCCGCCAGTTAAATCCGCACCAGAGCAAAAACCTCTTCCTTCGCCAGTAAGAATGACTGATCTAATTTCATCATTTGAGCTTGCTTCATCAAAAGCAGCTATGACTCCCATGACAAGTTCATAATTGAGACTATTTAAACTCTCAGGCCTATTCAAAGTGACAGTTAAAACTCCATCTTCACTAATTTCTCTTTTTACAACATCTCCCATTTTTAAACCTCTAATTTTACTTTATCAAATCCGTTAGAAATTTTATCAAATTCTTTATCTGCAAACCTCTTAAAAACCTTAAATTTAAAAATAATTTTTATTATTGGTAATATTAAGTCTACTAAATATTTATTTACAAAAATGAATTTTGGAGGTCTTGATTGAATTTCTTGGACTTGCCTTACCTCATTCAGTCTCTCTTTTTCTATTTTTTCAAAAGCAAAATCTAAATCCGTTTTATCAGCATCTGTTTTTAATAAAGGCACTAGATGATTTGCACAAACAATAGCATCTCTAAGAGCAATATTTAATCCTTGCCCTCCAACCGCATTCATAGTGTGTGCTGCATCTCCCAATAACAACGCGCCACTTTTATTCCATTTTTTTACACGATCCAAAGTCATTTTTAAAACAAAAGGATCTGAAATTTCATTTTTATCCAAACAATCTTTGAGATGATCGGAAAAATCTTTTGGAGAATTTTCTCTTATAAATTCAATCCATTTCTCTTTGCCCTGTCGCTTTAATTCACCATATGATCCCGAAGGTATTACCCAACCGACTTGCATCTTCTGATCATAGACAGGCACACAAACAAGCATAGACATTGGAAATAAACTAAAAAAAGCCTGGGAACCTGGAATAAAATTTTCGGGATAAGGAACTTTAAACCATAAAACATCCGCAGGCTGGTGGAATTTCTCAACTGAAAAAGCAAGCTTTCTTCTAACCATTGAATTTCTCCCATCAAATCCGATGACAACTTTCCCGCTCAGAAAAATATCTTCGTCTAAATTGCTTATTTTTACTCCGCTAACTCTATCGTTTTCATAAACTAAGTCTTCTGCTCTGTATCCTCTAAAGAATTTAAAATTTTTAAAATTAGATGACTTTTCTACAATTTTTTCTAACAACTGGGGTTGAGAGGCCCACCTGAATTGACCTTTTTTAATAAATTCAATATCTGGATTTCCTATCAAAGCTCCTTTGTAAAAAATATTTAATTTATCAACCTTCCTATATTTAATATTTTCATTATCTAAATCAATTCCTATTTGATTCAGAACTTCTTTCCCACTGGGCATTAAGGCTTCACCTCTAAATTCTTTAGAAAAGTCTTTCTGTCTTTCGATTAAAGCAACTTTAATACCTCTAGAGGCAAAAATATTTGCAAGGGTAGCGCCACCCGGACCGCCGCCAACAATGACTGCATCGAAATTATTCATCAATAAACATTAACATTAGTGAACAAGAAGTTCCTAAATAAATGATATTACTAAAAGTAATATATAACTAATAATTAGATACCTTTGATTAACATCAAAAAAAAAGTTATATATAGTCTGCATATGTTAAGTCGAGATGAACTTCCAAAAAACTTAGAACTAAATTCTAGTAATAGAACTCACGTTCATTTACACCCTGAATGCTTTTCAGATAGTGTTGCTCTTTTCATCACAAGATCTCTTAGATTTTTTGCCGACACTTTTTTTAAAAAAAGATATGGTCATAGAGCTGTTGTTTTAGAAACCGTGGCTGCTGTGCCTGGTATGGTAGGTGGAATGCTTGCTCATTTTAAATCTCTTAGAAAGATGATAGACGATGGTGACTTCATCAAAGAGCTTCTAGAAGAAGCAGATAATGAAAGAATGCATTTAATGACTTTTATAGCGATTGCTAAGCCCTCAACTTTTGAAAGATTTATCATAATGGCTGGCCAATTCATATTCGGGGCCTTTTACACTATTTTATATATTTTCTTCAAAAGAACGGCCCACAGAATGGTGGGATACTTTGAAGAAGAAGCAGTTTTCTCTTACACAGAATATTTATACGAAATAGACTCTGGGAAAATTCCCAATACTCCCGCACCAGAAATAGCTATTAATTATTGGGGCTTGGATAAAAATGCAACTTTAAGAGAAGTAATAGAAGTTATTCGTGACGATGAGGCTGGACACAGAGATAGAAACCACGCTATCGCTGACTCTATTTAAACTTATCTAATTGCAATTGGATTTATTATCATTTGCACAGCGCCTCGAACCTTAGCTTGGCCCAAAATGAATAAAAATTTATAAGCTTCATCTCTAGCCAAAGGTCCAGTGTTCATATTTTCCAAAATATAAATTCCATTCTCTTTTAACAAGACAGTGTGTCCTGAATGAATATCGTTGGGATCCACAGGTGGCTGAACATCTAACCCGTATGTATCCGCACCAACTGCTAAAACATCTTTTTTTGCAAGAAATTTTGCAACTTCTGGGCTGATGCCTGGAATATTTCCTCCCCACTCTTCTGGATTGGAGACTAATTTAGCGTCTGTCCATCCTGTGTGAAATAAAACTACATCTCCTTTTTGAATTTCAATACTTTGATTATTTAAAGCTTTTTTCAATTGATCTACAGAAATGCTTTGACCACCTTTCATGAAATCAATTCCAAGCAGTTTTGGCATATCAATCAATATGCCTCTGGCTACTAAAGGTGGAATTTTCTCAATTCCTAGTTTTTTCAGTCCTGTTATAGGTGCAATCTCTTTTCCATCAAAACAATTATAAAAAACACCATCTTTCGATCCTACATGTCCCAAACCGTCAATTTGAGAACCAATACCAAACCAACCTTGAAAAATGTCATCATTATAAGTTGCATTAGGTAATGCTTGATTTCCAAACTGTTGCAGAGGCTGAACTACTTGTAAGCTCATAGTTCGAGGAGGATAGGCTGGAGTATCTTTATCAATAGTTATTCCAAGACTATATGTCTTGCCTTCAGTAATTAATTTAGAGGCTTTTAAAACACTCTCGGCTGTTATTAAATTTGCATTTCCTATTTCATCTCCTTTCCCCCATTTTGAATGAGAACATTCTTCAGCAAATAAATGAGAAAAAGATAATAAAATAATAAATATATGAAAAATTTTCATTTTTTTTTAAAAGATGGAGCGATTGACGGGGTTCGAACCCGTGGCCTCGACCTTGGCAAGGTCGCGCTCTACCAACTGAGCTACAATCGCATTTTTAAAACGTTAATTTACATCAATTTAAAGCTTGTAAACAATTATTTTTGTTTAATTCTGGTTAATATGTTAGAAAAAAGAAAAAAAATTTTGACGTATTGATAGATTTTTTATAAATTAATCTTCGCTTCTTGAGTCTTGGGGGAGAATCTCAAGAAGCTCCATCAAAAAAAACCCCGGCATTTGCCGGGGTTTTTTATTATTAAATGTTAAATTTATTAAGCTTCTGAAGTCTGTGAGTCAGCTACTGCTGCAGCCCATATGGCTAAACCAAATGCAGTTTTATTAATTAAATCTGCAAGGTTATAAATAATATTTAAAGAATTAGCATCGACACCGCCAGGTGAAAAATATCCAATGGCATAGCCTAAAGGATAAATTGCCCAACCTACAGTAACAATCCATTTGATTGTGTTAAATGCTTGTTGACTAGCAGCGTTTCCACTTGAAGCGTTGGCCGCGGCTGTTTCTCCAAAGAAAATTTCATAAATTATGTATAGCCAAGCGACCATACCAATTACGAAACCAACAGTGACATTCATTAATCCCGTTTCGCCTAAATAACCAAAAACTAGCATCACTATGGAAGCTATTAAAAGCTTCCAGAATATAGCTGCTGAAATTGCAGTTACTGCAGCAATAACCAGATAAAACTCGATTATTTGAAGTGGTACTGTTATTAACCAGTCAATGTAACGATAAACTGTTGGAGTATCTCCCATTACTACCCACACTTCTCTCATGTATAGGTAATGCCAGAAAGCTACACCAGTTACTAATCCAGCAACAGTCATAGATGTTTTCCACTTGCCCTTTACATCAGATCTTTCAACAAAGAAAAATACTGTTGAAGCAAGCATAATTGCTGTTGCTAACCAAAAAGAAATACCAACATAATCATTGGTAGCTAAAATTGATTCCATAAAACCTCCCCGTTTTATATCTAAAAAATCCTTTTTCGAACATTCTCAAATTACAATATATAACAATTTTTTAACTTTTTACAGCAACAAAATGTTTTTTAGACTAATTTTTTTATCCACTTTCCTGAGTTAAACCTATAAGAAAAGAGAACTGCTTTAACCAAATAGTCGATCATCAAGCTCGAAAAAATATATTCAATTGGTAAGTTAAAGACTAGAAAGACGAAGGCCACACTGAGTCTAAAAAAAACTAAGCCTATCATGGTAATGATCAATGGAGATTTAGTATCTCCAGCACCCCTCAAAGCGCCACCTAAAGCAAATTCAATTGCCATAAGTGGTTGCATTGAACCCAGAAACCAAACAAAAATAACCGTCAGCCTTATAACTTCAGGATCATTAATTAAAAATCCAGATATCTCCTTAGAAAAAATTGCAACAGTTAGGCCAATAAAAGTCATTGAAATTATAGATAACCCTGTACTTCTCCATCCACTTCTCTTGGCTTCTTTTGGATTGTCAGCGCCTAAAAATTGACCAGTCAAAGTTGCCCCGGCTATTGAAAACCCCTGCCCGATCATAAATGAAAGCATCAAAATATTAATGCCTATGTTGTATGCTGCAACGGGGGCTGTTCCATATAAAGAAATTATCCAAAAATAAATTAATAAACCAAATTGGAAAATTCCCTGTTCAATAGTCGCAGGTGTTGAAATTTTTAAAATTAATTTAATTCTATTTCTATTGAAAGAATTAAAATTGGGGCGTTTGATAATAGTCAGGTTAGATAACCAAAGAAAAAAACAAATTAATGTTCCGATAGTAAAAGAAATCCCCCATGCAAATGCTGCTCCAACCACACCAAGGTTTGGCAATCCAAAGCTGCCATTGACAAGACCGATTAAAAGAAAAACGTTTATGATATTTTGAAAAATCATAATCGCTAAAGGTGTTTTTGCGTCGCCAGCAGCTCTCAAAGCAGCTCCGAAGATAAAAGAAGCTGAAAACATTGCTGAGAAGAGCATTGAGTATTTCAGATAATCAACTGCTAATTCCTTTGATTGCTCATTCAATCCAAATAGTCCAAGGATATTCTCTCCATATATCCAACCAACGAAAGTAGTAAAAACTCCCAAAGCTATACCAATCCACAAGGAGTCAAATAAAACTAAAGCACCTTCATTTTTGTTGCCTGAGCCATAAGCTCTAGCTATTAAAGCAGTTGTTCCAGTTGAAACTGCCATGATTAAAGATTGAATAACAAAAAAAATTCTTTGTCCTGTGCCAACAGCTGCCAAAGCCTCGGTCCCTAATGCCCCTACTGCCTTAAGGCCAACAATTCCAACAGCCGCAAAAAGAATATTAGCTAATATAGATGGCCAAGCTAGACCCCATATTGACAAAGTTTCAGGGCTTGAAACCTTTTCTATTTCTTCTTGAGAAACTTCAATATCAGATGCCTGGTCAATGCTCGCCATAGAATTCCTTATATTTTGATATTTATAAGTTTATTTCAATCCCAAAAGAGAAAATTCTGCCTCTGGGATCTATTTGTCTTGGATCATAACTAAACTCAGGCTGACTATTGACTTTCGGTGCGTCCTCGTCAGTTAAATTTAGAATTGAAAAATTCAAGTTATAGTCTAAATTGTTTGTTTTAAAACTGCGCTGATAACCTAGATCAAACATCAAAGAAGAATCTACCTTATTGGTATATCCTCCAACAGAAATTGCTCTTGTAAGCAATCTTTTATGGTTGTCGTAACCACTTACATATCTGGCATTGAAAGTATATTTGTTAAGATTTTTTTCCATTAAAGCAAATAGATTTAATTTGTATTCAGGAAGAGAATATCCGTCGATATCATGATTAAATCTTCCAGCTCTTTCTATTGAAGTACCTCCTTGAGTAGTTTCATATTCCATTAAATAGGTACCATTTATCTTATAATCAAATTGCCCATAACTACTGTTGTATTTTCCAGATTCAAAAGAAAAATCTATACCAGATAAATCTGTCTTTTCTTCATTAATATATTTTACATTAGCTGCAAAAAGCACTCCTGAATTGTAAGTAAAAATTGGATTAATAGGATTTGCAGCATAAAGAGTTTTCGCACTTTCAACGGTCAATCGGTCTTTGTAATCTATTTGCCAATAATCTAAAGAGATTTTCCTATCTTCATAAAGATAAATAATTCCAAAATTTGAATTTGTCGATGATTGAGGTTTTAGATCTGGATCTCCCACCTTAGAAACTCGAATAAAAATTCCAGATACGTTACCCAAAGATGTATTTGCAGAATACAATTGCCCCAAAGAAGGCATAGCGAAGGAAGTTCCCAACGAACCTCTTAGTATTAAATTATTGTTTACATATTTTTTTAAAGATATTTTTGGATCAAATGAGGATTCGTCGCCAATTTTTTCAAACCTTGCTGAAATTTTTAAATCTAAATCATTACTTATCTGAGGATTAAATTCAGAAAAAATCGCATATTTTTCTCTGTCAGAATTAACATTTGATCCTCCTCCTAAAAATAATAAATCTGCAGATTTGGTCATTTTACCGTCTGCATCAAATTCAACTCTTGCTAAGTCATTCCAAGTTACATCAAGACTTTCTGAACCAGCTTGAAAGCCAACAACATAATTAACGTCATTTATTTGACCCTCGTAAAGAAGATCAAAAATAGATAATTTTGCTTGATGCACCGAATCTTCGCTTCCTAAAATATAGTTTTTTAATGTTTCTGAATTTTGAGAAGGATCAAAGATATTCCATGTCAAATTATTATTTGGACCTCCAGAATTATTCAAAGCGGCTATCAACCTTGAATTAACAGTATCCGGACGACTCATTGAGTTTTCATGCTCACTATGAGTGAATGTTAATTTCATTTTATCGCTTTTATTTAAATCGATATCAAAATTAGTTGAAAAATGGAATTGATCTATTTCCTTTGGAGATAGTGGAGAAGGAGATGAAGCGCCCAAAGGTCGACCATTCCATTTTACGGGATTATTGAATGGGCTGCCTGCTTTTCCTACTGCTATTACGGGAAATGATAGTGCTGGATAAGATGGAGATTGGGGATTATCATTTACATCTACACTTGAAAAAATAAAAGTTGAGGAAAAACTATACTTCTCGAAGGATTGATTAGCATTTAGATAAACCTTTTCGTGATCCTCATCATTTGTGATATTAAACCTATCACCGTATAAAAATCCACAATATAACTTTCCGTAAGCTGAGTAATCAGGAATTCCTCCGTTTTGAAGACAGTTGGCATCTTGGATGACATCTCCAGATGAATAAACATTCCCGGCATAAGCTCCTGTACCAGTCGTGCCATCAACTGTTGCTTCAAAGCTATTTCCAAACATACTTACTCCTAACTCAGAGATGCCTTCAATTTTTTTTGAGGGTAAACTAGATCTATCTAAAATCTCTAAACCTAAAACAAAATTAATATCGTTCAAACTATTTCCGTATAGAAACTCTAATTTCCTTTCATTTTGTCCGTAATGTTGCGTCTTTTGGTTTCCAAATTTTAACTTTCCTCCATTAAAATTTTTATAAGTTAAGAAATTTACCACTCCAGCAATAGCGTCTGAGCCGTATAAAGAAGTTGCTCCTTCTTTTAAGATTTCAATTCGCTCAACAGCAATTTGAGGAATTAAATTTATATCTACATAGCTATCTCCGCTTTCTGCAGGCAATCCGGCTAAAGCATTTCTCTTGGAATTAATCATTACTAAAGTCGCTGATAAATTTAAACCCCTTAGATTTATATTAGCCATTCCTTGATCCGTTCCTTCTAATGAGTCACTTTGAAAATGAGAACCGGATGAGGTATGGATGTATTTTCCAATTTCTGCTAGAGAAGAAATATTTAAATTTTCTATTTCAGCCGCAGATAAAACATCTACTGGAGAAGATTCAATAGTTCTGTCTTTTAAATAAGAACCTGTAACCACAAGCTCTTCATCTGCTGAAGTTAAAATTTGAGCAGTTGAAATTAAGCAAATAATTAGTAAGAAATTTAAAAATCTCATGAAGAGTGGATTATATCTTCTTTGAAGTCTATATCTAGTGTATATGTCGATAAGTTATTTATTGACAATTAAATTGAAAAATGAATATTTTTTTAAAAAAACTTGTAAAAAAAGTCTCTTAACTTTATAATCGCACTGCAATCGTTCATTCCCTGCACTATTTTAATGCAAGGAACGGAAGTAGGAAGATAGGAAAACCTCTTTCTTTTTTAAAGAAAGGCAAGCAAGTACCGATAAGGGAACGAGACCGAATATCTACCGAAGGAACGCGTTGAGAAGGGTGTGCATTTTAGGATGCATGTACGAAATCGAAACGAAAACTGGAGGCACGATATGACTACTTACAGAGGTATCAAAGTTACTCCTGAAAATATCGCTAGAGATGAAAAATCTCCTAAAGCTGGTATTTACAGAGGTACAAAGCACGATGCTGTTAAAAGTGAAAAGTCTAACACGTCAGGTGAAGGAATTTACCGTGGTGTTAAACACGTAGCTTAATTATTAATGGCTTGAAAAAGGGAGACTCTGTCTCCCTTTTTTATAGAAAAAAGGCAGATCTTTCGATCTGCCTTTTTATTGGGGGGGAGAATTTTACTCTGAAAACTCAGGGTAAGCTGAAACTCCAACTTCTGAAGCATCCATACCTTCCATTTCGTCTTCCACTGTAGGACGAAGTCCCATAATAGCTTTAATGACAAGAAGAGTTGCTCCTGCAGTTATAAAAGTCCAAAGGAATATAGAGACAGCTCCAATTGCTTGCGTGCCAAATGCACCAGCTCCAGATAAAGGAGTTGCCATTATTCCCCAAACACCTACCGTACCGTGAGCAGAAATTGCCCCAACTGGGTCATCTACCTTAAGTACTGAGTCAAAGAATACGACTGAAAAATATACTATTACACCACCGATCAGACCAATGATAGTAGCAAGTCCGCCAGAAGGAGTGTCAGGAGCAGCTGTAATTGCAACTAAACCTGCAATCGCTCCGTTAATTCCCATAGTAACATCCATTTTTCCTGTTAATATTTTTGAAATGATTATTGCTCCTAAAACACCTCCAGCTGCTGCTGCATTTGTGTTAAGAAATACTTGGGCTACAGCATTAGCATTGTCCACAGTGTGAACGGCTAATTGAGAACCACCATTAAATCCAAACCAACCTAACCAAAGAATAAAAGCACCTAAGGCAGCAATTGGAATGTTTGATCCTCTCATAACAGTAACTGATCCATCTGAACCATATTTGCCTGCTCTGGCTCCAAGTATTAAAACAGCTGCTAGTGCGGCCGAAGCTCCACATAAGTGAACTACTCCAGATCCCGCGAAGTCAGTATAGCCGATAGCGTCTAACCAACCACCACCCCATTTCCAATAACCTTGAACAGGGTAAATAAATCCAGTCATAACAACTGCGAATATAAAAAACGGTACTAGCTTCATTCTTTCAGCTACAGCTCCAGAGACAATTGACATTGCAGTAGCAACGAAAACAACCTGGAAAAAGAAGTCAGCAGCATCGGAATAACCCAAATCATAGTTTGCAGTTAAACCGGCTAAGCTAATACCCCAAGTAGTACCCATTCCTGGCAAGTATGCGTTGATAACGTCATCACCTGGGTACATTAAATAAAAACCACATGCCAAATACATTACGCATGCAATTGAATATAGACCTAAATTTTTGGTTACAATTTCTGAAACGTTTTTAGAACGTACAAGTCCAGCTTCTAACATTGTGAAACCAGCTGCCATCCACATAACAAAAGCCCCAGAAAGTACTAAATAAAACGTATTTAGTGCAAATTCCATCTCAGTCATCATTTTTCTCCATTATTGCATCTTCGCCGGATTCTCCAGTTCTGATGCGGATTACATCTGAAAGTTCGTTGACAAAGATTTTTCCGTCACCTATAGATCCGGTATTAGCCACGTCACGAACAGCCTGAATGATGTTAGGAACATCATCATCTTTGCACGCTACCATTAGCATGCCCTTTGGATTAGTATCAGTTACGTACTGTGAGCCTCTGTAAGAACTTGTATGTCCTCTGGAAGCCCCAAAACCTCTAACGTCAAATAAAGTTGCTCCACCAATATTTATTGCAGCTAAAGCGCTTTTCACGACTTCCACTTTTGATGGTCTAACAACAATATAAACAAGCTTCACAAATCCTCCGAATAATTATTTTACAGAGGCCATTTTTCCCTTTTTTTTAATAGATAATTCTAAAAGAAATTAGATTTGCCTTAAATATGGGCATTTTTATAAAAAAATTTTATTTTTGTGCTCTAAAACCGATCTTAAGACGAAAATGGCGTCCCCTAGGGGGATCGAACCCCTGTTGCCGAGATGAAAACCCGGTGTCCTAACCGCTAGACGAAGGGGACTCAAACAGAAAAAGGATTGTATCAGAATGATTTTATTTGTTAAGCGCCTCTTGAATCTTACTTAAGAAACCTCTTAGGATTCCAACCTCTAATTTATCTGGTCTAGCTTTCTTGAGTAACCTTTTGATTCTAGCTTTAACTTGTCTAGAACTATTCTGGTCGTAAAAGTTTAAATCTAACAGTACTTTATCTATGTGCTTGAGCAAAAACTCATCATCCTTATCCGTACTTTTTGGAACATCTGCTTTGATAAGATTTTTAGAGCTCCCCAAAAACATATTCCTCAACTCGTAGGAAATAATTTGAACTGCGTGTGATAAATTAAGAGAGGAGTATTCTTCACTAGAAGGAATTTTCAAATGCAAATGGCATCTTTGCAATTCTTCATTAGTCAATCCGCTTTTTTCTCTACCAAATAAAATAGAAATTTTACTGTCAATTTTTAAATTTAGATTTTCTTTGATAATTTCATTTGTAAAAACTGTAGGCCAAGGAATAGTCCTATCTCTGGCACTTGTGCCTAAAACTATAGTTTTTTCGGCTAAAGCATCATCAAGATTCGAATAGATTTTTACGTCATCTAAGATATCACCAGCACCTTTAGCTCTATAGAAAGCTTCATCTGATGGAAAATTACTTGGGTTGACTAAACCCAATTTTCCGAAACCCATATTTTTTATTGCCCTTGCACAAGCACCGATATTTCCCGGATGAGAAGTTTCAATAAGAAGAAATTCAACATCGTAATTATTTTTTAAGATTAAATCAGTTTCAGACATTGCAATAGTTTACAATTGTTTCTCAAAAATTATGGAACCAAAAATAAATATAGCTCTTAAAGCGGCTCGTCTTGCTGGAAAAGAAATAAGTAAATTCTCCAGAAGAAAAGATAAGATTAAAATTTCCGAAAAAGGGCCAACTGATTTTGTTACTCAAGTAGATCAAATTGCTGAAAAGATAATTATTGAAACGATTAAACTATCTTTTCCAGATAGTGCTTTTGAAGGAGAAGAATTAGGTAAATCTGGCAAAGAAGATGCCAGGCTTTTATGGGTCATTGATCCTCTAGACGGCACAACAAATTTTATTCATGGTTTTCCTTATTATTCGGTTTCCATTGCGTGCTACGAGGATGGAATATTAGAACACGGTGTAGTTTATGACATAACGAGAGACGATGAATATTATGCATCAAGAGGTAAGGGAGCATATTTGAATCAATCAAGAACAAGAGTTGCAAGCCTTCCTAGTTTAAGAAATTCTTTGATATGTAACTCTTTTCACTATTCTGAAGAATTAGTTCCTAAAATGGATCAAATGAAAGTTATTAGAAATTTATACTCTCAAAGTTTAACTTTAAGAAGAACAGGCTCAACAGCAATTGATTTAGCCTATGTCGCCTCGGGAAAATTAGACGCTTTTCTTGGATATGGAATGAAGCATTGGGATTTTGCTGCAGGCGCCCTTTTAGTCAAAGAATCGGGTGGTTTTGTTACGGATTTATTAGGTAAGGAAAAAATTGAAACAAGTCATCATATTATTGCTGCAAATAAAAAATGCAACGAAATAATTCTAAATGATGTTTTAAAAGACTGTTTTAACTAATTAAGGCATTCCATCATCTAAGACTTCAGTTTTTCTTATCATTAAATCCTCCGAAGTAACTTTTAGACTTAATAAAGTATTACATACAATATAAATTGAAGAATAGGTTCCAGAAATAACTCCAACTATCAAAGCGATAGAAAAATTACTTATAGTTTCCCCACCAAAAATTAAAAGTGCAATCAAAACCAACAATGTAGTTAAGGAAGTTATTAAAGTCCTGCCTATCATTTGGCTTAAAGACCTATTGATGGCAATTTCAGAATTGGACCTTCTCTTTTTTCTAAAGTTTTCTCGAACTCTATCTGAAACAACTATCGTATCATTAAGAGAGTATCCAATTACAGCTAAGATTGCTGCAAGAACAGGTAAATCAAAATCTAAAGAGAAGAAAGAAAAAAATCCTAGAACAATCACAACATCATGTATCAATGCCAAAAGAGCTCCGAGAGCAAATTTATACTGAAATCTAAACATGATATAGACCATCATCACTGCCAGCGCAGCCAACAAACCCAAGCCTCCCTGATCTCTCAATTCAGAACCAACCTGTGGTCCGACAAATTCCTGTCTTCTAACTTCGAAATCAAAATATTGTTTTAAATTTTGAATTAATACGCTTTCATCTAAGGAATTATCGCCTGCAGGCACTTTTATGCTTATGTCTCTGTTGGAGCCAAAATAATTTACTTGGAAGTCATTGAGATTCATTGATTGTAAAAGCCCTCTTATCTCATCTAGAGAATCTATGTCTTCAGTTAATCTTATTTCTATTAATGAGCCGCCTGTAAAATCAAGTCCGAAATTTAATTTATTTACAAAAAGAGAATAAATAGAAATGACAATTAAAATTATCGACAAAACTGTCGTTTGCCTTCTAATTTTCATAAAACCTATATTAGTCAAATCCATAATTTTTCAATCTCTTTTCTTCTGCCATAAATGAAATAAACCATCATTCGTGTAAATAAAATTGCGGTAAACATCGAAGTAAGAATTCCAATTGATAGAGTGATGGCAAAACCTTGTATTGGACCTGTGCCAACAGCATATAGAATCACTGCAACTATTAAGGTTGTTAAATTTGCATCAACAATTGTTATCAGAGCCCTATCGTAACCTGCTGAAATTGCATCTTGTGGCTTTAAATTATTTTTAAGTTCTTCTCTGATCCTTGAAAAGATAAGCACATTTGCATCTACAGCCATTCCAATCGTCAGAACTATTCCAGCTATTCCAGGTAAGGTCAGAGTAGCAGAAAGAATAGACATTACTGAAACAATTAAAACTATATTTAAAACTACGGCTAAATTAGCAATTAGGCCAAAAATTTTGTAATAAAAAATCATAAATAAAAGAACGAGGCCCAATCCCAATAACAAAGATTGTATTCCTAATTTAATATTATCTGCACCTAAAGATGGTCCAATGGTCCCTTCTTCTACAAAGTCCATTGGAGCTGCCAAAGCCCCTGCTCTTAAAAGCAAAGCTAATTCTGAAGCCTCTTCTGGAGAGTCCAAACCAGTTATTCTGAATTGACTTGCTAGTGCCGACTGAATCGTGGCCAAACTAATTATTCTTTTTTCAAAAAAGTTTATTACTTCTGGAATCCCATTAATTAATTCTGTTCTAGATTTTCTTTCAACAAAAAGAACTGCCATTTTAGTTCCAACATTATTTCTTGTAGATCTGTGCATCTTGGCACCGCCCTCAGAATCCAGACTTATATTGACTTGAGGAAATCCGTTTTCATCGTAACCGACACTTGCATCTGAAACTTGATCTCCGGAAATTATTAATCTTTTTTCTAAATTAACGTCTCTACCGTTAAAAGGAAATTTATCTATTCTTGATGCTAAAGAGATTCTATTTGTTGCCTCTAATCTAAATTCTAAATTTGCCGTCTTACCAATAATTTTTTTTGCTTCAGCTGTATCTTGAACACCCGGAAGTTGAATAGATATTCTCTTTGTGCCTTGTCTTTGCACTACTGGCTCTGAAATCCCTAATTCGTTTACTCTGTTTCTCAAGGTATTGAGATTCTGAAGAACCGCATAATCAACCATCTGTTCTAATTCTTCTTCGGTTAGTCTCAATCTATAATCGGAAGAATTTAAAGACTCCAAATCAAACCCATTTAGGCTTTGAACTGCTTCAGAGAGAAGTTCCTCGTCTTGTTGTACATTTAAGGAAATTAAAATGCTAGTGTCTTCTATTTCTAAAGCCCTTGGCTTTAAAGACAAATCTCGTAAAATTCTCTTCAAATTACTTATCGCTGACTCTAATTTGGCTTCTATCAGCAGGTCGGTATCAGCTTCTAATAAAAAGTGCACTCCTCCTCTCAAATCCAAACCTAGTTTCATGGGAAATGCATTGAGGCTTTTTAGCCACTCAGGTGTATTTGGCGCAAGATTTAGTGCAATCACAAAATTGTTGTCTAAACTTTCCTCAAAATGCTGTTTTAATTTAATTTGATCATCATAATTGTTGGTCCTAAATAAAATTGATTTTTCATCATTTTCGACAGATGAAAAATTTATTTTCTCTTTCTCTGCATCAGATTTAATTTTTTCTACAACTCTGTCATTAAAACTTCCACCTGAACTATTAAAAGTTATTTGAACTGCTGGATCAGGGGGAAAAATATTAGGCATTGAATAAATAACACCTAATGATAAAACGCCAAATACCAAAAAGATTTTCCAGAACTGAAAACGTAGCACGTTATTCTCTATATAGAGTTGATTGTTCCTTTAGGCAAAATACTACTGACTGCGTCTCTTTTTATTGTAAATTGAGTATCGTTTGCTCTAACGGTCAAAAAGTCATCGGATATCTTAGAAATTGTGCAGACCAATCCGCCAGATGAAATTATCTCATCTCCAACTGCTAAATTATCTATCATTTCTTTTTGAGCTTTAATTCTTTTGTTTTGAGGCCTTATGATTAAAAAATACATTACTGCAATAAACCCTAGCAAGAGAATAAATTGTGGCCCCAAAAAACTTGATGTTTGAGCAGTTAAAATTTCAGTTTCAATCATAATATTTCCTCTGGTACCGAAGGAGAGACTCGAACTCTCACGCCTTTTGGGCACTCGATTTTGAATCGAGCGCGTCTACCAATTCCGCCACTTCGGCATAATTAGTTGTAAAATTAAATAACACTTTAATTTTAGTGGTTAAATACGTCAAATTTTGAGGAATATTAACACTTTAACTAAGACAAAACTTTATAATGCTTGATTTTCTTATCAGCCCTGATGCAAATTTCGAAATAGAAGAATCTAAAGAATTACTTAAAAAAGAAAAAGTTTTGTATGTTTTGTCTTCAGAATCTAGTTATGACCTCACTGCACTTAAAAAATGTGCAAAAAAAAATTCTTTTGTATTTCCATCTAGAATTAAGAAAAATTTTTTTCAACTCAAAAGTGCTCGAAGGTTATTTCCATGGCAGCGCCCCAGAAGAAGGCATCCTAGAGAATTGAATGAACTTGCTCATTATCCAGAAAAAACTGTGAACCGAATTATCATCCCTGTGGATGTTTATTGGGGTAAAGCGCCTGATAGAGAAGATCATTGGGTAAAGCTTTTTTTCAGAGATTCTTGGGAAGGAGCTTCAAGTGTTAAAAATTTATTGAGAGCCATTTTCAATGGAAGACAAGCTATTGTTTATTTTCATAAGCCATTAGAAGTAAAAGAAATATTTTTAAAAAAAAATGCAGAGCCGTCTCGGCTAGTCCTTAAGACTGAAAGGCTTTTAAGAGCAAGATTTAGAAAACATCGTCAAGCAAAACTTGGAATTGATATCTCAAGTAGAAGAACATTGGTGCACGCAATAATTCAATCTAGATCGGTTAAAAAAATAATTGATTTGGAAGCTGGAGAAAATCAAAAAAAGAGGGAAAGATTAAAAATAACCGCTGAGAAATATGCATTAGAAATCTGCTCTAATTTTTCTTATCCAGTAATTTACTTATATGACAAAGTTTTAAATTGGTTTTGGAACACTCGATATGAAGGTTTGTATTCAATTGGAATAGATCGGATAAAAGAACTAGCAGCTGAAAATACTATCATTTATGCTCCATCTCATAGAAGTCATATCGACTATTTAGCCTTATCGCATCAGCTTTATCTTAATAATTTAATGATGCCTCAAATAGTAGCTGGTAAAAATCTTAATTTACCTATCATTGGTCCTATACTTAGAAATGGCGGAGCTTTTTTTATGAGGAGATCTTTTGGTAACAACAAATTGTACTCTAGGGTCTTTTACGAGCATTTAAGAAAATTATTACAAAGAGGAAGTTCAATCGAATTTTTCCCTGAAGGTGGCAGATCAAGATCGGGAAGATTGCTTCCCCCAAGACCAGGCATAATCTCAATGTTAATCAGAGCTTTTCAGGATATGGATGAAAAGCCTGTAAAGTTTGTTCCTATTTCTATGAACTACGAAAAGGTTTTAGAAGGGAACTCTTATCATAAAGAAGCAATGGGCGATGCCAAAAAAAGAGAAAGCTTGCGATCTATTCTTAGAGTAGCGAAAGATTTCAGAGGTTACCTTGGAAATGCTTACTTACAAATAGGAGAGCCCATAGATCTCAAAGAATTCTTGGATAATAATTTTGAGAATTGGACTAATAATATTATTTCTGAAGAACTAGATAACTCTCCGACTCAACAATGGCTTTATGATCTTACCCCCAAACTTGGGAAGGAAATAATGAAAAATATCAATAAAGCAACTGTAGTAACCCCAAGCGCTTTATTTGCCTCAGCAATTTTAAACGCAAATAAATTCCGTCTCTCTAAAGAAAAACTTAAATCAAGAATTTCTCTTTATACAAACTTAATAAAGTTATCAGATTATTCAGAACAAATTACTATTCCTGAATGTGATCCTGAACAAGTTTTACAAAAAGTCGAAAAGCTTCAATTAATAAACAAATTATCAAATTCAAAAAAAATACAACTAAATTTTCAGCAGGCAGCGATGTTGAGTTTTTATAAGAATAATATTTCTCACCTATTGATTTTAGATTCTATGATTTGCGGAATGTTTCAATTTAGGGAATCAATTGAAAAACACGAAATTTTTGATTTAACAAAGACTCTTTATCCATTTTTTGCAGAAGAGTATTTTCTGCCATGGCATTTTGAAGAAATTGAAACTCAGATAGACAAATCTATCAAAAAACTCGTTGATAATAATTTGTTAATTATCAAAGAAAATGAAGTTAAGAGGCCTAATCTAAAATCTGAAGAATTTATTGAGTGTCAGGCGCTTGGAAGAATTGCCCAAAGAAGCATAGATAGATTTTATATTTTAATGTTGCAGCTATGGCGAAATGAAGAGTCGCATATTTCAATAAATGAATTGGAAAAAAAATGCCGAAAGATTTCTAAGAATCTCGAAGCAAGGCACAGTTGGTTAATGCCCGAGTTTTCGGAAAAGTGGACATTTGATTTATTCATAAATCATCTCATTGAAGCAAAATTTGTCAAAAAAGATGAAAACGGATTTGTTTATCCCCTAAAGATTACTAAAAGGATAGAAGACGATTTTAAAACTTTTATAACCCCTGAATGGCAGGAAGAACTATTCAACTTAGAGTAATTTTTTTGATATATTTAATTGATGAAAATTACATTTCCACCTGTCATTTTGTTGGCAAGCATTGTTCTGCAATTAATACTTTTATTTTCTTTCCCCATATCCGTTGATTTAAGTTCTTTGTTAGGTTTAATTCTTATTCTTTCTGGTATCTCTTTGGTTTTTGTAAGCTTTAGATTTATGAGAAAAATGAAAACAACTTTTATTCCAGACGGAACACCAGAAGTACTTATTTCATCTGGTCCTTTTAAGTTTTCAAGAAATCCAATCTACTTGGGCATGTTAACTGTTTTAGTGGGAGTAGCATTCTTAATGTCATCTTTGTCAGCGATTATCATTGCCTTTGTGTTTGGGATAATCATTAATTTCACTTGGATTGCCCACGAAGAAAAAAAACTTCACGAATTGTTTTCAGAAGATTGGGAAAATTACTCTTCTAAAGTTAGAAGGTGGATTTAAAGCCCTCTTCTATCAAAAACTTCTAAAGATACAACCTTTCCTTTAATCACATAAGACGGTTTGATTGAGTGTTTTGTGTTGCTTAGTTTATGTCTTTTAATAACTATTAAGCCTGCTGAAGAATTCATTGAAGCATCAATAATTTCTCTTTCCGGGGAGCCGGGAATACATTTTCTCAAAAATTGAATCTCTTTTTTTGCTAAGGATTTACTATTAACTTCAAACATTGGATCTACAAATAAAATATCTTTCTGAGTAAATGTATTAAAAGCTTCTAAAGAATTTAAATTTATTAATTTTAAGTTTTCTTTTTTTGAGAAATTCATGCAGCTTTTAGTGAACTCAAACAACCAGGACTCCTTTTCGTAAGCTATCACTTCGAATCCCATATTTGATATGCAATAAGCATCTTGACAAAACCCAGCGGTTAGATCAAAAACTTTGCAAGACTTATCAAATTTAGAAAAACATTTTTTTAGTAAGCCTCTATCGCTCTTTTCTTTTTCCAATAAACGAAAATTTAAGAAAAAAGGTTTTGAATTTTTGTCGTCCAAGTCTTGAAGTAATATTTGATCTTTAGTGATCCAAATTACGAGTTTAGAACCTTTTTTAATTCTAATTTGCCTTGGAGAGGCAAAAGTTAACCCATGCTTATCTGCAAATTGTTGTGCAAGTTTTTTTTCTTCGATATTTAAGTATGAAACATAAGGATGATTCATCTTTAAAAAATTAAAATAAAGCCAGCGAGAAAAAGCCTATAAATTCCAAAAGGGGCAAAGCCTATTTTTTCAATTAATTTTAAAAAAATATGTATACAGCTTATGGCGCTTATAAAAGAAAGAGAGGCAACATAGCTAAGTTCAAAAAAATTAACCTCGAAAGTTGCTTTGCTCAAGTCAATCAATTCTCCCAAGAATACAATAGATAAAGTTGGAACTGCGAGCAAAAAACTAAATCTTGCTGCATCAGACTTTGTGTAACCTAAAGCAAGAGCGGCAAGCATTGTAACTGCTGATCTTGATGATCCCGGAATCAAAGCAAAAATCTGAATACTGCCAATTAATAAAGAGTCTTTTAAGGAAATTTGAAAAAGATTTTTTTGATTGCTTGAAAATTTATTACTAAAAATTAAAGCAATTCCAAAAATAAGAGTGCTCCAAAAAATAACTTCTTCAGATCTTAAATTCAACTCAATAAAATCTTTAAAGATGAAGCCAATAATTGCAATTGGCATGGTAGCGAGAAGTAAATTTAAGCCCAAGTTATTTTTCTCATAGAAATTAAAAGTTTTAATAACTTTTTTTAGGTCTTCACGAAAATAAAAGATTACGGCTAATAAAGTCCCAAAATGCGCAAAAATATCTACAGTAATTCCTTGATCAGGCCAACTCATAAAAGTTGAAACTAAAATTAAATGAGCAGAACTAGAAATAGGTAAGAACTCTGTAAGGCCTTGTATTAAAGATAAAATGGTAAGTTGAATTAGTTCCATTTCAAACTCTCTTCCATTGACTTTCACCAGAAAGATAATTGATTGTTACTTGTTCAGCGGGAACAAATTTTTGATTAAGAATTAAATCAGTAGCTATATTGAAACTGAAGTTTGCCTTAGGAGTAAAATCATAGATAATTTTTTTTTGTAAATCCTTTTCAATAAAATGCATGGCATCGCCAATAAAAGAAAAATCCTCTGGAAAGGAATTAACTAATTCGTTGATTTCGTCTCTACGGATGGAATAGTCAGGTTTCAAGTTTACAGCTATGTTTTTGGAAGATTTATATTCTCCAACATATAGCTCTTCCATATGTGCATCGTTTATGACAACAATATTTTTAGAATTTAATTTTTCAATGGCTTGTTGAGCTGTAATTCTCAAACTAGAAATTGGAATGATAGGTACTTTCAAACCATAGCCAAGACCTTGCACAACAGAACATCCCACTCTCAAACCAGTAAATGATCCGGGTCCACTGCCAAAAACGATGTAATCTATGTCTTCTTTGCTAATCTCGCTTTCTTGCAAAGCCGTTTTGATAAATTCAAAAATAATTTCTCCGTGTGTATTAGGAGCATTATTCTCATAAACTTGTGTTTCTAAGTGATCTGTTTTTATACAAACAGAACAACAAGCACTAGAAGTTTCTATCGATAAAATATTTGGCAAAAATTTAATCCTCTAATGCAGCATGTATTTGAGAGCTTACTTTCTCCATGGTCTTAGATCCATCTATCTCAATGTATTTTAGATCCGTTTGAACAGATTTCGATCGATAATAAACAATTAAAGGGTTGGTTTGTTCCCAATAAACTTCTAATCTATTTTTTACCGTCTCAGGTTTATCGTCATCTCTTTGTATTAATGGCTCACCCGTGACATCGTCCAGTCCATCTTTTTCTGGAGGGTTGAATTCAAGGTGATAACTTCTGCCAGAAGGTTGATGGACTCTTCTTCCAGACATTCTGTTTATAATCAGCTCATCTTTTAATGTGAGTTCTAAAACGACATTCACAAATATTTCCTGATTTTCTAAAGCATCAGCTTGCGGAATAGTTCTTGGAAAGCCATCGAAAAGGAAACCATTTTTGCAGTCTTCTTCTTTTATTCTATCTTTGACTAAACTAACGATCACATCATCTGAAACAAGGTTTCCAGCATCCATAATTTCCTTTGCTAGTTTTCCAGTAGCCGTTTCGTTAGCTATGGCCTCTCTCAACATATCTCCGGTAGATATATGGGGAATAGAAAAATTTTTACATATGATTTCTGCTTGAGTACCCTTACCTGCTCCTGGAGGACCTAAAAGGATTATTTTCATAATTTTATTTCCTAACTAGTTATCGCCTGTGCAACTGCAACTGCTAAATTGTCAGTATCACTTAAGCTTAAAGAAATAGTATCAATGCCTTTTTTATTGGCAAGTTCTTTTGCTTTGCCTTTCAGTTCAACTTTTGGGGGCCCATATCTTCTAACAACTACAATGTCTCTAGGTCTTACCCCTTGACTAAAGCCAACTCCAAGAACCTTTGACACTGCTTCTTTTGCGGCGAAATTCTTAGCAAGAAAGTTTGGTTTAGCTCTGTGTGACTTTTTATTAAATTGCTCTATCTCAAGAGGATCATAAATTCTTGTTAAAAATCTCGAACCAAAGTTTTTATAGGTATCTCTTAGACGTTCAACTTCTACTAAATCTATTCCAGAATTTATTTTCATAATCAGTTTGAGTTTATCCAGATTGGTGAAGACCAAGCTCTCTCTTGTATTATTTCATCAATTCCCTGCCTTGGCTCATAATTATTTTTTATGGCATCCCATGTTGACCACCTGCAAGTAGGATTTTCTAAAACTCTTACATAGTAAAAAGTTTCAATGTTTGGGTCGTATTCTTCGTCAACCCAAACTGTTTTAAGCTCGCTTGCACCTTTATCTTTAGAAAACTCACAAGTGTCAGTACTAACTGTTGCATTATTAGATTCACATAATTTAGAAATAGGGTCTGGCTTTAATCCATCAGAACAAACCACGTCTATTAAATACTCTTTGGTTTCTCTGTCTTGATCGCTATAAAAACCCTTTATGATTTGAATCCTTTGTAATGGTGCACTATTTTTATCTCTCTGAGCCCAAATAATAAAAGAAGGTTTTTTTGGTCCTGATAAAGTTAGATCACTCCCCATAGGAACACCGTTTTCATAAATTTTTGAAATAAATTCTTCATCGTTAAAATCGAGATTAGTTAAATTTTCACCGGCAAAAAATCTTAATCTTATTCTTGTTCCTGAGGTCGCATAAGTCTCTTTATTGGAGAGTGCTTCAAAAATAGAATCTCTAGTATTTGCTTTTGCCCAGACCGCTGCAAGTCCTCCAACAGAATTAGAAATTGTTTCACCACCGCTATAAAAACCCTGTTCTTCTTCTACAATAAAATCTGAGTTTTTTATATCTTCAGTTAGTGTTTCATTTGGAATAGGAATTGATCCTCTTACTTCAGGTGATGTAAGAATAGCTGCAGTTCCAACATTGTCAGATTCGTCAAAAATATAAGCACCGTTGTGTGTGTCCGTAGATCCAATAAATCCAATTTTAAAAGGATTACCTCTTTCCTCATGCTCAAGTGCAAGTCCTTTTTGCAAACCTTGCCTAACATAACTTCCATCTGGCTCTGAATAAGCTGTTCGTTTACCTTTTCTAGAATTTACGATTTCAAAATTTGCCCATTTATCATTTGGGGATAATCGTGGATGAGTTTCAGAAGTTCCTTTAATTTGGGTAATTTCAACTATTGGCTCGTTTCTCATTCTTTGAACGGAATAATCTTTATCTATTGGATTCCCGTCAAATTTATATTTTTTAAATACTTGGCCATTTGAACCATTTGGATTATGTGGAATGGCCAAGCTATCTAAACCATCTGATCGAAGTCCATCCATCCAGTTCCAAAGTTCTTCTGGATTATTTGAATCAAAAGAAGAGAAAGGTCTTTTCGGCGCCTTTGAAGATTTAAAGATTACATTTCGATGATAAGAAGCACTTTCTGGCTCTTGATTTCTAACTGTCCACTCGTAAGCATTGAAAGTAGTAAATTTTCCTGGATCATTATGCTCCTCAGCTGCCTCCATAATTTTTTTCCAAGCAGATAAATGCTCTTCATGATCATACGCAGCGGAAGCGAAAATAAAATTTTGGGCGAAAAAAGCTTTAATGACATCTAAAATACTTCCTCGTTCTCGGGGGAATCCCCCTGAATCTCCTCGAATGTCGTTAAATAACAAAAATCTATTAAATGCTGATTCGGGACTTAAATTTTCTGGTCTGTTTAGATTGTGATAAGGCTTGGCCTTTGGATGCCTTCCAACATCTGAAGTTGGATCAGCCCATAGATTTGCCATGCCCAAAAGAATGGCGTGATCAGTTACCGCATAAAAATCTAAGGGTTCAGCTAAAGTCATATCTCTAACTCCATTGGAGATAGTTTCCCCTTTTGCAAATCTATAACTCATTTCTGGTGTGACGTTAGTACCTAGGAGATAAGCATCAAAAGAGTATTTGGTATGCACATGCAAATCTCCAAAATACAGATTTCTATCCTGATTCAAAGGAATATCCGCAACTTCTTTATTTAAGGAAAAATCTATAATTTGATCGTATTCTTTAGTGCAGCTATTTATAAACAAGACACTCAAAAAAATTAAAAATTTTTTCATTTAAAAACCTCTCTTGAAGAAATCGGTTTTTCAAGAACATTTTCGATGGCTGCTCTCATTATCATTTTTAAAGAAAATCTAGTTTCTGTATCAGAAAAGTTATTATTGAGAAAATTGATTAAATGTAATCCTAAAATTTTTTGCCCCATTTTACCTTTTATAAAGCCTGATTGAGGATTAAAAGAATAATATGATTTGCTATCAATAATCTCTCCTTCAATGTCTCGATCTATATTAAATCCGTATCCAAGTTCACTTATCAAGTTATATTCAAAGTGTCTTAACTTAAGTTCAACCGAATATTTGTCATTCTCATCAAGGAATTTAAAAATCTGCAAGATATTTTCATAAACTTCAGGCATTGGTTCGTAAGATTCTAATAATTTTAAAATTATTTCATTCAAATAAAGATAAATCTTAAAATTATTTCTTTTTATATCTAGAGTTTCTAAAGATTCGCAACTTGTCAGAGTTTTTAGTTCATTCTTGCCAGAAAAGGCTATTTTAAAAATAGCTCCCGGAACAGTTAATGCTTGAAACTTGCTTTTTTTTGATCTTGCACCTTTTGCGACGGCAGATACCTTTCCAAATTCTTTTGAAAAAAAGACGCACAATAAACTAGTCTCTTTGAATTTAGTTGCGTGCAATAAGAAAGCATCTGATTCCTTATAATTTGATTTCAAAAATTGTCTCCATAACCAAATTTATTCATCGTATTCATATTATTGGTCCATTTTTTACTTACTTTTACAAATAACTGAAGATTTATTTTCCTTTTTAACTCAGCTTCTAAATCCTTTCTTGCAGAAGTACCTATGGCTTTAATCATAGATCCTCCTTTGCCGAGGATGATGCCTTTCTGACTTGAGCTTTCAACAACTATATTTGCATAAATGGTAATCAATCCTTTTTTTCTGTCGACTTTATCTATTGCTACGTTCAATCTATAAGGCAATTCATCACCTAGTCGGTTGATAGCCTTTTCTCTTATGATTTCTGATATAAAAAAATTTTCCGAGAATTCTGTTACTGAATCCTCTGGAAAATGAAAAGGTCCTTCTGGAAGAGCTTTTTCTATTTCATTCGTTAATATTTCTAGATTATTTTTGCGTAAAGCAGAAATAGGAATTACCGACAGAAAATTAAATTTTTGTTGTATTTCATCTATTAATGGAAGCAACTCTTCTTTTTTTTCTAATCTATCTATTTTATTAATCGCGAGAATAACAGGTTTATTTAGATGCATGAGATTATTCAGGATATCTTTTTCTTCTTTAAGCCACTTTGATCTATCTACGACAAAAACAACTAAATCTACCTCTTCGTAGCAATGTCTTGCTAACTTATTCATGTATTTGTTGAGAGCTCTTTTATAACCCAAATGAAAACCTGGCGTGTCTAGATATACAATTTGAGATTGTTGGCTCGTTGAAATTCCCAAAATTCTATTCCTAGTTGTTTGTGGCTTCCTCGAAGTAATGGCAATTTTTTTTTCAATTAAAGAATTAATCAACGTGGACTTGCCAACGTTTGTTCTTCCACTGATAGATACAAAGCCAAATTTTTTATTACTCATCAGAATTAATTATTTTTTCTAATAAAATTGCAGCTGCTTTTTGTTCAGCATCTTTTTTATTTTTTCCGTCTGCCTCACTGGAAAGATTAAGCTCTTTCACTTCACAAAAAACTTTAAACATTCCCTTGCTTGTATTTTTCAATTGATAAACTGGGAGATTAATTTTTCTTTGTTGTATCTCTTCTTGAAGAAGAGTTTTTTTATCTTTAATTTGATTTAATGTTAAAGATCTAATTTCTTCTTTCAGAAAGTACATTACTACAGTTGCAGCTTTATCGAAGTTTTCGTCAAGATAAATTGCCCCAATTATCGCTTCAAAAGCATTTCCAAAAATAGAGATTTTTTTATTTTCCTGGTTTGAAAGAGATTTTCCCATAATTAGATAGCTTTCTAATTCTATGTTGGACGCTAATTTTGATAACGTATCTCTGCTTACAAGTTTCGCTCTTAATATAGATAAAGAGCCTTCATCTAAATCAGAAAAGTTTTTAATTAAATGTTCAGAAACAGCAAGATTGATTACCGCATCCCCCAAATATTCAAGTCTTTCATTATTATCTTTTGACTTACTACTATGTGTGAGAGCTTTTGTTAAATAACTTTGATTTTTAAAAGAATAATTTAATGTCTTTTCAAGACTATTTAAATTGTTTGTCATTTTATGAATTTATTTCTAGAAAATTTTGGAAAACAGCCCAAGCATTCCCAATGCATCCAAATGAAGCTAGCTTTTCCTGAAACATCTTCTTCTGAAACAAATCCCCAACTTCTGCTATCAAGACTGTTATCTCTATTATCTCCTGAAACAAAGTAATGTCCTTCAGGAACTTTCCATGAATTATTTAAATTTCTATTCTTGTCAGTTTGTCGAACTAAATAATTTTTAGAAGCTTGTGTTTCTTCAAAAATAAATTCATTTGATTCTTGATTCATAAATTTCTTTTTCAATGGCATGCCATTTATAAAAAAGTTTTTGTTCTGATAAACAACCTCGTCTCCAGGCAGTCCAACTACTCTTTTGATGTATTTAACTCCCAGCTCAGTACAACTTTCATAATATCTTTGCCAATTGAATCTCTGTTGATTTGATAATAAATTAAGACTATCGGGATAAGCGCTTTTTAAATTAGAAGAACAAACCGTATGTTTGGGGGTAAAAACAATCACATCTCCTCTTTGAGGAGAACCAATATTAAATAATGTTTTGTTGCCAATGGGATTTTTCAAGCCATAGCTATATTTATTCACTACCAAAAAATCCCCAATTTCTAACTGCGGCAACATAGATTCAGAAGGAATTTGAAAAGGCTCAAATATAAATGATCTAAAGATCGTAATAAGAAAAAGGATAGTAAAAAAAGACCTTCCTTCTTTTTTTAAACTATGAAGATTAAAAAAAGCACTTGTTACCCAAACTAGAAAGGCCAAAGCAGTTATAGATACTAAAACGTAGCCAAAATCTAAATTTAATTTGAAAATTGCATAAAGAGCTAAAAGCGGAAAAGGAAAAGAAATCCAATTAATGATCTTATTAAATTTTCCTTCCAGTTTTATCTCGGAATAAACCCAACCAAAAAAAAGCCCAGAAAGAATAAGAATTGAAATAATTAGCAACAATTCAAAATTCATTTAGTTACTCGCAGAACTGATAAAAAGGCTTCTTGTGGAACTTCAACTTTTCCAATTTGTCTCATTTTTTTCTTTCCTTTTTTTTGTTTTTCTAAAAGTTTTTTCTTTCGAGTTACATCTCCTCCATACAATTTAGCAGTTACATCTTTTCTATAAGCTTTAACAGTTTCTCTAGCTAAAATTTTACTTCCAATTGCGCCTTGAATTGCGACATCGTACATTTGTCTTGGAATAACTTCTCTTAATGATTTAACGATTTCTCTAGCTTTATAATCTGCTTTTGATTTGTGCACCATAAAATTAAGCGCATCGACTTTTTCGCCATTAAGTAAAATATCTATTTTAGTTATATCACTGGGTTCAAACCTCAGGAAATCATAGTCCAATGAAGCGTAGCCTTTACTGGATGATTTTAATTTGTCAAAAAAATCTAAAACTATTTCATTCATGGGCATTTCATAAATAAGTTCAATCTGTCCTCCAACATATCTTAACGATTTTTGGACTCCTCTTCTTTCGATGCAAAGTGAAATTACATTACCAATATATTTTTCTGGAACGAGAATTGTTGCTCTTGCGATAGGCTCTCTAACTTCGTTTACATTGCTTTGATCTGGATATTTGCTAGGATTTTCTACTTCAATAAGATTTCCTAAGGTGTCTTCTATTTCGTAGATAACTGTTGGAGCTGTTGCTAAAAGCTCTATTCCATGTTCACCCTGAAGCCTTTCTATTACAATTTCCATATGTAATGTGCCCAAGAATCCGCATCTAAAGCCCGAGCCTAATGCTTGCGATTGTTCTGGTTGAAAAGTTAAAGCTGCATCATTCAAAGACAATCTTTCTAGAGACTCTCTAAATAATTCAAACTCAGAGGAATCAAGAGGATATAAAGCTGCGTATACCTGAGGTTTTACCGGTTTAAATCCAGGAAGTGCTTTTTCATGATCGGGATGAGTAATGGTGTCACCAACTGGCGCCCCTCTTATATCCCTTACTCCTGCACAAATAAAACCAACCTCTCCTGCTTTTAATTCTTTTTTTTCTAATCTTTTGGGAGTAAAGACACCTATCTTTTCTGCTATGTGAACGTTTTTATTAGAACTAAGTTTAATTTTTTCTCCAGCGACCAAAATTCCATTTACAACTCTTACCAGAGAGACTACTCCCAAGTATTGATCAAACCAAGAATCAATTATTAAGGCTTCTAACTTATCATCTATATTTCCTTCAGGTTGAGGTATGAAAGAAACTAAGATATTGAGCAATTCCTCTATGCCATCTCCGTTTTTTGCACTTATCACTGGTGCTTTTGAAGCATCTATCCCAATTATTTCTTCTATTTCAGTTTTAACTCTTTCTGGATCAGCCTGAGGTAGGTCAACTTTATTTAACACCGGCAAAATGCTTAATCCCTGATCAATTGCGTTATAACAAGTTGAAAGTGTTTGAGCCTCCACGCCTTGAGAAGCGTCAACTAATAAAATTGCTGCTTCACAGGCTGCCAAAGATCTTGAAACTTCGTATGCAAAATCAACATGTCCAGGCGTATCAATTAGATTAAAATTTATAATCTCTTCGCTTGTCTCGAACCTTAATGCAACAGATTGAGCTTTAATAGTAATTCCCCTTTCTCTCTCAATATCGAGAGAGTCAAGAACTTGCGCCTGCATTTCTCTATTGCTCAAACCTCCACAAAATTCGATCAGACGATCAGCTAAAGTAGATTTTCCATGATCAATATGAGCAATTATTGAAAAATTTCTCGTGGACTCCTTTTTTTCATGCTTTGGCATGAGGCGATTATGTCTTATTTTTGGATTTTTAGCGTCAGAAAAGTACCGTTTCCATTTCTAATAATTCTTACTGGAACGCTCGAACCATTTTTAAGAAAACTAACTATTTTTCTATAATCATTTAAGCTTTTAATTTCTTTCTGTGCGATGGAAGTTATTATGTCTCCAACCTGGATCCCTGCTTCCTGAGCAGGCCCTGGATAAACTTCTTTAACAAGCACTCCATTAGTGATGTTAAACCTCTCTTGATCTTCAGAAGAAATTTCATCTATCGAGCTAACGACTATTTCTAATTTATTTCTTTTTTTAGATTTCTCTGCAATTATCGGTTGATTCGGATCAATTTCCTCTAATTGTCCGACTTTCACAGAAATAATTTTTTCTTTTTTATCTCTAAATATTAAAGCTTGGACCTTTGCATCTGGTTTTATTCTTCCAACAATTAAAGGCAAATCGCCTGAATATACTATTTTCTTTCCGTCGAATTCTAAAATCACGTCTCCATTCTTAAAGCCTGCTTTCTCTGCGGGGCTATCTTTAATTACACTGCCAATCAAAGCTCCTCTGGGTGTGCCTAATTGGAAAGAATCAGCTAAATCTTTAGTAATTTCTTGAACACTAACTCCTAACCAGCCTCTAGCAACAACTCCTGTTTCTATGATTTGATCAACTATTTCTTTTGCATAGTTCATCGGGATAGTAAAAGAAATTCCCATGTAACCGCCAGAACCAGAATAAATCATTGCGTTTATTCCGACGACATCACCATTCATATTAAAGAGAGGACCTCCTGAATTACCGGGATTAATAGCAACATCGGATTGAATAAAAGGAATATATGATGTTTCTCGACCGGGAACACTTCTCGTTTTTGCACTTACTATTCCAGCTGTTACGGAAAAATTTAATCGGTATGGTGAACCAATAGCAACAACCCAATCTCCAACTTTAACTTCATCTGAATTTCCTAGAGTTAAAAAAGGTAAATCTTTTTCTGAATTAATTTTAAGCACTGCAACATCTGCTTTTTTATCGCTTCCTATTAGTTTAGCCTTAAACTCTCTTCTATCATTCAAACTGATTGTTATTTCAGAAGCGTCTTCAATTACGTGATGATTAGTAAGCACATAACCATCAGATGAAATAATAAATCCTGATCCGCCAGATTGAATTTTTCTTTCAGGCGGATTTCTTTCTTCAAAGGGAAAATTAAAGAAATCTTCAAATGGACTTCCTGGAGGAAAAGGAGATCTAGAACCATTCATGCCATTTCTCGAAGGAATTGTTTTTACTACACTGACGTTTACAACAGCCGGCGAAGTATACTCCGCCAAAGATGAAAAATTAGGTAAGTCTTTTGAGTCTATCCCAGAAAAAGAGAAGGCTGTTGACGAAATTAAAAAAAATATTAAGTTTAAGCTTCTCCTAAACATATAAATTACAAATTTTATTTTTTAAAAAAGGTGTTGGAAATTTTTATTAACTTACTATTAGAAATTTGATCGCTAGAAACATTTAGGACAACTGGTTCATTTCCAGCTTTTGTGTGAAGTGTTATTCCACTTTCAAGTAAATTTAATTTTTCTGTCTGAGGCACGTCGTTAAAAAAGACTTTAATTTTCACTGCTTCGTTGCCAGCTAATTGATAATTAGCTTCTAAAGCGTTTTCAGACACCATTCTATAGTTTTTTAAATTACCATTAAAATTAGAGCCCAGATCGACAAGAAGAGCTTCGTTTCCTGGTAAAGGTAAATTTTTGTTAAAAGTTTTGGAAGAATTTGTTTTGGAGTAAGAGTCTGAAGGAGAGAAGTTATTTAGATTGAGCAGAGGAGAAGAAAGAACTAAGAAAAAACCTAATAAATAACAGCAAGCCTTTAAATAGTGTGTAGGGAAAAAATGTGAAATATGCCAGGGTTTTGTATTTATTGGAGAACTTATTTGAGAGGTTGAGTTTAAATGGGACATTACTGAGGAAGAGATATCAAGGGCTGGATCAATAAGCTCCCCTTTTAGAGCTGCCCTTTGCTTATTCATCCTAAGCCAAAGAGCTTTCATATGCGGATTGCAGTCAATTTCGTCTACAAGCCTTTTGGTTTCGAATGGAGTAACTTCTCCATCCATTAACATTGATAATCTTTCTTCTAAAGTTTCATTCATATTTTCTAGCCTCAAAATTAGACAGGTTATATTTCGAAAAAGTTTGATCTAGCATCTCACGCCCTTTGTGAATTCTAGATCTCACAGTACCTATAGGACAGTTAAGAACCTTAGCTATTTCTTCATAGCTAAGCCCATCAAATTCGCGCAAACTTAAAGTAACTCGAATATCTTCAGGTAAATTTTGCAAAGCCTTATTAATTTCAGATCTTAACTGCTCAGCTTGAAGAATATTTTCTGGATTTTCAGACGTCGTAGCAGATTCAGATAATAGCTGGTCAGTTGTATCATTATCGTACACTTCCGATGCTCGAGCTTTAGTCGAAATTACGTTCTTAGCAGTATTTATAGCTATTCTGTAAATCCAAGTATAAAACTGACTATCGCCTCTAAATTTTTCTATATTTTTATAAGCTTTTATAAAAGCTTCTTGAGCTATGTCCTGAGCAAGCTCAAAATCTTTCAAAAATTTGTAGACAGAAAAGACCAACCTGTCTTGATATTTCAAAACAAGGGTATTGTAGGCCTTCTTGTCGCCCTTTTTGACCAATTCTATAAGAGCTATTTCATTGTCCATTATTGTCCTTTTTCAGTTTGACAGGTGCATTGTGCATAAGTTCAGCTAAATTTCATTAGAAAATTCAATTATTTTCGAAATAATTTTTTTAAACTTTTCTGAGGATTTTATTTTTTTATATAGAATTAAATCTGCTAAATCTATATCTTCGAACTCTAATAACTCCAAAAAAAGAATTTTTTCTAATTCTTCAAGTTGTTGAAATTTTTTTGTTACAAATGGAACTAAAATTTGGTCCAATTCATTCAGACCTCTTCTGCTCTTAAACTTAGCCTTATCGAGTAAAAATGAGCTCTCTTTTTTGTTCATTAAATTGTAAAATAAAGATTAAACATGAATATTTCTTCCTCGGATTCTATTATACAAATTTCAGGTGTTGATTCTGCCGAATTTCTTCAAGGTCAAATTACTAATGACATAAATTTTGCGTCAGAAAGCAAAATGACAATCAGTGCTATTTGCAATGTCAAAGGCAGAATAATAGCGGTTTTTAAAATTTTAAAAACTAGTTCAGGTTTTTTAATTTTTATTAACAATACTGTAGCAAAAAAATTTAAAAATTATCTAGAAAAGTACGCGGTTTTCTTTAAAACAAAAATTGAATTTATAGATAACGCAATAAATGACATTGAAATAATTCCATTATCAGATTGGAAACTTGATTGCATTGAAAAGGGATTTGTTGAAATTAACGAGTCAATTTCTGAAGCTTTCACTCCGCATGAATTAAATTATCAGAATTTAGGTCTAATTAGTTTTGAAAAAGGATGTTTTACTGGTCAAGAAGTCATTGCAAGGATGCATTACAGAGGCAAATTAAAATTTAGTCTCGCAAAATTTAGTGTCAACGACGAAAACTTTTTAAAAGAACAAGATTATGTTTTCGATAAAGACGGCAAAAAGTTAGGGCAAGTTGTATCCGAAGAACGAAATAAAGGTTTGATAACTTTTAAAGACAAATCTGTTGTTAAAAAAGAATTATTTGATAAAAATCTAAAAAGAATTAAATTTTTAAATATCGAATCTATATAATTTTCCAATTTATCTCTTTTCTTCCTAAGCTTTTTAAAAAAGTATTGCATTTGCTAAAGTGTTTGCAACCAAGAAAGCCTTTATAGCAAGAAAGTGGCGATGGATGGGAGGCTTCAAGAACAAAATGTCTTTCTTGATTAATAAATTTTTTCTTATTAATGGCAAATTTCCCCCATAACATAAAAACAATATCCTTTTTCTTATTGAAAGATTTAATTATGTGATCCGTAAATTCTTCCCATCCAAACTTTAAGTGGGAACCGGGAATACCTTGCTCTACTGTTAGAGAAGAATTTATTAAAAGTACGCCTTGTTTTGCCCAATCAGATAAATCCCCATTCGTACCATTTTTTATTCCTAAGTCTTCTTCAATTTCTTTGTATATATTTTTTAATGAAGGAGGCAAAGCCTGATTCTTTTTCACAGAGAAACATAAACCGTTTGCTTGGTTAGGATTGTGGTAAGGATCTTGTCCTATAATAATTACTTTAGTTTTTTCGGGAGACGTTAATTCAAAAGCTTTAAAGATTTCTCTTTCTGAAGGAAAGATTTTTTTGTGAAGTGCTTTTTCTTTTTTAAGTCTAAGTTTCAACGATAGCACATACTCTTTTTTTAGCTCATTTGATAAAAAATTTTCCCATTCTTTAGGTATAGCAAAATCCATTTATATATCGTAACAAAGAGATTTTTTTTATCCACAGAATCTGTGGATAAGTCTTTGGATAAAAAAATCTTTTTAACTGAAGCCCTTATGTAAAAGGGACTCAACTTAAATTGGTTAAAAAATGATCAATATAAAAAAAACAATAAAATCAATAGTTTATGATTGCATTATAAAAGTGCATAGATATATCATTGATGGAGTTAAAATTTTTTAAATTTGAAGCAGTTTGATAAGTTTGTGTGTAACTTGAGCAAAATATTTAAAAAACAATATAAAAAAAATTTTTTTTATTGATAATTAATCTTATAAATTAAAAAAAAATGTTGCATTTTTTTATAAAAGAAAAATCAACAGGTTAGAGTATTTATTTTAGAGGAACTGGGCCACCAAGGTGCATCCCCCCATCTAACAAAAGAGTTTCGCCTGTTGTTGTGACAGCATCCTCAACAAAATATATGATTGAATCAGCTACTTGATCAGCAGTAACTGTTAATTTTAAAGGTGTAGATTTTTCTGTTGCTTCTTTAACCATCTCGTAAACTTCATCTCCAAGACCATTCCTTAACCAATCGCCTTGAATAAACCCTGGGCATATTGCATTTACTCTAATTGGTCCTAAAGCACGTGCTAATGACTTTGTCATATTCAGCAAAGCTCCCTTTGATGAAGCGTAAGCAATTGAACTTCCAATTCCTGTTACCCCAGCTATAGAGCCAACGTTTACGACACTGGGGTTGGAACTTTCAAGTAGATGTGATTGGGCTTCTTTTAGCATCATGTAAGGTCCAACAGTATTTACACTATAAAGCCTTAGAAAATCTTCTGAGGTTAAGCCAGATAGGTTTTCATGAGCATTGAATTTTGTGGTTCCTGCATTATTAATCAAAGCGTCTAGTCTTCCCCATTTTTTTATTGTTTGATCGACAACATCTTTGCAGTTTTTCTCTTCAGACACATCTGATTTTATTACCAAGGTCTCACCGCCCAAGCTTTTACATTCTTCAGAAACCTCAATAGCTTCTTTTTCTGAGCTAGAACATGTAATTGTTACGTTCCAACCCTTTGAAGCAAGTTTAATAGCTGTAGCGGCTCCTACGCCCCTACTAGAACCAGTTACTATTGCTGTTGCTCTTTCTGATTTAGTCATATTTTTATATAGATCTCACATTTATAACGTTTTCTAAAGCCTCTAAGTCCTCAATTACTTTATCAGAGGGTTTGGTTTCAAGATCAATTACATTATATGCAATTTCTTCTCTGCTTTTATTGATCAATTCTACGATATTAATGTTATTTTCAGCTAGAATCGTTGTTATTTGACCAATCATTCCTGCAACGTTTCGATTTGACAAAGTTAGTCTAAAATCAGACTGTCTTTCTTCGATTAATTCTGGAAAATTCACAGAATTTTTAATGTTTCCATTTTCCAGAAAGTCTTTAAGTTGATCTGCCGCCATGACAGAACAATTTTCTTCTGCTTGTCTAGTACTAGCTCCAATATGAGGCAAAATAATTACATCTCCAACTTCTTTGGCTCTCTTTATAAGATCAAGATCTGCAAAATCCGTAACGTACGAGCCGAGTTGCCCTGACTCAAGTGCTTTTATGATTGCTCCAGAGTCAACTATCTCGTCTCGAGCAAAATTAATCAGTTTTAAGTCTGCTTTGCATTCAGAAAGAACAGAATGGTCAATTAAGTTTTTTGTGGCCTCAATAGCTGGGACGTGTAACGTAACATAGTCAGAGTTTGTGAATATAGTTTTTAAATTATCTGTTCTAGAAACATTATTCGGCAATTTCCAAGCTGCTTCTACAGTAATGGCTGGGTCGTATCCTATAACTTCCATATCAAGAAAAACTCCCATTCCAGCTACTTGAGCTCCAATAGCCCCCATTCCTACAACGCCCAAGGTTGCTCCCTTGAGCTCTCTTCCTTTAAATTCTTTTTTACCTAATTCTATGTGTGCCTTTAAATCTTTAGAGTCGATGCCATTTATTTCATTAACAAAGCTAGCTCCAGCATATATTCCTCTTGATGACATAAGCAGGCCTGCAAGGACAATTTCCTTAACGGCATTTGCATTTGCACCAGGAGTATTAAAAACAACTATTCCTTTTTCAGAGCATTCTTTAACAGGAACATTGTTAAATCCGGCTCCCGCTCTAGCAACAGCTTTAAGAGAGTTATTCAACTCATCTACAGGCAGTTTGTAACTCCTTAAGATAATTGCATCAGGGTCGTTTTCCTCTTCTGAAACAGAAAAACTAGCTTCAGTTAACATAGTAAGGCCTGATTCAGCTATGGCATTATGTGTTTTTACTTTAAAATTCATAAAACTTTGAAAAAAATTAACAGATTCGCAATTCTATAGTCTAAATTCCATGGGACCAAAACATTTTTTAAATTTTGAAAAAATCTCAAATCAAGAATTTGTTTCAATAATTGAAAGAGGGATTGAACTCAAAAATTCTAATGAGACTGAAAAAACTTTAAAAGGTAAGATTTTAGGACTTGTTTTTGAACAACCCTCAACCAGAACAAGAGTTTCTTTCGAGGTTGGCATTAATAATCTGGGAGGAAGTTCTATATTTCTTTCAGGTAGTGAGTTACAGCTCTCCAGAGGTGAGCCCATATCAGATACGGCAAAAGTTTTATCATCTATGCTAGATGTAATAGTCTTGAGAACAGATAATCATGAAAAATTAGAAATATTTTCCCAAAACTCGTCTGTTCCTATAATAAATGGCTTAACTAATTCATTTCATCCCTGCCAAATAATGGCAGATCTTATGACTTTCCGAGAAGTTTCCAAGGGCAAGAACTTAGAAAAAGTCTGTTGGATAGGCGATGGAAACAATGTGTGCAATTCTTATATCGAAGCAGCCAAATTATTGAATTTTGAATTATCAATTTTTTGTCCAAAAGGGTATGAGCCAAATGCGAATATTTTAGAATCTTCTAAAAAGTTCGTATCTTTAGCGACAAACAAAGAAGATGCCCTAAGGAATGCAGATATAGTGACAACTGATGTTTGGACTTCAATGAGTTCAAATACAAAGTTGAAAGACAGAAAGAAAATCTTTAAAGAATTTTTCGTTTCTCCAGATGATATGAAGAAGGCTAAAGATAAATCAATTTTTTTGCATTGTTTGCCGGCACACAGAGGAGAAGAAATAACTGTTGATATGTTAGAGGATCAATCATCTAAAGTATGGGTGCAAGCTGAAAACAGAATGCACATTCAAAAAGCCATTCTTGAGTATTTACTGCTCGATTAGTTTTTTTAAATACTTCTGCCAAGCCTTAAACTTACTATCTAGATCATTTTTTGGAAGAAACTTTTCGTCAACTTTCCAAAAATCTTTTAAATCTTCCTTTTTAGCGAATCCTGACCCGATGGCAGCGAGGTATGTCGCTCCTAATGCCGTTGTTTCAATATCTTCAGGCCTATAAATTTCTGTTTTAAGCGTATCAGCCAATAGTTGCGAGAAAAAAGAATTGTTAGACATTCCACCGTCTACCTTTATAGAAGATATTTCCCCTCCATCAGCTTTCATGGCCTCTAACAGCTCTCTTGTTTGAAATGCTACAGATTCAAGTGTTGCTAACGTCAGTTCCTCAATACCTGAATTTAGGGTTAACCCAAATATTGCTCCTTTAGCATCTGGCACCCAATGAGGGGCTCCAAGACCCGTAAACGCTGGCACTAAAAAAACATTTGAATTCTTATCAGCATCTAAAGCTAACTCTTCTGAATCTTCTGCCTTTTCAAAAAATTTAAACCTATCTCTTAGAAACTGCATAGAAGATCCAGCAACAAATATACTTCCTTCCAATGCGTAAGTAATTTCATTATTCAGTTTATATCCAATAGTGGTTAATAATTTATTTTTTGATTTCACTAAATCTTGTCCTGTATTCAACATCAAAAAACATCCTGTTCCATAAGTGCTTTTTACCGACCCCAGATCGAAACATGTTTGACCTATCAAAGCTGCCTGTTGGTCTCCCGCGACTCCACAGATCTTAATTTTTCCTCCAAACAATTCTGTTTCGCCAAAAAAGTCTGCATTTTCTTTTACTTCAGGAAGTTGAATGTCCTCTAAATCAAAAATCTTAAGAAGATCTTCATCATATCTGCAATCCTGAATATTAAATATAGATGTTCTTGATGCATTAGTAATATCAGTTAAAAAACTTTTACCTTCTGTTAATTTAGATACTAAAAACGTATCAATTGTCCCAAGAAGATAATTTGAGTTTTTCTTCAGATCTAGATTATTCTTCAACCATTTCATTTTTGAAGCAGAGAAATAAGGATCTAATAAAAGTCCGGTCTTTTCCTTAATAACTTCCTCAATTCCATCTTCTCTCATTTTTTGGCAGTAGTTTGATGTCCTTCTGTCCTGCCAGACAATTGCTCTAGATAAAGGCTTCAGTGTTTTATTATCCCAAATAGCAACAGTTTCTCTTTGATTCGTAATACCGATACTAACTATTTCATCGGATTTCAGAGAGTTATTCTTAATTAAATCGCTGACACATGAAGTAACAGAAAGCCAAATTTCTTCTAGATCATGCTCTACCCAACCATCTTTTGGGTAGTATTGAGTTAATTCAATTTGGGTGATGTCTAGTTTTCTTATTTTATCGTCATAAAGTATGGCTCTAGTACTAGTTGTGCCTTGATCGATTGTTATAAAGAAACTTCTCATGAGTCATATTTATATCTACTTATTCACACTTAATCCACTGAATTTTCATAAATTGTTCTATTGATTTTTTATTAAAAACACTTTATCTTGTATATATCTCAGATTGTGGCACTATATATAGGGTCTACAAAAAAGAAAAAATCGTATAAATAATTAAGAATTATGGACTTAACTGAAGGAAATCAGCCTAAAACAATGGAAAACTTGGGTTCCCAACCACAGAAAAAAGAGGTTATAGAACCAGGCAAATTAAGAGTTATAAAAAGAAACGGATCAGTTGTAAACTTTGATTCATCTAAAATTGATGTTGCAATTACAAAAGCTTTTTTAGCAGTTCATACTAGTGCTGCTGCAGCTTCTTCTAGCGTTCAACAAAAAGTAAAAGAACTGTCAAAAAGCGTCTTCGAAACTTTTTCAAATCGTATGCCCTCTGGTGGAACCATCCATATAGAAGAAATCCAAGATCAAGTTGAACTTGCTTTAATGCGCACTGAAGAGTTAAAAGTGGCTCGTGCTTATGTTCTTTACAGAGCAGAGAGAACAAAAGTTAGAGAGGAAGAGTCTCCGCTTCTTGCAGAAAATAAAGTAGAGCCTTCCGAAAGAACAGAGCTTATTGCAAACGAAGCTTGCGAGGGCTTAAAAGGCACAGAGCCTTCCAAAATATTAGGTGAAGCAAGAAAAAATCTTTATGAGGGAGCGCCAGAAGAAGAGATTAAGGAGGCTTTAATTCTTTCTTCAAGGTCTCTCGTTGAAATTGAACCAAATTATACTTACGCAACTGCAAGAATCCTGCTTGATAGCCTCAGAACTGAAGCCTTGAGTTTTTTAAAAGTAAAAGACAATGCAACCTTTGCTGAAATGAAAAGTTTATATGGTACGTCGTTAGGAGCTTTTATAGATAAGGCAATTTCTTTAGAGCTTATAGACCCAGAGCTTCGAAAAATGGACCTAGAATTCCTTGGAAGTCAAATAAAGCCAGAAAGGGATCTTTTGTTTTCATATTTAGGACTTCAAACGCTTTATGATAGGTATTTTATCCATAGCGATGAAGTAAGATTTGAGTTGCCTCAGGTTTTTTTCATGAGGGTTGCGATGGGTCTTGCTATTGCAGAAGATAATAGAGAAGAGAGAGCTGTTGAATTTTATAATCTTCTATCATCTTTTGACTATATGAGCTCAACTCCAACACTTTTTAATGCTGGAACGCCTCATTCGCAATTATCCTCTTGTTACTTAACAACTGTTCCAGACGATCTCCATGGGATATATGGCGCTCTTCAGGATAACGCTATGCTGTCTAAATGGGCTGGTGGTCTCGGAAATGACTGGACTCCTGTAAGGGGAATGGGCGCACACATAAAAGGAACAAATGGAAAATCGCAAGGGGTAGTTCCCTTTCTAAAAGTTGTCAATGATACAGCCGTTGCAGTCAATCAAGGAGGCAAAAGAAAAGGAGCCGTTTGTTCTTATCTGGAAACCTGGCATCTTGATATCGAAGAGTTTGTAGAACTAAGAAAAAATACAGGAGATGATCGAAGAAGAACTCATGATATGAACACCGCCAATTGGGTACCTGATTTGTTTATGGAAAGAGTTTTTGAAGGAAAAAAATGGACCCTTTTTACTCCCAATGAAACACCTGATCTACATGACTTAACAGGGTCTGCTTTCAAAACAAGATACGAAGAATATGAAAAGGCAGCACAAAATGGCAAGATAAAAGTTTTTAAAGAAGTAGAAGCAGAAGAGCTATGGAGAAAAATCATTTCGATGCTCTTCGAAACGGGCCACCCATGGATAACATTTAAAGATGCCTGTAATCTAAGATCTCCTCAACAACATGCAGGAGTAATTCATTCTTCAAATCTATGCACAGAAATTACGCTTAATACTTCTGAAGATGAAATTGCTGTTTGCAACTTAGGATCTGTAAACCTGCCAAATCACCTCAACGAAAAAGGTGAGTTAGATGAAGGCAAAATTGAAAAAACAGTAGCAACAGCTATAAGAATGTTAGATAACGTCATCGATATTAATTATTATGCGGTTCCTCAAGCAAAAAATTCTAATGCTAAACATAGACCTATTGGTCTGGGCTTAATGGGCTTCCAAGATGCTCTTTATATAAGAAAAACTCCATATGCTTCTGATGAAGCAGTTGAATTTGCTGACAACTCAATGGAAATGATTAGTTATTACGCGATTAAGTCATCTTCTGATCTAGCTAAAGAGAGGGGAACTTATTCCTCTTACGAGGGCTCTTTGTGGAGTCAAGGAGTGATGCCTTTAGACTCAATAAGCATTGTAGAAGAACAAAGAGGTGAAGGATACATTGAGGTAGATAAGTCTACTAAGATGGATTGGGATGCCCTTAAGAAAAAAGTAAAGGCTCAGGGAATGAGAAACTCTAATGTTATGGCAATTGCTCCTACTGCAACAATCGCAAATATAACGGGGCTAACTCAATCAATCGAACCAACTTATTCTAATCTATTTGTTAAATCTAACTTATCAGGAGAATTTACTGTAATCAACATGCACTTAGTTGATGCATTAAAGGAAATAGATATGTGGGATGAAGTCATGGTTTATGATCTGAAAAACCTCAATGGAAGTTTAGAAGGAATAAATAGAGTACCTGAGGATATAAAAAAACTTTTCGCAACCTCTTTTGAAGTTGAGCCAAGATGGCTTATCGAATCTGCAAGTAGAAGACAAAAATGGATTGATCAAAGCCAGTCACTAAATCTCTATATTTCAGATCCTAATGGTAAGAAATTAGATGTCATGTACAGAATGGCTTGGTTAAAAGGTTTAAAAACTACTTATTATTTAAGATCAAGAAGTGCTACAACTTCTGAAAAATCAACAATTACTAATTTAGAACTTAACGCAGTCAAATCAGCAGCGCAAGTCCCGGAAGCTCCGTCAGCTTGTTCCATACTGGATCCTGATTGCGATGCATGCCAATAAAATAAAGGAGGACAATTATGTTATCTTGGGATGATTTCGATAAAAACGAAGAAATAAAAAAAGAAGAGCCAGTTCAAAACAAAGTTATAGAAAAGTCTGTAATTGAAAAAACTGAATCCTTAAATGAAGAAGTAGAGCCCGTTTTATCTTCCGAACAAAACAGTTCAAACAGAGAAGAAAAAGCTCTACATGGTCTTGAAAATCTAGACACTGAAGCTGGACTTGCAGATTTAGAAGGCGCATCGGGTAGAGTCGATGTAAGCGAAAAAATGATGATTAACTGTCGAGCTGACGTCAACCAACTCGTGCCTTTCAAATATGACTGGGCATGGCAAAAATATTTAGATGGAAGTGCAAACCATTGGATGCCCCAAGAGATTAATATGACTGCAGACGTGGCTTTATGGAAAAGTAATGATGGTTTGACTGAAGACGAAAGAAGAATAGTCATGAGAAACCTAGGTTTCTTTTCTACTGCTGATTCTTTAGTTGCAAACAATATTGTTTTGAGTGTTTACAAGCAAATAACGAACCCTGAATGTAGACAGTATCTTCTTAGACAAGCCCTAGAAGAAGCTATTCATACTCACGCTTATCAATATGTGATCGAGTCGTTAGGAATGGACGAAGGAGAAATCTTTAATATGTATAAAGAAGTTCCTTCGGTGGCACGAAAAGCAGCTTGGGCTTTGCCATTTACAAACTCAATGGCAGATGAAAATTTCAAAACAGGCACCTTAGAAGACGATAAAACTTTGCTAAGAAATTTAATTGCGTTTTATTGTGTCTTAGAAGGAATTTTCTTCTACTGTGGATTTACTCAAATACTGTCTATGGGAAATAGAAATAAAATGACCGGAACGGCCGAACAGTTTCAATACATTTTAAGAGATGAATCAATGCATGTTAATTTTGGTATTGATATGATTAATCAAATTAAACTTGAAAATCCTCAACTATGGGATGAGGCCATGCAAGAAGAAGCAGCCGAAATGATTCTTCAAGGTACTGCATTAGAAATAGAATATGCCAAAGACACTATGCCTACTGGAATTCTTGGAATGAATTCAGATATGATGGCTGAGTACCTAAGGTTTATTGCTAACAGAAGATTAACCCAAATTGGCTTAACCGAAGAGTTCCCTAACGCAACAAATCCTTTCCCTTGGATGTCCGAAATAATGGATTTAAGGAAAGAGAAAAACTTTTTCGAGACAAGAGTCATCGAGTATCAAACTGGTGGCGCACTCAGTTGGGACTAAAAGCCCGTTAGTCATAGCTCATAGAGGAGCCTCTTACAAGGCGCCTGAAAATACTTTAGCTGCTTATAGTTTGGCTTGGAAATTAAATAGTGATGCTATTGAACTTGATATCAGAAAGACCAAAGACGGTTTTCTCGTATGCTCTCACGATAATAATTTAAGTAGAATATCTTCAAACCGGAAGAGCATATCTTCTATGCTCTTATCAGAGTTAACTAAAGTAGACGTTGGTTCTTGGAAATCTAAAGAATATAAAAATGAAAGAATGCCTCTTTTATCAAAGGTTTTATCAACTATTCCTAAAGGGAAAAAAGTTTTTATTGAGATCAAAGGAGCTCTTAAAGAAATAGATGAATTAATATCGATCGTAAAAAAATCTAAATTAAAAATAAAAGACTGTCATTTTCTGTCTTATATTCCAGCAAATATAAAAAAAATTAAAAAAGATTTTCCAAATTTTAAAGCAACCTTAAACACAATACCCGCCTTCTATAATTACGAGATAGAAAAAATTAAAAAATTAATGAAAAGTACTAATTCGGATGGAATTAGTCTCCATATAGATTCGAGTGAATCCATTAAGCTTGTAAAAGAATTAAAAAAAGAAGAAAACTTTGTCCTAACTTGGACAGTTAATGACAGTAGATTTATGAGAAAACTAACCAAATGGCAAGCTGACGGCATCATCACAGATTATCCGCAAAAACTAATCAAGATTCTTAATAAAAAATAACTTATCATTAAAAAGTATTTAATAAATTATGAATGCATTAAAAAAATTGACTGGCGGGCTTTATTTTGGAGAGGGTCCAAGATGGCACGATGGTAAATTATGGTTTTCAGATTTTTACTCTCACAAAGTTATGACATTGAATGAAAACAATCTATTAGAAACGGTGTGTAAAGTTCCTAATCAGCCATCCGGTCTAGGTTGGTTGCCAAACGGAGATCTTTTGATAGTCTCTATGTTGGATAGAAAAATTTTAAGATATTCAAATGGTCAAATCTCAGTTCACGCAGATTTATCAGAATACGTAACTCACAAGTGTAATGACATGGTTGTTAGTAAAGACGGCACTGCGTATGTTGGTAATTTTGGAATGGAAGATGCTGGTGAGAATCTAAATTCTACTCATTTGATGATTGTGAAATCTGATGGTTCTGTTTTAAAAGGTCCAGATAAGATTCTTTTTCCAAACGGAACTGTAATAACAGAAGATGGAAAAAAGTTAATCGTTGCTGAAACCCTGGGAGCAAAATTAACTTCTTTTGATATTAATGAGAAAGGAGAACTTACAAATAGAAAATTATGGGCAAGAACCTCGCCTGTATTTTCACTTTTAATAATAAGGTTTTTGAGTGCTTTGGGTTTTGATTTATCTAAAGTAGATTTTTCAAAATATTCGAAAAACCTTCATGTGCCAGATGGAATTTGTTTAGACGAAAAAGATGGGATTTGGATAGCTTCTCCTACAACTAATGCTGTAGTAAGAATAGAAAAAGGTGGCAATATCACAGATACTATTAAAACTCCTAAAGGCGCTTTTGCTTGTATGTTAGGCGGGAAAGAAAGGAAAACCTTGTACGTGATTCTTTCAAACAGCTCTGATCCTGAAGAAGCCCAACTAAGCCCTGAAGGAGAAATTCACTCTATAGAAGTAGATATCCCTGGAACCGGAAAACCTTAGCTCTTTCCAATCAGCTCAAATATTTTGACAGTTTGATCGCCGCCTTGATAAGGGAGTTTTGCATCAGTCATATCTGATATTTTTTCCCAATTATCAGCAATATTTTCTGCAGTCATATTTTCGCCTGTTCCAAGATTAACGCCCATTGTTTCGTGAATCATTACTCTGGTGAAGACTCCTGCGCCTGCAGCTATTATTGCACCATTCGGAGCATCTTCAGAAACCATATAAGTTACTGCAGGAGTTACAAATTCTGGTTGAAGTTTATCTAAAACTTCTCCCGGCATTAAATCTTCTGTCATTCTTGTCCCTGCTACAGGAGCCAAAGCATTACATTTGATATTATATTTCGCCCCTTCAAGTTTTAAAGTATTGATTAAACCAACACAACCAAGTTTTGCTGCACCATAATTGGTTTGTCCAAAATTTCCGTATAAACCGCTAGAGGAAGAAGTAACTACTATTCTTCCATAATTTTGCTCTTTCATAATCTCCCAAACAGCTTTGCAGCAATTCACACTTCCCATCAAATGAACCTCTAAAACAAGCCTAAAATCTTCATCGGATACTTTTGCAAAGCTTTTATCTCTCAATATTCCTGCGTTATTGACTAGAATGTCTATGCGACCCCATTTATCCATAGTTTCTTTAACCATTTCCTCTACTTGAGATACATCTGTAACACTTGCACCGTTGGCCATAGCTTCGCCTCCAGCAGCGGTTATTTCTTCGACCACTTTTTCTGCTGCAGATAAAGAACCATCATCAGAACCATCAACATTTCCGCCCAAATCATTTACAACTACTTTGGCTCCTCTTTTGGCTAAATCTAAAGCATGACATCTGCCTAAACCGCCTCCTGCTCCAGTAACAATTGCTACTTTTCCTTCAAAATTAATGGTCATTTAGTTCTCCTTGTTATTAAATACGCGTTTAATTATTTCAAGTCGATAATATTACATCTTGTCTGAAGCTAAGCAAAATAAAATAGTAGAAAAAAATACTGCAGTAATTGTTGGCATTGGTGATTATGTTGATAAATCAAAAGAAGATGGTTTGAATCTTCAAGAACTTTTGGCCAAAGCGAGTTCATTAGCAATTCAAGATAGCGGTATCAAAGACTTAAATCATCATATTGATTATGTTGGAGTTGTCAGATTTTCAGTCGATTTTTTAACAGCTTCAAATCAATCAAATTTTCAGTATTCAAACTTTCCTAGAACGTTGGGAAATAAGCTAGGCATTTCTGCTAAAGAAGAAGTATATGCGCCGATGGGGGGGAATAGCCCTCAAGTTCTTCTTGATGATGCTTTAACTAAAATATCAGCTGGAGAAGTAGATTGCGCTTTGTTATCCGGAGGTGAAGCTTTGCAGACGATGATAGCGAGATTGAAGTCGGGTTTGTCTTTAGATTGGTTAGATGAGCCTGGAGGGAAACCCGAGATGATTGGCAATAATTCTATCGGATTTTCTGAGCATGAAAAATTACATGGCATGGATCTTCCTACAAATGTCTATCCTTTGTTTGCAAATGCATTAAGAGGACAAGAAAACAAAACAGCCAAAACCCATCTAAAAGAGAGCAGCGAATTATTCAGTGAATTTAGTAAAGTTGCGGCCAATAACCCTTTATCATGGTTTCCAACCTATCGAAGTTCTCGAGAAATATCTGAAGTAACTCCAGAAAATCGCATGATAGGTTTTCCATACACTAAATATCTAAATTCCATTATAAGAGTGAATATGTCTTCTGCTTTTATATTGATGTCTCAAAAAAAAGCTGATGAATTAAGCATACCAAGCTCAAAAAGAATATATGTTCATGGGTGCTCAATATTAGATGATATTTGGAATGTGACTGAAAGACCAAATTTTCATAGTTCTCCTGCTATCAATAAGTGTGTCAATCAAACTTTAGATAAAGCGGAGATTTCTCTATCTGACATAAAATACTTTGATTTGTACTCTTGTTTTCCTTCTGCAGTTCAAATAGCCAAAAAAGAACTCAACATTCCTCAGGAGAAAAAAGATTTAACTGTTACTGGCGGATTGCCATATTTTGGTGGTCCAGGAAATTCTTATACTATATTTTCAACTACAGAAATGGTAAGGCGGCTTAGAAATGATCCAAAATCTTTTGGGTTATTAACTGCCAACTCATGGTTTATTACAAAGCATGCTGCTGTAATAATGTCTTCAAAACCCTCTAGACCTTATGAAAAAATAAAAAATTCTGTCGAACAGAAAAAAATAAATCAAAAAGCCATTACAAACTTTACTGAAAATCCCGAAGGAAATGGAAAAATAGATACATACACCGTAATAAATGGTCGTAAAGGTCCAGAATTTGCTTTAATAATCGGCACATTAGAAAATGGCTGGCGTTTTGTTGCTAACAGTGAGAAAGATAACTTTTTATTAGAAAAAATGATGAAAAAAGAAATGTTGGAAGCAAAAGTTTCAGTTTCAAAAAAAGAAGGAAAAAATATATTTAACTTAATTTAAGGGAAAAAGTAATGAAAGAAATAAATGTTTTAGTTACAGGGGCAGCAGGTCAAATTGGTTACGCACTCTTAACGAGATTAGCAAGCGGAGAAACGTTTGGAAAAGATACTAAAGTAAATCTAAATTTGGTGGAAGTACCTCAGGTGGCCTCAAAATTAGAAGGCTCTAGAATGGAATTGGAAGATTGTGGATTTAATGCATTAGGTGAAATCAAGAGTTTTTCGGACATTAACGAAGCTTCAGGTGATATAGATTGGGCTTTATTAGTGGGAAGTATTCCAAGAGGGATAACTATAAATGGTAAAAAAATTGAAGAACGTGCGGATTTGTTAAAAATTAATGGAGGAATTTTCACTGAACAAGGCAAAGCTTTGGGAGAAAATGCAAAACAAAATGCAAAAATTTTAGTAGTAGGAAATCCAGCTAATACCAATGCGCTTATTGGGTGCACTCACGGAAATAACTCGACACAAACTTGGATGGCTATGACAGCTTTAGATTCAAACAGAGCTAAAGCCCAAGTTGCAAATAAATGCAATGTTGCGATATCTGATATTAAAAAAATGACCATATGGGGAAATCATAGTCCTACTATGTATCCAGATCTCGATAATGCTGAAATAAATAATGAATCTGTCAGCACTCTAATAAATGATAAAAGCTGGATTGAAAAAGATTTTTTACAAATTGTTCAACAACGAGGAAAAGCTATTATTGATGCAAGAGGCGCATCATCAGCAACTTCTGCAGCCAACGCAGCTATAGATACAGTAAAAGCAACATTAAGTGAAACTGCTGAAGATGATTGGTTCAGTGCAGCCGTGATGAGCGATGGCAGTTACAATGTACCGGAGGGTATTATTTTTGGTTTTCCTTTAAGGACAAACGCATCAGGAGAAATATCAATAGTCCAGAATTTACCAATCAGCGAATATGCCCAAGATAAAATCAATTTAACTACCCAGGAACTTTTAGACGAGAAAAAAGACGTAAGTGACTTGCTTTAGTCAGTGACGATGCATGATGTGCTCAAAAGAATGTTCCATCTTAACCAATTGAGTTTGGTATAAGTTGTAAAGAAAAAAACTTCCAATTGAAAGGATTGCTATCAATAATAATATGCCTTTTCTCATTCTTTTAGGTATTTTGGATTATCTATCTTTATTTTTTCTATCGTTAAATCATATAAAAAATCTAAAAGAGATTGATCTTCAATGCTAAGTTCTTCGTTTCGAATTTTTTCTGAAATTTTTTTAACAGAAAAATTATCCTCTTTCAATAAGTCTAAGCCTTTATTAAAAAAAGATTCGTCTATTTTTCTACCCAAGTTCACTTCTCTTTTCACAATATTAAGAACATTCATAACTATAAGAAATTTAAACCTATTATCTTTTGTATAATCGTTGGATTCTATTTCTTCATTTACAAAGCCTAGAACTGCCTCTAGTAATTCCTTTGATGTAGGTCGATCAAAAATGTTCATAAAAAATTTTTATTCTTAATCATATTCATCAGATCGAACTCAGTTTCCGATACCCTTCTTCCTATTGCAGCTTTTTCTAATGAATTTACTGCTCCACTCAAATGAGCAAAAGTTTGTATCATACAAATAATGCCCCATTTCAAAGAGCCATATAATTGCCATATATCTAATTGAGATTTATCTACTTTTATTTTTGAATTAGATTCGTATCCTGCAATCAAATCGTCAATATCTCCTAAACCCGCAGCGCGTTTTTCAATATTTCCAAAACGCCAAGAGCGAACACATAGCCATCCTAAATCTTCCATCGGATTGCCAATATGAGCTAATTCCCAATCAATAATAGATTCTAGTTTCTTTTCAGAAATTATAAAATTTCCAAATCTATAATCTCCATGTACCAAAACCTTTCCGTAATCTACTATTTTTCGTGTCTCTAGCCACTTAAAGGCTAAATCAAATACGGGCTGAGGCTGATTAAAATTTTCGTAAATAATAAATAATTTATTTAAAGATTCTTCAAAAGAAACTTGCTCTAATTCCTGTAATCGATCAAGTTCGGTTTGATGGATTTGTGCTAAAGATCTTCCAATTTCAAATGGTAATTTGTCTCTTATATATTCGTAGTTATCATTCTTCAGTATTTTTCTTGGTATAGTCTCGCCGGAAACTGCCTCCATAATATAGCCTTCACCAATTTCATCTGCTTCTGAAAACTCCATAATTATCTCAGGAACTGGTGCCCCAAAGGACTTAACTATTTTTTGAATTTTTGCTTCTAAAAGTTTTGGAATTGCCATCACGGCTTCGTCTTTAATAACTGAACGTCTAACAATGAGTTCTTTGTTATTTGTAAGGATAATTCTATTTATATCTGCTGATGCCCCACCTGTAAGTGGAATTAAATTTTTTATTTTTTGCTTGAGTGAACTTTCTAAAAAATCCTGAAAAATTGACATTTTAGGAAGATACTAAAGAAGCGTCTCTTTCTCCAAAATCCCAACCAGGGCCATTATTTTCATAATTTTTTAGAATTCTTCTAGCTACAGATTGAACATGTACTTCATCAGGACCGTCATAAATTCTTGCTTCACGAGCATGACGATACATAAGACTCAAAGGAGTATCATCTGTAAGTCCTTTAGCTCCGTGGACTTGAATAGCTCTATCAATGACATTATGCAACATTTCAGCCCCAAGAACTTTTATAAGACCGATTTCAATTCTTGCATCATCGCCCTGATCAATTCTCTTTGCAGCATCTAAAGTTAAATGTCTAGAAGCTTGAATTTCACAAGCGCTATCAAAGACAAACTTTTGAAGAAGTTGTTTTTTCGTCAAAGGAGTCCCAAAAGTTTCCCTTTCGTGCATTCTTTCACAAAGCAAATCAAAAGCTCTCTGAGCTTGTCCTAGCCAACGCATACAGTGAAAAATTCTTCCAGGGCCTAATCTCTTCTGAGCAATAATAAATCCCTGTCCTCTAGGTCCTAATAAGTTTTCTTCAGGAACTTCGACGTTGTCATATTCAACTTCGTAATGTCCTCCGTTGATTCCTAAAACAGGAGTTTCTCTAATTATTTTATAACCCGGATTGTCTGTTGGAACTATAATCATACTAAAAGCACCATGACTTGGTGCATCTAATTCTGTTCGACACATTACTGTCGTGTATGCTGCTCTAGAAGCTCCAGTCGTAAACCATTTTCTTCCGTTAATCTTCCAAGAGCCATTGTCTAAGATAGCGGTTGTTTGAAGTTGTGTTGGATCAGAACTAGCTATATCTGGCTCTGTCATACCAAAACTGGGAAAAATTTCTCCTTGAACCAAAGGTTCTAAATATTGATCTCGCCAATGAGATGAAGCGAACTCTCTTAGCATGATTGAATCCTGAAGGGAGTGAGTTCCTAAAGCCACCATTGCAAAGGAAGATCTTCCAATGACTTCGTTCACATAAACGTATTCCATAAAAGGCATTCCTCCTCCGCCAATATCTTTGGGATGCCCCAAAGCCCAAATCTTTTCATCCTTAGCAAGTTGCATTAAAGAACCTAATATCTCTCTGGATTCTTGAGTTCCCTTTGATAACTCGTTCTCTTTTGGATAAATTTCGTTTTCAATGAAATCTTTTACTTTTGCTCTTATTTTTGTCCAGTCTTTACTCATATCTTTCACTTATTTTTTAATTGGGGAAATAATAAAACATCTCTAATAGATTCTGTACCTGTAATTAACATAGTTAGTCTATCTATTCCAATTCCTACTCCAGCACATGGTGGTAGTCCATGTTCTAAAGCCTCAATATAATCTTCATCAAAATGCATAGCTTCTTTATCTCCAGAATCTTTTTTTGCCACTTGATCTTTAAAACGTTTTGCTTGATCTTCGGGATCATTAAGCTCTGAGAAACCATTTGCTATCTCTTTACCATCAATAAATAATTCAAACCTTTCAGCAATATCAGGATTAGAAATTGATGCTTTAGCCAATGGAGAAATCTCTATTGGATAATCCGTAATAAAAGTTGGTTCGATTAATTTATTTTCTACACAGGCTTCAAAAATTTCATTTTTAATTATTGATATAGAAGCTTTATTATCAACTTTAATATTTTGTTTCTTGCAGAATTCTTTAAGCTGCTTTGAGTCAAGTAAATCCTTTTTCTTTAAAGAGGTGTTCTTAATAATGGCATCATCCATACTCAATTTGAGAAAAGATTTTTTAAAAATCTTATATTTTGAAGCTAAATTTTTAACAATTGTTTTGAACATTTTTTCAACGAAATCCATTTGAAAATTACTATCAACAAAAGCAGTGTAAAACTCCAACATTGTGAATTCTGGATTATGTCTTGTAGATAATCCTTCGTTTCTAAAATTTCTGTTTATTTCAAATACTTTCTCAAAGCCCCCCACTACTAATCTCTTTAAATACAATTCTGGGGCTACTCTTAAAAATAAATCCATATTTAAAGAATTGTGATGAGTTACAAATGGTCTAGCACTCGCACCACCAGGAATAGGATGCATCATGGGAGTTTCAACTTCTATGAAATTTTCATTTACTAAAAAAGACCTCATGTTGTTTACAATTTCTGCTCTTATCTTGAAAACTTCCAAGCTTTCTGGATTTGTAAGCAAATCCAAGTATCTTTTACGATAACGCAACTCTGTATCTGTTAAGCCCAAGTGCTTCTCTGGAAGTGGTCTTAGAGACTTGGTTAAAAGTCTAATTTTTTTTACATAAATGGATAATTCACCAGTATTTGTTTTAAAAATAGTTCCTTCGGTTCCAACAATATCTCCTAAATCGTAGTTTTTAAATTCATCATAATTAGAAACTTCATCGGCTCTTACATATAACTGGATTCTTCCAGAAAAGTCTTGAATGGTTGTAAAGCTAGCCTTCCCCATCATTCTTCTAAGCATAATTCTTCCTGCTACAGAGACTTTTTTCTTTTTCTTTTCAAGCTCTTCTTTAGAAAATTGATCCAGTTCTTCTTTGATTTCTCCAGCTAAATTTTTTCTTTTGAAATCATTAGGATAAGCTTTCTCAGCAGCTCTGAGTTCAGCTAGTTTTTTACGACGCTCCTCAATTAAATGATTTTCTTCTTTGTCTTGCGTCATTATTCTATTCCTTGCTTCAAACTAGCTTCGATGAATAAATCCAAATTACCATCTAAAACGTCATTACAGTTACCCGTCTCTACTCCTGTTCGAAGATCTTTGATTCTGGCCGAATCTAAAACATAAGACCTTATTTGACTTCCCCATCCTATATCGGATTTCGTCGCTTCTAAATTATCCATTTCTTGTTGTTGTTTTTTTAATTCTATCTCAAAGAGCTTTGCTCGTAACTGTTTCATAGCACTATCTTTATTCTTGTGTTGCGATCTTTGTGTTTGGCATTGAACTACAATTCCAGAAGGAATATGCGTTAGTCTTACTGCAGAATCAGTTTTATTTACGTGTTGGCCTCCGGCTCCACTTGCTCTATAGGTGTCAATTCTAATATCAGCAGGGTTTAGATCAATTTGAATTTCGTCGTCCACTTCAGGAGAAACAAAAATAGATGCAAAGGAGGTATGTCTTCGACTTCCAGAATCAAAAGGAGATTTTCTTACGAGTCTATGAACGCCAGATTCAGTTCTCAACCACCCATAAGCAAAATCACCATCAAATTTAATGGTTGCGCTTTTAATACCGGCTACTTCTCCAGGAGACACTTCAATTAGCTCTGTTTTGAAGCCTTTATTTTCTCCCCATCTCAAGTACATACGCAGTAGCATTTCTGCCCAATCTTGTGCTTCCGTTCCTCCCGAACCAGACTGAATGTCAAGATAGGAGCTTGCCTGATCCATTTTTCCAGAAAACATTCTTCGGAACTCTAGATCGCTAATCATTTCTTCTACATATAAAAGATCTTTTTCGAGTTGATTTAGCTCAACTTCATCGTTACCAACTAATTCAAATAATTCGTTTAAGTCTCTTATAGATGAACTCAAATTTTCAATTAGATTAACTAATTTCTCTGAAGAAGATTTTTCTTTGCCTAATTTTTGACTTTTTTCTTGGTTAGACCAAATTTCTGGATCTTGGAGTATGGTATTTATTTCTTCTAAACGTTTTCTTTTAGCATCAAAGTCAAAGATACCCCCTAAGCTCTTCAAGAGACTTAAAAGCAGATTTTATTCGCTCACCTATGGATTGTTCGCTCATTTAGTTCAATACCTCAGAATTTATAAAGCTCACAACGTCTTCATAATTATTTTCAACTACAGAAAAAGATTCATCCATTGTCATAATTTCTTTCAACTTTGAAGGGGTATTTTCCTCTAGAACATCTAATTTAGCGTTTACAGCTTCTGGAAACTTAGCTGGATGAGCTGTTGCAAATGTTACTACCTCAGATAAATCATAATTTAAGTCTTTATTTCCTTTTAAAGCTGTTGCTGTGTGAGGATCAAATAAAAGGTCTTCAAGATTGAAGTTGTTTACGATCGTATCAATTATATCTTCATCACTGCATGTTGAGCTTTGAAAAAAATCCTTGATCCTATTCCATCCGTCATCTGGCAAATTACTTAGTTTGATTGGTTTAGAAGGGAATGAAGAGAACAAATTTTTTAGAAAAGAGCCATCTTTTTTATAAACTTCAAACAACAATCTTTCAATATTACTAGCAACAGATATATCCATCGAAGGGGCTAAAGATGACGTAGCTTCTTTTTGCTGATAAATGTCTTTTAGAAACAATCTATGCAGTACGTCGTTCTTATTAGTAGCAACATTAATTCCTTTGAAGGATAAACCCATATTTTTGGCTGTCCATCCTGCATAGGCATGACCAAAATTTCCTGAAGGAATTGATGCTATAAAATCTTTTTTAATTTTTAGCTTGGTATAAAAAAAATAAACACTTTGAGCCATGATTCTTGTCCAGTTAATTGAATTTATCGAAACAAACCGAACATTTTCATTATTATTTTCTAGAAATATTTTTTTTACATGATTCTGACAATCATCAAAATTACCCTTTACAGATAAGGGAAAAACATTGTCCGCATTAGAAGTCGTCATCTGCCTCTGTTGAACAGCCGAAATTTTTTGATCTGGAAACAATATAACAATATTAATATCTTTAAAATTCTTACAAGCTTCTATTGCTGCAGAGCCTGTATCTCCTGAAGTAGCTCCCAATACTACAATCTTTTTATCTGATCTTTCTGCAGCTTTATCTAAAAGCGCTGCCAAAAGCTGCATTGCAACGTCTTTGAAAGCAAATGTCGGTCCATGAAATAATTCAAGAACAAATCCTAAGCTTCTTGTTTCATTCAACCTCACTATCTCAGGAATACTAAATGAGCTATAAGCATTTTTAACTATTTCTTCAAAATCATTCTTAGAAAGAAATCCTTCTATATATGGGAAAAGAAGATTTGCAGCCAATTCCTCATAGCTTAAATTCTCAAATGATCTTATTTCATCTTCCGAAAAATTGGGAAATCTCTCAGGCATGTACAAACCGCCATCCTTTGCAGTACCAGATGTTAAAACCTCCATGAAGTCTAATTTCCTTGAATCTCCTCTTGTACTAATGTATTTCATTTTTATATATCCAGAATTCTTAAGTGAGAAATCGAATTTTTTACTTCTGATAACTCTCGTAAATCTGAAATAACTTTCTGAATAACTTTTTCTTCAGAATTACTTGTAACAATCACTAAAGGGATTACATCTTCTTTCTTGTCTAATTCTTTCTGAATTAGATTATCTATAGAGAGACCATTTTCTGCCATTACTGTAGATATTTTAGCAATTACTCCGGCCTCATCGCTTACTTCCATTCTTAGGTAGTGTCCACATGAAAAATCTTCAAAACTTGCATCAAGAGAAGTTTTTACAAATTCTTGATAATCAAAGATTTTGCCTCTTGCTATATCAATAATATCTGTCAGCACTGAATTAGAAGTAGGTTTTGCACCTGCTCCAGGCCCAGCGTACATTGTTCCTCCTGTGCTTTCAGTATTCATTAACACAGCATTACTTTCGTTTTGAATTGAAGCCAATAATGATTTTTCTTTAACAAAAGCTGGGAAACTGCCTAAAGTAAATTTATTATTTTTTGACATTCCAATTGATAGAGGCTTAAGGACTAATTGTAGTTGTTTCCCATAATCAATATCTTGAGTCGAAATATTATCAATTCCTTCATAATGCACGTTTTCAATAACTGCATGTTTAAAAAATGAGAGTGTTGCTAAGATGCATGTTTTCTGGGCTGCATCTTGTCCCGATATGTCAAAAGTTGGATCTGGTTCTGCAAAACCTTCTTTCTGTGCCAAAGAGAGAGCTGTTTCGAAAGATAACCCTTCTTCAGCCATTTTAGAAAAAATAAAATTAGACGTACCGTTCAAAATCCCAGCAAAAGAGTTAATTTGATTACTCATTAATCCGTCTCTTATAACCCTAATAATAGGAATTCCTCCAGCAACAGAAGCTTCAAAGCCCAAATGAACTTGATTTTGTTTTGCAATTTCAAAAAGCTCTTTTGAATGAGCAGCAATAAGTGCTTTATTTGCTGTTACAAAGTGTTTTTTATTATTTAATGCGGCTTTTGCAAGCTTGAAGGATTCTTCGACTCCACCTATTAATTCTACTACTACATCAACTTCATCGGATAGGGGAACTTCTTGGATATCTTTTATAACTTTAATATTCTCAAGTCCTGGCACTTTTCCTTTTCTTGCTCCAATTAAAGATATTGATAAATCAAGGCCATAATTTTGATTAATTAATGATTTTGAATTTATTATAGTTTCTGCAAATGCAAAGCCAACGTTTCCTGTCCCGCAAAGCCCTATTCTTAATTTTTTCATGCTTTACTTAAAAAGTTTTTTAATGTTTTTCAGGGCTTGCTTAGTTCTTTGATCATTCTCAATTAAAGAAAATCTAATAAAATCATCTCCATATTCTCCAAAACCTATTCCTGGAGAAACAGCTACGTTGGCTTTTTCGAGTAAAATTCTGGAAAACTCTAACGATTTCATATTAAAACTTTCAGGGATCTTTGCCCAAACAAACATTGTTGCTTTTGGTTTATCTACTTCCCAACCTAAAGAATTTAATCCATCACATAAAGTATCTCTTCTAGATTTATACATATTACAAATTTCTTCTACGTACTCGTCACCATTATTTAAAGCTTCAATTCCAGCAACTTGAATTGGAGTAAAGTGTCCATAATCAAAGTAAGATTTTAGTCTAGCTAAAGCGCTTATAAGTTCAGTATTTCCGCAGCAAAAGCCAATCCTCCAACCAGGCATATTGTAACTTTTTGAGAGTGTAAAAAATTCCACCGCAATGTCTTTAGCTCCGTCGACTTCTAGAATTGAAGGCGCTTTATATCCATCAAAACATAAATCCGCATAGGCTAAATCATGAACAACCCAGATAGAATTTTCTTTAGCTATCTTTATTATTTTTTCAAAAAAAGCTTTATCAACACACTGAGTAGTTGGATTACTTGGAAAATTTATCAATAACATTTTTGGTTTAGGGAATGAAGACTTTATGGCTTCTTGAAGGCTTTCAAAAAAATCAATGTCTGGTCCAATAGGAACATGTCTGATATCAGCACCAGAAATTACAAATCCAAAAGGATGAATTGGATAAGCAGGATTTGGGACCAGAATAGTGTCTCCTTTGTCTACAGTAGCCATTGCAAGATGGCCTAATCCCTCTTTTGAGCCTATTGTGACAATAGCTTCAGTTTCGGGATTTAAGACAACTTCAAATTTTCGTTCATACCAATCGGTAATAGCTTTTCTCAACCTTGGTATGCCGATGGATTGAGAATATCTATGAGTGTCAGGCCTCTGAACGGTCTCAGTAAGTTTATCGACAATGCTTTTTGGAGTCTCGCCGTCTGGATTTCCCATACTAAAATCTATGACGTCTTCTCCTTTTCTTCTGGCTTCCATCTTAAGTAAATTAATTTGTTCAAAAATATATGGAGGCAACCTATTGATTGCAGAAAAATTTTTATCTAATTCATCCATTATTTTAAATACTCAAGTAATTCTTTAGCTTCGATATATCCTGGGATAGTAAAACCTGATTGAGAGATTATAGTCGGAGTTCCTTGTATATCTATGCTTTTGGCTAATTCAAAATGAGTTTTTATTGGATTATCTTCACAATCAATTTGTTCAAAATCCTTATCTTTTTTTAATCCTGTTAATACTTCTTGTCTATTTAAAGAACACCAAGCAATAGACATTTTTTTGTAAGTATCACTATCGATACCAGATCTGGGAAACGCTAAATAATTTACTTGAATTCCTTGATCTAAATAAGAAGAAATTTGATTGTGAAATTTTCTACAAAATCCACAATCCACATCTGTGAATACGTAAACTTTATACTTAATCTCTTTGGGGGAAAATTTTATTAAAGATTTTTCATCTATTTTCTGAAGCATATCCTTAGCTTTAGAATAATTTTTTTCTCTGGATAAATTAACTAATTCTTCGTTTTTAATTTTAAAAATATCTCCTAGAACTAAATATTGACCCCCTTTCTCAACATAAAAAAAGGAACCATCGGATAGTATGACTTCATAAAAATTAGGTAGTTGAGATTCTTTTATTGAGTCAATATTCAATTCTATGGGAATGACTTTAGATAACTGTTCTTCAATCAATTGACTAGAGTCGTTTTCTATTTGAGAACAGGAAATTATAAAAAGAAATACAAAAATAGTTTTTTTCATTTATCCCCTTGGGTGATGTTCATTATGAAGTTGTTTCAGTCTATATTTAGCAACCTCTGTATAAATCTGAGTTGTATTTAAATCACTATGTCCTAATAAAAGCTGAACCACTCTTAAATCAGCGCCATTATTTAGCAAGTGCGTGGCAAAAGCATGTCTCAAAACATGAGGTGATATATTTTTTTTATTAAGACCTGCTTTATCGGAATAGAATTTTATTCTATGCCAAAAGCTTTGTCTCGTCATTTTTGAGCCTCTTGAGGATATAAAAAAATAATCTGAAATATTTCTGTTTAGCAATTTAGGCCTACTGTCGTTTAAATAAGCATCCATTATATTTATTAACTTCTCTCCCATAGGGACTAACCTTTCTTTTTGACCCTTACCCAAAACTTTCATTACTCCTTGACGAGCATTTACATGTATCAGCTCTAGGTCAATCAACTCAGATACTCTAAGTCCACAGGAATATAAAGTTTCTATCATTGCCTTATCTCGAAGACCTAAGGCTGAATTAACATCAGGACATTCTAAGAGCTTTTCAATTTCTTTCTCATCCAAAGTTTTGGGAATGGATTTCATAACTTTTGGAGTCTCAACTTTTTCACATGGGTCTAAAGTGAGAATATTTTTTACTACTAGATATTTGTAAAAAACTCTTAATGAAGAAAGTTTTCTTGCTACTGATTTGCTTCCTAGTTTTTGGCTAAATAAAAAAGAAAGATATTCAAGGATTTCAGCTCTAGAAACTTTTTTATAATTTAAAGAATTCTTTGATAACCATAAAAAATATTTTTCAGTATCGCTTTTATAAGAATTGAGAGTATTTTGACTTAAACCTTTTTCTATCCAGATAGTATCTATAAAGGCATCAAGAATTTGCCTCTCGTCTCCACTCATAGAATGATTTTAAATTTTTTCTTTGATCCTTGCCGATCTTCCTGACCTTTCTCTAAGATAAAAAAGCTTAGATTGCCTTACTTTACCTTTTCTTTTTCTTTTAATAGATTTTATTAAAGGACTATGAGTTTGAAAGGTTCTTTCAACACCGACACCATTAGAAATCTTTCTTACAGTAAAAGCAGAGTTCAAACCTCTATTTTTGATAGCGATAACTACGCCTTCGTAAGGCTGAAACCTTTCTTTTGAACCTTCTCTAACAAGATAATCTACAAGAACTGTGTCTCCCTGAGAAAACTCAGCTATATCTTTCTTTAATTGAGAAGCCTCAACAATCTGAACGAATTTTCTTGAACTTGTCATTTTTTATTTATATTCTTTATTAAGTCGGCAATTCTATCAGATTCGTACCCAAGGTCACTAAGAAATTCTTTTAAGAGCTTAAAATCATCAGAACTTAATTCTTTCGGAAAAATATCTCTTCTTAAAAGAAAAGTCTTTCCAAGAGACTGTTTTTTTCTCCAAGTTTTAATTTTTTTATGATCTCCAGATAATAAAATCTCGGGAACATTGCCTAAATTATTTTTTTCTGGTCTTGTGTATTGGGGATATTCAATTAATTGATGGGAAAATGATTCCTCTTCAAGCGAGTTTATATCTCCTAGTACTCCTTCAATATTTCTTACAATTGAATCAAAAACTATTAAAGCAGGCAATTCTCCACCTGTTACCACATAATCGCCGATACTAATTTCCTCATCTATCTTTGAATCGATTATTCTCTGATCTATTCCTTCATATCTTCCGCAAACAAAAATCAATTCTTTATCCAGTGCCAATTTTTTTGCTTTTTCTTGTGTTAGCTTTTTTCCTTGAGGTGATAAATTAATAACTTTTGCGTTACTGGAGGTTAGTTTTTTTGATTCATTGATGGCCTCTTCTAAAGGCTCAGTCCTGAAAAGCATTCCAGGACCGCCTCCATATGGAGCGTCATCTAAACGTTCATTATTTTTTAGGAATTTGATAGGATTTACTACTTCAAAATTTATAATAGATTCATCCAAAGCTTTATTGATTACACCTACTGAAAAGAAAGATTCAATTAATTCGGGAAATATTGTAACGAAAACCGCTTTCATTTAAGTATGCCAATCTACGATGATTAAATCACCACTCACCTTTTTTATCACTTCTCCAAAATTAAATGGAATAAGTTCTTTTTTATTTTCTTTCTCAACAACCAAAACATCATCAGACCCAGTTTCTATTATTTCTGTGACAACTCCAACGAAAGTTCCATTTTCTAGTTCTACTTCTTTGCCGATTAAGTCTTTCCAATAAAATTCATTTTCCTTAAGTTTGGGAAGATCTTTTGAATTAATAAATATTTCTTTATTTTTATACCTTTCTATTTCTTCAAGGGAATTAAAAGATTCAATTTTAAAAATATAGTTTTTACCTGATTTAGAGAATTTCTTTATTTTAAAAACTTTTTTTGTTCCGCCTTCATCAATGAAGAAATTTTTATAATTAAATAAATTTTCAGGAGGTCTTGTAAAAGAATTTACTTTTGCCCAACCTTTAAGTCCTATTGGTTTACCCACAGAAGCGACCAAAATGAATTCGTCATCTTGGTTATTCATATTAAATAATTTTATTTATCTTCTTTTTTTTCTGAATCTTCAGTAGCTTCTTCGGCTGGAGCTTCTGCTGCTTCTTCGGCTGGAGCTTCTTCTGCTTCTTCGGCTGGAGCTTCTTCGGCTGGAGCTTCTGCTGCTTCTTCGACTGGAGCTTCTTCGACTGGAGCTTCCTTATTTTCCTTTTTCTTAGCTAATTTTTTTAATCTAAGTTGTTCTTTCTTTTCTTCTACCTTTAATATTTCTTCTGGAGATAATTTTGATTCTTTTATAAGAGATTCAACCCTTTCACTTAATGTAGCTCCTGTGCCGACCCAATAATCCACCCTTTCATGATCTATACTTAACCTAATGTCCTTTCCTTGAGCAATTGGGTTAAAAAACCCTACCCTTTCAATGAATCTTCCATCCCTAGGTTTTCTAGAGTCAGTCACAGTAATATGATAATAAGGGCGCTTTTTCGCACCTGCTCTAGAAAGTCTAATTGTTACCATAATTTATTATTTTTATTTTAAGAATGGCTATTCTAAGTAAATTCATTTGGTATTCAAGTAAAACATCATATAATTAAGAAACAATGTTAATTTTCTTAAACTTCTTCACTGAAATTTGAACGAACTTCCTATTTGGATGCTTGTTGTTAGCATCTTTATTTTACTTTGTCTCTCTGCTTTTTTTTCTAGCTCTGAAACTGGAATGATGGCGCTTAACCGATTTAGGTTGAAACATTTAATCAAGCAAAAAGATAAATCAGCTATCAGAGCAAATAAATTACTGCAGAGACCCGATAGATTGCTCGGAATTATCTTAATAGGAAATAACTTTGTAAATATATTAGCTGCTTCTTTAACTACAATTTTATGTTTGAGATTGTTTGGAGATAGTGGAGTTTTTATAGGTTCAGTAATTTTAACAATGATAGTCTTAATATTTGCAGAAGTAACTCCTAAAACTTTTGCTGCAAATTATGCAGAAAAAGTCGCTCTTCCTGCATCAATAATTCTTAAATTCCTTCAGAAAGTCCTATATCCCTTAGTATGGATTGTAAACTTTTTTTCTAACTCTATTCTGAAACTTTTTGGAGTCGAAGAAAAACAATCTGACGATGACATATCTCCAGAAGAATTAAAAAGTATTTTAGAAAATTCTGGAGATCTAATTCCGTCTAGGTATCAAGAAATGCTTTTGAGTGTATTAGAACTGGACAAAATTTCCATTGATGAAGTAATGATTCCTAAAAATGATGTCATCGGAATTGATCTCTCAAAGGATATTAATGAAATAAAAAGTTTTTTAGAAAGCTCGAAAAAAGAGTTCTTTCCAATCTTTGATCAAAACCTTGATGATATAAAGGGAATAATAGATTTATACGGAATTAACTCTTTTTTATCTTCAAACAAGTATGACAGGGACTCATTATTAAATAATGCTGAAGAAGTTTATTTTGCTTTAGAAAATACTTCTCTTAATATCCAACTCAATAATTTTCAAAAAGATAAAAAAAAGGTGGCCATAGTTTTAGATGAATATGGTTCTGTTAAGGGTATGGTGGATATAAAAGATATTCTCGAAGAAATCGTTGGAGAACTTGCAGATCCGCATGACGAAGTAAAAGTAGATATAAAAGAGCAAAAAGACGGTTCTTACTTAATCGATGCAAGTATTTCCGTAAGAGAAATTAATAAAAGACTTGGATGGAATTTACCTCTCTCGGGCCCTAAAACTTTAAATGGCTTAATTTTAGAAAATACTGAAACTATTCCTGAAGCCAATATTTCTCTAGAGATTGAGAATTATTTAATAGAAACAGTTCTTATTAAAGATAATATGATTAAATTTACCAAGGTCACGGAACTTTTACCCCCTGACCTTGATGAAGAAGATTTAGACTAAATAGTAAACTAAACCTGAAAATATAACTGTAAGGGCAATGCTAGAAGTAATAACTGCTCTAACAGATGCTATTACAGGATACATTTTCCCAAATATAGCATTAGCTTCAATTAATAAGATTGATGCTAAAACTATCAAAAATCCCAACCCACTATATCCTTGCATAAAAGTTGGATAATGTTCAGTTCCAATAGGCATATGCGCAGAGAAAACCATAAAATATAGCATTGGAATAGAAAATAAAGTGTTTGTTCTTGATGCTAGACCAGCCTTTGCGCCAGCTACTGCGGCATCGCCTTCTTTTAAACCAATTACTATTTTTTGATTTCTCCAAATTATTCCCCACACATTAAGCATCATTATGGTGCCCATCAAAGCACCTAATATAATCATTAATGAAGCTCCAGTTTGGAGAACATACAACATATAAAGTCCTGTTAAAAAAGTAAAAAAAGCTGCCCATCTAAACCACCACAATGCATTAGGTGCAAGCTTTTTTAAAACATCTGATTTAGCATCTGGTTCAGCTTCTTTTAGATATTCTGTCTGAACAAAATTAAAATAATAAAGCAAGCCTATCCAAACAATACCTACTAAAGTATGTGCAAACCTAAATAAAACGTACGTAAAATATTCCATTCAAACTCTCCATTTATTTACTTTATTATAAAGCAATTAAATTAAACGTAAAAAAAAAGGACCTTAAAAGGCCCTTTTTTTAGATGAAATTACATCATCCCGTCCATACCGCCCATTCCTGGAGGCATGCCACCAGGCATTCCGCCGGCAGAATTTTCTTCTGGAATTTCAGAGACCATGGCTTCAGTAGTTATCATCAAACCAGCAACTGATCCTGCTGCTTGAAGAGCAGTTCTTGTTACTTTAGCTGGATCTAAAATACCCATTTTAATCATGTCTCCATACTCTGAGGATGCAGCATTGAATCCATAATTACCTTTTTCGGATTTAATTTTATCAACAACAACGGATGCCTCTTCTCCGGCATTTAAAACTATTTGCCTTATTGGAGCCTCCATAGCTTTCAGAGCAATAGATATACCAATGTTTTGATCTTCATTGTCGCCTTTAAGCCCATCAACAGCTTGAAGAGATCTGACAAGAGCTACTCCTCCGCCAGGGACAACACCTTCTTCGACTGCAGCTCTAGTGGAATGCAATGCGTCTTCAACTCTAGCTTTCTTTTCTTTCATTTCCATTTCAGAGCCAGCACCTACTTTTATTACTGCAACTCCACCAGCTAATTTTGCAACTCGCTCTTGAAGTTTTTCTCTATCATAGTCAGAAGTAGTTTCTTCTATCTGTGCTCTGATCTGATTAACTCTCCCAGAAATGTTATCTTGAGTTCCTGCGCCATCAATCACAGTAGTAGTTTCTTTGGTCAAGACTACTTTTTTTGCAGTTCCTAAAGATTCAATGGTAGCTGATTCAAGATTTAAACCTACTTCCTCTGAAATAACAGTTCCGCCAGTTAAAATTGCAATATCTTCCAACATTGCTTTTCTTCTGTCGCCAAAACCAGGAGCTTTACAAGCAGATACTTTAACAACACCTCTCATATTATTAACAACCAAGGTTGCTAAAGCTTCGCCTTCAACATCTTCAGCAATTATAAGAAGCGATTTTCCAGCTTTCGCTACTGCTTCCAACAAAGGAAGCAAATCTCTAATATTAGATATTTTACTGTCATGCAAAAGAATCATTGGATCTTCTAATTCTGTAATCATCTTCTCTTGATTATTAATAAAATAAGGAGAAAGGTATCCTCTATCAAACTGCATACCTTCTACTACTTCTAATTCGTTTTCTATACCCGAAGCTTCTTCGACTGTGATGACTCCTTCTTTCCCCACTTTGTCCATTGCTTCAGCAATTATGTCTCCGACTTCGCTGTCACTATTTGCAGAGATAGTACCCACCTGAGCTATAGAAGATGATTCTTCACAAGGAATTGCCATTGATTGAATGCTTTCAACAGCTTTGGCAACTGCTTTATCAATACCTCTTTTTAAATCCATTGGATTGAATCCAGCCGCAACTGACTTTAATCCTTCGTTAACTATTGATTGAGCCAATACCGTTGCAGTAGTTGTACCGTCTCCGGCAGCATCAGAAGTTTGAGAAGAAACCTCTTTAACCATTTGAGCACCCATGTTTTCGAACTTATCTTGAAGTTCAACTTCTTTTGCAACAGATACCCCATCTTTGGTAACTGTGGGCGCACCAAAGGATTTATCTAAAACTACATTTCTTCCCTTAGGTCCAAGTGTAACTTTAACTGCATCTGCAAGTATATTTACACCGTCAAGCATCTGCCCTCTAGCAGAATCTCCAAATTTTACATCTTTAGCCATTTTTTCCTCTTTTTATAAATTTAGGATACCGTACCTAAAAGGTCACTATCACTTAATATCAACAATTCTTCTCCATCGATTTTTATTGTGTTATTACCTGCATATTGCCCAAAAACTACAACATCACCGACCTTTACTGAAACTTCAACTTTTTCTCCATTATCAAGTGTTTTGCCAGGTCCAACTGCCAAAACTTCTCCTTGAGAAGGTTTTTCGGCGGCTGAACCAGGTAGTACTATTCCGCCAGCAGAAGTTTCTTCTTCATCGCCTCTTCTTACTAGAAGCTTATCTCCGAGTGGATTAAATTTCATTTAACTTTCTCCATAAATTCTAATCTATTGTTTGAGTTCGGCATTCTAGATAAGACTTAAGAAATACACAACTCCAAATATATTTATGTTCTTCTTTTATTTTTTCAAGCCCTAGAAAAGAAAAATATTTTTTTCCAAAAAATAACTAAAATTCCCAGCAAATTAAAGAATAAATCTATGAAGTCTCCTTCCCTATATGGAAGAAACCATTGGATGATTTCGGATAAAACTGCGTAAAAAATAATAAAAAATAATGAAGTTTTAAAATAATCATTTGATTTATTTAATAAAAAAGACAAAGTTAAAAATAGAAAAAAATGCATTGCTTTGTCTGGCAAATTTATTAACGATCCTCCGCTAGGCTGAGAAAAAAGAGCGTAAGAAGAAATTAATAAGACAATTATAAAAATAGAAGTCCAAAAATATGAAAATTCTATCCTTTTAATCAAACCCAAATATTTCCTTTTTTCTATAAACCATCAAAGAAAAGATTATGGCTGGAATTCCCAATAAAGCACAAATGATAAAAAAATAATGAAATCCAAAATCTTCAACTATAAATCCAGAGCCGCCGGAAATAAGCCTTGGGGGAATAGCAACCAATCCAAAGAGCAAAGCGTACTGTGTTGCGGTATACGTTTTCGATACCATTCTAGATAAAAAGGTGATGCCAACTACTCCAATAAAACCTTGAGAAAAATTATCTATAGTTATAGTTATCACCAATGCCCAAATATCATATCCAACTAAATTTAAATAGATAAAAGGTAAATTTGCTAAGGGAACAAAAATAGCTCCGAAGACCATATTTTTTACTAATCCAAATTTAAAGAGAGTCAAACCGGCAAAAAGTCCGCCAATAATAGCCATCCACAAACCATAAAAATTTGTAATTTCTGCTACTTCAATTTTTGAAAATCCTACTGATTGATAAAAAGGCATTGCCATTGGCCCCAAAAACATATCGCTCAGGCGATAAGTGAAAGTAAGTAACAAAAGTAAAAACAAGTGTTTTTTGTATCTTAAAAAAAGATCTGTAAGAGGAGAAATAAAAGAATCTTTAAACCAAATCATAGGTGTATTTAAAATAGAAATGTATGGTTTTTCTTCTCTCTCAGGTTCTGGTAAAAAAAATAAAATTGATAAAGAAAAAACTAGAAATAAAACTCCAACAAATATGTATGCCAAATTCCAGCCATAAAATTCTGCGATATAAAAGGTAATAACTTGTGAAAGAAGAACGGCTCCGATTCGATAACCAATTATATAGACTGCAGAAGCCTCTCCAATCTCTTTTTTATTTACCAGCTCAATCCTTAAGGCATCTACGCAAATATCTTGTGTTGCAGAAAAAATACTAAGAAAAATAACTGCTAAGACAAATACCTGTAAATTTTCAGAGGGGTTTTGAAATCCAATTACAATTATTGTAAAAAAGCTCAAAACCTGGGATAAAAAAAGCCAGCTTCGTCTTTGGCCAATTCTATAAAAATAAGGAATTCTCAGCCTATCTACTAATGGGGCCCAAAACATTTTTAAGGAATATGCCAATAAAACCAGTGACAAAAGTCCGATTGTTGACTTTTTAATTCCTATTTCAGCAAGCCAATAGTTCAAAGGATCAATTAAAAGACCTAGAGGCAAGCCAGACAGGAAACCTAAAAAAAGAACTAAAATTACTCTAGGGTGTAGATAATTCCTTAAGGAATTAGTCCAGCTCATGTTTAATCTCTAAAGTTTCCAAATTGGAGAGGTATTTCTATCTCTTTACTTTTAAGCAGAGTAATAATTTCTTGTAATTCGTCTCTTTTTTTGCCATTGACTCTTAAAGAATCTCCTTGAATTGAGCTTTGAACTTTTATTTTAGAAGACTTAATAATTTTGACGATTTCTCTCGCTATGTCTTGATTTATGCCTTGATTAATTTCAGCATCCAAGGATGCAATGCTATTAGATATTTTTTTTTCTCCTAGTTTCAAGGCTTTTAAGTCGATGCCTCTTTTGGCTAAATTTTCTTTTAATATTGGAATCATTTGATCAATTTGAAAAGCTTCATTTGCATTTAACTTAACAACTTCGTTGGCAAACTCAAAGCTTGCATTAGCCTCCTTAAAGTCATATCTATTTGCAATGACTCTATTAGATTGATCTATGGCATTGGTAAGTTCATGTAAATCAACTTTGGATTCAATATCAAATGACGGCATAACTAAATCTTAGATTTATAATTTTTCCAATCAAAAAAATCTCCAGGGTCTGACTTTCTTCCTGGAGCAATGAATGAATGGCCCACAATTCTATTTTTACTAATTTTAGGATAGTTTTGCATTAAAGTACGTGTCAATTCAATCAATTTTGAATATTGAACATCTTCGAACATACTATTATCGGTTCCTTCTAACTCTATTCCAATTGAAAAATCATTACAGTTATTTTTACCTTGAAAAGATGACTCACCAGCATGCCAAGCGCGGTTATTTGTTGATACAAATTGTTTCAGAATCCCTGTTCTTTCAATTAAAAAATGTGAAGAAACTTTCAAATCAGATATTTCTTTGAAATAAGGATCTTCTGTTGGATTTAATTCATTTAAAAAAAACCTATCAATATGGTTTGATCCATATTTAGCAGGGGGAAGACTTATTGCGTGAATTACAATCAAACTTACATCATCCTTTCTTTCGTCAAAATTAGGAGATTTTAAAATTTCAGCTCCATCTATCCAGCCTTTTTCTTTAGTCATTAATCATTTTCTCGGCTAATAAATCTCCAGTCGCAGCTCCTAAAGTCCAGCCCAAATGTCCATGTCCAGTGTTGTAAAAAATGCCTTTGGCTTTGCTCTCAAAAATTAATGGCATCATATCTGGAGTCATCGGCCTTAACCCCGCCCAAGGTGTGTAATTTTCGGTGCTTACTCCTGGAAAATATTCTCTTACCCACCCTAGTAAAGGCCTTATTCTATCTTGCTTAATATCTTTATTAGTTCCAGCTAATTCAGCAGTTCCCGCTACTCTCAGTCTATCTCCCAGCCTACTTGAAACAATTTTTTTAGGATCATCTAAGAGTGAAACTTTCGGAGCTGATAGTTTTGATTTTTCATCGTCTAACTGAATCGTTACACTATAACCTTTTACTGGATAAACCCGCATAGAATCGCCAAGGGTATCAGCAAACCTTTGTGTCTCAATTCCCGCGCAAATTGCAACTTGATCAAATTGCATTCCAGAGGCTCCAGATTCATTTGTTGAAGACAAAATAACTTTGTCTTTATCTTTATAAATTGATTCAATTTCTGTATTAAATTTAGACTTAACACCATATTTTTTCTCAAGCACTTCATGCATATTTTTACAAAATTTATGAATATCTCCACTCGCATCAGATTTGGTATAAATACCGCCAACAATTTTTTTATCATTTTTTGCAGATTTAAAAGCAGGTTCTAAATCTTCAACTTCATCTGAATCTAGGACTTCCCATTCCATGCCGTCTTGATGAAGCCATGAAGCCTTACTTGCTGCTGCATTTAATTCTTTCTTATTATCGTAAAAATGAAGTATTCCCTCTTTAAGCAAATCAAAATCTATCCCTTCATGATCTGCAATATCAAAATATATCTGTCTTGCTCTTTTAGCCAATTCAATGGTCTCTTGAGTTTTGGATTTGTGTTTGCCGTCAAAGGTAGCCATCAAGAATCCTAAAATCCATTTATATTTTTGTAGACTCGGGGAAGGATTAAATAAAAGAGGTGCATCTTTTTTAAACATCCATCTAATACCGTTGATTAGATTTTTTGGAGTATTCCAAACTTCTGAGTTACTTGCACTTAATTGACCACCGTTGGCATAGCTTGTTGCCATAGCAGGATATCTCCTTGAGTCAATCAGTGTGACCTCCATACCCTGTTTGGCAAGAGAATAAGCAGTAGTTGTTCCTGCAATTCCAGCTCCAATTACTGCAACTTTTTTTCTCATCTTAATTCTGCTGGGAGTTTAAAATAAATATTTTCTTCTAACCCATCTAATTCTTCTTCATTAGAATAGCCAAAGCTAACGCATTTATGAACTATAGATTGAACCAACTCTTCAGGAGCCGAAGCTCCAGCAGTGATGCCCAGGGCAGAAACATTTTTTAGCATTTCCTTGGATATTTGATCAGGATCATCTACTAAATAAGACCTAGAGCCTGATTTCTCTGCTAATTCTTTTAATCTATTTGAATTAGAGCTATTTTCCGATCCAACAACCAGAATAAGTTGAGTTTCTAGTGCTAATTGTTTTACAGCATCTTGTCTGTTTTGTGTTGCATAACAAATATCTTCTGAGTTTGGTTCTTGAAGAGAAGGAAATCTTTTTTTAAGTTCAGATATTATTTCTTCTGTATCAGAGACCGATAAAGTTGTTTGGGTAACCAAATATAAGTTTTCAGGCTGCTCAATTGAGACAGTTTTAGCTTGATCCAAATTTTCAACTAAATACATATTTCCTGTCGATTTTTCAGGAAATCTTCCGAGTGTTCCTTCTACCTCAGGATGATTTTTATGTCCTATCATGACGATATCTTTTCCAGCTAAACCAAACCTGATGACTTCTTTATGAACTTTTGAAACCAACGGACAAGTCGCATCGAAAAATTTTAATTTTCTTTGATATGCGTCAAGCTCGACCTTTTCTGAAACGCCATGAGCAGAAAAAACTGTAATGCCATCTTCTGGAATTTCTGATAACTCTTTTACAAAAATTGCACCTTTCCTTTTTAAATCTTCAACAACTTTTCTGTTATGAACCACTTCATGTCTGACATAAATTGGCGCTCCAAACTTTTCTAAAGCAATTGAGACTATGTCAATAGCTCTATCGACTCCAGCGCAAAAACCTCGCGGATTAGCTAATTTAATTACTTTCATTTTTTATAAAAAATTAAAGATTTAAATACATAAATCAATATACCTATGGTGACATACGAATCAGCTAAATTAAATATGTACGGATTGAAAGATATATCAATAAAATCAACCACAAAACCATGATTAATTCTATCAATAAAGTTTCCTAAGCCGCCTGCTAAAATTAAAGAGAAAGCAAAATATTCAGTAGTTGAAAAATTTTCTTTAAAAAAAGAAGTAAAAATATACAAAAATAATACAAAGCAGATAATTAAAACTAAAATTGAGATCCAGGGTGACAAATTAAAACTTTCATTATTTAAAAAGCTAAATGCAACCCCATAATTTTTCACAAACGTGAAACTTATAATGCTAAAAATTTGTTTAGATTGATTAATTTCATAATTATTTAAAATAAATAATTTTAAGACTTGATCAATTAATATCAGAGCAAATATTAAACAAAATAATTTTACTTTTAGACGAGTATTATATAAAAAATCTAGTCTCACCTTTTCCAGTTATATTTTCGTTGCATCTTAAACAAATGTTATCTTCGCCATAAGAAACTAACGATTCAACATGATGCCAGCAACGAGCGCATTTTTCTAAATCTGTGGATTTAATAGAAATACTTAAACCTGGAATTTCAGAATTAAAATTTTCTTCTTCTTTTAGGGTTAAGTTAACTTTTGAAGTAATAAAAAGATATTTTAATTCATTTGATATTTCGTTTAATTGCATAAAAATTTTATTGTTACATTCCAAATCTAATTCCGCTTCTAAAGAAGACCCTATTTCTCCATTATTCCTTTTTTCCTCTAAATATTTATTTACTTCTGTTTTCATAAGAAGAAGAAGATCCCACGTTTCATCATTTATTGAAGTTTCAAATTTAGGCCAATCTTCATACCATTCAAGGAGGAATACCGAAGATTTGTCTTTTTTAAATTCTTGATAAGCTTCTTCCGCCGTATAGCTCAGTATTGGCGCTATCCATCTTATTAAGCCATTTAAAACATGATAAATTGCTAATTGAGACGATTTTCTAGCAGCTCCATCTTTTTTCGATGTATATAAGCGGTCTTTAATAATATCTAAATAAAAACTTCCTAATTCATTTGAACAAAAAGAAAGTATTTTTTGGAAAGCAAGATGAATTTCATAATTATCATAATCCAATTTAATTTGTTCCTGAAGATCATTTGCTTTTTCAATTATCCATTTATCTATTTCGGTATATTTAAATAGATCTAAATCATCATTTTTTAAATCAAAATCATCAAGATTACTAATCAAAAATCTAATTGTATTTCTTATGCGTCGATAGGAATCGGAAGTCCTCTCTAAAATCTCTTCCGAAAAATTCATTTCATTTCTAAAATCGGTAGAGGCAACCCATGCTCTTAAAATTTCTGCACCACGCTTGTTCCAAACCGATTGAGGAGAAATCACATTGCCTAAAGATTTTGACATCTTTTTTCCTTTTGAATCCACTACAAAACCATGAGTCAATGCAGTTCTATAAGGAGAATCTTTATTCATAGCCACAGATGACAGCAACGATGATTGAAACCATCCTCTGTGCTGATCAGAGCCTTCCAAATATAAATCAGCGGGATAGTTTAAATTTTCATTTTCTTTCAAAACACAATTATGAGTTACCCCCGAATCAAACCAAACATCTAATATGTCAGTGACCTTCTCGTATTCTTTATAATCCTTATCTAAAACGTTTTTAATATCTTCAGAAAACCAAGCTTCAATTCCTTCTGTTTCAACTTTTTTCGCAATCCTATCAATTATTTCCAAAGTATCTTTATGAAGCTCTCCTGTTTCTTTATGAATAATTAATGTTAAAGGAACGCCCCAAGTTCTTTGTCTTGAAACACACCAATCAGGTCTGTCAGACATCATTGCAGATATTCTTGATTTACCCCAATCCGGTAACCAATTTATTTCTTCAATCATACTTTCACTATTTTCTAAGAGATCTGATTTTTTCATAGAAATAAACCATTGAGGAGTCGCTCTATAAAATAATGGAATTTTGTGTCTCCAGCAGGTTGAAACACTATGAAAATATTTTTTGTTAGCCATCAGTAAACTTTTTTCGCTTAAAAGGTCGATTACAGTCTCATTAGCCTCCTTAATGGTTTGCCCTCCTACAAAAGAAATATTATCTCTAAATTTTCCATCTCCTTTGACAGGACTAGTTAAGTCAAATCCTAAATCTTTACATGCTTCGTAATCTTCCAGTCCATGGGCTGGTGCGGTATGCACAAACCCAGTTCCCATTTCTTGAGTAACGTGATCTCCTGAAATCAGAGGAGACTTTTGATCTAAAAAAGGATGATCACAAATTAAACCTGAAAGCTTGTCTCCAGTAACTTTGCCTAATTTTGTATATTTATCTAATTCATATCTTTCCAAGGTCGCCTCAATAAGATCAGAACAAATTATTAAATTTAAAATTTTTCCTTTAAATTTAAGCTCTATTAATTCGTAAGTGAATTTAGAGTTAAAACATATCGCCTTGTTACTTGGAATAGTCCATGGAGTAGTTGTCCAAGAAGCTACAAAAATATTTTCCGAAGAAATGGTTTTAAAAATATATTTGAGTTGATCGGACTTAATAGGAAATAAAAAATCAATAGCTTTAGATTCTTTGTCCGCATATTCAACTTCTGCCTCCGCTAAAGCTGAACCACATTCTTTACACCAATAAACTGGTTTAGAGCCGCGATGGAGATGCCCTGCTTCAATTATTTTTCCGAGTGATCTTATAATGTTGGCTTCAAATTTAAAGTCCATGGTTTTATAGGGATTTTTCCAATCCGCTACCACGCCCAATCTTTTGAAATCATTTCTTTGGATAGCAATTTGTTGATTAGCATATTCTCTACATTGGGATCTAAATTCTTCCGGAGAAATATCTATGTTTGCTTTTCCAGACTTTTTTTCTACATTCAATTCAATTGGCAATCCATGGCAATCCCAACCTGGCACATAAGGCGAGTTATAACCTGAGAAAATTTTTGATTTAATTATTATGTCCTTCAATACTTTATTCACCACATGCCCCAAATGTATCGGTCCGTTTGCGTAAGGAGGCCCATCATGCAAAATAAATTTTGGTTTATTTTTATTTTTTTCTAAAATTTTTGAATACAAATCCATTTCTTCCCAAAATTTTAATATTTCAGGTTCTTTCTGTGCCAAATTGGCTTTCATAGAAAAGCCAGTGCTAGGCAAGTTTAATGTTTCCTTCAATTTCTTCATTTACTTAAGAAAAATATTTTCTGGTTTCTGCTATATCCAAATTAATTTGTTCTTTTAATTTGTCTAAGTTTTCAAATTTTTTTTCGTTCCTTATTTTTTGATAAAACTCAACTTCTATTCTGCAACCATATATTTCTTCATTAAAATCAAATATATGAATCTCTAGAACAGGAGATGTTCCACCCACAGTTGGTCTAACACCCATATTAGCAATTCCATTGAAAGTTTCACCTTTTACCAAAGCTTTTACTGCATATACGCCTTTAATCGGAAGATTGCTTTTTGGTACCCAAATATTTGCAGTAGGAACTCCTATTGTTCTGCCGACCTTGTTTCCAAAAACAACTTTGCCTGAAAAGGTATATCTTCTATCTAATAATTTTGCAGCCAAATCAAAATTTCCATCAGCAATACTTTCTCTTATCCAAGTGCTACTTACTCGTCTACCCTCAAAACTATGCGTAGGAATCCTGTCAACCTCTATCTGATTGTTCGATCCCCAATCAGATAAAAAGTCAAAATCTCCACTTCTTTCTTTACCAAATTTAAAATCATCGCCAACCATTAAATATTTTATATTTAACTTTGAAAGTATCTTGTCAATAAACTCATCTGGAGACATGTTTTGAAGTTTTTTATTGAATCTAAGGAAAAATCCAAAATCAACTTTGTTTTCTTTAAGTCTTTTGCATTTGTCTCTCCATGGAGAAATTCGCGTAGGTTGTTCAGATAATGCCTTTTGCTCAGCAAAAAATTCTTTTGCATGAGGTTCAGTAAAAATTACTAAAGATTGCAAATCATCCTTATCACCGATTGATTTCATTTTTTTTATAATCTCTTTGTGGCCTAAATGAAGGCCGTCAAAATTGCCAATTGTTGCAATCAATGGTTTTGAGGAAAACTTTTTGTTAAAGAAATCTATATTATGTATGTCTCTAATTAAATACATATTAGATTAATTTTAAAATTCCCTGTTTGCGAAGCCAAATATAACTAACTATAAAAATAATGCCTGAACTAATAGAAGTTGCTAAAGCCAGACCGAAGTGACCATAGTCTAATTGATAAATAAAAAAATAATTAAAAATTATATTTGAAATTAAAGAAACTAAACCAGTTACAACAACCATATTGGCTTTAGAAATTGCAAAAAAGATGCTATTAAAAAATTTTTGAGGCAAGATAAATAACATTGAAAAAGCATACCCCTGTAAGGCTAGAAAGGTCATTCCAACGTCAAAAGAAGTGAATTCTCCTCTCAAGAAAAGTAATTTAATTGCTAATTCACCAAATAAAAAAGCTCCAATAACGCATAAAAGTCCTAAAAAAAATAATACCTTTAATAATTTTTTACTCTGAAGAGTTAATTCTTCCATTTTTTTTTCAAGGAATAATTCGGTCATATTCGGTAATGCTACCAAGGCAACAGCCACACCAAACAATCCAAGCGGAAACTGAATCAATCTTTCTGAAAGATAGAGCCAAGTAGGGCTGCCTGTAACTAAAAAAGAAGCAAAAATAGTGTCAACTAAGACGTTTAGTTGATAGATACCTGCCGCAAAAAAAGCAGGAATTAATTTATTAAAAAAGGATTTAAGTATTTCTTTATCAAAATTTAAAACTAATTTTGGAAAGTAATTAAAATAAATCACAACGATAAAATTAATTCCAAGTTGAATTAATCCAGCAATCAAAATTGCAATTCCCAAAATTTGCAAATCAAATTCATTAGAAAATAAAGCAAAGCAGATTAAAGTGATATTAAAAATAATTGGAGTTGCAGCAATAATTTGGAAAATCTTTTTTGAGTTTTGAATCGCCCCAAAAAAAGCTGTAAAAGAAATTAACAAAATATAAGGAAAAACTAACCTTAAAAAATCTGAAGCTGATTGATATTTTTCTGGATCTACGAAAAATCCAGGTGCGAATATTGAGATAAATAAACCTGGGAAAAGTTCTGCGATCATCACAAAGGATAAAAGAGTTACAAACAACAAGGTGAAAACTTGATTTAAAAAGGAATTCAAATTTTCCTTAGCTTCTATGATGCTAGGAACCAAGGATTGCGCTAATGCTCCCTCTCCAAAGAAACTTCTAAAAACGTTTGGAATTCTAAAAATTACAACAAAAATATCATGAGCTGAACTAGCGCCCAGAAGAGATGTTAAAACAAGATCTCTGAGGTATCCGAAGATTCTTGATATGAGTGTAAAAAAAGAAAACCCAGCTGAAGATTGCCAAATCTTACTCATCAGGCTCAAAAGTCATGGCAACAGAATTCATACAATATCTCAATCCTGTTGGCTGAGGGCCATCTGGGAAAACATGCCCTAAATGAGCATTACAATTTCCACATTGAACCTCAACTCTTATCATTCCATGACTCCTATCTTCAACATTTTTAACTGCAGCCTCATTTATTGGTTGCCAAAAGCTTGGCCACCCCGTACCAGACTCAAATTTGGTTTTAGTGACAAAGAGAGGATTTCCACAACAAACGCATTTAAAAACACCATCATCTTTTACATCTAATAATTCTCCGGTAAAAGCAGGTTCAGTACCTTGTTCTTGAGTTACATAATAGGCTTTGTCAGATATTTTGTCTTTTAGGTCTTTCATCCATTTATTATAAAGATTTATTCTTCATGAATCTTAAATCCTAATAAAGTTAGTAATTCTTTTTTTTCATCGCTTAGCAATTTTGTTGACAAAAGGTAGTCTCTAAAACCCATTCTTTCATTTTTTTTTCTGACTGCCTGAAAAAAGTTGGAAAATGAATCCCTTCCATTAAATAGATTTAAATCTTTTTTGAAAGAGTCGCTTATGCTTTCAATATCGATAAAACGCTTAATAAATTTAAATGGAATTTCACTCTCTTTAATTTCATCATTGTCTAAAAACTTATCTAAATTAAGCGTTTTATTTATTGGTTTTAAATTATTTAAATCATTTGTTTCGAAAAACTCTTTCAGTGAATCAATTGCTAAATTAAGAGCCTCAGTTTTAGAATTTAAAGTATTTCCAGCAATATGAGGAGTTCCTATAAAAGTATCCCCGATATCATCCACATTTAAATTTGGTTCTTTATTCCAAACATCGCAAATAAGTTTTGCATTGGTATTTTTCATAATTGCTTTGTAATCGACAACTTCTCCTCTAGAAGTATTTATCAGCATTTGCTCAGGCTCTAAATTCGAAATTAAGTTGTGTGATGGATAATCACCTTTTTTTGAGTAAGACGCATTAACGCTTATGATTGGACATCTTAATACAGCATCCTTTTGATCAATGCTGTTTTCAAACTTATATGGATCAAAGGTTATAGTTTCGTAATTAAAAAAAGAGAGTACTTTTTTTAATTTACTTCCGATATGTCCTTCTCCAATCATCCCAACTTTTTTTTCTGAAGCAAAGCTCAGTGCGTCCAATGTGTATTCTAAAACAGCTTGTGCATTGGCACCTTTAGCAGTTTTTATAAAAATTTTTCTAGAAGATAAAAAATCATGATCTATGTGATCCTCTCCAGAAGTTAGAGAAAAAATAAATTTAATATCTGTGCCATGAATTAGCTCATCATTTAAAATTGTTGCAGATCTAGACAGCAAAGCTTGTGAGTTTTTTAAGGTTTTTTTATTTATTTCATCGAAGGGTAAAGTTTTTAAACGGAAAGTTTTTGAGTTTTCAAAAACTTCTTTTAAATATGGAATATCTTTGTCAGCAACTATCTCAATCATTGATCAGAACTTGGATGAAATTTACTTTTTATCCATCTAATTAGAGTGTTTTTTTTCAAACTAATTCGATCAATCTCAAGATAAAGGTCATCTAATTCTTTCGGGCTAGAAAACATATCTGCTCTTGAAACAATTTTTTCTTCAGAGTCTAATTCTTTAACTATTTTTGCAGGATTTCCTGCTACTACTACATTTGCCGGCACATCTTTTATTACTACTGTTCTAGCACCAACAATTGAATTTTTTCCAATAGTCACGCCCTTGCTCACTATTGCTCCATCACCAATCCAAACATTATCCTCAAGTACTACTTCCTTCGATTGGCCTACAGGCAGTGCACGATCATATATCCCATGCCAATCTGAGTCAGATATGTATGCACTATTAGCAAACATACAAGAATTTCCAATTTTAACTTTTGTCGCAGCTGAAACTCTCACCCCGGGACTGAATAAACAATAATCTCCAATTTCTATTTTTCCATTATGCTTATCTGCATTCCAAGTGGTTAAATGAATATGCGAGTCTGGTGCAGAAATAAAAGTTGCAAAGTCTCCCACTGAGATTCCCTCTCCATTTATATGCAAGTATTTAACGCCCAAAACCAGAGGCCCATCACCCAAATTTTCAAATTGGGGCGCTAAAACGTTTTTAATATATTTTTGATCAAACCACCAATGAATGCGTTTTAACCAAAAGGGGCGATTATCTCTTCTAATTTTTATCTCCAGGACAGTTTCAAGTAGTATCATACCCTACCTTTATGAACGAAATCGAAGATAAGCTTCCTGAAATAGTTGGCCAAGATTCAAAAAAAATGAGTTTTGAACTTAAAACTTTTGCAAGTTTAGCTATACCTATTTATTTTTCTCAGCTTGCTTCACATGCTACCGGCGTCATTGCAGCTTTAATGACAGGAAGTTACAGCACCTTAGATCAAGCAGCGGTAGCAACGGGCAATATGCTTTTTTGGCCAGTTTTTTTTGGATTGGGTGGAAGTTTGTTCATTGTGACTGCATTTGTAGCTCAATTCTATGGGGCCAAAAAGAATCATGAAATTGGACCGTTATTGAAACAAGCTTTTTGGTTATGCATTCCTCTTATAATTCTTGTAACAATTTATCTATCCTATGCCGGGCAGATACTTGATTTTTTTGGTACCCCTGAAGATGTTCAAAATATTACTAGAAGTTACTTGAATGGCTTAATGATAGGAACTCCAGCGTTATTTTTGTTTCAACCCCTTAAATCCTTCAGTGAAGGCATTACAAGACCAATTCCAATAACAATAATCAATTTAGGAATGGTGGCTTCAAATGCTCTATTAAATTATGGATTTATATTTGGAAAATTTGGCCTGCCAGAGCTCGGCGGAGCAGGCTGTGGTATTTCTTTTGCTATTTCATCTTGGGGTGCTTTATTAGCGTTAGTAATTTATATTTATTCTTCCAAATATTATCAATCTGCAAATTTATTTTCGGAATATGAAAAACCGAACCTAGAAAAGATTTCAGAGATCTTTAAATTAGGTTTTCCAATAGGTGCCTGCATATTTGTTGAGTTTGGTCTTTTTAGTGGTTCTGGTCTTCTGCTTAGTAATCTTGGTGAGAAAACAATTGCCTCCCATGCCATTGCCATGCAAGTAACTACAGTTACCTTTATGTTGCCATTATCAGTTGGATTAGCAGCTGCTGTTAGATCTGGCAATCTTCTTGGAGCAAGAGAATTTGTGGCAGCTAGATATTCATCTTTTTTTGCAATTGTGACAGCTGTTACATTGGCTTCATTTAATTTTGTAGGTTTAATATTATTTGGAGGTAAATTTGCATCTTGGTTTAATGCTGATCCTTCAATAATTGCTCTTTCCAGCTCTCTTTTGTTCGTTGCAGCTTTTATGCAGTTATCCGACGGAATAAGCTTTACAGGTCAAGGAGCCTTAAGAGGTTACAAAGATACTTACGCCCCCATGTACATTATGATTATAGCGTTTTGGTGTTTTGGCCTTCCTATCGGATACTCTTTAGGTTTAACTGATTTTTTTGTTCCAGCTCAAGGTGCTTATGGCATGTGGATTGGGATGTGTTGTGGAGTGATCTTAGCTTCCATTTTGGTCTTATTTAGATTGGATAGAACTACCAAAAAAGCCATACAGGATAAAAATTTTAAAATTTTTTAACTAAGAAATAATTTAAAATATACCTTTTATGAAAGTCGTTGTTGTAAGTGGTGGTTTCGATCCAGTTCATTCTGGACATATAGCCTATTTCAAAGCCGCTAAAGAATTAGGAGACAAGCTAATTGTAGCTTTAAATAGCGATGATTGGCTTGTAAATAAAAAGGGAAAATTTTTTATGCCCTTTGAAGAGCGAAGTGTCATTATTGAAAATCTAAAAATGGTTGATGAAGTAATAGATTTTGAAGATGATGAAAATGGAAGTGCTTCAAAAGCATTGATAAAAGTTAAAAATTCTTACCCGAATGAAGAAATTATATTTTGTAACGGCGGAGATCGAACAAAAGATAATATTACCGAGATGGAGGTTGAAGATATTACTTTCAAGTTTGGTGTAGGAGGTGAGGACAAAAAAAATTCATCGAGTTGGATTCTAAAGAATTTTCAATATGATAGAGAAGAAAGGGTTTGGGGAGAGTTTTATGAATTATTTTCAAATAATTTTCTTAAACTCAAGGAATTGATCATTGCTCCAGGAAAAGGGATGAGTTTCCAAAGACATTTTTTAAGAAACGAGATTTGGTTTGTCAGTAAAGGGAAATGTTCTGTCAATTTCAGTAAAAAAGATCCCGAAAATTATGAAGAAATATCTTTAGATACCGAAGACACCTTCCATGTGAAAAAAGAATCTTGGCATCAAATTTTTAACCCATTTGATCAGCCTTGTCATATTATTGAAATTCAATATGGGGCAGAGACTAACGAAGATGATATAGAACGTTTAAGGTATTTTAAAAATGAAGATTGACGCTATTGGTTTGATTTGTCCTGAACCAATTATGCTTCTTCATAAAGCTATTCATGAATCTGATTCGGGTCAAATAATTGAACTAATCGCCACTGATCCTGCAGCAAAAAAAGATGTTGAAAAATTTTGTGAATTTCTTTGTCACCAGTTGATATCTTTTGAAAAAAAAGATGATCAGTTAATTTTTAGAATAAAAAAAAAATAAAAGGGCCTCTTAAGGCCCTTTCATTTAAATCATGCTGTAGTAAATATCCGTACTTATATATTCAATATCTGGATAACCTTCATTAATAAATTTTTGAAACTCAGGCCAAAACTCTGATTCCATCATTTCATCTTGCCATTTCCCATAATCCTCATGAGAATCAAACTCTATAGAATAGTATGCTTTTTGAACTCCTCCTCCAGAAACAGAACGCCAAAATCTTGGATTCTTGGCTCCCAAGGAAGCGTGGAGATCAGCGGCAGCTTTAACATTATCGACAGTTTCTTGTATTTTTTCAGGGGTTCCTTCCCACTTTGTAACAGCTATTACAATCATATTTACCTCTATTCCGTATAGGCCTCACCATTCCAAAGATTTATCTGAGACCATATTTCTGTTGAAACAGTTTCTGTGTAACTAGAAATTTTTCTATTAAAGTCTACCGAGCTTTGTGAAGCATTGAAAATAGCTAATTGATCCATCATTTGTTTTTGGCTTTCGTAACCCGCCCAAACAAATAAATCTTCATCTTTTATTCCACCAGCAAAAGTTACTTTTAAGCCGTATGAATCAGCTGCTGTTCCATTATTCTCTATTTCAGAAATTAGCTTATCCCAATCTTTTAAGTATCTTGGAACATCAGCCGTTTTAATTCTCCATATGTAAAAAGTTGTATTTTTTGCAACATCCTCAGGAGTGATTTTTTCTCGCGTGTTGATATAAGTGCTCTCATTAGTGTTTGTTGTGCCATTTTTAGCTGAATTCATAAGTAAAGTCGCTACAGCTGGCGACGTAAGAGAAACATCGTACGCTTTTTGTAATTCTTCCGTATCGGAATAATAGAAAGCTATACTGTGAGTAGTGCTATCAGAACCATTCGTATTAACTTGGTAAAGACCCGCTGAAATTCCCAAGGAATTAAAATCGTCAGATTCCATATAAGTAGTGACATTGTTGAGAGTCGCTACAGGATTTATAGAATTAATTCCGAAGTTAACCTCGATTCCAGTCGAAGCAAACTGTTGTGAAAATAAATTTCCACTTGTTAAGGCAAAAACCATAACAAAAAATTTAAATATTTTTTTCATTTTTCTCTCCTTTGAAATAAATAAAAATATTACATTTTTTAGAAAAAAATATAAAGACCCTTGACTAGCTTTCTCGATCTTGCAGTTTCTCTAAACTTATTTTGTCTTTCAGGCTCATGATGTAAGCTGCTCCAGCGAGAATAATCACAGCACTTGCTTCAGCAATAATTATCAATGCATCCATATCTTTGTTTTGCATAACAATTAATCTACAAAGAGCTGTTATGGCAATGATAATTGGTAGAGTTACTGGAATTCTTTTGGAGCTGTAAAATGCGGCTACCATAGCAAGAATTTCAGTAAAAATAAAAAGCATAAATAAATCTGCCAATACAATTTCCTGAACCAAGTACATTTGATAAAGATGTTGTAAAGCAGCTACGCAAGTTGCTATTCCTATTATCGCAAGTAAAACTTTTTCGCTTGCAACTGTTACCCAATGAACCTGGTCAACGGATTTTTCTTCTTCTCTCATACATGGATTATCATAAAATTTAAACTACAAATCTAGTTATTAATTTTTTATATGAACCTTGAAATTATTACTTAAGCACCCATGTATACATGGTGAGTGCCTCTTAAGGATTCACATAATTTTAACTTGCTAAATATAGGAGTATAAAAATGGTAAATAATACATTTGAACTTTTATGGAGGGATATTTCCCCTCTTACGGTAGGATTTGATAGGACTTTTGACACTCTGTCATTGCTAGCGAATTCTAAACAAACATCAAACTATCCACCTTACAACATAAGGAAGGTTAGCGATGAACAATATACGATAGAACTTGCTGTAGCTGGTTTTGAAGAAAGTGAGCTTGATATAGAAGCTGCTGGAGAAAACCTTACTGTTACAGGATCTAAAGACAAAGATGCTAGTGAAGGCATTGTTCATCAAGGTCTTGCAGCAAGGAATTTTGTGAAGAAATTCGTTCTCTCTGATGATATGGTCATCAAGGGTGCTGCTTTGAACAATGGCATGCTCTACATAGGACTTGAAAGAGTCATTCCAGAAGATCAGAAACCTAGAAAAATAAATTTCACTTCGAAAAGTAAACTTCTAGGTTAAAGAAAGGGGCCGTGAGGCCCCTTTTTTTTTGCTCAAATTTAACTAAAATCATTCCATGTCATCTGATAAGGTAAAAATTTGGGGTGCAAAAACTGCAAGAAGTCTACGTCCTATATGGATGGCAGAAGAACTTGAAATTGATTATGAGCTTCTACCAATAGGCCCAAGGACCGGTGAAACTTTATCTGAGGAATATACAAAACTTAATCCAAAACAAAAGATTCCTTTCTTAGAGCATGGCGGCTTTAAGCTCTCAGAAAGCCTTGCCATGTGTAAGTATTTGCAAAATACCTTTCCCTCCAAAAATTTATTTATCCCTCAAATACCTAAAGATTTGGCTAGAGAAGATGAATGGTGTAGTTTTGTTTATGGTGAGCTTGATGAGACTTGCCTTTATGTCATGAGACGTCATTATGATTTGACTGATATTTATGGGGCAGCGCCAAATGTTGTAAAATCCTGTAGGGAGTATTTAGAACGTCAGTTTCGAGTTATTGAACCTTACCTAGAAAAAAAAGACTCTATTTTAGATCAAGGATTTGGTTTGGCCGATATATTTTTAATGTCCTGCCTAGATTGGGCAGTTTATTATGAATTTGACTTACCAAAAAATATTACAATTTATAGAGATACAATTTCAGAAAGGAAAGCTTTTAAAAAAGCAATGGAAATAAATTTTCAAAGTTAAATGAGATGGGACCATTAAATGGAGTAAAAGTGTTGGATCTAACTGGTATGGTGTCAGGGCCAGTTGGCGCTATGATGCTTGCAGATCAGGGAGCTGAAGTCATCAAAGTGGAGCCAATAACTGGTGAGTTAGTACGTCACATGGCGGCACCTCACAATGGTGTAAACCCAGTTTTCTTTTCTTGCAACCGGGGTAAAAAATCGATTGCCTTAAATCTCAAATCTGAAGAAGGCAAAAAGATATTATTCAAGCTAGCAGAGGAAGCAGATGTCTTCATGCAAAATTTCCGTCCTGGTGCTGTGGATCGCATGGGCATAGGAGAAAAAAACATTAGAGAAATAAACAAAAAAATAATTTACGTTTCTATTAGTGGTTTTGGTAATAAAGGACCTTATGCCAACTCAAGAGTATATGACCCAATCATTCAAGCCTTGTCTGGCGCAACTGACATCCAAGCCGATAGAGAAACCCAAACGCCGAAGATGTTTCGAATTATCATTGCTGATAAAGTAACCGCTCTTACCTCGGCTCAAGCTGTATCTTCGGCTTTATATGCCCGAGAAAAAAATAGCATAGGGCAACACATAGAATTATCAATGCTCGATAGTATGTTATCTTTCTTTTGGCCTGAAGGCATGGCGGGTATTGTTTATGCTGAAAACGAAGTAGACGTAAGAAAGCTTCAAGGTACGCAAGATTTAATATACAAAGCTAAAGACAGATATATCACTGCTGGCGCGGTATCGGATGCTGAGTGGGAAGGTATGTGCAAAGCACTAAATAGAGAAGATTTAATAAATGATGAAAGATTTGCAACCCCTTCTGGCCGAGTCTCAAATGCTCAAGTGAGAAAAGAAATTACTGGAGAAGAAATTTCAAAATGGAATGGGGATGAAATACTTGCCCGTTTGCAAAAAGAAGGTGTGCCAAGTGCACCCTTACTTGATCGCATGGAGCTCTTAGGCAATGAGCAGATCATTTCTAACGATTCCATATTGCGTACTAACTACGAAGGCTTTGGCGAGGTAAGACAAGCAAACCCTGCCGCTCGGTTCAGCGAAACTCCCTGTGAAATTTCGAGGCCTGCTCCCAAATTAGGTGAGCATACACTGGAAATTCTTTCGTCCATCGAATATAGTGATGAGGACAAAGAGAGATTAATTAAAGAAGGGATCGTGGCAGCAAATTAATTTGGTCGGGACGGCAGGATTTGAACCTGCGACCACTTGACCCCCAGTCAAGTGCGCTACCAGGCTGCGCTACGCCCCGAACGATTTAAAAGCTTTAAGAATAGTTTCTCTAGTAGACGCCGGATCAATGACAGCATCCATTTCCAAATGTGCCGCAGCCTCCGTGGCTTTACCTACTTCATACATGCGAGCTACTAACTTATCGAAAAGTGCCTTTTTCTTTTCTTCCGTTTCTTCAGCTTCCAATTCTTTTTTAAACCCGAGTTTTACATAACCCTCTAAACCCATTCCGCCGAATTCACCATTTGGCCAAGAAGCAGAATAAATAGGATCAACAAAACTACCGCCCATCATCGCCATGGCTCCCAGGCCATAGCCTCTCCTTAAAATAATTCCTACCAAAGGAGTTTTTATCCTAGCCCCGTGCTTAAATAATTCTCCCATTCTTCTAAAAGCGCCCTCTTTTTCACTATCAGGGCCGACCATAAAGCCAGGTGTATCAACAAAAGAAAGTATCGGCAAACCATGCGCACTGCAAATTTCAATAAAGTTAGCGGCTTTGTCTGCTGCCGAAGAATCAATTGCTCCACCTAGTTGCTGACAGTCATTGGCTAATACAGCAAACGGTCTTCCTTCAATTCTCATAAAACCAGTAATAACACTGCGACCAAAGATTTTTTTCATTTCTAAAAAGGAATTTTCGTCTGCAATCGTATTGAGAATATCTCTTACCGGAAAACCTTTTCTGCGATCTTCGGGGATCATAGTTCGCAATGGAGTTTGATCTTTTTCTTCCCAGTATTTCTTTGCACCTTGAAAATAAGACAATAGTTTTTTAGTAATTGCCGTAGCTTCAGCTTCGTCATCAGCAAGAAAATCCAAGTGCCCATTTTTATAATGCATCTCAGCAGGACCAATATCTTTTGGATCAAAAGTTCCCAGACCGCCGCCTTCGATCATAGCTGGGCCAGCCATACCTATCCAAGAGTTCTTAGTAGAAATACAAAAATCTGCCGCGCCATAAAGAGCAGCATTGCCGGCAAAACAATAACCGTTGTTTACCGCAATTTTCAAAGAATGGCCGGTTAGCTTTGCCCAGCTAGTAAAAGAGGTAATATTTAAACCAGCAATTTGAGTTGAAACATCCGTGTCGGCTGGTCTACCGCCACCGCCTTCTGCATACATAATCACCGGTAGTTTTGATTTTTCTGCCAACTCACACATACGATCAAGTTTCTTGTGATGAAAAAACCCTTGTGTTCCTGCAAGTACTGAAAAATCATTTATTATTACTACTGCTTGCGATGCATTTTCGCCTACTTCGTCTCTATTAATATTGCAGAGACCCGTGATAATTCCGTCGGCAGCAGTCTCGGTTTGTAATTCTTCATAATCTCTACGACTTCTTTGAGCTGCAACAGCCAATTGGCCATATTCATTAAAAGAACCGGAATCTACTAAATCTTCTAGATTCTCTCTAGCAGTTCTATAACCTTTGTCATGGCGTTTTTGTCTAGCTGCATCTCGCTCATCATCTAAAGTTTTATTAAGTCGACGGTTGAGTTCGGCTAATTTGGAATTATCTTCTTCTGACACTTTTTTATTCTTTTAAATCGCTATCAATTAAAACTGCTATAAACAATGCTGTATCAGTACCATTATTAACCCAGGCATGATTTGTACCTCTTTGGACCACAACATCAAACGGCTTAAGGTCCACTTCCTCTTCATCCAAAAGCAAAGTCACATCCCCTTTCAATAAAATAATATAGTCAATCGTATTTGTTTTATGCATTGCAGGATGCCTGGTTGTATCGACTTGGTGATGAGCTGCACCCATCTTTTTAAAGGCTGCAGCGGTTGCTTCTTTTATTAAATCTGCTGGCATACCTTCAGGAGTTGGATTTATTTGGAAATATCTAAATTTTGTTCCTCCATCCGGGGGTGATAGCAAAACCTCACTATCAGCTCGATCAATGTCGTCCATAGTATTTATTTCCTTGCCATCGGTATTCCAGAGCTCATACAGACCGCCCTCGTTTTCGCTTAAAGATCTTGCTGGCGGGCCATCAATAGTAATGATAGATTTTCCTTCCTCATCATGTCCCGTTACTATTCTTCTCATTTTTCTCTCCTTTTAAATTAAAGTATTTTTAAAATTTCTTTTAATTCTTTAATAATTTTAAAATCTACTGAATCTATTTTTTTATCATTTTTAAATTTTTCTCGAGCACCTTTGATTGTCATTTTTTCTTGCTTAATTAAATTTTTAACTTTCACTAAATTAATAATATCTCTTTGTTGAAACATTCGTCTATTGCCAATTCGTTTTATCGAAAAAGAATTTGCAAATTCTTTTTCCCAATATCTAATGGTGTGAGTTTCTATATCCAAAATTTCTGATACTTCTTGGATAGAAAAATATTTTTTATTCGGTATTTTGCCTAAATCAAAATCCATTAATTACAGACTTTTTCTTAACTTTCTTCCTGCTTTAAAGCTGACGACATTTCTTTCAGATATGGTATGAGCTTCTCCTGTTCGAGGATTTCTTCCTGGTCGACTTTTTTTATGAACAACTGAAAAATTTCCCAATCCAGGTAATTTAACCTCTTCCCCTTTCTCCAAGGCCGACATAATCTCTTCAAAAAAAGTCTCAACAATCTGCAAACAGTCTTTCTTTGGAAGACCCATTTTTTTGTGTAAATAATCTACTAACTTTGCTTTGGTTAAAGACATTTTAACTTCTTAGCTTTGCTCCAAATTTGCTTTTTGAGTTCCTTACTATTCCATCTACTACTGAATCAATAAAACTATCTTCTAAAGTTCCTTTGCTTGATTGCCAGGTAAGTCTGAAGGCAAGACTTTTTTGATTTTTCTGCAGATCTCCCCCTTTAAATAAATCAAATAATTTGATATCTATCAAGTCTTTTCCGGCGTGTTTCGTAATTTCTTTGAACAGCTCAATATAATCTAATTTTTCAGAAACAATAAAAGCTAGATCTCTCTGAATAGAAGGAAATTTAGAAGGCTCTAATAATTTTGTACTTTTTGAATTAAATAATTCATTTGTTTGAAATTCAAAATAGAAAAAAGGCTTTTTAAAATTTATTGTTTTTAGAATGAGTGGGTGCACTTTTCCGAAACTTCCTATTTTCTTATTAGCTTTAAAGACATCAGCAGATATTTTAGGATGCAGTATGTTTGAGCTAGATTTTTTTAATGAAATATCTGCAACATTGGAAAACTTAGTTATGTTTATAACAAGTTCTTTGAGGGAGTAAAAATCAAATGTGCTAGAACGGTTCCAGCTTTTTTTCTCTTGATCAAAAATTAAGCCAGCTAAATGATTAGATTCCTCAATTGATTTAATCTTAGAAAAAACTTTCCCTTCTTCATATATTTTCAGGTAATCATTTCCTCTTTTTGCGTTTGAAATTAGATTGGTTATTAACCCAGGAAATAAACTAGTTCGCATGGAGTTTAAGTTTTCAGTTATTGGATTTTGAATCTTGATGATTCCTTTTGAAAGCTCTAATTCATTTTGTAAGCCGTCATCTATAAATGAATAGTTAATCACTTCTTGAAAATTATTATGAGTAAGAAATTTTTTAAGTTCCAATGTCTTGGAATAATCGGTTTTTGAAAAATTTTGCTGAGCAGTTTTTAATTCTCTATTTGGTAAGTTGTCATATCCCACCAATCTTGCTATTTCTTCGACAAGATCTTCTTGTATTTCCAAATCAAATCTATGACTTGGAGTTAAAATTTTAATGAGATCAGATTGAGCTGCAATAATTTTAATATCAAGATATTGTAAAAGTTGTTTAATTTTTTTGATTGGCAGCTTAGTGCCTAACTTCTGATTCAAAAAATTAACTGAAAGATTAATTTTCTTTTGTTTTGGAAGATCGCTGTTTGAAATTATTTCCTTTGCTTTGGTGCAACTTCCGCCCAAGTATTTTATTATCAATGCGCTTGCCATCTCTAAAGCTTTGAGTTGTAAATTGAAATCCACTCCTCTTTCAAATCTTTGTGAGGCATCAGTCTGAATGCCAAATTTCCTGGCCTTACCTCTGATAAATTTTGGAGCAAAAAAAGCTGATTCCAAAACGACTGCCGAAGTATCCATTTCCACTGAAGAATCTTTGCTTCCCATGATGCCAGCAAAAGCAATTGGCCCTTTGGCATCTGTAATTAAAAGACAATCTTCAGATAAGGATATTGTCTGATCGTCTAACAAATTTATTTTTTCATTATTTTTAGCAAATCTAATTTTGATATCACCTGAAATTTTATTTTTATCGAATGCATGCATTGGCTGACCAATATCTAGCATTACGTAATTGAGAATATCCACAACTGGATTTATTAAATTAATTCCTGCTGCTTCAAGGCGGGAATTGATTTGCTGAGGTAGCTCTTTAACTTTTCCTTTCGAATTTGTTAAAGACAAGCTAGATATTTCTAAATAGCTATATTTTGGACAAGCTTCTTTGGCCTGAACTAGAACCTTGGTTTTAGAATTTCCGTGCTTTTTTACTAAATACTTTTCTTTTTTTAAGGAAGTTTGATCAGAAGCAGCAATCTCTCTGGCTACTCCAAGCGCACTAAAACAATCACCACGGTTTGGGGTGAGATCAATATCTATACATAAATCGCTTTTCAGTTTAGCGATAGAATCAACTTCAAGGCCAAGCATTGTTAATTGATTGCTCAAATTGGCAACGCTCTTCTTTTTGCCTAACTTTTCATCTAAGTGGGATTTTAAAATCTTCATTTTACGATTGAGAAATTAGCCTTAAATCATTCTCAAATAGCAATCGCATATCATCCATTTGATAATCGAGTTTAGTCATTCTTTCAATTCCTAAACCAAAAGCAAAACCCGAATATTTTTTTGGATCAACACCTGCTTCTTTCAGAACATTTGGATGCACCATGCCACAGCCCATAATTTCTAACCATCCCTTTTTGTCCATAATGTCTACTTCCGCAGAAGGTTCTGTGAAAGGAAAATAAGATGGTCTAAATCTAACCTTGAGTTTTTTACCAAAAAAGTAATTTAAAAATTCTGTTAACTCATGTTTTAAATTTCCAAAATTTACTTTTTCATCTATTAACAATCCTTCGATTTGATGAAACATTGGTGTATGAGTTTGATCGGCATCACTCCGATAAACTTTACCGGGGCAAATAATTTTTAATGGTGCTTTGCTTTTAAGAATTGATCTTATTTGCACTGGAGAAGTATGTGTTCTTAATAGCATTTCTGCATCAACATAAAACGTATCATGCATATCTCTTGCTGGATGATCTTTAGGTATATTTAAGGCGTCAAAATTAAAATATTCAGATTCTATTTCCGGACCGTCTTCGATGGAATAACCGCGAGAAATAAAATATTGGCAGATTTTATCAATGGTTTTTGTTATCGGATGCAGATTTCCAAGTTTTTCAGATTCAACGGGTAAAGATATATCAATCGATTCTGTTTCTAAAATTGCATTAATCTCTTGTTGTTCTATTTCTTTACTTAGGATTTGACTTTGTTCTTCGAAAAACTTCTTGAGAAGATTGATTGCCTTTCCGGCTTTAGGTCTTTCTGATTGGGAAAGCTTGCCTAAATCTTTGGATAAGAGAGAAATTCTACCTTTCTTACCTAAGTATTTGATCTTTAGGTCTTGAAGGTCTTTTGAGTTTGATGCTTTGTTTAAATCTTTAGATAATTGCTTCTTAAGTTGCTTCAGGTCCATAGCACATATTATGCTGCATTTTCTTTGACTAATGCGACCAAATCTGAGAATCCTTTTTCATCTTCTGCTGCCATATCTGCCAAAGCTTTTCGGTCCAACTCGATATTTGCTTTTTTCAAAGCATTCATAAAAACACTATACGAAAGACCATTTGCTCTAACTGCAGCATTAATTCTTACAATCCAAAGAGCGCGAAAATTTCTTTTCTTAACTCTTCTATCCCTGTAAGCATATTGACCTGCTCTAGTGACAGCTTGTTTAGCTACTTTGAAAGTTCTGCTTCGCGCGCCTCTATAACCTTTTGCAAGTTTAAGAGTTTTCTTATGCCGAGCTTTAGCCGTAACACCTCTTTTAACTCTAGACATCTTAAGACTTCTCCTTGAACATTCTTTTAACTAATTTTTCATCGCCAGCAGCAAGTGCAGTGGTACCTCTTAGCTGACGCTTAGATTTTGTCGTCATCTTGGTCAAAATGTGGCTTTTGTTTGCATGCTTTCTCTTTAGTCCAGATCCAGTTTTTTTGAATCTTTTTGCTGCTCCACTATGTACTTTAATTTTTGGCATTTTAATTCTTTTTTTTCAATGGGCTTAAAAGCATTACTAATTGTCTTCCTTCAGAAACTGGCTCTTGTTCAACTCCGGCAATTTCGTTGAGGTCAGATTCTACTCTTTTTAAAAGATTTAAGCCTATTTCTTTGTGTGCTAATTCTCTTCCTCTGAACCTCATAGTGATTTTCGTTTTATCGCCTTCTTTGAGAAATTTAATAATATTTCTCATTTTGATTTGATAATCATTTTCGTCAGTACCTGGTCGAAATTTAATTTCTTTTAGTTGTGTCTTTTTGGTCTTTTTCTTAGAAGCTGCTTTCTGTTTTTTTTGATCAAATAGATGTTTTCCATAATCCATTAACTTGCAAACTGGCGTTTTAGGATCATCATTCATTTGAACTAAATCTAAACTTGCTGATTTGGCTTGATCAAGAGCATCGTTAATTTCTACAACTCCAAGTTGCTGACCATCTTCTGAGATAAGTCTTACTTTGGTTGCTTTGATGAATTGATTGATTTGGTGCTTATTCTTTTTTTCGTAAGCTTTTCTTGGTTGAGCCATAAATTAGACTAAAGTCCACACAGTAATGTTCAATCAAACCTCCTTTGATTTAATATTCTTATCTAAAAGTTTCGAAAAATCTTCTAGAGTTAAACTCCCCAAATCTTGACCTTTTCGTGCTCTTACGGAAACAGTATTATTTTCTATCTCCTTATCGCCCACTACCAACTGAAAAGGAATTCTTTGCATGGAGTGATCGCGGATTTTATAAGTGATTTTCTCATTCCTCAAGTCTAATTTCACTCTAAAGCCCTTTGATTTAAGTTTTTTGGCAATTTCTTTAGTTTTTTTAGCATGTTTGTCCGAAATATTCATAATAACGACCTGAATTGGGGATAACCATAAAGGAAAGTTTCCATCATATTCTTCTATAAGAATTCCTATAAACCTTTCAAAAGATCCTAATATTGCTCTATGCATCATTACTGGGCGATGCCTTACTCCATCTTCGCCAACAAAATTAGCTTCTAATCTCTCTGGCAGATTAAAGTCAGCTTGAAAAGTTCCACACTGCCATTCTCTATCTAACGCATCAGTTAAAACAAAATCTAATTTGGGACCATAAAATGCCCCATCCCCTTCGGAAACTTCATAGGGAAGGTTTAGTTTTTTTATCGCATTTTCTAAAGCCGACTCTGCCTTGTCCCAGACTTTATCGGATCCAACCCTTACTTCTGGTCGAGTGGATAATTTTATGTCATATTTTTTAAAGCCCAAATCACTATAAATTTCAGAAAGCAGATTAATAAAATTTTTGGCTTCTTCTTCAATTTGGTCTTCTGTACAAAATATATGACCATCATCTTGGGTCATTTGTCTCACTCTCATCAAACCGTGAAGAGTCCCTGAAGCTTCATATCGGTGACACGAGCCAAATTCAGCCAACCTAATCGGCAGATCTCTATAAGATTTAATTCCCTGATTATAAACTTGCACATGGCATGGACAGTTCATTGGCTTCAAGGCATTGACTCTCTTTTCATTGGCATGCTCTTCGTCAATTTCAGTGATATACATGTTTTCTCGATATTTATCCCAATGCCCTGATTTTTCCCAGAGCTTTCTATCTACTACTTGAGGAGTTTTTATTTCCTGATAACCAGCTTTGATTTGCTTGTCCCTAATATAATCTTCAAGGATTCTAAAAATTGTCCAGCCTTTAGGATGCCAAAAGACCATTCCTGGTGCTTCCTCCTGAAAATGGAAGAGATCATATTTTTGACCTAATTTTCTATGATCTCTTTTCGAGGCTTCTTCAATATTATTTAAGTATTTTTTTAACTCTTTTTCACTATTCCATGCCGTCCCATAAATTCTTTGCAACATCTTATTTTTTGAATCGCCTCTCCAGTAAGCTCCTGCAATGTGAGTTAACTTAAAAGCTTTTATATGAGACATTGAATTCACATGAGGTCCCCTACACATATCAATATATTCGTCATGATAGTAGAGTCCAACTGTTTCATCTTCTTTGATTTCTTTTAATATTTCTAATTTATAAATTTCTTTTCTTTCTTTAAAAACTTTTACTGCTTCTTTTTTTGGAACAACTTTTTTTATAACTCTATATTTAGTTTTGGCTAGATCTTTCATCTTTTTTTCTATCTTTTCTAAATCTTCCTGAGAAAGTGAATGATCTAAATCGATATCGTAATAAAAACCGTTTTCAATAATTGGACCAATTGCCATTTTTGCTTCAGGAAAAATTTGTTTCAAAGCATGACCAAATAGGTGGGCGCAACTATGTCTGATAATTTCTATGCCTTCATGGTCTTGATCTCTAATAATTTCGACCGAACAGTCGCTTTCTAATAAATCAACCGCATCAACTAAATTTCCGTTAACTTTGCCAGCAACAGTTGCCTTAGCTAAGCCAGCGCCAATAGATTTAGACAAATCTTCTACGGAAATAGGATTTTCAAAGGTTTTAATGGAGCTATCAGGAAGAGTAATATTAATCATTTTCATGGCCTATACGAACGGCCAAGTAATATTATAACTTATCCTTCAGGGAGATAAAAAGGAACTTTCCCAAGTATTGTCGTCTTTTTTAATGTATTTTTGTCTTTGGTGAGTCCTAAAATCGCCCTCTTTCCAAAGCTCAATAGAATTTGGTTTCACCAAATATAATCCACAATGCTCTGGCCTGATTGGATTTTCTTTATTTAGTTCAAATCGCTCAGTCAAATCATCTATTTCTTTTTGCAAAATTTCATAAGAATCAATTTTCTCGCTTTGTTGTGAGACTATCGCTGCGACTCTTGACTTAAGAGGTCTAGAATTAAAATATTCATCGGATTTTTCTTCAGAAAGTATTTCTACCTCTCCTTCTATCCTTATTTGCTCTTGGAGCTCTCTCCACCAAAAATTTACTGATATAAATTTATTACCTTTTAAATCTTGACCCTTTTTACTATTAAAGTTTGTATAAAAGACTAAACCATCATCATTTATTTTTTTCAATAAAACCATTCTTGAACTTGGCATGTTTTTATCGCTGACTGTCGCAATATTCATAGCGTTCCAATCTGTTAAATTTAATTTTTCAGATTTTTTAAGTATTTCTGCGACCTTTGCCAAAGGCAAAGTTTTTATATTTTGTTCAATGATCAATTTATTTTCTTAAAACCCAATAATCCAAAGAGAAATATTTTCCTGGACCAAAAACAAGGATAACTAAAAGCATTAAAATGTAAGTAACTGACATTTCTATTCCATTGGCATCTGCATTCCAACCATTTGGTAAATGATAATAAGCAGCGACCAACATGGTAAAAATTAGCGGAATAGCAATCCATCTAGAAAACAAGCCAACTAATAGCAAAATAGCTCCTCCAGCTTCAGCCAAAACTGCAAGCCAACCAAAAAAATGAGGTAAGATAAAATTTAGGTTATCCTGCCCTCCGGGACCCAAAAAACCTGCGAATCTGTCAATATTAGGAAATCCACCCTCCCATTTAATTTTTCCATATCCAGCAAACCAAAATACGTAAGCTAAATAAAGTCTAAAAGACAACAAGACCAAAAAATCGAAGGCGTTAAGATTTAGTAATCTTTGATTAAAGGTTTTTAAAAAATTCATTACTCAAAATATCATTATTTATGTTTTTTTTCCAACTCCTCATATGCTTCTTGTATTTCGATAAACTTAATTTTTGCTTTTTCGATTAATTCTTCTGGTAACCCCTTTGATATCAACATATCCGGATGAAATTCCTTTCTTTTCTTTAAATAAATCTGTCTAATTTCTGAAAAGCTCATATTTTTATTCACACCCAATACTTGATAATGATCTATTATGTTAGAAACATATTTTTCGTAGAGGTCTTTGAAAGTATTTAATGGAAGTTTAAAAATATTTGGAGCCTTTTTAAGAATTTTTTCTTCGGCTGGGTGCAACTCTCCATCTGCCATGGCTAATTCAAATAACAATTCGTAGAAGATCAATAAAGAATTAGGACTTTGTTTAAGGAGTGAATAAAGTTGCTCAGCATAAGCCTCAAAAGAAACATTATCATCTTTGGCTTTTTGAAAGATATTAATTGCAAAATTTCTTTGCTCTTTGTCCAAGTTAAATTTAGTAGAAATAAATTCTTCTATTTTGCTAACTTCCTCTTTGCTTACTACTCCGTCAGCCTTAGAAATCTTTGCAAAACAAGCAAAAAGAGCAGCAAAAAATGCCACTTGATGATCGAAGTTATTTGGATTTCTTCTGCGCGTCCTGTTTTCTGACATTCTTGAGCCAACCACACTTCCAACCAGTGCTCCAATAGGCCCTAACAAGGTAAATCCTACAAATCCTCCAACTATGCCGCCAAATAAACTCATAAATGTATTTAAATTATAAAAAAAATTTGTTTCAATGTTATCTTAAACATAAATATTTTCATGGGGGAAATAAAAATATGTTACCTGCGGTCGATTACTTAATAGTTCCAGATAAAGGCGATCCTTATTTAGAGGGTCATAAGTGCAATGTTTGTGGGGCAATGTTCTTAGGCGAAAGAACGGTTTGCTCAAAATGTTTTGCCAGAGATAAGATGTCAAAAGTAAAATTAAGCAACAATGGCACCCTTTATTCTTACTCTATCGTATACAGATCATTTCCAGGGATTGATGTTCCTTACATATCTGCTCTTGTTGATTTGGAGGATGGTGGAACGGTTAAAGGTAACTTAATAAATGTTGAACCAGATCCAGAAAATGTTGATTTTGGTATGAAAGTTAAAGTTGTCTATGGAGACGCTTTGGGTAGAAAAGATAAAGATGGAAATTCTTATATGAGTTATTTTTTTGAACCTGCATAGGTTTTGATTTAGAAAGGAGAAAAATTATGAGTGATGTATATGTTTTAGGAGTAGATATGATTAAGTTTGGAAGATTTCCAGACCGAACAGTTCCAAATATTGGCGCCGAGGCGGCTTTAATGGCTTTAGATGATGCTGGCCTTTCTATTAAAGACATGCAAGCAATGTACTGCGGAAACCTTGGTCAAGCAAATGCTATGGTTGGACAAAGAATTCTTCAAGAAATAGGGCAAACAGGTATTCCTGTCGTTAATTGTGCAAATGCTTGTGCCACTGGAGCCACAGCTTTCAGAGAAGCTTGGATGTCAATAAAAGCTGGCATGTATGACGTTGTTTTAGCAGTCGGTGTTGAGCAAATGGGCAAAGGCCTTTTGGGAGGAACTGGCGGAGGAGATGGCATTCCAAAAGAAGGACTGCTTGGCTCTGGGACTATGCCTTGTGTTTTTGCTGAAGCAGGCATGGAACACTCAAGCAAGTACGGAACTACTTTTGAGCAATTCGCTAAAATTTCAGTTAAAAATCATCATCACTCAACTTTAAACCCAAAAGCTATGTATCAGATTGAAACTCCTTTGGACGACGTAATGAATGCGGAAATGATTTCTTATCCTAATACAAAATTGATGTGTTCTGTTAATGTCGATGGTTCTGCGGCGGCGGTTTTGGTATCTGAAAAAAAAGCAAAAGAGCTTGGAATGCAGCGAGCAATTAAAGTCAGAGCATCTGCTCTTGCTAGTGATCCTTATACAGATAGAGATTTAGTTATGCCTGATGTTAATGCTTGTACGCGAATTGCAGTTAAAGATGCATATGAACAAGCTGAGCTTGGTGCTGAAGATGTAAACCTTGTTGAATTGCATGATTGTTTTGCAACAGCTGAAATGCTTCATTACGAGAATCTAGGTTTGTGTAAAGACGGAGAAGCAGGAATGATGATTGATGAAGGCCATGTAGAACTTGGTGGAAAAATTCCAGTAAATGTTTCAGGGGGACTTCTCTCCAAAGGTCATCCTTTGGGAGCGACTGGTATAGCAAATATATATGAGGTTTGTTCTCACCTTAGAGGGGAAGCAGGTAAAAGACAAGTTGAAGGGGCAAAGATAGGAATGACTCATGTCATAGGTCTTGGAACAGCATGCGCAATTCATATACTTGAAAAACCTTAAAAAATTTTGTTAATTGGAGTCACAGGAGATACTCATAATAATTTAAAAAATATCTCTAAAATTTGTGATATCTTTAATTGCTCAAAGGTTTCTCTTGTAATTCATACAGGGGATATAACTTTGCCTAAGTCTCTAAAAGCTTTTTCGGTTCTCAAAGTTCCAATGATTGGTGTTTTTGGAAATAATGATCGATATGAAAAAAGAGAACTTACTAAAGCCTCAAAAAGTTTCGAATGCAAGCTTTACGAAGAACCATACATATTAAAGATTAAAAATAAAAAAATTTTTGTTCTTCATCACCCTGAATTAATAGATGAAAAGATGATAGATGCTGCAAATATTATTGTTCATGGCCATACTCATCGATTTAGAGAAGAAAGAATAAACAATACTCTTATATTCAACCCTGGAGAATGTGCTGGATTTTTAAAAGGAAAAAATAAAATAGGATTAATAGATATAGAAAAAGAAGAGCTTAAAACTATTTCTTTCTAAGTTTTTTAAAAAAATAAATTATTAAACTAAGCATCTGAAAGACAAAAATAAAAGTTATCAACGGTCTCAAAAGTCTCTTGAACCCATTATTTTCTAGAATAGAAGCTTCTAAAAATAAGATTGATAAAATTGGAGCAACA
>CACMKG010000003.1 GCA_902614235.1 uncultured SAR86 cluster bacterium
TGGAAAGGCAGACAAAGATTAATAAAATTCGACTTAATATCTGGAGAAAAGACTTCTATTGAACCGTTCGATAAAGAGGGCGGAGGCATCATTGCTCCACCGGTAAATGTTCCGGAATACGAAATGTGCATTGCTTGGGATAGTATCAATGGTGGTTTGGCAGGAATATCCACAACAGATAGAAAATTAGCAGTTTCTTGGCAGTTAGATATGCGACCTACTATGCAGCCGGTAATCTTTCCTGAATCAGGCGAGTTAGTAATTAATAATTTTGAAAACGGCGAGGATGAATTAATTGTAGTGGATATTGCAACTGGTGAATTGTTAAGTCGCGCAAAAGTAAATGCTAGGTTGGCGAATGGTATGTTTTTGACGCCTGGATTTAATAGAGATATTTTCTACTGCACCACAGGTACTTTTTCAAAAGTTACTTGGTATTAATTTTTATTCTAAAGTTGTTGCGCCCATTAAATGAAGATCAACTTCTCTAGCTGCAGCTCGACCTTCATTGATAGCCCAAACAACTAAAGACTGACCTCTGCGACAATCACCCGCGGCAAAGATTTTTGGATGAGAGGTTTTATGAACATTGTGCTCTGCTTTAAAGTTAGATCTTTCATCAAGCTCTAGATTTAATTGTTCGTTGAGATAATGCTCTGGACCTAAAAAGCCCATTGCTAAGAGAATTAAATCGGCTTTCCAAATCTTTTCAGTATCAGGTATTTCCTTAAAGTCTTTATCGACCTTGACGGTTTTGATACCAGTTAATTTACCATTTTTATCTCTTAGGAATTCTTTACCCGATACAGAGTATTCCCTTGGATCTTTGCCAAAAACTTCTCTGGATTCTTCATGACCATAATCAACCTTATAAATCCTTGGAAAAAGTGGCCAAGGATTATTGTCCATTCTTTCTGATGGTAATTCGGGAAGAATTTCAAAATTAGTCAAGGTCTTACAGCCGTGCCTTAAAGATGTGCCCAAACAGTCGTTTCCTGTATCACCACCACCGATGACAATAACATCTTTACCTTTGGCATCGATGTAATCACTTTCTTTAAGTTCGTGATCAAGCAAACTTTTCGTATTTTGACCCAAAAACTCCATCGCAAAATAGACACCTTCTCCTTCTCTATTTTTAATAGGTAGATCTCTAGGTTTGGTTGCGCCAGTTGACAACAATACTATGTCGTTATCATTGACTAACGCTTCCATAGAAACTGAATTTTCTCCGGTCCCGCCAACGTCTGTATTGACGTGAAATTTGATTCCTTCCTCTTCCATTATTTCGGTACGCATATCGATAATTGATTTATCTAATTTCATGTTTGGTATGCCATACATCATTAGGCCACCGATACGATCGGATCTTTCGAAAACTTCAACGTTATGACCAACGCTATTTAGTTGTTGGGCTGCCGAAAGACCTGCAGGTCCCGAACCCACGATGGCTATTTTCTTATTCGTTCTTTTCTTTGGCGGATTGGCTTTTATCCAGCCAGATTCGATGCCTTTGTCAGCGATGGCAAATTCAAGATTCTTTATTGCAACTGGTGTTTCAGTTATACCAAGTACACATGCACCTTCACAGACGGCGGGACAAACTCTTCCAGTGACTTCTGGAAAGTTATTAGTTTTCATTAAACGATGAAAAGCCTCTTCCCACTTTTCGTTGTAAACCAGATCGTTCCACTCAGGTATTAAGTTATAAACCGGGCAGCCTTCACCGGATTGACAGAAGGGCACACCGCAATTCATGCATCTTGATGCTTGAGTTCCTAAAAGAGGTTCATCGTGATCAGTATAGATTTCTTTGAAATCTAGAATTCTCTTCTTTGCAGGTCGATAAGGTTCTACCGCTCTATCAAATTCTTTAAATCCTGTTACTTTTCCCATTTTTTAACTAGCTTTTAATTTTTTTTGATCCATTTCTTGAAGAACTCTTTTGTAATCGGTTGGCATTACTTTAGAGAAATGTTTGATTTCTTTTTTCCAATTCAAAAGAATTTTTTTAGCCACTGTAGATTTAGTATATTTGTAATGATTGCTAATTAGTTCTTTCAATTCATTTATGTCTTCTTTTATAACCAAATCTTCTAATTCAAATGTGCTTGTATTGCATTTTTTTACGAAATTTCCTTTTGGATTATAAACATAAGCAATACCGCCGCTCATTCCAGCACCAAAGTTTCGACCAGTTTCCCCTAAAATCACTGCTCTGCCTCCAGTCATGTATTCACAACCATGATCACCAATGCCCTCGACAACTACACGAGCACCACTATTTCTGACACAAAACCTTTCAGCAGCTATCCCTCTAAAATAAGCTTCACCTCCAGTTGCTCCATATAAAGCAACATTGCCGAGTAATATATTTTCTTCGGGAACAAAATGACTATCTCTTGGTGGATAGATGATAATTTTTCCTCCAGACAAGCCTTTTCCAACAAAGTCATTGGCGTCGCCTTCAAGGTTAAGAGTCATGCCTTTGGTAATCCAGGCGCCAAAACTTTGACCTGCAGAACCTTCTAAATTAATTTTTAAAGTATCATTTGGAAGACCTTTTGCGCCCCATAATTTAGAAATTTCATTTGAAATAATAGTTCCGAAAACCCTATTTATGTTACCGATTTTCATATTTATGTTAATTCTCTGTCTATTAACGATGTTGCTTTTAATGGTCTTAAACAAAGCCATGTCTAAAGAATTTTCTAAATTATGATTTTGTTCTTTAGTATTGAAGACCTCGGTATCTTTGTAAACTATCTCTGCTGGCGTGAGAATTTTAGAAAGATCTAACCCGTCTCGTTTCCAATGATTTAGGGCTTTCTCCATCTCCAAAAGATCTACTCTTCCAATCAGATCATTCACTTTTCTAATACCTAACTTAGCCATGATCATTCTCAATTCTTTCGCAACCATAAAGAGGTAGTTCACAACATTTTCTGGCTTGCCATGGAATTTTTTTCTCAGTTCTTTATCTTGTGTCGCAATTCCCACAGGGCAAGTATTCAAATGACACTTTCTCATCATAATGCAACCTAAAGTGACTAAAGGAGCAGTGGAAAAACCGAATTCCTCGGCACCCAAGATGGCGGCTATGGCAACATCTCTTCCAGTTTTCAATTGGCCATCGGTTTGTAGGACAACCCTAGATCGGAGATTGTTCATGACCAGAGTTTGATGAGTTTCAGCAATGCCAAGTTCCCAAGGGAGACCAGCATGCTTAATAGAAGTTAGAGGAGAAGCGCCCGTGCCCCCATCATGACCAGCAATAACTAGATGATCCGTTTTTGCTTTGACCACTCCCGAAGCAATAGTTCCGACACCTATCTCAGATACCAATTTGACACTTATTCTAGATGCACGATTGGCGTTTTTTAAATCATGGATTAATTGAGCTATATCTTCAATGGAATAAATGTCGTGATGTGGAGGAGGGCTAATTAAGCCTACGCCAGGAGTTGAGTGTCTTATTTTTGCAATGTAGTCATCGACTTTCGTTCCAGGTAATTCTCCACCTTCACCTGGTTTTGCGCCTTGAGCAATTTTAATTTGTAGTTCATCGGAATTAGTTAAATACCACATCGTTACACCAAATCTTCCAGATGCAACTTGTTTAATAGCAGATCTTTTTGATTCGCCATTTTCAAGTGGTTTAAATCTAATTGGGTCTTCACCACCTTCACCTGTATTAGATTTTCCACCTAACTTATTCATTGCCAAAGCCAATGACTCATGTGCTTCTGTTGAAATTGAACCTAGAGACATGGCACCGGTAGCAAATCTTTTAACGATTTCTTTTTCGCTTTCGACTTCTTCTAAAGGGATAGGATCTTTTGCATACTTGAAACTCATCAAGCCTCTTAAGGTGCTATTCTTAGTTGTTTGTTCATTGGCATGATTAGAAAAATTCCAATAAGCAGATTCATCGTTATTTCTTGAAGCCAGCTGCAGTGCGGAAATTGATTTAGGATCCCACATATGTGAATCACCGCCATTACGCCAATGATAATCTCCTGGATTGGGCAGAGTTGTGACTGAATCAGCTTTAATTTTAGGAAAACCAATAGAGTGTCTTCTTTCAACTTCCTTTGAAAGCACATCAAAATTAACTCCTTGAACTCTACTTGGTGTACCAGGGAAAGATTTCTCAATAATTTCATCGGCAAGTCCAACGGCTTCAAATATTTGACCACCTTTATAGGATTGAAGCGTCGAAATACCCATTTTTGCCATAACTTTTAACATCCCTTTTGCGACACCTTTTTTGTAAGCCTTAACCAAATCTTTTGAATTTCTCAACGCCTTATCTTTTAGTGCTCCATCTTTTAATGACTGACTTAGAACGTCAAAGGCCAAATAAGGATTAATTGCATCAGCACCATACCCAATTAATAAACAATGGTGGTGAACTTCTCTTGCTTCTCCTGATTCTAAAATAATACCTATTTGAGTTCTTTTTTCTTTAGTTACCAAATGATGGTGAACAGTTGAACAAGCTATGAGAGAACTGAGAGCAATTCTATTTGCATTTATTTCCCTATCAGATAAGACAATAAAGGAAAAACCATTCTTGATTGCTTCTTCAGATTCTTTACAAATTCTGTTGAGGGCCTTTATTAGTCCTTTGCTCCCGCTTTCTTTTTCATAAGTTATGTCTATAGTTTTTGTTCGCCAACCTTGGGTTTGAAGATTTTTTATCTTCAAAAATTCTTCATTTGACAAGATAGGATGCTGCAATCTCAGACGGTGAGCATTTTCTTTTTCAGTTGATAAAAGATTGCCTTCAGGACCGATTAGACATTCTAGTGACATAATGACTTCTTCTCTAATTGAATCGATAGGGGGATTAGTTATTTGAGCAAATAACTGTTTAAAGTAGTCATAAATCATCCTTGGCTTATCTGACAAACAAGCTAGAGCAGCATCATTTCCCATGGAGCCTAAAGGGTCTCTAAGTTCTGTTACTAATGGAAGCAACATAAACTCAAGAGTTTCCGTGGTGTAACCAAAAGCTTTCATTTTGGAAATTAAATCTTTAGTTAAAGGTGGATTTTTATTAGTTTTTAGATCTTTCAAATCTACTATTTGATTTTTATTCCATTCTTTATAAGGGTGCTGACTAGCTACTTGATTTTTAATTTCTTCGTCTGGAATTAATCTCCCTTTTTCAAAGTCAATCAAAAACATTTTTCCTGGCTGAAGTCTCCCTTTCTTTAAAACTGACTTGGAATCGACAGGCAGAACGCCTACCTCCGAAGCCATGATAACTTTGTCATCGTTGGTAACGTAGAATCTGCTAGGTCTTAAGCCATTTCGATCTAAAACAGCCCCAACTTGAGTGCCATCGGTAAAAACTATTGAAGCTGGACCATCCCAAGGTTCCATTAATGAAGAAGAGTATTCATAAAATTCTCTTTTTTTCTTCGACATTTCTTTATCATTTTGCCAGGCTTCTGGAATCATCATCATCGCTGCTTCAGGAAGTTTTCTTCCTGACATTATTAGAAGTTCTAGGACATTGTCGAAACTACCTGAATCTGAACAATCAGCTTCTGCAATTGGGAAAAGTTTCTTAATTTTGTTTCCAAAAAGTTTGCTCTCTGCTTTGCCTTGACGGGCACGCATCAGATTTACATTCCCCTTGAGTGTATTTATCTCTCCGTTGTGACACATGTATCTACAAGGCTGAGCTCTATCCCAAGATGGAAAAGTATTAGTACTGAATCTTGAATGCACCATAGCAAGATGAGTTTCAAAATTAGAGTTTTCTAAATCTGGGAAAAAAGGAAACAATTGACCGGGCGTAAGCATTCCTTTGTAAACAATGAGTCGAGAAGACAAACTACAAGCATAAAGCATCAGTCCTTGAGACAGATTTTCGTTATATCTTAGACGGTCACTAAATATTTTTCTGATTAAATAAAGTTTTCTTTCAAAAGCATCTTGATCTAGGTTTTTTGAGCTACCAATAAAAATCTGTTCCATGAAGGGTTGGCACTCCTTGGCTGCTGGACCCACATTGGCCTTTTTAGAGTCAGTTGGAACTTTTCGCCAGCCCAAAAATTGTTGTCCTTCTTTAGAGACTATTTCTTCAATAATTTTTTTACATTTTTCTCTTTCATTAGCTTTTTGCGGAAGAAAAATATTTCCGACAGCATATTTCCCTGATTTTGGTAAAGATATTTTTAATTTCTTAGATTCTTCTTGAAAAAAAGAATCTGGTAAAGCCATCAAGATACCTGCGCCATCTCCAGTATTTTCCTCAAAACCGCACCCGCCTCTATGATCCATTCGGGAGTTGATCAAATAAGCATTTTCCATAATCTCTCTAGAGGGAACACCTTTGATATTAGCAACTAAACCAACTCCGCAAGAATCCTTTTCGAACTCCGGATCATAAAGACCAGATTTAACTGGGCGTTGTTTTAAAAATCTACTCATATTTGGCACACATTACAGACTAACTGTAGAGATGTTGTAAAATGCCCTTTTTACGCCTGGCAAGCGTCACTTTTAATGCATGTGATATGCATCACTTTTAAAGCATGTGATATGCATTAATACTTAAATATTATCTTTTAACTAGAAAAGTGTCGAATTCGTTAGCTGTTAAAATGCACTAATTGAGTGCAAATTACGGTAAAAATCCAAAATTTTTAAATTTTTATAAATTTATGCTTTTAAGGACTAAGTCTTCAGGCGGATCTTCAGTAATTTCAGCACTTCCAAGGCCTCTAAGGGTTATAAATCTTAATTTCTTATCCAATATCTTTTTATCCCTACTCATCGCTTCAATGAAGTCATTCACATCAAAATTTTCAGGAATTTCATGAGGCAAACCTGCTGATTTGATTAAATTTTTTATTTTTTCAAACTCGTCAGAGGATATTTTTTTTAATAAAAATGATAAATGCGATGCACAAATCATTCCCAGCCCAACTGCTTGTCCATGAGAAAAACCTTCAAGTGATTGAATCGCTTCAAATGCATGTCCATATGTATGCCCAAAATTTAGCAAAGCTCTATCGCCTTTTTCTTTTTCATCATTTGAAACTATGAATGCTTTGATCAAAGAGCTTTCATAAACAATCTGTACAAGATCTTCGTCGGATAATTCATTGTTTTTGGAAAATATATTTTCTAATTTAGTAAATAAATTTTTATCCGCAATCAGAGAATGTTTGATAATTTCAGCGATTCCATCAGTAAAATCTGACTTAGAAAGTGATTTCAAACAATCTATATCCATTAAAACAAGTTTTGGTTGATAGAAAGCTCCAATATTATTTTTCGAACCAGCAAAATTTATGCCAGTTTTGCCTCCGATCGCCGCATCAACTTGCGATAAAAGAGTTGTCGGAATTTGAATTAAATCAACACCTCGCAAATAAGATGCGGCAACAAAACCAACCATATCTGTTGTAATTCCTCCCCCAAGACCTATTAAGAGACAATCTCTATTAAATTTATTTGCATTCAAAACTTCAAATATTGGTATTAATCCTTCAAAACTTTTAGTTTTTTCATTAGTTTCAATTTCTAAAACTTTAATTTCCATGGGTTGTGAGTTAGATAGGGAGATACGCAAGGTTTCTAAAATTTCATTTGGCACCATTGAATCTTTTATAATTAAGATCTGACGGTTTTGTACCAACCACTTAAAATTGTAACTACCAAGCAATTTACTACCTATAAGGACTTCATAGTCACCGGAAGGAGTTCTAACGTTAATAGATTTAGACATTTAAAAAATTAATTATTTCTTTAACAATATCTTCATTAGACAACAAATCAGGACTAAGTTCCAAATTTGAAACCGATTTATATAACTCCAGCCTGTGCTCATACAAGGACTCTAAAACTTGTCTTGGATTTTCATTATTTAGAAGAGGCCTTTTAGTTTTATCTTTAGTAGCCTGAAATTGACTTTCAATAGAAGCATTGAGAAAAACTACATATTCTTCTTTGTTCAATATATCTCTATTAGCAGAGGCTTCAATAATTCCTCCGCCTGTAGAGACAACAGCATCCTCAATTTCGTTGACCTCAGTTAAAAAATCAATCTCTTTTTTTCGAAAACCTTCTTCTCCTTCCGAAGCAAAAATATCTACAATAGTTTTTTCAAACTTTGCTTCAATTTCTCGGTCTATATCAATGAGATTGAGATTTAATTGAGAAGAGAGGAGTTTACCAATTTTGGATTTACCTGAACCCATGGGGCCAACCAAGAAAATTTTCATGAAAATATTTCTTCCTTTAGAATTAATTAATTATTTTACTGTAAAGAAGACGTGAATAGATTTTTAAATAAAAAAATATTTTTCTTAATATTATTTTTACTTTTACTGCCGATCCAATTTGCAATGGGGATTTATATTTATTTTTCTCCGCAATTGCCTTCAACGGACGATGTCAGAAGAGTCGAACTTCAAGTCCCTTTGAAAATTTTTACCAGCGATGAAAAGTTAATTGGTGAGTATGGAGAAATTCATAGAACCAAGCTCTCTTTTGAAGAAATTCCTGCAGATTTGGTTAATGCATTTTTAGCAGCTGAAGATAGCGGTTTTTTCTCTAATACTGGGGTGGATTTTCTTAGCTTAATCAGAGCTACTTATGAATACGTAAGGGAGGGTCGAATTGTCAGTGGTGGTGGAACAATCACCATGCAAGTAGCTAGAAATTATGTGCTTACGAAAGAGCAAACTTTTGAAAGAAAAATAAAAGAAATTTTTATGGCTTTTAAATTGAATTTATCTTTTTCAAAAGAAGAAATATTTGAATTATATGTGAATCAAATTTTTCTAGGCAATAGAGCCTATGGTATTGCTGCGGCTTCAGAGATCTATTACGGAAAAAAATTATCTGAACTCTCATTGGCCCAAAAGGCAATGATTGCCAGTTTGCCAAAGGCACCATCAAGAATAAATCCTATCGCAAACCCAAGAAGAGCTCTAATCAGAAGAAATTGGGTCTTAACTCGCATGGAAGCCTTAAATTACGTAGATTTCATTAATTTTGAGAATGCAATTAAAGAGCCTATCACTGCGACTTTTAAAGGTGTCTCTTCAGAAATTGAGGCCGATTACTTAGCTGAAGAAATAAGAAGATACATGATATCTAAATTTGGTTTGGCAGCTTATAAAGAGGGTTATGAAGTTTATTCAACTATTAACTCAAAGAATCAATTGGCAGCTAATAGTGCTCTCAAAGAAGGAATAGAAAAATATGAAGTCAGACACGGATACAAAAAACCAGATAACTTTGTTGATTTGTTACCTGAAAATTTTATTCAAAGAAGTGATCTTTTTTATTACCTTTCCTACAACCCAGAAAATTTTAAAGACGACTATGGGATCGCAATAGATTTAAAAAATCCTTTTGATGAAGTGCTAGATTTTCTAGCTGACAATCCCAATTATAATGATTTTTCGCCGCATATAGTTTTATCATCAGGAGTAAAAAAAATAAGTTTGCTTAGTAAGAGTGGAAATATAGAAACTATTAATTTTTTACAATTAAACAATAAAATTCGACCTAGAATTGATGCCAACAAAAAAGGAAAATTTTTGACTGAATTTAACTCTTTTTTTGAAGCAGGCGATTTAATTTGGGTAAAAGATGAAGGTGATTCGTCTTACGAATTTGGAATGCATCCTGATGTGCAAGCAGCTTTGGTTAGTCTTGATCCCAAAACGGGGAAAATTTTATCTATGGTAGGAGGATATAACTTTCAAGCAAGTAAATTCAACCGAGTTACCCAGGCTAAACCTCAACTAGGATCTAACTTTAAGCCTTTTCTCTATGCCGCGGCATTTGAAAATGATTTTACTCCAGCAAGCTTAATTAATGATGCTCCAATCGTATTTGAAGATGCAAATTTGGAAGATTATTGGAGACCAAAAAATTCAAGTGGAAGATTTTATGGTCCTACGAGACTAAGAGAAGCTTTGTTGCAATCAAGAAACGTTGTATCCATTAGATTATTACAAGATTTAGGACTTAATAGGACAAAAAACTATTTAACTAGATTTGGCTTTGAAAAAGATGAGTTACCCAACGACTTATCTTTGGCACTGGGCTCTTATGGATTAAGTCCTTTAGAAAATGCATCTTATTTTGCTGTATTTGCTAATGGAGGCAAATCAATTCAGCCATTTTTTATTAACAAGATATTGAAAAATGGAGAAGAAATTGAATTTTTAGATAGAAAAGAAATTGAAGAAAATTTAGTTGAGTCATGGGTTGGAAAAAAATTTCCTAAAAAAGAATCCTTTACTATTGATCCAAGAGTTTCATACATAATCAACGATATTCTTTTGGAGGCCACTAGACGTGGCACAGGAAAGAAAATTCAATCTTTGAATAGAGATGATTTTGCTGGAAAAACAGGAACCACCAATGATGCTGAAAGTACTTGGTTTACTGGATTTAACAAAAATATTTTAACGACTGTTTGGTTTGGTTATGATCAGCCAGCTTCTTTGGGTAATAATGAATTTGGTAGTTCAACTGCTCTTCCCATATGGCTCAATTACATGGAAGAGATAATTGATGACATTGAATATGGCATTCAGCCAAGGCCATCAGGTCTGATTGCTAAAAAAATTAATTTGATTGATGGTATGCCGGCCAACCCAGAAGATAGCAAGACTATGTTTGAACTTTTCTTAGATTAAAAAATTAAATAAAAATGGCTTTTTTTATTATTTGCCAATGTTCATTCCAACTATGTGTAATATCTCTTTTGAACTTGCTTCTGATAAAAATTTGAATTTGTCCTTCTAAGCATGAAACTATCAAATCGGCTGCCGAACCAGCATTTAAAGATAGTTTATTTTTAGTTTCTTTTTCGTAGTTCTGAAATGATTGCTTTATTTCTAAAGCCAAACGATCAAACAAAAGATTAACTTTGTCTTCTATTTTAGACTCATCTACAGACAAAGCTTCTCTATTCAAGATTTTAGATATACCTTTATTTTTATCACAGAAAGTTAAAATTAACATTACAATATTTCCAGCCACCTCATCTGGAGCAGAATCCTTTTTGATAGATGCAATTCTTGGAAATATACTATCTTCAAAAAACTCAACTAATTCCTGATAAATTCTCCTTTTACTTGGAAAATGCCTATAGATTGCTGCTTCAGTAATGTTGGTTCTTTTAGCTAATTCTGCGGTTGTAATTTTTACTGGCTCTCTATCTTCAAGCATCGAAGCAAGAGTTTGCATGATTTGAATTTTTCTTGAAACTTTCTCTTTTGCCATTTAATTGGATATTAACGTACCTACACCTTTTGTAGTTAAAATTTCTAACAAAACTGCATGAGGGACTCTGCCGTCAACGACATGCGCGTTAGAAACTCCTTTATCTAAACAATTTATTATAGAACTTAATTTAGGAAGCATGCCCCCTTTAATGGAGCTCTTATCTTTCAGAATTTTTTTTGCTTCCTTAACATTCATTTCTGAGATTTTTTTTCCTGTTTTGCCTTTTATGCCAGAAACATCCGTCATCAAAATTATTTTTTCAGCTTTAAGAGCTGAGGCGATAAAACATGCAACATTATCCCCATTAATATTTAAAGGCTTTAATTTTTTGTCCCAACCAATTGGCGAAATCACTGGAATTTTATTTCTTGATGCATTAAAAATTATTTTTTTTTGAATATTTACTATCTCGCCTACTTCGCCGAGACGTTTATTGGATATTTTTTTGGCTTTGATAAAGTTAATTCTTTTACCAGCTAAAGCTTGAGCCTTTCCCCCCCATGAGGTAATTAAATTCACGATTTCTTTATTAACTTGGCTATCTAATACTTTTTGCACAGAATGTATAATTTCAGGCGAAGTTATTCTCACGCCATTTAAAAAATCTGATTTGATATTTTTTTTATCCAATTCTTTTTGAATTTGAGGGCCGCCCCCATGAACAATGATAGGGTTTATACCCACGGTTTTCATTAAAACAATATCGCGAGCAAAACTTTTTCTTAAATAAGTATTGCTCATTGCGCTACCACCATACTTGATGACTATGGTTTTACCTGAAAATTTTTGTATGTAAGGCAAAGCTTCACTTAGAACCTTAGAAATATTTTCTGCACTTTTTTTTGAAACAGCCATAATTCAATTCACTTTAATTTCAAGCTTATCATCTATAACGAATAGGGCTTTTTGAAATACTTCAATTATTTCTTGCAATGCTTCCTTAGACTCTCCCTCGAATCTAAAAACCAATGATGGAGTAGTATTAGATGCTCTTGCCAAGCCCCATGAAGTATCATTTTCCAATCTTATCCCATCAATTAAGACCTTCTCGAAGCCATTAAATTCAAAATCTTTTTTCAATCTTTCAATAATTTTAAATTTTCTATCATCTGTTGTGCTGAGATTAATTTCTGGAGTATTGAATAGTTGAGGAAATTTATTAAAAATCTCAGAGGAAGAACTTTTAGATTCAGAAATAATTTCTATCAACCTTAGTGCTGAATAAATACCGTCATCAAAACCGTACCAATCGTCATTATAAAAAATATGTCCACTCATTTCCCCACCTAAAATGGCATTTTGATTCAAGATTTCTTTTTTAATAAAAGAATGTCCAGTTCGAGTCATAACCGGTATACCATTGCTTTTAATTATTGATTCTTTGAGCTTTGAAGAGCACTTAACATCAAAGACAACTTTTCGTCCTGGATTTTTTTTTAGGACTTTATCTGCTAACAAAGACATATATTGATCTGGATAAATAATTTTGCCTAAGTTATCTACGACTCCCAACCTATCGGCATCTCCATCTAAAGCAATTCCCAAATCAGCATTTACTTCGCAAACTTTATTAATTAAATCTTCTAGGTTTTTTGGGTTCCCTGGATCAGGATGATGATTAGGAAAATTCCCATCAATTTCGCTATAAAGTTCAAATAATTCAATCCCCAAATCTTTGAAAAGAGTTGGCGCGATTGATCCTCCAACTCCGTTACCGCAATCAAGAACGACTTTAAGATTTTTATTGAGATTAATTTTTGTTTTGATTTCTTTTTTATAGCTCTCTAGCATAGGCGTCTTTATTTCTATGCCTTCTCCAGAAAGGAAATCCTCATTTTCAATGAGATCTTTTATTTCAGTAATTGACTCTCCTGACAGAGGCTTTTGATCAAATACTATCTTAAAGCCATTATAGTCTTTCGGATTGTGACTACCTGTAATCATTACACCATTTTTAATCGATGATTTGAATGTTGAAAAATAAAGTAGAGGAGTGGGTCCTAAATCTAAATTATAGACATCACATCCCGTTGAAAGTAATCCTTTAGTAAATAACTTTGATACATGTGGCCCTGAGAGTCTACCGTCTCGGCAAATGTTTAAAGAATTTAAATTATTTCTCTTCAGTTTGGTACCAATAGCTTTTCCTAATTTTTCAATTAATTCATCTGAAAGCTCTTTTCCAACGACTCCTCTTACATCATAGGCTCTAAAAACTTTAGAATTGACTTTCATATAAATCTCTCCTGCTTATAATGTCCCATCTTATAAACAATCATGGATACTTTAGCAAATAGGGAAGGATTTATATGGATGGACGGCCAATTAATTAACTGGGCGGATGCAAAGGTTCATGTTCTGACCCATACTTTACATTATGGCCTAGGAGTTTTTGAGGGAGTAAGAGCATATTCAACCCCAGAAGGTACAAAGATTTTTAGATTAAATGATCATACAAATAGGCTTTTTGAATCTGCTAAAGCAGTAAATATGAAAATTCCATTTTCAGAGCAAGAATTAAATGAAGCGCAAAAGAAGGTTTTTAGAGTGAACGAATTGGAGGAGGGCTATATAAGACCAATGTGTTTCTATGGGTCTGAAGGAATGGGCTTAAGAGCAGATAATTTAAAAGTTCATTGCATAGTTGCAGCTTGGGAGTGGCCAAGCTATATGTCACCTGAAGCATTTGAAAAAGGAATAAATATTAAGATTTCCTCCTATAAAAGAGAAACAGGAAACATTGTTTCAAGATCAAAAGTAAATGGTAATTACGTTACTTCCATAATGGCTCTTCAAGAAGCTATGAAGGAAGGTTATGACGAAGCCCTGCTATTGGACGATGAAGAAAATATCTCTGAGGGCTCTGGAGAAAATTTCTTTATTGTAAAGAACAAAATTCTTTTTACTCCAGATCTTGATGCATCTCTGGATGGAATAACAAGAAAAAGCATTATAAGTTTGGCAGAGGAATTAAATATTAAGGTCGAAGTTAAAAAAATTAAGTTGCAAGATGTTTTAGAAGCTGATGAATTATTCTTTACTGGAACAGCTGCTGAGGTCGTTCCAATTAGAAGCGTAGACAAAAAACTCATCTCAGATGGTGAAAGAGGAGAAATAACAACTATTCTTCAAAAAAATTACTTTGATCAAGTTAGAGGGAAAAGGGATTCTTTTTCTGAATGGCTTTATTCAATAGATTAAATTTTAATAAAAATGAAAAAACTCAGGATCGCTTTCCTTAGTTATAGAAGCAATCCTTACTCGGGTGGTCAAGGAATATATGTTAAGTATGTGACTAAAGCTTTGGTCGATTTAGGACATGAAGTTACTGTCTTTTCCGGACCGCCTTATCCAGATTTAGATTCACGTGTCAAACTTGAAGTTGTGCCTAGTCTCGATCTTTATTCGAAAGATAGTAAATTTAAAGATGTGAAGCTTAAAGATCTTTTAATACCTATAAATTTTTTTGAATGGTTCAGCATCAATTCAGGTGGCTTTGCAGAGCCATATACTTTTGGAAAAAGAATAAAAAAAATTTTAAAAAATAGATTAGATGAATTTGACGTTATCCATGATAACCAAAGTCTTTGTTATGAGTTGTTGTTTTTTCAAAAGAAAATTCCTTTGGTCACAACCATTCACCACCCGATTTCGAAGGATTTAAAATTTCAACTTAAAAGTACCAAATCAATTTTTTTAAAGTTACTGATGATTAGGTGGCATTCTTTTTTAAGAATGCAGATAAGAGTAGCTAAAAAGTTAAAATCTGTGATTGTCGTTTCAAAGTCTTCAAAACAAGACATTCACGAAGATTTTGGTTTAAAAAAAGAAGTCATGAAGGTCATTCTCAATGGAATTGATACGGAAGCTTTTTTTCCGGATAACAATGTAACAAAAATACCTTTTAGAATTGTTACTACCGCTAGCGCAGACGTACCCTTAAAAGGATTAGATTATCTGCTTGAAGCTTTTTCTAAAGTTATCAAAATTTTTCCAGAATCAACACTCCAAGTGATAGGCAGTTCAAAAAAAGGAGGACATACTTCAAGAAAAATCAAAGATTTAAATATTAAAGACAAAGTCCATTTCAACAAAGATCTTACTTTCAAAGAAGTAAGAGATTTGTATTGTTCCTCGGATGTTGTTGTAATACCTTCTCTTTACGAAGGTTTTGGATTTGCCATTGGCGAAGCAATGGCATGTCGAGTTCCTGTAATAACAACTTCAGGCGGAGCCATTCCAGAAGTAATTGGAAATTGCGGAATTACAGTTGCTCCTGGCAATTCTGAAGAGTTGGCAGAAGCAATGCTAAAACTTCTTCCAGATGAGAATTTGAAGAAATCTTTGGCTGAAAAAGGATTCAAGAGAATTATTGAGCATTTGCAGTGGAAAGAAGTAGCAAAACTTATGACAGAGCGTTACGAAGAAGAAATTAAAAGAATGATTCATTAAATGCAAACCATTGATTTAAATAAACTCGAGCTAGAGCCAAATTCTAAATTTCTAGATTTGGGATGCGGAGAGGGCAGACATTGTTTTGGAGCTTATATGTCTGAAAATATTGATGTGTTTGGGTTCGATATGAGTTTGTCCGACGTATCAACAGCTAAAAAGAACTTTGATCAATTTAATGAAAATAAATTTTCAAAAAGCTGTAATTTTGGAGTGGCTGATGCAAAAAAGTTACCTTTCAAAGACAATACTTTTGATTTCATTGTATGTTCCGAAGTTTTAGAACATATTATCGATTATCAGAGTGCTCTATCCGAAATCAATAGAATCTTAAAGCCACAGGGTAAATTAGCAGTAAGTGTTCCAAAATTTTTTCCTGAATGGGTCTGCTGGAAACTTAGTCTAGATTATCAAAATACTCCAGGTGGACATGTCAGAATATTTAAATTTAAAGAATTAAAGAAAGATATAACAAACTATGGCCTAACATTTACTAAAAGGCATTGGGCTCATGCCTTACATTCGCCTTACTGGTGGCTTCAATGCTTATTTTGGAACTCAAAAGAAAATTCAAAAGTAATAAATCTTTACCATGATTTTCTTGTTTGGGACATGATGAAAAAACCTTTGCTGACTAAAATTCTTGAATTCATATTTCAGCCTTTAATAGGGAAAAGTGTGGTTCTTTACTTTAATAAAGATAAAACATGATAAGCGGGTCAATAGAAACATACGGCTATTTGGGAGAATATATCGTTTCTTGTCAGGAAAAAAATGGGGCTATAGCTTGGGAGCCAAGTTCTAAAATTGATCCATGGGATCATGTTGAATCAGCTATGGGATTAGACGTATTGGGCTTTGAAGAAAGTTCAAAAAAAGCTTATGAATGGCTTATTGATTCGCAAGAAAGTGATGGATCTTGGTTCAGCGAATATAAAAAAGAAAAGGTTACTAATTTCAGAAAAGAAACAAATTTCACTGCATACATAGCAACAGGGGCTTGGCATCATTACCTAAATTTTGAAAATAAAAAATTTTTACAGGATCTATGGCCGTCAATTGAAAAAGCAATGAATTTCGTCTTAGAGGGCCAAACAAGGGACGGTGATATTCTTTGGGCAAAAGATGAATCTAATGAATGGATGGACGATTCTTTGCTGACTGGCTGTTCTTCGATTTATAAGAGCTTAGTTTGTGCACAAAATATTTCTCATGAATTAGGTCTAAAAAAAGAAGCTTATAAAGAAGAAATTCTAAAAATTTGTGAGGCAATAAAAAATAAGCCTGAAAGATTTGATAGGTCTTGGGAGAGTAAAAGTAGATATAGCATGGACTGGTATTATCCGGTTTTATGTGGGGTTATTGTTGGTGAAGAAGCTCAAAAAAGAATCAATGATGGCTGGAATAAATTTGTAGTCAAAGATTTAGGTTGCAAATGTGTTGAAGAGGAGCCTTGGGTTACTGCAGCCGAATCATGTGAGCTTGTCCTTGCCTTAAATAAAATTTTAGAAAAGGAAAAAGCTGAGACAGTTTTTAATAATGTTTTAAATTTAGCAGATCCAAAAAGTAATCTTTTCTGGACAGGTTATGTTTTTAAAGACAAAAAGTATTGGCCGATAGAAAAGCCTAGCTGGACCGCAGCTGCAGTAATTTTAGCTGCTAATTCTCTTTATAAATTTACAAAAGCTTCAAACTTTTTCTAGAATAGCCAAGGACTTTACAAGTTCAATTTCTTTAAATTTGTCGGACTCCTTTGCAAAGCAATATATTTCATATGGAGGTCTACCGCCGTCCTCGGGATTTGGGAAAACGTCATGAATTGCAAGCAACCCGCCGGAAACTAAATGCTTGCTCCAGTTGTCAAAATCGTTTTTGGCAGCTTCCATGCTATGGCCTCCATCAATAAATAGAAGACCCAGGGGAATTTCCCAATTTTCAGAAATTTCTACTGAATCACCAATGATTGGAATTATATTTTCAGAAAAAGAAGATTTTTGAATGTTTTTTAAAAATTCAGGTAAAGAATTGAATCTATTTAATCTAGGATCAAATAAGTCCTCATCATGATATTCTTCTCCAACTTGATGCTCTTCAGAGCCAACATGATGATCTAAAGAAAAGATATAGCTATTGTTTTTATTGCATGCTTCTGAAAATACTAAAGCCGATTTACCACAATAAGTACCAATTTCCAAAGCTGGACCCAAAGAAGAAGTTTTGCCAATTAAACTTGAAAGTTTTTTTGCTTCAGTATCATCTAGAAAACCTTTAACCTTATCCAAATATTCCATAATTAAATATAGTTTAAGAAATAATGACTGATAAAGCCAAAGCGTCTCGAGAAAAAATCTTATTGAATGAGGAAAGTTTTTCTTATCTTTTTTTTGAGGGAAGCTCTCCTCAAAATCCAATCATTTTCTTTCATGCAACTGGACTCAATGCCGCAACCTATTTGAACTTGTTAACAAAGATATTTGAAGATTTTGATGGAGAAAGATCTATTTATGCTTTTGATCAAAGAGGCCATGGGTTGAGTTTAGCTGAAGCTGATCATACAAAATTAAAATCTTGGAAACAGTTCTCAAAAGAGGCTATTTCTTTTTTAAATTCTCTTGATCATGAGAGTGTTGACCTTATGGGGCATTCAATGGGTGGAATAGTAGCTTCAGAAGTGGCTAGTCAATTAAAACTTAAAGTTCAAAATTTAATTATGCTGGAACCGGTTTTATACTACGCGCCGAAAGATGTAATTAAATTAAAACTGAAAAATTTTTTAAATTTTGACGATTTGAGCGCTTCCAATAAATCCTCGAGCGCAAAGCAACGAAGAAACAATTTTGCTAGTTTTGAAGAAGCTATCGAGCATTTTACTGGACGGGCAATGTTTGCAAGTTGGCCTGAAGAATCAATTATGAATTATTTGGAGGGTGGACTGGTGAAAAAAGAAGGAAGTTTCTTTCTTTCTTGTGATCCAGCTTGGGAGGCAAAAACTTTTCAAACAGTAACTTTTGATACCTTTAGATTTTTAAAAAAAGCAACTTGTCCAGTTTTAATAATAAGAGGCGACAAAGAAACTTCAACTTTTACTGATGAAGCAAAAGACGCTTTGCTGAATAAAGATAGAATATTAATTGAAGAATATAAAGGAACTCATTTTCTTCCCATAGAAAATGTCGAATTAGTTTCCTCAAGAGTATTTGATTTTTTACACAAAGATTAATGTTAAAGTTATTTTTTACTTCAAATGGCTAAAACGCAATCTAATAAAACAGTTTCCCTGCAGACTTTTAGAGATCTTAAACAAAAAGGAGAAAAGTTTGCTGCATTGACTTCCTATGAAGCAACTTTGTCTTCTATGATGTGCGATGCCGGCGTGGAACTTATTCTTGTTGGAGATAGCTTGGGTATGGTGATTCAAGGTCACGATTCTACCGTCCCAGTTTCAATGGAAGATATTTTGTATCATTTAAGATGCGTAAAGTCGGGAAATAAGGGAGCCCATTTAATGGCAGATATGCCATTTATGAGCTATGCAACAGAGCAACTTGCATATGAAAATGCCACAAGGTTAATGCAAGCTGGAGCAAATTCGGTAAAAGTGGAAGGCGGGGAAGTAATTCTTAAAATAACAGAACTTTTGTCAGAAAGAGGAATACCTGTTTGTGCTCATATGGGGCTCACCCCTCAGTCGATAAATAGAATAGGAGGTTTTTTTGTTCAAGGCAGAGATCCCTCCTCTCATTCAAAAATAATAGAAGAAGCGTTGAGTCTGGAGAGCGCAGGAGCTGAGCTTTTATTATTAGAATGTATCCCAAACGAATTAACAAAAAAAATCTCTCAGGTCATTAAAATTCCAACGATAGGAATTGGAGCAGGATTAGAAACGGATGGGCAAATTATGGTCGTGCATGACATGCTCGGAGTTTCTTGTTTAGAAAAGCCTCCGAAGTTTATAAAAAATTTTTTAGAGAAAAATAACTCCATTTTTGAAGCGCTAGAGGATTACGTTAATTCGGTAAAATCGTCGACTTTTCCAGCTAAAGAAAATTGGTTTGATTAGTGAAAGTTATCAAAAAAATTGACGATTTAAAAATTATTAATAAAAAAAGGCCAATTGCTTTAATTCCAACTATGGGAAATTTACATGAAGGTCATCTAAGTTTAGTCAAACAATCAATTAACTTGCAGTTAAGTCCTTTAGTAACTATTTTTGTAAATCCTCTTCAGTTCGGTCCTAATGAAGATTTTGAAACATACCCTAGAACGATCAAGCAAGACAAAGAAAGTCTTGAAAAACAAAAATGTGAGTTTCTGTTTCTTCCAGAAAAATCGGAAATATTAGAAGGCATAAAAAAATTAAAAGCTCCATATTCAAATTTTTTATGTGGAAAGAAAAGACCTGGGCATTTTGATGGGGTAATAACGATAGTGAATCGCTTTTTTGAGTTAATAAAACCAGAATATTGTTTTTTTGGGCAAAAGGATTTTCAACAACAACTAATTATCCATAATCATTTAAAAGAGAATAAGCTATCTACAAAATTAGTTATTGGTGAAACAGTCCGAGATGCAAATGGACTTGCGCTGTCATCTCGAAATAATTATTTAACTCAAAGTGAACAAAAAGATGCGTCAATTATTTATAAGTATCTACAAGAAATAGCTGATCAACTGAGACAAGTTCGTTCCGATTCTTCAAAAGACCTTTCAATGAGCGCTCTGATGGTTTGTGAAGAATATAAAAAAAAATTTGAAGATAAAGGTTTTGAAATTGATTACTTGGAAATTATCAATGCCAAAAACTTAGAACAATCCAAGAAAGACGATACCGATTTGCTCATTGCAATTGCGACTCACTTTAAAGGAGTAAGATTGATAGATAACTTGCCATGTGATTTATCTTTTTCTTAGCAAGTTATTAGGATAAAAAGATTCCTCGCCGTCGGGTCTATTTTTAAATCGTCTATGCGGCCATAGATAATTATCTGGATTTTTTCTAATAAACTCCTCTATTTCAAAGTTTATAGTTCTCAAATCATCTTCTAAATTTTTTCCTAATACGTTTAATTTTTTAAAATTTGCAAAATATTTTTGATCCTTTTTTTCTAGCGAAAACATGTAGACATCGCAATTAGTTCTTCTAACAGCAATGTAAGGAAATTTTACCGTTAATGCCTTATTTCCAAAGAAGTTAACAAAGATAGAATTTTTAAAGCCATAATCTTGATCAGGCGCATATAAACAAGCTTTACCTTTTTTTAAAAAATCCATAAGCTCGAGAATTTCTCTGGGACTGAAGATTCTTTCTGCAAATTTTTCTCTACTTGATACAAATAGGTTATCAACAATTTTATTCTTCTGTTTTTTAGCCATACCTGAAACAGGCATGAATAAAGATGACGCCCTTACTACCAAGTCTAAGTTTGGATTGTGCATGAACAATAAAAGCTTCCCTTTTGAGTTGTCCATGTCAGAACATTCGTTATAAACATCGTCGAAATTAACTATTAATTTTTTCAGTTTCCTGTTGGACATCCAAGATGCATTTAAAAATTCAAATAAAGCCTCACCAAGTCTGTAAAAACTTTCTTTCAAAATTAAATTAATTTCTGTTGAGTTTTTTTCAGGAAAACATTTTTTTAAATTCCATCTAGCAATTTCTTTTCTTTCTCTCGAAAGCGAAAAAAAAACGAAACCTAGAAATTTTCCCAAAAGAAACTGAAGTCTTCTAGGGAGCAAATTGAGAATTTTCAGTACAAAGAAAATTAAGTATTCTATTAATTTCATTATTGCCGTTTATAAAACTGTATATTTATAACATTATCCTATTTAGTCTAGAATCACCCTAATGATCTTTTTTTATAATTTATTAACTTTTTTTTACCTGCCTATTGCTCTAATAAAATTATTTTATAAAAAGAATTTTTCTTTTGAAGAATTTAAAAGAATATTAGAGAGATTTGGACAATTCAAACTCTCTGGATTTGATCACAATAAGAAAACTTTTTGGTTGCATGCCGTATCAGTTGGTGAAGTTAATACCTCAATCGATTTAATTAAAAAATTAAAAAAAATATTCCCTAACGCTAATATTCTTGTAACCACGACAACAAAGACAGGTTCAAATAGATTAAAGCAAATTTTTAAAGAAGAAGTTTTTCATCAATACTTGCCTTTTGATATTGTTTATTTCGTAAATAAATTTTTGCGCTTCTGGAAGCCAGATTGTTTAATTTTAATTGAAACAGAAATTTGGCCAAATTTAATCTTTCAATGTTCCAATAAAAAAATTCCTGTTCTTTTGTTAAATGGTCGTCTTTCAACTAAATCTCTAACTAACTACCAAAAACTAGAAAATTTATCTAAAAAAACTTTTTCCAAAATAGATATGATCATCGCTCAAACAGATCAAGATAAAGAAAATTTCAGCACTCTTGGAGCAAATCTAAATAATATTCATGTTGATTCTTCGCTAAAATTTGATGCTCTAGAGTTGAATTCATTAGAAAGTACATTCTCTTACGATAAAAATTTGATTGAAGAAAAGAAAATAATTACCTGTGCTAGCACTCACCCAACAGAAGATGAAATTTTGTTTGAAAGTTTTCAGATTCTAAATGACGAATCGACGCATTTAGTTTTGGTTCCTAGACATCCGGAAAGAGCTATTGAGATATCAAAATTTCTGTTTAAAGAGGATGTCTCTTTTGCTTTATTAAACAACAACGATACTAAATTTTTAGATCTCAATAACAAAGTGACCATTGTAAATGAAATTGGACACCTGAATTTTCTTTATTCAATTTCGCGTCTTGCTTTTATTGGTGGAACACTCATAGAGCATGGAGGCCAAAATTTTTTAGAGCCAGTAAAGCATGGTATCCCAATTTCTTCAGGAGATAGCGTTTACAATTTCCAAGAAATTGCCGATAAATTACTTGAATTGAATATTTTAAAATATGGAAATAATGCAAAAGAAATTGCGTTGATTTGGAATGCAGCCCTTGAAACAGAAAATACTGAATTAATAAAAGAAAAAAGTGTTAGATATATTGCTTCTCAACAAGGCTCAGTAAATAGATCAGTTAAAAAAATAATGAGATTTATAAATTAGTTTTAAATTCTTTGAATACATCGAAATTTAAGAGTAATATGGATCTATACCCCCAATAACTATTAATCTTTAGAGGACAAGAAAGATTTGAAATTTATTGTTGCGATTATAAAACCAATAAAATTAGAAGATGTACGTGCGGCCTTAGGTGATGCCGAATCTTCAGGTATGACTGTTTCTGAAGTGAAGGGTTTTGGAAGGCAAAAAGGTCAAACTGAACTTTACCGTGGAACTGAATATAAAGTTGATTTTCTTCCTAAAATGAAAATAGAACTAGCAGTTTCAGACTCAGAAGTAGATAACGTAATAGAGGCCATACGTGGGGTAGCCAATACAGGCAAAGTTGGAGATGGAAAAATTTTCGTCTATTCTCTAGATGACGCGGTTAGAATAAGAACTGGCGAACAAGGAGAAGAAGCTTTATAAGCTTTGCATATATTTATCAGCTGTTTCTTTGGCCCACTTATAATTTGCTTTTCCATTAGGAGCTCTTTTTACTTCATCGACAAAAATAACTTCTTTCGGCAATTTATATCCTGACAAATGAGATCTTGCAAAATTTACTAGTTCGTCAGCGTTAAGATTTGATTCGTCCGACGAAACAACTGCTACAACTTTTTGGCCAAACTTTTTATCTTCAACACCAACTACCAGAGAATCAATTATTTGAGAGTGTTTTTTTAAGGCCTCTTCAACTTCTTCAGGATAAACCTTTTCTCCTGCAGTATTTATACAATTACTTCCCCTTCCTAATAATTTTATAGTTCCGTCAGCATCAACAGTTGCATAGTCGCCAGGAAAACTATATCTAACTCCTTTGTACTCTTTAAAAGTTTCGTCAGATTTTTTTTGATCTTTGTAATAACCTTCTGGAACTAATCCGGAGGTGCCTATTTTCCCCATTTGGTCAGATCCAGGTTCAACTTCTTCGCCTTCATCAGTAACTACAATTACACCAGGATTGATTGAAAATTTTGCAGTCTTAACAGGGTTTTCTCTATTAGAAACAGCAGAGCCCATACCACCTTCAGAAGAACCCATAGCATCTATTAAAGTTATATCTGCATGCTCCAACAATCCTTCTTTGACTTCAGCACTCCACATCACTCCACTCGAAATCATACTTCTCAAAGAAGATAGATCATATGGCGTACCTTCATTTTTGGCTTTGTTAAGGGATTCTAAAATAGGCCGAGCAAAAGCATCACCAACGATCACAATATTATTAATTTTTTGATCTTGTACTTTCTGCAATAAAAGATCTGGATCAAAGCCGAGTTGTGGAATAGTAACGCAACTACCTCCTGAAAAAAATGGAACTAAGGCACCAAGCCACATGCCTGTTCCATGCATAAGAGGGCAGGCCACGATTGTTTTTGATAGCGTGCCTTTGGATGAAAGCTCGGTAACGGTCTTCGATATATCAAGGTGACTTTCTGGAACATCAAAACCCATGGCAAAAGCAGTTTTTAAAAGGGAGCTCATAAAAGCACCTTGTTTATACATTACCCCTTTTGGCATGCCAGTAGTCCCACCTGTATAAAGCATATATATGTTGTCCTCGCTTCTAGTTTTTCTTTTTAAAGAAGGATTTTGAGAAATTATTTCTTCATACATATAACAATTTTCTAAATCTAAAAGTTCTTTGCCGCCTACCTGAATATAGGCCTTTATGTTTGGTAATTGATCGGCTATTTTTTTAATTCTTTCAGCATAAGAGTTTTGAAAAAAGACAACTTCAGAATCTGAATTATCCAACAAGTAAATAAGTTCTTCTTCGACATATCTATAATTTACATTTATTGGGACTCCTTCTACTTTGAAGGTTGCAAATTGAGCTTCAAGGTATTCATTTGAGTTGTGAAGATAGAGTCCAACTTTAGAATTATTAGAAACTGATTTCTCATTCAGAAAGTTTGCTAATTTAGCAGCTCTTTCTTCATATTCTTTCCACGTTTTGACGTTATCGTCGCAAATCAATGCAGGTTCATCAGGTATATGATCTGAAATAGTTTCCCAAACGCTCGCAAAATGCATTTCCATATTTCTCTCCCAAAAGCTTTTTTAATATCGTTTTGATTCTAAGTTATCATTTATTTCAATTAGAACTCAAGATAAATTAAATTGTGGAAACTTTAAAACCTATCATTTCAATTATTGGGCCTACTAACACCGGCAAAACGTCCTTGGCAATTGAACTTTCTCAGAAGCTAGATGCGGAAATTATCTCGGTTGATTCAGTTCAAATATACAAGCATGCAAATATCGGGAGTAATAAATTAAGTCCAAATAATTTAAGAGATTACCCCCATCATTTAATTGACTTCTTGGAGCCCACAGATTCATATTCAGTAGGAAATTTTAGGAACGATATTTTAAAAATTATTAGCTCTCTTGATAAAAAGAATAAATCTGCGATTCTTGTCGGAGGATCAATGATGTATTTCCACTCTTTGTTCAATGGAATTTCAGAGTTACCTAAAAACGATCCAAAAGTGAGAAAAAAACTCGATGAAGAACAAAAAAAGCTAGGACTCAAACATTTATTTAATAAGCTTCAAAAAATAGATAAAGAATCTGCAAAAAATATTCATGCAAACGATCAGCAAAGAATAAAAAGATCCTTGGAAATTTATATGCTTTCTGGAAAAACTCATACCGAGTTAAAAAAGAACTCATTAAATTCCTTTCTAAATAGAGACTTTTTAAATTTTGCCATTGTCCCTGAAGATAAAAAGTTATTTAAAAAAAACCTGAAAGAGAGATTTCTAAAAATGTTGGATGAAGGCCTTATAGAAGAAACAAAATACTTAATCGATAATTTTTCAAAAAATATAAAAGTTCTTGGTTCAGTCGGATACAAACAAATTGTAGATCACTTAGACGGAAAAATTTCTAAGGAAGAAATGATAGAAAAAGCTACCAACGCTAACTATCAACTTTCAAAAAGACAAATTACTTGGTTGAAAAAGTTTGAAATTAAAGAAACTTTTTTCGCGAATCAATCGAATATGGTTATAAAAATTCTAGATTATTTAGAATAGTTAAGTTCCATTCTTATCATGAAAGCCTTAGAATACGATCATGTCTTGGAATGATAATGGAAAAAATGGTTCAAGAGATCCATGGGGGAATAAAAACGATGCCCCAGATATTGATGAAGCCATAAAAAAATTTAAATCTTTAATAGGTTCTTTTGTCGGGGGAAGTGGAGGAGGAGATTCCTCAGGAAGTTCTCCGTCTTTTAAGAAAATACTACCTACGGCTTTAGTAATTTTAATAGTACTTTATTCTGCGTTGGGAATTTACACAGTTGATGCTCAAGAGGAGGCAGTTATATTAAGATTTGGAAAATACTCCACCACTAAGGGGCCAGGTATTCATTGGAATCCTCCATTTATTGATAATAGATTTATAGTTAACACAGAAAAATTATTCACTCACACTACCAATTCTTCAATTCTTACAAAAGATGAAAACATTGTGAATGTTGAAACCGCAGTTCAATATAAAAGATCTAATCCAGTTTTTTATCTCCTTGAAGCTGCATCTCCTGAAGATAGCATTGCTCAAGCATCAGAATCTGCTTTGAGGCATGTAGTTGGAAGTAATTCGATGGATAATGTTTTGACTACAGGTAGAGAGCAAATTGCCATTGATGTTAGAAAAAGATTGCAAGAGAGACTTAATGCTTATTTCACTGGAATAGAAGTTGTTACGGTCAGCATAAGAGAGTCAAGACCGCCGGAAGCTGTAAGAGAAGCATTTGACGATGTTGTTAAAGCTAGAGAAGATGAAGTCACTCTCAGAAATGAAGCCGAAACATATGCAAATGAAGTTGTGCCAATCGCTCGTGGTGCAGCTAAAAGAGCGATACAAGATGCCGAAGGTTACAAAGCGAAAGTTATTGCTGAAGCGGAAGGTGAGGCAACAAGATTTGATCAATTGCTTAAAGAATATTCCAAAGCTCCAGATGTAACAAGAAAACGTCTTTATATCGATGCAGTCCAGTCTGTGATGTCAAATAGTACGAAAGTTATGATCGACGTTAAAGATGGAAATAACATAATGATGTTGCCACTCGATCAAGTTGCAGCCGCATCAATTGCAAGAAGTAATCAAAATACTGAAGTTGAAACTGATTCAGGAGCAATATCCGGAACTGCAATTCAAAACTTGACTGATCAAGTTATCGAAGAAATCAGAAAAAGGCAGGAAAGGAGATAATCTATGAGATCTTTCGGAATAGGATTCGTTATTGCAATACTAGCTTTAATAATTTTACTTGCTAATAGCCTTTATATTGTTACTGATAAACAAACTGCAATTCTTCTTAGATTTGGAGAAATTATTGATCCTAAAATTGAATCAGGTTTACATTTTAAAGTTCCTATTTTAAATACTGTGAGAAAATTTGACTCAAGGGTTTTAACTCTGGATGCAATTCCACAACCTTACTTTACTGAAGAAAAGAAAAGACTCATTGTAGATGCTTTTGTGAAGTGGAGAATAACTGACAACGAACAATTTTATATAACATCATCAGGCGGACAATTGAGCGCACTAAGAACTTTGCTTACTCAACGTGTGGATGAAGGTCTTAGGAACCAATTCGGTAAAAGAACTGTCCAAGATGTTATCTCTGGTGAAAGAGACCAATTAATGAGAGTGTTAACAGCAGATTTAAATAAAGTGGCAAATTCCGAACTTGGCGTTGAAGTAATCGACGTTAGAGTAAAAAAAATAGAATTACCTTCAGAGGTAAATGATTCTGTTTATAATCGAATGAGAACTGAACGAGAAAGACTTGCGCAGGAACTTAGAGCTGAAGGAAATGAAATTGCAGAAGAAATTAGAGCTAACGCTGATAAAGAAAGAACCGTTATCCTGGCGGATGCTTATAAAACTGCTGAAATTATTAAAGGTGAAGGTGATGCGGAAGCTACGAGCACCTATGCGAAGGCATTTAATAAAAATCCAGAATTTTATGAATTCACTAGGAGTTTATCTGCTTATCAGTCAACATTTGAAAACAAATCAGATGTTTTATTGATCGATCCCGATAGTGACTTTTTTAAATATCTTGACAGCTCTTTCGGTACTTCCAAAAGCGAATAGTTATGACATCAGGCTATTTTAATCTTCCTGGTGGGGTGGAAGACATACTCTCTGAGCGAGCATTAGAATTAGAAAATCTTAGAAGAACTTTAATTGATCTCTATTCTCAAAAAGGATTTAGCTTAGTTTATCCGTCTATTATTGAGTTCGCCGATGCCATCGGAGGAGAAGTAAATTCAGAGTTAAAAAAAAGAGCATTTACTTTTTCAGATAATTCTATCTCAAGCGATCTTGCAATCAGACCTGATATTTCCCAACAAATAGCTCGAATAGACCAAGCAAGCAATTCAGAAGAAATCAAAAAATACTGTTATGCCGGAGAAGTAATTAAAAAAAGAAAAGACTCATTCGCCAAGTCTATTTTAGCTATAAAATCAGGTGTAGAAATCTTTGGCTCAGATGGTTCAGAAATAGAAATAATAGATTTACTACTTGAAAGTCTTGATTCGGTTGGTTTGACTTCTTCTTGTTTGTCTTTAGGAAGAACAGAAGTTCTAGATGAGATAATTAAAGATGAAAACTTACCGGAACTTAAAGAAAAAAAACTTAGAGAAATTATTTCTGATAAATCTGAATCAAATTTAATTGAGTGGAGTGATTCAAATAAAGTAGATAAAAAATCTTTAGGAAAAATAATTACTCTGATGCATTCTTATGGAGACATTCAATGTTTAGAAAAGATAAGTAGCTTTAGTAAGCTGGCTAAAAATTCGGTAGAAAATTTAAAGGCTATCACAGAAAAAATAAGCCATGAAAACATTCACATTGATATGACTGATTTTCCTGGATTTAATTATCACCAGGGTTTGGTTTTTTCGGTTCATTCTCAAAATTTTGGATTTGCAATTGCAAATGGAGGACAATATTCTTATCAAAAAAATTCGGAAGAAAAGAGACTCGCTATTGGTTTCGATATTGACCTGATTTCTTTATTAAATATTAAAGAGAATGATTAATGAAAGCTAAAAATCTTGCCGTTCTGGGATTGCAATGGGGAGATGAGGGTAAAGGAAAAATAGTCAACTTTCTTTCGGATCGAGCAGATGCTGCTTGTAGATATCAAGGAGGTCATAACGCAGGCCATACTCTTATAGTTGAAGGAAAGAAACTTGTTTTGCATCTGTTGCCTTCTTCTATTTGTCATCAAAATGCAAGTTCACTTATTGGAAAAGGAGTTGTTATTTCTTGCGAAGCTCTTTTTGCAGAAATCGAAGAGATAGAACCAATTGCCAATGGAATACTGGACAGATTAAAAATTAGCCCCGCTTGCACCTTAATCCAACCGTATCATATTTTATTGGATCAACTGAAAGAAAAGTCTAATAGTTTTACAACCATCGGGACTACCTTAAGAGGCATAGGACCCGCTTATGAAGATAAAGTAAGCAGAAAAGCGATAAGAATTATAGATACGCTTTCTGAAACTAAATTAAATTCAAAGCTTGAAGAAACTTTGTCTTTTTATAATTTTTTATTCAAAGAATATTTTGGAGAAAAAGAATTAGATTTTAACGAAGTCAAAGATAAGAATCTTGAATATGGAAACAAGCTTTCACCTTTGCTTGCAGATGTTTCCAATGAAATATTTACAATGAATAAAAAAAATAAAAGGGTTCTATTTGAAGGAGCTCAAGGTGCTTTGTTAGATGTGGATCAAGGAACTTATCCCTTTGTAACTGCAAGCAATTGCTCGCCAGCGGGCATAGCCTCTGGTGCAGGCTGCGGTCCTTTAGATGTTGGTTATATTCTTGGAGTAGTAAAAGCTTATGTTACAAGAGTGGGCGAAGGCCCAATGCCAACAGAAATAGAAGGGAGCCTTGGAGAAGAGATTGCCAAAAAAGGTGGCGAAGTTGGCGCAACAACGGGTAGGCCGAGAAGATGTGGTTGGTTTGATGCTGTCAGTGTAAAGAGAATAATCCAATCAAACAGTGTCTCAGCTTTGTGCTTAACAAAAATTGATGTTCTTGACGGTTTAGAAAATATAAAAATATGCACTGGCTATGATGAAGATGAATCAAAAAAAGCCTTTGCTGAATGTATGGAACTTGAAGATGTGAATCCTTCTTATATTGAAATCGAAGGGTGGCCAGAGCCAACTGCGGGCATAAATAATTATGATGATTTTCCACAGAAAGCAAAAAATTTCGTCGAAAAAATAGCGGAAGTTTGTGGAGTGCCTGTCGATATTATCTCTACCGGACCCGATGACGCTAGCACAATTCTAATTAATCAAGAAATTTAAAATTATTTTGCTTTATCTAAAAGAGCATTTACAAATTTATGACTGGAATCTTGCCCAAATCTTTTTGATAGCCGTATTGCTTCGCTGATGATTATTGGACTATCTAATTCGTTTTGTTTTAATTCATAAATTGCCTGCTTCAAAATAGCCAATTCGATCTTACTAATTTGTTCGATATCAATATTAGTGTGTTTTTCTATGATTGAGTTTATTTCCAGAATATCTTTTTTAATTTCCCTAAGGCAGTTTTCAAATCCTTTTAAATTAAAATTGCGATTAGTCTGCTTGAATTGTTTTATTAGATCTGTGTTTGAAGAACCAGATATTTCTTTTTGATATAAAGCTTGCATGACTAACTCTCGAAGCTTCGCCGGGGAGGGATTTTTTTTAGCCATCAAAAACAATATCAAGGACGCTTAGCGTGCTCAAGGCAAGTTCTTTACCTTTATAAGATGCTCTTTCTCTTGCTTGATCAGCGCTATTCGTTGTTAAAACTCCAAAAATAATTGGTATTTTTCCACGCATATTTGCTTGCAAGATCGAATCGCTGATGGATTGAGAAATAATTTCAAAATGAGGTGTTTCGCCTCTAATAATTGCTCCCATGGTGATGATCGCATCAAAGTAAGGGCGTTCGTATTTGAGGTACTTGCCAACAATATAAGGAATTTCATAAGCACCGGGTACAGAAAGGACATGCACATTAGCTTTGTACTCTTCGAGGGTTTCCTTACAATCTTTCACCATTGGTTTAATTATTTCCGAATTCCAATGGGTATCGATGATGACTATTTTTTTCTTTGAATAATCGTCTTGGAAAAGGTTAATGTCTAAATTTTCTGTTTTCATTTTTGAATATATTTTATTACTTCTAATCCAAAACCTGAAATGGAGGGATATCTGGTTTGTGAGCCCATGAGAATAAGTTTCTTTACCCCGAGATCCCTTAAAATTTGAGAACCAGCTCCTATTCTTCTTACGTCAATACCAACCTGAGAAGACTGTTTATACGGCTTTTTTAAAAGTTTTATTTCTTCAGGAATGTTATCTTTACTATGACCGCCATCGATCAGAATAATCAAACCAGAACCAGCTTTATTTATTTTTTTCATTGCATCGCCAAGCGACCACCTCGATCCAAATTCGTCGATCTTTAAAAGATCATGCATAACATTTGTTTGTTGAACTCTTACTAAAACAGGTTTTGATTTTGATATTTTACCTTTCTTAAAAACCACATGAGTTTCTCCGGTAATGGAATCTTCATATAAAATTAAAGAAAATTTTCCAAATTCAGTGTTAACAATTTTTTGTTCAATTTTTTCTACCGTATGTTCGTTGATGATTCTGTAATTAATAAGATCAGCAATTGTTCCTATTTTCAGACTATGTTTCTTACTAAATTCTAATAACCCTTTTTTTCTTGCCATAGTCCCATCTTCGTTCATAACCTCACAAATTACAGCAGATTCGGTTAGTCCTGCTAATCTGCAAAGATCAGTGCTGCCCTCGGTATGACCTGCGCGAGATAAAACTCCACCGGGCAATGCCTTCACTGGAAAAATATGACCTGGCGAAACAATGTCTCTTGCTTTTGCTCTCGCTTTAGAGGCTACTGCTACAGTTCTAGCTCGGTCGGCAGCAGAAATCCCAGTTGTTATTCCTGAGGCTGCTTCAATAGAAACTGTAAAACCAGTTCCATGCCCACTTTTGTTATCACTAACCATTTGATTCAAATCTAGAGCAGCACATTTCTTTTCACTCATAGCCAAACAAATCAACCCACGAGCGTGTTTAGCCATAAAGTTTATCTTTTCCGCAGTAACCTTTTCTCCAGCAAGAATAACATCACCTTCGTTTTCGCGATCCTCATCATCCATTAGGAGTACCATGTTGCCTCTCTTAATTTCAGATATAAGTTCTTTCGTACTGTTTAAATCCATCTTTTAAATTCTTTTAAAAATTAATTTTTTATCCTCTTTAATTGTTGATTCTTCAATTAATTTAAACTGCTTTGAATGAAAGGGAGATTTACTTTCATCCCCATTAAAAAAAGATAAAGCTGTATTTGATAGCATCTTAGGAGCAATGTAAATAATGAACTCATCTATTAGGTCTTCATTTATAAAAGAAGTAATTAAAGTTGGTCCAGACTCAAGCAGAATGTCATTAAACTTTAGAGAGTGAATTTTTTTTAAAAGCTCCTTCAAATTAATTTTATTATTTTCTGTATTTTCTATTTCCAGAATTGAGACTTCTTCGTTTTGTTGGAAGTTTTCAAAAATATTTTTATCTTTACAAAAAATATATTTCTTTCCAGCCATAGAAAAAAAGTTAAGCGACGACTCAAGTTTAGATGAAGTAATTATCCCTCTAGCTGGTTGTTGAAAGCCTTTGAGTTTTGTTATTTCTTTGTTTCTTACATTTAACAATGGATTGTCTCTCTCAATAGTACCTGAGCCAGTTAATATTAAGTCAGACAGAGCCCTATATTGCTGACTATCTTCTCTGGATTCTTCAGAAGTTATCCATTGTTGGTCATCTTTGATAAATGATATTTTTTGATCATCAGACATTGCAATCTTAGCTCTTACGTAAGGTCTTTTATGTAAAAGAGAACTGAAAAAACCATTATTTAAATCATTTGAAACTTCTTCTAGTGATACTTCAATTCCTGCAGCTTTGAGTTTTTTTACACTTGATTGGGAGGGGTCCAAGGCTCCGATAATGACTTTTTTAAAGTTGTGTTTAAGAATTTCATCTAGACAAGGAGGTGTTTTCCCAAAGGTGCTGCAAGGTTCTAAAGTTACAGTAAGTGTGCTGTCCGATAAGACCTCTTCATAATTATTTTTGTATTTTTCTTTTACCGATTCAATAGCTCTAATTTCTGCGTGCGGAGCACCATAATATTCGTACCATCCTTGGCCGAGGATTTTATTATCTTTAGAAATTACACAGCCTACACATACACCATTTTGCACAGTAAATTGTCCTTTTTTTGCCAATTCAAAAGCTTCCAGCATAAAAGAAGATTCAGTCATCGCTTAGACGTTTTACTTCTTCGCTGAACTCTAAAGGATCTTGGAAACTTCGATAAACTGAGGTAAATCTTACAAAGGCTACTTCATCAATTTTTCTAAGATTTTTCATCACCGTCTCACCAACAGTTTTTGAGGCAACTTCTCTTTCTCCCATTGATCTTAGCTCTTTTTTTATTGTCTCTATTAAAGTCTGAAAAGCTTCATCACTCACGGGTCTTTTTTCTAGAGAGCGAGCAATACCTTCTTTCAACTTTATTTCGTCAAATGGAACTCTGGAGTTATCTTGCTTTATTATTTTAGGCATAACTAGCTCAGCAAGTTCATAGGTAGTCCAACGCTCTTGGCATCTCAAACATTCTCTTCTTCTTCGTATTTCACTGCCATCAGCAATTAGGCGTGAGTCTATGACTTTGCTTTCTTCAAAGGTACAAAAAGGGCAATGCATGATTTATTCAGAATAAACTGGAAACTGGCCACAAAGGTCCGTTACTTCTTTCTTAGTTTGATTGATTAATTTTTCATTGTCTACGTCTTCAATGATATTTTTAATCCAAGAAGCAATTAAGTTCATTTCATTTTCTTTGAAACCTCTTCTAGTGACAGCGGGTGTCCCAATTCTTATCCCAGAAGTAACAAATGGAGATTGTGGATCGTTTGGCACCGAGTTTTTATTCACCGTAATGTTGGCTTGACCCAAAGCAGCATCCAAAACTTTTCCGGTAATTTTATTTTTTACGAGATTAACCAAAAACATATGATTTGAGGTGCCGTTCGAAACTACATCTATATCATTTTCAATTAATGCAGCACTCATTCGTTTGGCGTTATTAAGGATCTGTTGTTGATACTCGAAAAATTCAGGCTCCATCGCTTCTTTAAAACATACGGCCTTAGCAGCAATAACATGCATTAAAGGACCACCTTGAGAACCAGGGAAAAGGGCTGAATTTAATTTTTTGTGCAATTCTTCGTCTTTGCCAGCAAGAATAAGACCACCCCTTGGCCCTACAAGGGTTTTGTGAGTAGTAGTAGACACGACATGGGCATGCGGAAAAGGGTTCGGATATAAACCAGCGGCAACCAATCCTGAAACATGAGAAATATCAGCCAAAAGGTATGCTCCGATCGAATCAGCTATTTCTCTGAACTTTTTAAAATCTAAAATGCCTGAGAAAGCAGAGAACCCACAAATAATTAATTTTGGTTGATGCTCTTCGGCTAATGATTTGACTTCGTCGTAATCGATGTCACCAGTTTCGGGGTTGATTCCATAACTATAAGATTCATATATTTTTCCAGAAAAATTTACTTTAGAGCCATGAGTTAAGTGTCCACCATGGTCAAGACTCATACCTAGAATTTTATCGCCAGCATTTAAAAGAGCTAAAAATATAGCGGCATTAGCGCTAGCACCGGAATGAGGCTGTACGTTGGCAAAGTCTGCTTTGAAAAGTTTTTTTGCTCTATCAATTGCCAATTGCTCTGCCACGTCAACAAACTCACAACCTCCATAATATCTTTTACCAGGATAACCTTCGGCATACTTGTTGGTAAGAATACCGCCTTGGGCTTCCATGACTCTTGGCGAAGCATAGTTTTCAGAAGCAATCAGTTCTATATGCTGTTCTTGACGCTTACGCTCTGACTCCAAGGCTTCCCAAAGGTCTTTATCAAAAGCTTCTATGGATAAATTATTTCCGTACATGTTTAATTAAATTTTAAGGATTAATTATACCTTGGCTATTCATCTTTTCTACGGCTTCTTAGTTATAACCTTACTTCTTCTTTTTGGAAAAAGACTGGTGCAAATTTGACACTCTAAGCCATAACATTTTCTGGCCAAACAGAATTCACGACCATAAAAAATAATTTGCAAATGCAAATCACCCCAATTTTCTTTTGGAAAAAGTTCTTTTAAGTCTTTTTCAGTTTGTTCTACGCTTTTTCCATTGCTAAGTTTCCAACGTTGCGCTAATCGATGAATATGGGTATCAACCGCGAAAGCAGGATAGCCAAAAGCTTGATTAACTACAACTGAAGCAGTCTTATGACCTACTCCAGGAAGAGTAACAAGTTCTTCAATTGTTTTCGGTACCTTAGAACCGAATTTTTCAATCAGTATTTTAGATGTTTCGTAAATTGCTTTTGATTTTTTTGGAGCCAAACCGCAAGTTTTAATATACTTGTGAATTTTCTTTATCCCTAAAGCGTGCATCTTTTTTGGAGTGTTGGCTACTTTGAAAAGTTCTTTGGTGACAATGTTCACTCTTTCATCTGTGCATTGAGCACTCAAGAGGACTGCTATTAAAAGTGTAAAAGGGTTCGAAAACTTAAGCGGTGGTTTTGGATTTTTGTAAAGTTTTTCTAATTCTTTCTTTATAAAGATAGCTCTTTCTTTTTTATTCATTTAAATCCTAGATAAAAGTTCAAGCAAGAAGATTATATATTCAAAATAAAGTGATTTTTTTCAAATTAAGAGACAATATTAAATTGTTTTTGGCACACTAAATTAATAAGATTTATTTCTATACGAATGCTTGTCATATAAAAAAAGCTAGGGTATTATCGAAAATAAGGGGAGACATATACACTCGAAGCAGGACGCTTCAGCCTTTCAATAGTCAATGGATTGAGAAATAGAAAGTTTGTTTCTAGAACAATTCATTTGTACCAATTGGGAGGAGTCAATGAATCGATTTATTAAATATTGCTTGGCAGTAGCCGTGGCGCTTGGATTTCAAGTACCTGCGTTTGCCCAAGCTTCGCTTGAAGAAGTAATTGTTACGGCACAACGTACCGAACAGAGTCTACAAGACGTTCCGATTGCGGTAACCGCTTTATCTGCGGACGATCTTGTAGAGAAACAAGTTGTAACTTTTTCAGATCTTCAATTAAACGTGCCAAGTTTACAATTTGGACAAGGCCAGTACGCTGATTCATCAATCAGTTTGAGAGGTATCGGGGCTTTAGCAGTTGGTTTGTCTTACGACGGATCAGTCAGTTATCACCTTAATGAGATACCAATTCCAACTTCTGCAATTGGTGATGAAAATTTTGATACTGCGCGTATAGAGATTTTAAGGGGTCCGCAAGGAACTCTGTTTGGAAGAGGATCTACTGGTGGTGCTGTGAACGTTGTTTCAGCGATGCCAGATTTCGATGAGCAATATGGAAGAGCAAAAATAACTGCTGGTAATTACAACACGCAAAAATTTGAAGGGATGTTCAACATGCCAATTAACGAGAATCTAGCAGTGCGTTTTGCAGGTTATGGCTTGAAAAGAGATGGTTACATCGATAATCTCTTCATGCCTGATACGCATTACGATAACCGAGATCAAGGTGCGGGCAGAATGACCCTAGCTTGGCAAGACGGTGATACCAGTGCTTCTCTAATGTACCAACAGTACAACGAAAATTCTCACCGTTCTAGAAAAGGTGATTACATTTGTACTACCAGTCCTACTCCCGATCGTGGTTGTGTCTTAGGTGGCACAGGCAAAGATATGCCAAACCCAGCTGGAACTTACGATGGAATGATTGGAGCTTATTTATTAGGAATAGCACCAAGAGGTGGAAATTATCAAAAATACATTGATTTGGGTTTATTGAGTGGAAGTGCCATTCGTCCAACTGGGATGAACAGGCAACAAACGCACTCAGACTTTGAGCCTACTTGGGAGACCGATGCTGAAACAGTGATCTTCGAAATTGCGCATCAATTGGATGCCGGTGAACTTTCACTTTCCTATGCAACTTACGACAGTTTCCACAAATCTAGAGCCGATACCGATATGACGGTTGGTCCTAGAGTTGGTTGTGTAATCGATGCAAACGGAACTATTGGTGTTAACGATGGTACAAGCTGTGTTTCAGCTGCTTCGAATGCTACTGCTGGTAATGTGATCATGTACGATCTAGTCAACGGTGGCCAAAGAGGAGTTTACGGTCCTACTATTGCTGAAGAAAATTACGGTGGAAGTATGACTGGGTTCACTGGAATTTATCAACAAAAATACATTTTACAATCTGGAAAAAGAACTACGTTCATTAACGGTAACGTAGGAGAAGGTCAAACTAGATACACCGAAGCAAAATTTGCTTCAGACTTTGCTGGACCGCACAACTTCCTATTGGGTGTTAATTACATGGAGCAAGAATCCGTTGGTAGATTTTTAACTGCGAGCTCGCCACTAACTATGTTAGGTGCAGCGGCAGCTTACTACTTACCAACTTTTGGTCCGAGCACAGAGTTTTCTATGCAAGCACTTGGAGTATTTGGTGAGTACTACTATCAAATCAACGACGACATGAAGCTTACAATTGGAGCCAGATGGGCCGATGAAACTAAAGATTTAGATTCTATAGATGCTTCTTATTTAACAGCAGTTGACTATGCGGGAATCCCATATAGTGCTGCGGCTTTCAATGTTGGTGGTGCTTTAAGAGCTGATAACACAGTAGCAGCTGATCAAGCTTTCTTAGTGGATTACGCAGTTCATAACGGTATTTTGAACTTTGCTGTTTTAGAAAATGAAGGAACTGATGTTGCTTCTCAAACATTAGTAGCTGGTATGAAAGCTGGTTTAGCTAGTGGTGCAGCTGCTGTTATATCTACTCGAGAAGCAATCGATCGAGAAGAAGCAAGAACTGGTGTCGATTACGATGCTGCTATTAATAGTGCTACTCAGGCCTATGTAGTTGGTTGGAACACGATTGTAGATAATTTTACTGCTAATGGAGATGCCGCAAGAACGGCTGCAATAGCTCAGGGATATGAAGTGGTTCTTGGCAAAACTATTGCCAGTGCTACAGCTGCTGAAAAAGCTGCTGCAGATAGATCTTTCGCAAGAGTTGCTAATTTAGCTAACTATGTTTCCTTGGTGAAAGCTGCCGGTGCCGTGCCATCAATGCAGGCTGTTGATAGTGGTTACCTAAACAAAGGTTGGCCTTCATATCAACAAGATAAGTTTGACTATGAAACAGTAGCCGGACGTGTGGTTTTTGACTGGCAATATGATGACAATTCATTGTTTTATGCTTCTTATGCTAGAGGTGTGAAACCAGGTGGAATTAACTCTTCGGCAAGTCCTAGAACCTTTAAGCCTTGTGCAGCGGGTAGTTCAGGTGGAGTGGCTTGGGCTGCAGGACCAGCGGCAACTTGTGTAGATATACCTCCTCAAACTGATGAGGAAGTTGCTGATACGTTTGAAGTTGGTGTGAAAACAGACCTTATGGATGGTCAGTTGAGATTAAATGCGACAGCATTCTTTACGGACTACACCGATTTCCAGATTGCTTCAACAATCAACGCTTCAGAGTATAACTTCAACTCGGACGCGGAAATTACAGGTGCTGAAATTGAGTTAACTTATTTGCCAGAAGCATTCCCTAACTTAAGAATAGACTTCATGGCTAACTTCTTGGATACAGAGATTCAAACTCAAGTGAAAAAGTTGAATCCATTTAACAAATTAGCGATTGGAATGCCTGAAGATATTTCGGCGACGCACGCTATGGTTAGTTGTACGGTCATTATCTTTGATGGAACGGATGCTTGTATTGGTACTCGATTCATCGTGAAGAAATCTGACCTAGACGCTGAGTTAGCAGCTGGTACCTACACAAATGGTAACCAAGCCACTATGACTGCAGCGCAAATGTGGGTAATGGATTTGGGTACTCTTAATGCTAACGGTACTGCAGCAACTTACCCATCTTATGGTGATCGTAACTTCTATGATGCTACTTCAACAACCGCTGCTATGGGATCAATGGGAATTGAAACCATACAGGGTGCTTTAGTTAGTATTGACGGTAACTCACTACCGCAAGCTCCAGAGGAGTCATTCAACCTAGCTTTCTCATACAATTACGCAATGGGCAATGGTACAACATTGATACCTACTGCTAGTTTTTACTACCAGAGTGAAATGTTTAACTCAGAGTTCAACTCGACCCTGTCGGATCAAATTGATTCTTGGGAAGAAGTTAACTTGGGCTTAACTGTTATTCCAGCGCAAGGTGATTGGGTTGCTAGACTTTACGTTAGAAACGCAACTGACGAAGACAACGTAACGACTAAATTTAATTCAACGGATATTACTGGTAACTACCAAACTTGGCAGTACCGTGATCCAAGAACGGTTGGACTAGAACTAACAATGGATTTCTAATCTATTATCGGTTTAAAAAAACCCCCGTTTTGACGGGGGTTTTTTTTGGCAACTGAAAGTTTTTTTAGTAATATAAAAATATACGACACAATGTCTGACGATTTTGCTTCTCCATTACTATACTTTTTGTTTATATAACCTAAAGGGGAGAGTTTTAAATAGAGTAATCTGTTTATCCAGACCGATTTCAAACTACTGAAACTAAAAATTCACGTAATTCTCCTCGATATTTAATACTCAGGGAGGAGTACATGAATAAATTAATCAAACTTTCTATAACTAGTGCATTAGTTTTTGGCTTTCAAGTTCCTGCTTTTGCTCAAGCTTCATTAGAAGAAGTAATTGTTACTGCGCAACGTACTGAGCAAAGTTTACAGGATGTACCGATTGCGGTTACGGCTTTATCAAGTGACGATTTAGATACTAAGCAAGTAATAACATTTTCAGACTTGCAGTTGAACGTGCCAGGATTGAATTTTGGACAAACATATTTCGGTGGATCTTCAATCAGCATTCGTGGAATAGGTAATCTTTCCACAGGTGATTCGTTTGATGGCTCCGTGTCTTATCACATTAATGATGGAACAATTAATACTTCCGGAATTGGAGTTGAAAATTATGACGTAGAAAGAATAGAGATTCTTAGGGGTCCACAAGGAACTCTTTTTGGACGAGGAACTACAGCTGGATCGGTTAACGTAATTAACAACAAAGCGGAACTTGGTGAAGATTACGGGAGAATTAAAGTCACAGCAGGTAATTATAATACTCAGAAATTAGAATACATGGCAAACCTATCGATTACTGATCAGTTGTCTGCAAGATTTGCTGGGTATGCACTTCAAAGAGATGGTTACATCGATAATTTATTTTTACCCGACACTGGTTATGACGGTCGTGACCAAAATTCTGCTCGTCTTTCCTTAGCCTGGGAAAATGATCAAACAAGAATTGATTTTAATCATGAAGTCTATAACGAAGACAGTACGAGAGCTCTGAGAGGAGATTATATTTGTGAAAATAGTCCTACACCCGATCGTGGTTGTGTTTTTGGAGGACAAAAAATGGAACAAGCTAACCCAGCGGGAACTTATGATGGAATCATCGCAGCTGCTTTATTAGGTATTGCTCCAGCTGGTGCGAACATTGATGCTTACATAGCATCTGGCTTGCTTTCAAGTGCTGATAACTCAATAAGACCTGCCAATATGCAAAGGGGACAAACTCATGTAGATTTTGTTCCAATTTGGGAAGTTGATTCTGACTTAACTCAATTACTTATTTCTCATGATCTTGATGTAGGCACGTTATCTTTTAACGCCACTTTGCAAAATACCAATTATTACAATAGGGCTGATACCGACATGTCTGTCGGCCCAAGAATTGGTTGTAAAAATGCTGCAGGTAATGTTGTGGTAAACGACGGATCGGGTGTTTGTGCAAGTGCTACTGATAATGCCTCTGGTGGAGTCTTTAATCTAATGAATATTGCTGTCGGTGGCTATAGAGGGGTCAGAGGGCCAACTATTGCTGAAGAAATTGCTGGTAATTTATCGGTTTTAGAACAAGATAAATACCTTTTAGTCAAAAATAAAAACAGAACAGCTTTTATCGACGGTAACACTGGCGAAAGGCAAACTCGTTATTACGAAATGAAGTTCAATTCTGATTTTGATGGCCCGCATAATTTTTTACTTGGAGTAAACTCTTTTGAAATTGAATCCACTGCTAGATATTTAACAGCAAGCTCGCCTTTATCAATGTTGGCACCAGCGGCGAGTTACTACCCTAGAACTTTTGGAACAGCGGGTGCATATGACCTAAATGCGATTGGGGTATTCGGTGAGTATTACTATCAAATCAATGCTGATATGAAATTAACTGTTGGTGCTAGGTGGGCTGATGAAGAGAAAAATATTGATACTTTTAGGTCAACTTATAATATGGGTAGAGACTATAATAGCGGTGCTTACGGTGCTCAATTAGCAGCAATTGGTCAAGCCAACTTCGGGTGGCCAACCAATGGTGATGCTTATTTAGTTCATGCATCTCTGACCTCTTGTGTTCCGTCAGCTTCTGGAATTGCGGGTTTATCTGCCGGCGGAAACTTTTGTAACGAATCTGCTAACGAAGTTCTACAAGCTATGAAGGACATTGACGGAACTGATATTACAGCTGCCTTGAACACTCAAGCTGCTACTTATGTAACAGCTGCTACAGCTTCCGCTGCTGCAACTGCTGCTGCAACAGCTGCTGCAACTGCCTTAGCTGCAGATCCAACGAACAATGCTTTAATAGCTGCTGACGCAGCTGCGACTGCTGCTGCAACAGCTGCTACGACTGCTGCTGCAGGAGCGATGCTTACTTCTGTAACTACACTTTCTACGGTTCGTTCAATGTACGTAGCAGATCTAGATTATCGTAAAAATGGGTGGCCAGCTTTGAATACTGATAAATTCGACTATGAAACAGTCTCTGGTCGTGTGGTCTTTGATTGGCAGTACGATGATAATTCAATGTTATATGCGTCTTACTCAAAAGGAGTTAAGCCTGCTGGTGTGAACCCGGCTTACAACCCAAGAATCTACAGACCTTGTTCGGCTGGATCTTCGGGTGGTAAAGCTTGGGTTGCCGGTGATGCTGCGTCTTGTATTGATATTCCTTCTAAAACAGAAGAGGAAGAATCGGATACTTTTGAAGTGGGTGTGAAAACCGACTTAATGGATGGTCAACTAAGGCTTAATGCTTCAGCATATTTCACTGATTATACTAACTTGCAGTTGGCTTCAGTAATTGCAGCAACAACCTATAACTTTAATTCAGATGCTGAAATTATGGGTGCCGAATTAGAATTGGCTTACTTACCAGATTGGGATAATAATTTAAGATTTGATCTTATGTTTTCTTTTATCGATTCTGAAATAACTTCTGATGATTCAAGGTTGAACCCGTTCAACAAATTAGCTATTGGAACAAATGCTCCTTCTAACGATTATCACTTAATGAGATGTACGGCTCTTTTATATGATGCTACGGCAGCATGTATCGGAACAGCTTTTTTAGTTAAAAAAGCAGACCTTAATACAGCCTTGGCAGCAATTGGTACAGCAAATGAGAGCATTCCAGCTGCTGATTGGATTGGTGGTTTAGGGCAAATTACAGGCCTACCAAATGCAGCAGGAGCGACAGCTACAGTAACTAGTTACCCATTTTATGGTGACCGTAACAAGTTTGATATTGCTGGAACTGCAGGTTTGTATAATATTCCGACGTTTGTTGGATTAAACTCTCCTATTAAAGGCAATGAGTTACCACAAACTCCTGAAACAGCGATTAACCTTACAGCTACTTATCAAGTCAATTTAGGTAATGGCGACTTTTTAGTTCCAACATTAACTTATTACTATCAAAGCGATATGTTCTCGACAGAATATAATGTTGTAGCGACAGATACGATTGAGTCTTGGGACGAAATTAACTTAGGACTGCTTTATGTTCCGGCGCAAGGTGACTGGACTATAAAAGCTTACGCTAGGAATGTTACTGATGAAGACAACGTGACTACTAAGTACAATTCCACTGATATCACCGGAAGTTTTCAAACTTGGCAATATCGTGAACCTAGAACTGTTGGTATCGAACTAACTATGGATTTCTAACTTAGAAACACCCCCCCAAAAAAGCCCTGTTTCGACAGGGCTTTTTATTAAATTGAATAGAAAACAGCACATAAATTCTTTATAATCGAGAACTATTTTATAAAAGTTAAAAATAGATTATTTTAGGAGAAAAAATGAAAACAGCAGTAATAGTAGATAGCGTCCGAACTGGATTAGCTAAATCTTTTAGGGGAGGATTTAACCAAACTCGTGCCGATGATATGACCGCACACCTAGTAAACGCCTTACTAGAAAGAAATCCTGGGCTAGACCCAGCGTTAGTTGAAGATATGATTTTAGGTTGTGGGGCACCAGAAGGAGCACAAGGCCACAACGTTGCAAGAAACGCAGCAGTACTATCAAACCTTCCAATCGAAGTTGGCGGTACTACAGTCAATCGATACTGTTCTTCAGGGTTACAAACCGTTGCCATGGCAGCTACCCAAGTACAAAGTGGATTTTCTGATTGCATTATTGCCGGTGGAGTGGAGTCGATAAGCACCACGCAAGGCAATACTAACATGCACATGTATGTGAATGATAAGTTAGCTGCGGACGTGCCTGGTATTTACCACGCCATGGGTCAAACAGCAGAATGTGTTGCTAAACGTTACGATGTCACTAGAGAAGCACAAGACGAATATGCACTTTCTAGCCAATTAAGAACAGCAGCTGCTCAAGAGGCGGGACTTTATGCTGATGAAATTGTTCCAATGGACACAGTAATGAAATTAGTCAATAAAGAATCTGGTGAAGAAAAAGATGTCGAAGTGACAGTTGATAAAGACGATTGCAATCGTCCTGAAACTACAATTGAAGGTCTGCAGTCTTTGAAACCAGTTTTTGATCCTGAAAATGGATCTGTGACTGCAGGAAACTCTTCTCAACTTTCAGACGGCGCATCTGTTACATTGGTTATGAGTGAAGACAAGGCAAAGGAACTTGGACTTACGCCAAAACTCTATTTTAGAGGTTTCACAGTTGTAGGCTGCCAGCCAGATGAAATGGGCATTGGTCCAGTTTATTCTATTCCTAAGTTGTTAAAATCAGCAGGCTTATCAATCGAAGACATTGATTTATGGGAATTAAACGAAGCCTTCGCTTCTCAGGTTGTCTACATTAGAGATCAGCTCAAATTGCCTAGCGACAAACTAAATGTGAACGGCGGTTCAATATCTATTGGACATCCATTTGGCATGACTGGTTCTAGACAAGTTGGACACTTAGCCAGAGAGTTAAATCGAAGAGACGGCAAATACGGCATCGTCACTATGTGTGTTGGTGGTGGTATGGGTGCAACTGGACTCTTCGAAGCTTACAAAGCTTAATTAAACTTATTCCGTATCTTTTATGAAAGATTCGGATGAGTTTTCAATACTCAAAAAAGTATTTAAAAATTTGGGGAATCAATATTTTGATTCCTCGAATTTATTTATCGGACCTGGAGATGATGCCGGTCTCTTTAAAACAAAAAAAGAATTAATTTTTTCCACTGATACTTCCTTAGCAAACGTTCATTTTCCAAAAGACTTAGAACCCAAATTAATAGCCTACAGAGCATGTGCTGTGGCGGCGAGTGACATTGCTGCATGCGGCGGAAAATTGAAATGGCTCTCAATTGCTCTAACTGCGAACAGTAAAAAGAAAAAATGGGTAGAAGAATTTTCAAAAGGTATTAAAGAATTTTCAGATGATTACAAAGTACCAATCATTGGCGGTGATTTGACTTTGGGAAAGGAGATTTCTGTTTCAATTGGAGCTTGTGGGGAAATTGATAAAAAATACTTCATGAGAAGAAATGGAGGCAAAGAAAAAGATTTAATCTTTGTCACAGGTAATTTAGGAGAGGCCTCAATTGGCCTTAATCTGCTGAAACAAAAAAAACAAAATCTTAAGTCTGCAGAAAAAATCTTCCTCAAAAGATTTTTAAAACCTGAAATTAATTTTTTGTTTAGCCAAGATCTATCTAGAATAGCCAACAGTTGCATAGATATCTCTGATGGCTTGATGGCGGATTTGAATCATATTTGTGAGCAAAGCAATTTAAAAGCAGAAATTAACCTAGACAATATGCCTCTGATTGGAAACGCTATTAAAGCAATAACCTGGGGAGATGATTATCAGCTTTGCTTCACTATTAGTTCTTCAAAGATAAAGAAATTGACCGAAATTTCAAAGAAACATAAAGTAAAAATTACCAATATAGGCAAACTCACCAAGGGTAAGGGTATTTCCGTTCTTTCAAAAGGAAAAAAAATAAACATAAAAAAAGCTGGTTATAATCATTTCAATGGATAAGTTTCCAAATTTATTAAAACCCAGTCACATATTTGCGACTTTATTTGGCGTTGGGTTGTTGCCTTTTGCACCAGGCACTTGGGGCTCTCTTTTTGGCTTAATTTTATTTTTTTACACAAATATTTACTTATCAATAAATGTGCAATTCTTTTATCTTTTATTACTAGCAATCATTCTTGTTGCCATTTTAGTTTGTTATTTTGCAACTAAGGAGCTTAGTGATAATGAAAAAGATCAAAAATCTATTGTCATAGACGAATTGGCGGGTGTGTGGATAGCTTTTATTCCAGTGAGTGGAATAGTTATGATGCAAGATTTTTTAACTTATTCCATTTTAGCCTTTTTAGCATTTAGAGTTTTTGATATTTGGAAACCTTATCCCATAGGCTATATAGATAAAAAGATAAAAAATTATTTAGGTGTAGTTTTAGACGACTTGGTTGCAGGTCTTTATGCGGCAATTACAATTTGGCTAATTTTGATTTTATTTTAGCAAGCAAGTTTTCCTTGGTTAGAAGAGCAGCTTCCTTTTGATCCTCTGGAGACCCAACAATTGGAAATTCGTCGGGAACACCAAAATTCAATAATTTCACTGATAGAGAATTTGCATTAACGAACTCATTGACAGCTGAACCTGCTCCTCCTGCTATAACGTTTTCTTCTACAGTTACAAACAAATCATGAGAATGACTTAATTCCATAAGAAGACTTTCGTCTAACGGTTTTACAAATCTCATATCCACTAAAGTCGCATCAATTTCCTTAGCAACCTTTTCAGAAATATCTAGAAGACTCCCAAAAGATAAAATAGCTATTCTTGAAGACTCCATTAATCGAAGAGTTTTCGCTTTTCCAAATTCAATGGTGTTGATATTTTTTTCGATATTCTCGCCAGGAGCATTGCCTCTTGGGTATCTCACTGCAACTGGACCTTTTAAAGAGTAACCAAACTCTAGCATTTGCCAACATTCATTTTCATTGGCTGGCACCATAATAGTAAGATTAGGAATACATCTAAGAAAAGTTAAATCAAAAATTCCTGCGTGAGTTGCGCCATCTTCTCCGACAAATCCAGCTCGATCAATTGCCAAAAGAATATCTAAGTTTTGAATTGCTACATCATGTATTAACTGATCGTAAGCGCGTTGTAAAAAAGTAGAGTAAATAGCTAAAACTGGCTTTTTGCCTTCACAAGCCAAACCGGCAGCAAAGGTCATGCTGTGCTGTTCTGCAATAGCAACATCGAAAAACTGATTGGGAAACCTTTGAGCAAATTCTGTCATTCCAGAACCTTCAGACATAGCAGGAGTTATTGCAATTAAACTCTCATCACCAGATTCTGCTTTTTCACACAACCATTCTCCAAATACCTCTTGATACTTTGGCCCGTTATTTTTTCCTGAAGAGGACTCGATCTTTGATAAGGCATGAAACTTGATTGGATCTTTTTCCGCAGGAAGATAGCCTTTTCCTTTTTGTGTAACTAAATGTAAAAAAACAGGACCTGAAAGATCATTGATATTTCTTAAAGTTCTTACCAAATCTTTTAAGTTATGTCCGTCCATTGGGCCAATGTATTGGAATCCCAATTCTTCAAATAAAGCACCAGGAGATAAAAAACCCTTGATATGAGTTTCAGTTTTTTTGGCAAATCTCTTGGCAGATGGAATCATTCTTAGGACAGATTTACCTCCTTCTCTAATTTGTATATACCACCTGCTAGACCAAATTTTTGCAAGATAATTAGACATTCCACCAGTATTATTTGAAATCGACATATTATTATCATTTAGGATAACTAAGAGATCTTTGTCTATAGATCCAGCATGAGCCATCGCCTCATATGCCATGCCAGCTGTAATAGCTCCATCTCCAATCACTGAAATGTATTTATTCGTTGAGTTTGCAACACTCATTCCTAAAGCAGCTCCGATTGAGGTGCTAGAGTGACCAACTCCAAAAGCATCAAATTCACTTTCATCTCTAGAAGGAAAAGGATGCAAGCCGTTTTTTTGTCTCATAGAGAGCATTTTTCCTTTTCGCCCTGTTAGGATTTTATGTGGATAGGCTTGGTGTCCTACGTCCCAAACTATCTTATCCCTGGGAGTATTAAAAACATGGTGCAAAGCTACTGTTAGTTCCACAACGCCTAGTCCAGCACCAAAATGTCCCCCCGAATGGTTAGTTGAATATAAAAGAAATTCTCTTATCTCATCTGCGAGTAACGAAAGGTCAGATGAAGAAAAATTTTTTAAGGCGTCCAATGTTTTTAAAGAATCTAATAAAGGAGTAGATGGCTCATGCCCGGGAAGCTTATCGAAAGTTTTCATCTTAATTTTTTCTATTTACGACTAATTTACAAAGCGCATTTAATTTTTCTGTATTGAAGGGAAGTTTATCTAAAATTAAAAGCGCTTCTTCAATCAAAAGCTCAGCTTTTTTTTGAGATTCTTCAATACCCAGAATAGAGGGATAAGTGGATTTATTATTTTTTAAATCTGACTTTACAGGTTTTCCAATTGTTTCTTCATCACCAATTTCATCTAAAATATCATCTCTTATTTGAAAAGCTAGACCAAATTTATTTGAGAATGTCTTAAGTTTTTCTATTAAATCTTTATCTATATTTTTTTTCATCAAACAAACGCATAAAACACAAGCTTCAATTAATTTTCCTGTTTTTAAATAGTGCAATTCATCTAGTTCTTCTTCTGTTAAAACCTTATTTTCTGCAAGAATATCTCTATTTTGTCCTTCAACCATGCCCTCAGGACCGCAGGCTCTTGCAAAAAGATTGATGATTTCTAATTTAGTTTTAGCTTCTAGATTTGGATCTTCTAAAGAAGTTAATACTTCTAAAGATAAGGGTTGTATTGCGTCTCCTGCAAGTATAGCTGTAGCTTCATCGAACTGCTTGTGACAACTTAATTGCCCCCTGCGGTAGTCATCGTCGTCCATTGCAGGTAAATCGTCATGAATCAGAGAATAACAATGAATTAGTTCTCCAGCAGCAGCAATTAGATCCACATTATCACTTGTAATTTCAACTTCGAGCATTTCACAAAGCAAAAGAATAATCTGGGGTCTTATTCGTTTACCCCCATTCATCACAGAATAATGAATTGCTTCTGTAACTCTAGAATTTTCCTTTTCAGGAAGGGTTTTAAATAAGGCTTTATTTATTCTAGTTAAGTTTTCTTCTAGAAAATTAACATCCTTAGTTTTCATCAAAAGATTCTAAATCAAAGGACCCATCGTCAGAATCAACTAATTTTTCAATTTTTAATTCCGCTTCAGTAAGCAGTTTTTGACAGTGTCTAGTTAATTTAATTCCTTCTTCAAAAGCTTTGATTGATTTTTCAAGCGGAAGGTCTCCTTCTTCAAGCTCAGAAACTATTTTTTCTAGTTTTTCTAGTGATGATTCAAAATCTTTACTTTTTTCAGCCATACTTAATTATTTAATTTAGGTTCTGATTTTACAGAATTAAGTCCCGCATACAATTCTTTAATTTTTGTCGGCAACATTAGCCAGCAAGGAGTCAAAATCAATGTCATTAATGAAGCAAAAGTTAGCCCCCAAACGACAGCAAAAGAAAGAGGAGACCACCATTCCACAACTCGACCACCAACACCAATATCTCTAGCAATCAGATCGACCCCTAAACCCATAGCCAGAGGCATCAGACCTACCACTGTTGTAGCGGTTGTTAAAATTATTGGCCTAATTCTTTGTGCAGCAGTTCTTACAATCAAATCTTTTTGAGAGGCGCCAATATTTTCACGTCTCAATACGTTATAGGTATCGACAAGAACAATATTGTTATTTACGACGATACCAGCTAACGCAATTATTCCAAGATTCGTGAAAAGGAAACTAATGGGATATTGAGTGATCAAGTGGCCCAAATAAACTCCAGCAGTTGATAAAAATACAGCAGATATCACAATCCAAACTTGATAAAAACTATTTAATTGAATCATTAATAGGATTGCCATGAGGAAAAGACCAATGATAGCTGCAAAGAGAAAAAATTCGGCATCATCAGCTGCTTGTTCTGCTTGCCCACCAAAATCAAATTGTAGTTTTTGATATTCATTATTATCTACGATCCATTGATTTATTTTCGGCAAGACATCTTCAATTAAGGCACCGGGGGCATAATCCGCTGCAATAGTGAAAGCTCTTTCTCCTTCAACTCTTCTAATTGCAGGGGCTTCATAAGAAGGGTTAACTGAAACAAAACTACTTAGCGGAACAGAACCAAATCTAGTTGAAATAGTTAATTGATCAAATAAATCTAATCGTCTTTGAGATTCAGGGAATCTGACTCTAATATCAATTGCTTCATCTAAATCGGTAGGACGATATTCGCCGACTTTTACTCCAGCTGTCAGGAATTGAATCGCAGTGCCTATCTCACTGGTTGTCACTCCGAATTGCGAGGCTTTTTCCTTATCAATGTTTAGTTTCCATTTAAGTTCCTCTCTTGGAATTGTGTTGTAAACATTTTTTGCTCCAGGAACTTGTTCGTCTATGTATTCCGTTAAAGCGACAGTTGCTTCATAAACCATCTGACTGTCAGGTCCGAATACGTCAATTTCAATAGGATTGTCAGATGGAGGGCCGCTATCTCTTTCTCTAATGGCAATTTTGATGCCAGGAATATCTTTTAATTTGTATTGAAGCTCGTCCAAAACCTCACTACCAGTTTTAATTAATGAATCTCTATCAAAAGGCATACCAACATAAATTTTGCCAATTGAGTCAGCATTTCCTCTATCTCTTGGATCGTTTGAACCAGCTTGTTCTAAAAAAACACTTTCTGGTCCCTCTACTGTTAAAACAATTTTTTCTACTTCTTTTAGATACTCCAGTGTTTCATTGGCATTTAAATTGCCTCTAGCTTGAACTTCAACAATAATCGTATCTGGATCTTCTTCAATAAAAAAAGAACCACCAGGCCCATGCTGACCATAAATACTGTAGATAGTAATTACTGTGAGAAGTAAAAAAGAAATTACAAAACCAGGTTTATCTAATAACTTATCTAAAAACCTAGCGTATCTTCCAGTAAAACCATCTAAGGTTTTTGGGTCTCCATTTTCTAGCAGAGCTGAATTTTGAAGTGTTTTAAAATTTCTTCTACCTAAACTACCAAAAATAGAACCAATAGCAGGAGTAAAAGCCAAAGCATAAAGTATAGAGGCACTTAAAACTAAAAATAGTGTTGTTATCATTGGCCTCATAAACTGCCCTGAGATTCCTTCCCAAAATAGAAGTGGAAAAAAGATTGCTAAAGTTGTTCCGATGGAAATGATCACTGGCCAAAACATTCTTTTAGCAGACTTTTTATAAGCTTCAACTCTATCTAGACCTTCACTCATTTTTCGATCAGCATATTCGACTACTACCACGCTTCCGTCTATCAACATCCCTAATGAAATTAAAAAACCAAAGCAAACCATAAAGTTGAAGGTGTATTCAATGATATTTAGAAAGATGCATGCAAACAGGAAGCAAGCGGGAATAGCCAAGGCTACCATTGAAGACGATCTTAAGCCCATTGCCGCTACGACGATGGTAACGACCAAGATTAAGGCTGCTAAAGTATTTCCAACTATTTCGCTAATAAGTTCTACTGAATACTGAGTTCTATCTTCTGTAATTACAATATCGATATCGGGGGGAAGAATTTCATCAGATTCAGAAATAATTTTATAAATTTGATTTGCTACAACAACTTCTCTTGCATCAGTTTTTTTATAAATAGATATAGTTGCCGATGGCTGACCATTAACTCTAGAGAAAGTATCCTTGTCTCTAAACGTTCTTTTGACATCAACCAAATCGTCTAAAGAAACAACAGCATTATCACTTTCTAAAATAGGTATTCTTTTTACATCCTCAGCAGTTTCAAAAACTGAAGGAACAATGACAGAAAATTTTCCTGTTCCAGAAATTATATTCCCTGCTGGAATTGCTCTATTATTTTGTTGAATAGCATTATAAATATCCAGAGCCGAAGCTTGATAACTGTCTAATTTAGTTTTATCAACAATAGCTTCTAAAACTTCATCTGGAGCTCCCGATAATCTAGCTTCTAAAACTCCTGGTAAAGATTCAATTTCTGTAGCCATTTCCTTTGCAAAGCGTATTAATTCTCTTTCAGATGAAGCAGCTGATATAAAGTTAAGATTCATTACTGGAAAAGCATCAAAGGAGAATTCTTTTACAAAGGGCTTTTCAGACTCTTCAGGTAAATCTAGAAGAATTTCATCAATTGCGTCTTTTACATCCACTAAAGCATCTTCTTTGGGATATCTGTCAGGAAATTCTAAAATAAGGTAGCCCATTCCATCTCGGCTCCAAGATTGCATGCTTTTAACTTCGCTTAGAGATCTAAAACGATCTTCCAATGGTCTTGTAATAAGTCTTTCTACATCTTCAGGAGAAGCTCCTTCATAGCCTGTAGAAACAAAAACATAAGGAATGTTTATGTCGGAGTAAGCGGAGGCAGGGATCAATGCAACAGATGAGAGTCCCCACACAATTATTAAAGCAAGAAATGTCAGTGTTGCTTTGTATCTATCTACAAAAAAGTCAATTAATGCGTTCATCTGACATTAGGCGATCATCTATGGCAACTTCTACTTTCTCTCCGTCACTAACATAGTCTTGTCCAACAGTAATGATTCTTGATTTTCTTGGTAAGCCAGAAATCCATGCTCCTTTTTCAGTATCTTGAATTAAATTTACATTTACAAATTGGACAGTTCCAGAATCTCCGACGATTCTAATACCTAAGTCACCCTTATCATCTAATCTTAAAATTGAAAGAGGAACTAAATTGGCAAGTTGATCTTCGCCTGGAAGATAAATTCTTGCTGAGGAACCATCTTTAATGAGTCCATCTTTATTTTCTATAGTGACTTCTACTCTAAATGTGTGCGTTCTACTATTTGCAGACGAAGAAATAAAACTCACCTTACCTTCATGAGATTTGCCATCCAAAGTTTCAACTATTGCAGAAGATCCTATATTAATGAATCCAATATCAGTTTCAGAAATTTCTCCGCTCACAATCATTGGATCAAGATCAAGCAAAACTGCGCAGGTTGAACCTCTGGTTAAAAAATCTCCTTCATCAAGGGGGATTCTATCTACAATTCCAGCAAAAGGAGCCTTGATAGTCGCATTATCGAGCTCTAGTTTGGCTCTTTCAAAATTAGATTTGATATTTTGAAATTGATTTGAAGAGTACAAGCCTTCATCAAAAAGTTTTTGGGCAGATTTATATTCGAGCTCAGCTTTTTTAAAAAAAGATTCTTTTTCAGCCATAAAAATTGAACAGATAGGATCCCCCTGTTTAACTTTTGTACCTTGTTTGATTGGCAGAGCTATTACTCTTCCAGAAGTTTCAGCTTTTAATTCAACTTTCTTATCAGCTTCGGCAAATCCTTTGATTAAAATCTCTCGTGTAAAGTTTTGTGAGGTCTGGTCGATGACTCTTACAGTTGATTCTTTATCTATATAGGTTTCAATTATTTCATCTTCCTTTACTAAAGTGCCTGATATCATCCATATCAAGGCAAAACCAAGAAACATGGCAGACCACTCGATATTTGATCGAGTAAGTAAAACTTCCTTAATAATCAAGAAATATTTATTTTTCATTTAGTAAATAATGGGAACAAATCTAATTATATCAAGGGAGAATTAGATTTTTGTATCACTTTTGAAAGTGTCTTAAATTTAAAAATTTTTCTTTAGATTTTCTATAAAATTTAATTGTTGAGATTTATCAAGTTTTGAATTCATTTTTTCCAATTTTGGAACATCAGGACTTTTAAATTTCTTTCCTTCAAGCCACTCATCTATTAAGAAATCAAACTTATTTTTAAACTCTTTCAAAGCAGATTGCTCAGATTCATTTTGTAAAAAGAACCATCCTGTCTCCGAGCCAGCATGATAGACAATAGGATGAGACCAGTTGTGTTCTGAGGGAGCATCGCAATAAGACGATGCTTCCTTAAAAGCTTTTTCAAGACTTGGAATATTATTTGCGTTTAATGTAAGAGTTTTGCATTTTTGAAGAACGGAACTTAATGAAGGCAGGTATTCAGAATTACTCATAATATTATCAATACTTTTAAAGATAATTTCATTTTCAAACAATGAAAGTTTTTTAAGCCAAAGTTGTTTAGCCAATTTGAGACTATCTGAATCAGGAAAAGCTTTGTGAAATTGATTATGATAAGTAATCTCTAACTGAGTGAATAGAACATTAATAAGGTCTATAGGATTGTCAGGTATCTTAATTTTAGTGTTCAATTGCCCAATCTTTATCGGTTAATCTAGAAATTATACCTGAGGATTCGGAATTATTTTTATACCACTTAAATTTCACATGCTGTATAAATTTTGAATTCCATGAAGTCATAACCTGATTAGAATCAATCCAATATATTTTAAATTCAGGTATTTGTTTTTTAGCAAAACTTTCATCAATTCTTGCTAATTTTAAAACATCCAAACAGTTTTGATTGGGCTCCCAATCGTTTGTCATTTTTTTTGGAGAAACATCGTCTTCAATAATATTTTTATATCTTGCCCATTGTCTTCTTACATGGTTTATAAAGATGGAGTTCCAATTATTAGATCTAAACTGTTTTTCTTGCCAATAAACTATAAATTCAGGAATACATTTTTTAATAAATTTAGAATCCATCTCAGTTGTCTCTAAAATAGAAATTACATCCTCAGATGGAAACCAATCCTTTTGTATCAACACTTTTTCCGCTTCTAATTTTTTATTTTTCTCTTCAAGTCGCCATTCTTTTATTAAATACTTGAGGAACTTGAAGTCGTTTTTAAAATTTGATTCTGATGGAGCTTTATATGAGTCAAAAAATATTTCATGTTTGAAATTTATAAATTCCTCAGGTATTCCGAGACTCTTTGCTTGGTTGACAATTTGTTTTGAAATTTTTGTATTCTCGACAACAATTTTATTTTTTGTTTCTGACTTCAAAGAAAGATTGTTTTTTAAAATAAATTTTGAATCTATTTCTTCAATGAGCTCTAAGGTTAATAATCTAGATATTGCATCGTTGAATCTTTTTTTTTGTAAAAAGCTTAATTTGTTATTTAAATTTTTCTGAAGAATTCCAACTGATGAATCACATATTAAGTTAAAAATGATGGCTTCCTCTAATCCAAGAGATGTTGCAATTTCAGGAGAAAAAAAAAGATTCTTAGAATCTTTAGGCATGCTAAGCAGTTTCCTCTAGATTTTTTCTTCTAGATTTCACCGCTGAAGATAAAAGCTTGAGCATTACTTCTGTATCTTCCCAACTGACACAGGCATCTGTAATGCTCTGTCCGTAAGTTAAAGATTCTTTAGGCCCTATAGATTGATTGCCTTCTACTAAGTGACTTTCTATCATGACTCCAAAAATTGATCTTTCACCAGATGCAATTTGGTCAGCAATGTCTTTATTAACCAACAACTGTTTTTTAAACTGTTTCTGACTGTTTCCATGACTCATGTCTACCATTAAAGAAGTAGAATTTCCTGATTTAGCTAAAATGCTTGATGTTTCTTTAATAAATTTGCTTTCAAAATTAGGAATTTTTCCGCCGCGCAAAATTACGTGACAGTCTTTATTGCCTGATGAGTTAAAAATAGCAGATTTTCCTTCTTTTGTTATGGAAAGAAAAATATGAGGCTGAGAAGCTGAGCCAATAGCATCTATCGCTACTTGAATAGAACCATTTGTAGAATTTTTAAAACCAACGGGACAAGAAAGACCTGATGCTAGCTCTCTATGAACCTGACTTTCTGTAGTTCTAGCACCAATAGCGCCCCATGATATTAAGTCAGAAATATATTGAGGAGTGATAATGTCAAGGTATTCCGTAGCAGCTGGCAAGCCTATTTCATTAATATTTAAAAGAATTTTTCTTGCTTCTCTTAACCCTTTATTTACATCGTAACTATCATCTAAATTTGGATCATTTATTAAACCCTTCCAACCAACAGTTGTTCTAGGTTTTTCAAAATAAACTCTCATGACAATCTTTAATTCAGAAGATAATGAAGATTCAAGATTTTTGAGTTTTTTCGCGTATTCAATTGCAGCTTTAGGATCGTGTATTGAGCACGGGCCCACAACCACAACCAGCCTGTCATCTCTACCGTGAATGATGTCGGATATATTTTGTCTTGATTTAAAAACAAGCTCTGAAACAGGCGGTGTAATAGGAAATTCTGATATAACATCATTAGGAGGAGAGACCTCCAAAAGGCCCGTTATTCTGGTATTATCGGTCAAATATTGCATAACAAAGTTGTTGATTGTATCTATTCTATTCTAAATTGAAAATCAAAATTTAAAAATATGGCAAAAATTAAATTGATTCAAGAAAATCCTGTAGTGGGAGACATATCAGGAAACCTTCTGATGGCAAAAAAAGAAGTTGAAAAGGCAGAAGAAAATGGTCTTGAATTAATAATTTTTAGCGAAATGTTTCTTTCTGGATATCCGCCAGAAGATTTAGTTTTGAGGTCTGATTTTATGGAAAAAATAGAAGCATCGATTGATGAACTATCAAATTTAACTTCTAATATTTCTATAATTATTGGAGCTCCTTCAAAAAAAGATAAAGAAATTTTTAATTCTGCCTACTTCTTAGAAAAGAACGAAATAAAAGACATATATTCAAAACAAATCTTGCCTAATTACAAAGAATTCGATGAAAGAAGATATTTTACTAGCGGGAAAGAAAATAAAATTATCGAATTTGATGGAATTAAATACGGTTTATCTATTTGTGAAGATATATGGTCTGAAAAGTATGTTTCAAACTTAGTTACTGATGGAGCTGAGATTATTATCAACTTAAGTGCTTCTCCCTTTACAGTCACAAAAAAAATTACAAGAGAAAAGATGCTTTCGTCTTATCTAAAGAAGCATGAGGTGCCAATAATTTATTTAAACCAAGTCGGTGGACAGGATGAATTAGTTTTTGACGGTTCATCAATGGTTTTTTTTGGAGACGAAGAAATTTTTAAATTTAAAAGTTTTGAAATTGACTCAAAGGAAATTGAGATTACTAAGAGTCAAGAATTAAAACTCCTTATTGATGAAGTAGAAAAATATCAACCCGATGATTTGGAGGATATTTATAACGCTTTAGTTTTGGGTACTAAAGATTATGTAGATAAAAATGGTTTCAAAGGAATTATTATAGGATCTTCCGGGGGAATTGATTCAGCTTTGACTGCAACAATTGCCTATGATGCCCTAGGCTCCTCAAGAGTTAATACAGTGATGATGCCTTTCGATTATACAGCTGATATGAGTATAGAAGATGCAAAAGAATTGGCAGAAAACCTTTCCATTAATCATTCGGTCATCTCTATCAAAGAAATTTATGAATCCTTTTCAGACGTGTTACAACCTTCCTTTGAGAATAAAGAAATTGATAAGACTGAAGAAAATCTACAATCTCGTTGCCGGGGGGTTACTTTAATGGCTCTTTCAAATAAGTTAGGTTATTTGGTCTTAACGACAGGAAATAAAAGTGAAGCTGCAGTGGGTTATTCAACTTTATACGGCGACACAGCTGGAGGTTTTTCTGTATTAAAAGATGTTAGCAAGACTTTAGTTTACAGATTGTCTAACTTTAGAAATTCAAAAAATCTTGTGATACCTGAAAGAATCATCGAGAGGCCTCCTTCAGCAGAATTAGCGCCTGACCAAAAAGATACCGATTCATTACCAGATTACAGTATCTTGGATCCTATTATCGAAATGTATGTCGAGAAGGATATGAGTCCATATGACATAATTTCTAAAGGTTTTGACGAGGATGAAGTAAGACGAATTTTAAGATTAATTGATTTAAATGAATATAAAAGAAGACAGGTGCCCATAGGAATTAAAATTTCTGATAGAAATTTTGGAAAAGATAGAAGATATCCAATTACTAATGGATGGAAGCCCTAAATCTAGGATAAATTTTTAAAAAAACCACTACATAGTGTGTAAAAAGCGTTTTTGCCTTATAATTGCGCTATATTTATGGTTAAAACGTCTGTTTTTCAGCCCAAACAAGCTGAATTTAACCTTGCAATTCTTAATGGCGAGGAAGTATCTCTACCTTCAGATGACTTATATATCCCTCCAAATGCGTTAAAGATTTTTTTGGAATCTTTTGAAGGGCCTCTTGATCTACTGCTGTATTTTATAAAAAAACAAAATTTAAATATTTTAGAAATAGACGTTTCTAGAATCACTGATCAATACGTTCAATACATTGAATTAATGGAAAAGATTCAATTTGATTTAGTCGGAGAGTATCTTGTGATGGCGGCTTACTTAACAGAAATCAAATCAAGGATGATGTTGCCTAAAGAATTTGACGATGAAAATGAAGAGGAAGATCCTAGATCTGAATTAATTAGAAGACTTCAAGAATATGAGCGCTACAAAGAAGCGTCTAATAAGATTGAAGAGCTACCTAGAGTAAATAGAGATTTTTATATTGCTTCTTCTGCATTACCTGAATTTGAATCAAAAGAAAATCTTCCTTCTGTTGATTTAAGTCAAATAGCTCAAGTTTTTGCTGAATTGATAGAAAGACAGAAATTAAATGTCAGTCATGTAATAGAATTTGAAAAACTTTCTACCAGAGAAAAAATGTCTTACATTCTTGATCTTTTGGTGAATGAAAAATATTTAGATTTTTTTAAAATTTGTCTTATCGAAGAAGGAAAAATTGGAATCATTGTTAATTTTCTAGCTATGCTGGAATTAGTCAAAGATTCTTTGATCACTTTAATCCAGTCCGAAGATTTTGGGCAAATTCATCTATCGGCGAAAGAGGAAATTCACTGATATGACTGAAAAAATAGAAAAGATTGTCGAATCTCTATTGCTATCGTCTTCAAGACCTCTGACTGAAGCTGAAATTTTGAAGGCTTTCAATGATTCAGATGATGTGAATTCAGCAGAAATTAAAGAGGCACTTAATAAGCTTGAGAATTTTTACTCAGAGCGCAGTATTGAACTGGTTAAGGTGGCTAATGGATACAGATTGAAGGTTAAGCAAGAATATTCCACTTGGATATCAAAACTTTGGGAAACGAAGCCTCAAAAGTTTTCTCGAGCAATGATGGAAACTCTTGCTTTAATTGCTTATAAACAACCAATCACTAGGGCTGAGATTGAAGAGGTAAGAGGAGTTTCTGTGAGTAGTCAAATTATAAGAAATTTAATGGATCGAGGATGGATTAAAGTAGTAGGCCATAGGGATGTTCCTGGAAGACCTTCTTTGCTATCCACTACGAAGGATTTTTTAGACGACTTGAATTTAAGAAAATTATCAGATTTGCCTGAATTACCTGACATAGGAAATATACCAGAAGAAATTCAGATGCCACTGCTTATTGAAGAGCAAAAAGAGGATTCAGCCTCGATTCAGGAATAAAAATGGCAGTTCGCCTTCAAAAGGCTGTCGCAGATGCTGGCATCTGTTCAAGAAGAAAAGCTGAATTGCTTATTGAATCTGGAAGAGTCTTTTTAAACGATAAAAAAGCTAGATTAGGCGATAAAGTAGAAGCTGGAGATAAAATATTTATTGACGGCAAAGAGATTAAATTAACTCCTTCAAAAAAAAGACTTATTATTTATCACAAGCCACTAGGTGAGATCTGTTCGAAATCAGGATATGGCAAGCCAACAGTTTTTGACAATCTTCCAATTTTAAAAAACTCTAGATGGGTGGCTTTAGGTAGATTAGACATAAACACAAGCGGACTACTTTTATTTTCAAATGATGGAGTTTTAGCTAACAAAATAATACATCCGAAGAAACAAGTAGAAAGGGAGTATCTAGCAAGAATAAGAGGCAAACCAACGGAGGAAGATTTAGAAAAGCTTTTAAAAGGCATAAAAATAGAAGGAGATTTTTTAAAATTTACCGATGTTGTTAGAGGGAGGACCACTAAATCTCATACTTGGTTTGCCATGGTTATTATGGAAGGCAAAAATAGAGCAGTTAGAAAATTATGGAACAGTTTAGGCTTTGAAGTTTCGAGACTAAAGAGGACAAGATTAGGGCATATCTTTTTGCCCGCTGATCTTTCTCCTGGCAAATTTAGAGATTTAGAGGATAAAGAGATTAAGGAGTTTCTTAAGTAAAAGTAAGGATTTCTTTAATATTCTTTATATTAAAGCCGTTTTTATTAGCAGGAAATTTTTTATCCTTTATATACCCATATTCAGCAAAAACAGGGGTTATATTTGCATTTCTTGCAGCTTCAAGATCTCGCCAATTATCGCCCACATAAAGTGTATCTTCGGGATGTTGATTCAGTTTTTTTAAAGCATATTTTAATGTGGCTGGATCAGGTTTTCTCAAATTTTCAACGTCATCGGGACAAACCAATATTTTTGCTTTTTTGTTCCATCCCAAAGATTTGAATATTTGAGCTGAAAATATTTTTGGTTTATTGGTGACTATTCCCCAAAGCATTTTTCTTTCTTCAAACAAAGAAATAACTTCATCCACTCCTTCGAAAGGCTTCGAATCTAAAAAGACCTTTTTATAGGCCCTTAACAGAGCATTTCTTTTTTCTTCAAAATTAATACTTTGCTCATCTATGTTAAACCCCAAAGTTACTAAGGCTCCAGCTCCATCAGATACCTTTTCTCTTACTTTTTCAAATTCTTGACTTTCTTTGCCTTCTTTTTTTAAAACTTCATTCAAGGCTATATGAAATTCTTTAGCTGTATCCAAAAGTGTGCCATCTAAGTCAAATAGAAATAATTTATATTTTTTATTTAGATTTTTCTGCATGGATTAAGTAGTTTACGTCTACGTCTTTTCCAAGCCAATATTTCTTAGTAAGAGGGTTATAACTCATCCCAATAATTTCCTTTACCTCTAAATTAGAATTTCTCATCATATTTGAAAGTTCGGAAGGTTTGATAAATTTCTTGAACTCATGAGTGCCTTTAGGCAAAAGATTTAAAATATATTCCGCCCCTATGATTGCAAAAAGAAAAGATTTAGGATTTCTGTTTATTGTTGAAAAAACTATAGTTCCTCCTGGTTTGCATAAATCTGAACAAGTTTTCACCAATTGTTGTGGATCTGGAACATGCTCAATTGCTTCTAAGCAGGTTACTACATCAAACGCTTCTTTTTTTTCTGGTAACAGCTCTTCGGCTTCTCCATTAATGTATGTTACATCGCAATTAGTTTTTTTTGCATGAATTTGTGCTGTATTAATCGCAACATCAGATATATCGATGCCGGTAACGTTGGCCCCAAAATTATGTAAAGCTTCTACTAGCAATCCACCACCACAAGCGACATCAATTACATTTTTATTTTTTAAATCAACTTTTTCAGAAATATAATTAGATCTCAAAGGGTTGATAATATGAAGCGGGGCAAATTTTCCATTGGGGTCCCACCATTCCTCAGCAATTTTATTAAATTTTTCTTTTTCCGATGGATCGATATTCATTACAGAAGCATTATGTTAGATTTAATAGTTTTTTGTCATTAAAATTAAGTAAATTTATATTCATATGAAAATTTTTTTTCCTAAAGAGCTAGATTCAGAGGCAAGAATTTCAATCACTCCTGATTTTTTAAAAAAATATATTGATAGTGGTTTAAAAGTTTCTGTGCAAACAAGTATTGGTTTGCATCTCGGATTTAAAGATGAAATTTATAAAGAACTTGGCGCTGAAATAGTAGATCGAAAAAAGGGTCTTAAAGAAGGAAATATTATTTGTTCTGTAAACAAATTATCTGGGGAGGATTTAATTGATGTAAAAGAAAATTCTCTAATTGTTAGTTTTTTGGATCCTTTTAACGATAAAGGATTAGTTGAAGACTTAAAAGCAAAGAATATTTCTTCAATCAGTATGGAGTTAATCCCAAGAACTACTCGAGCTCAAAAAATGGACGCACTGAGTTCGCAAGCAAATTTAGGTGGGTATGCAGCAGTTTTAATAGCTTCTAATATTCTTTCCAAGTCTTTTCCTATGATGATGACAGCAGCTGGAACAATTTCACCTTCCAAAGTTTTTGTTGTTGGTGTAGGTGTGGCTGGTCTTCAAGCAATTGCTACAGCGAAAAGATTAGGCGCTAAAGTTGAAGCTTTTGATACTAGGCCGGTTGTTGAGGAGCAAGTAAAATCTTTAGGTGCAAGATTTGTCAAAATCGATATTGGAGAAACTGAGGAAACATCTCAAGGTTACGCAAAGGAATTAACAGCTGAACAGATAGATCTTCAAAGAGCTGGGATGAAAAAAGTATGCTCAAACTCTGATGTAATAATTACGACCGCTCAAGTTTTTGGGCGCAAAGCTCCCATTATTATCACTTCAGAAATGATAGAAGATATGAATCCTGGTAGCGTAATCGTAGATATGGCTGTTGGAACTGGTGGGAATGTCGAGGGTTCAAAACCAAATGAAAATGTAGATTTAAACGGTATAACTATTGTAGGTAATACAAATCTTCCTGGAGAAGTTGCTGTACATGCTAGCCAAGTTTATTCTGCAAATATATTTAATCTTATTGATGAATTTTGGGATCAAAAAAATTCCATATTAGAAATTACAACTAGCGACGAGATATTATCTGGATGTCTTGTTACGCATAAAGGAGAATTTGTAAACTCCATAGTAAAAGAGAGGTACAGCTGATGGATAGTCTTTTCATAATGTTATTGTTTGTTTTGATCTTAGCAATATTTTTAGGCTTTGAATTAATTAATAAAGTTCCATCTACTCTTCATACGCCTTTAATGTCAGGGGCAAATGCAATATCAGGAATAACTATCGTAGGTGCAATTCTTTCATCAGGTTCTGATAGCGTTCTCTTGACTACGATTCTAGGCACAGGAGCGGTTTTTTTTGCAACTATAAATGTTGTGGGTGGCTATTTAGTAACAAATAGAATGCTAGGGATGTTTAAAAAGAAATGAATATGTTTTTTCAGTCGGAACTTTTCGTAAACCTATCTTACATATTGGCTTCAATCTTATTTATTTTTGGATTAAAAATGCTCAGTTCTCCCGAGACGGCGCAGAGAGGTAATTTAATATCTGCTTTAGGAATGCTCTTAGCAATTATTGTAACTTTAATGGGTAACAATATAATTTCTTATCAGTGGCTTGCTATAGCACTTATTGCCGGCGCAATCGTAGGGGCTTCAGCTGCGTCTTTTGTAAAAATGACTACTATGCCTGAATTAGTAGCATTATTTAATGGTTTTGGAGGAATAGCTAGTTTGCTTGTGGGTTCAGCAGAGTTTTTAAATATAACTTCTTCATTGAATGTAATCGCTCTCACAGCTGTTTTTTTGACCGTTTTAATTGGTGGAGTAACTTTTACTGGCAGTTTGTTAGCTTTTGGAAAGTTATCTGAAATTATTAACGGCAAACCTTTTCTATATTTTGGTCAGAGAGCAGTTCTAACCATTTTTATTTTCTTATCTTTTATACTAGGAATCGAAATTGTTGTAGATAGTGGGCTTCTAGGAATCTCAAGATTCTATCTTTTAGTTTTCCTAACCATAACCGCTTTAATATTGGGAGTTTTACTGACAGCTCCTATTGGCGGTGCTGACATGCCCGTAATTATAGCTTTATTAAATAGTTATTCAGGTGTAGCTGCTGCTGCTGCTGGTTTTGTAATCAATAATAATGTTTTGATTGTGGCTGGTTCATTAGTTGGTGCTAGTGGTTTGATACTTACAAACATTATGTGCAAAGCCATGAATAGATCCTTAATGAACGTTCTTTTTGGAGGCTTTGGAGCTGTTTCTTCATCAGAAGGAAATAAATCTGGAGAAATACAAGGGGAAGTCAAGCCAATTAATACTTCAGATGCATATTTAATTCTAGAGGCAGCGAATTCTGTTTTATTTGTTCCTGGGTATGGGATGGCAGTGTCTCAAGCTCAACACAGTGTAAGAGAATTAGGAGAACTATTAGAAGAAAATGGATGCGAGGTAAATTATGGTATTCATCCTGTTGCAGGACGAATGCCTGGGCATATGAATGTTCTATTAGCCGAAGCCAATGTATCTTATGATTTGTTAGTTGAGCCTGATGATGTGAATCCAATTATGGATACTGTAGATGTTTGCGTTGTTATTGGGGCAAATGACGTTGTTAATCCTGATGCCAGAGAAAATGAGGGTAGCCCAATTTATGGTATGCCTGTCATAGAAGTGGATAGAGCTAAAACCGTTTTTATCCTCAAAAGATCCATGGCTTCCGGGTTTGCTGGAATAGATAATCCTCTTTTTCTAAAAGAAAATTCAAGAATGTTATTTGGAGATGCTAAAGAATCAATTTCCACTTTGGTCTCTGAATTTAAGTCTTAAATTAGCTAATTTAAAGCCTTTATTATGCTGCTAGATGGTATAATTTAGACTTTGAAATTGCATACATTTTTAAAAAAAACTTTAATCTTTTTTATTAAAAATTCCTCATTTTATGGACGACATAGCTAAAGAAATAATTCCTATAAATATAGAAGAAGAGCTTAAAAACTCATACATGGAATACGCTATGAGCGTAATAGTGGGAAGGGCTTTACCGGACGCAAGGGATGGATTGAAGCCCGTTCATAGAAGGACTTTATTTGCAATGGATGTTTTAAATAATAACTGGAATTTAGCGCATAAAAAATCTGCAAGGATTGTAGGAGATGTAATCGGTAAATATCACCCTCATGGCGATGGAGCAGTTTACGAAACAATAGTTAGAATGGCCCAAGATTTTGCATTGAGATACCCGCTGGTCGATGGCCAAGGTAATTTTGGTTCAATGGACGGGGACGGTGCAGCCGCAATGAGATATACGGAAGTAAGAATGGCTAAAATCACTCAAGAGCTTTTAGCCGATTTAAATAAAAATACCGTAGATTTTGTTGAAAATTACGATGGTACGGAATTTATTCCAGACGTATTACCTACCAAAATACCAAATTTATTAGTAAATGGTTCTGCAGGAATTGCGGTAGGTATGGCTACCAACATGCTGCCTCATAATTTAACGGAATCAGTTAATGCAAGTCTTGCTCTGTTAGAAAATCCCAATATTGAATTTGATGAGTTAATAAAAATAATTCCTGGACCAGATTTTCCTACTGGAGGAATAATAAATGGTTCTTCGGGACTAATTGAAGCCGTAAAAACAGGGAAAGGAAGGATAGTTTTAAGGGCAAAAGCAGAAATTGAAACTGATTCTAAAGAAAAATCAAAAATAATAATTTCTGAAATACCTTATCAACAAAATAAGGCTAGATTAGTTGAAAAAATTGCCCAACTAGCCAGAGACAAAAAAGTTGAAGGCATGTCCGAAATAAGGGATGAATCTGACAAAGAAGGAGTGAGAATTGTTATAGAAATAAGATCTGGACAGAATCCAGAAGTAATTCTTAATAATTTGTATTCTTTAACACCGTTAGAAAGTGCCTTTGGAGTTAATAATGTCGCCCTCGTTAATAAAACCCCAAAGCTTCTTAACTTAAAAGAACTTCTAGAAATTTTTATTTCTCACAGAAGAACTGTCGTTTCTAGAAGAACAGAATTTGAACTGAATAAGGCAAAAGATAGAGGTCACATTCTTGAAGGCCTGGCAGTTTCGCTGGCTAATATTGATCAAGTGATAGATTTAATAAAAAAATCAAAAGATCCTCAGGTTGCCAAAGAAAAACTTCTTGCAAAAAAATGGAAAGCGGGAGTTGTCTCAAAACTAATAAAAAATGCTGGGGAAATAACCACAAGACCAGAGTCTTTGAGTGACGACTTTGGCCTTTCTGGATCATCATACAAATTATCACCGGTTCAAGCTCAGGCCATTTTAGATTTAAGACTTCAAAAATTGACCGGTTTAGAGCAAGATAATCTTGTAAAGGAATATGAAGAAATTTTGGGTGAAATAAAACTTCTGCAGAAAATCTTAGATGATCCCTCTGAATTGAAACGAGTAATCAAAGAAGAACTTATTGAAATTAGAGATTTGTATGGCGATGAAAGAAAAACTCCAATAGAAGAAAGACTTGATTTATCGACTGAAGACTTAATCAAGCCCGAAGATATGGTGGTAACCATTTCTCATGCAGGCTACGCGAAGACACAACCTCTAGAAGTTTATCAATCTCAGAGAAGAGGGGGAGTAGGAAAAGCAGCAGCATCGGTTAAGGAAGATGACTTTGTCGAGCAATTAATTGTTGCAAACACTCACAGGACTCTGCTGTGTTTTTCAAATCTAGGAAAAGTTTATTGGCTGAAAGTTTACGAAATACCACAAGCATCACGCGTTGCAAAAGGCAGGCCTTTAGTAAATTTAATTCAACTTGATGAATCTGAAAGAATAACAAGTCTCCTTAATGTGGAAACCTTTGATTCCGAGGGTTATGTCTTTATGGCAACTAAAAATGGAGTAGTTAAAAAAACTCCAATTATCGATTTTAAAGTACCTAGAAAATCAGGGAAAAGAGCGATTAAATTAGATAATTTTGATGAGTTAGTTGGAACAGCAATAACTGATGGTTCAAGTAGTTTGATGTTGATTAGTGATGCAGGAAAAGCTGTTTACTTCAATGAGAAAGACGCTAGGCCAATGGGAAGAGACACAAGGGGAGTGAAAGGAATTACTTTAGAAGAAAATCAATCAGTCATTGCTTTAATAATGCCCAATAAAGAAAATGAAATTTTAACAGTTTCAGAAAATGGTTACGGAAAGCGCTCCAAAGTAGAAGATTTTAGAAAAACAAAAAGGGGTGCCAAAGGAGTTATTGCAATGCAGCTATCTGAAAGAAACGGCAAATTAATTTCCGCCAATCAAGTTTCGGATGAAGATCAAGTAATTTTGATTTCAGACAAAGGAACCTTAGTAAGAACAAAGGTTTCTGAAATTAGCGTGATAGGGAGAAATACCCAAGGAGTAAGAGTTATAAAATTAAAAGCTAATGAGAAATTAAATGGCATGGCTTTAGCATTAGAAAATGATTAGGAAAAATATTAAAAATGTCTAGAAAATATAATTTTTGTGCAGGTCCTTCGGCCCTTCCTACTGATGTGTTAAATGATTTGAAAGATGAAATACTTGATTTTCAGGGTTACGGTCTTTCTACTATGGAAATGAGCCATAGAAGTAAAGAATTTGTGGAAATTGCAGAAACTGCTAAACAAGATCTAATAGATCTTTTAGATGTAAATGACAACTACGAGGTATTGTTCATTCAGGGAGGGGCCTCATTACAATTTTCAATGGTGCCGATGAATTTACTAGCTAATTCTAATTCATCGTGTGATTATTTAGATGTAGGGCAATGGTCTATCAAAGCAATTAAAGAAGCAAAAAAATATGGAAATGTAAACGTCGCAGCTTCATCAGCCAATATTTCATATAAGAAATATCCTGATCCTGATAGTTGGAATTTAAACGAAGAATCTGATTATCTACACTTGGTAATGAACGAGACCATTGATGGAGTTTGTTTGAGAGACCTTAATAACTTGCCTGCTTCAAATATAGTAGCTGATTGTTCCTCCTGTATTCTTTCTGAGCCTTTGGACATTTCTAAATTTGGCTTGATCTATGCTGGAGCTCAAAAAAATATTGGACCAGCAGGACTTGCCATTATTATTATTAAAAAAGAATTATTAAAGGATCAAGCCCATCTGCCAGCTTTGATGAACTATAAGACTTACGCAGACTCTGATTCAATGTACAACACTCCACCAACATTCGCATGGTATTTATCAGGAAAAGTCTTTAAATGGTTAAAGAAAAATGGCGGATTAACGAACCAAAAAAAAGTGAATGAGTCAAAAGCTACAAAGCTTTATTCATTTATTGATGAGAATGAATTTTATTTTAATGATGTCGACAAGAACTCTAGATCAATCATGAACGTTCCTTTCTTATTAAAAGATGATTCATTAAATTCTAAGTTTCTTTTCGAATCTGAAGAAGCTGGACTTTTAAATCTCGCTGGTCATAGATCTGTCGGCGGCATGAGAGCCAGCATTTATAATGGCGTAAGTGAAGAAGCTGTCGATGCGTTGATTGATTTCATGAAACTTTTCTCAGAAAAAAATGGTTAAAAAGAAAATAAAGAAAGTCAACTTAAATGTTATAAGAAAACAAATTGATGCGGTTGATAAATCTATTTTGAGATCTCTTTCTAAAAGAGCAGATTTAGTTATAGCTGCAGGAGAAAGTAAAAAACAAATTGGTGACCAATCATATTACAAACCTGATAGAGAAGCTCAAATAATCAATGCTTTAATTTCAGAGAACAAGAGCAAACTAAATAAAAATCATATAAAAAATATTTACAAAGAGATTATTTCAGCGTGCTTTTCGCTGGAAAAAAAAATAGAAATATTTTTTTTGGGACCTAAGGGCACTTATTCCGAACTCGCTGCAATAGATCATTTCGGAAAATCTGCAAAAAGAACTTCTTGTTCCGATATAAATCAAATTTTTTTAAAGATTAATGAAGAAAATTGTTTTGGAATTGTTCCAGTAGAAAATTCTTCAGAGGGCTCCGTTAATCAAACTTTAGATTGTCTTCAAAGCGAAGAGCTGACCATTTGTGGAGAGTTAGAATTATCTATTGAACATGCTCTTTTAAGTAAATCAAAGAAATTACAAAACATTTACTCGGTATATGGACATGAACAAGCTCTTTCTCAATGTAGGCTTTGGTTAAGTAGAAAAATCCCAAATGCTAAATTAATTTCTGTTGAAAGCAGTGGAATAGCAATAGAAAAAGCAAAAAAATCAAACAATGTTGCCGCAATTGCTCACGTATCAAATGCAAATGAATTTAAATTAAAAGCTTTAAGAAAAAACATAGAAGATCAAAAAAATAATACGACTAGATTTCTTATCATCGGCAAAATAAATGCAAATAAAAGTGGAAAAGATAAAACGTCTATCTTGATATCTCTAGATAACAAACCTGGGGCTTTATCTAAGGTTTTAAAAGTTTTTGAATCAAATAAAATTAATTTATCTCACATACAATCAAGACCAAATAAATCAGATAAATGGCAATATACTTTTTTTCTTGATTTTGAAGGTCACGTAGAAGATACCAAAGTAAAAAATCTTTTGAAAAAACTATCATTTGTTACACAAACCCTAAAACTTTTAGGATCCTACCCTAAGTCAATTTGATGTCTGATTCTCTTCTGGATAGGGCAAATAAAGGAATTTTAGGTTTAAAACCATATGAACCAGGTAAGCCTATTGAGGAAACTCAAAAAGAACTTGGTTTAAAAAGTATAATAAAGCTAGCTAGCAACGAAAATCCTCTAGGTATCAGTCCCAAGGCTTTAAAAGTTATTTCTCAAAATAAGAACCTCAATAGATACCCAGATGGTAACGCAACATCTTTCAAAGAGGTTGTCTCTCAGATAGAAGGAATCAAAACCTCAATGATAACTGTTGGAAACGGTTCTAATGATTTAATTGAATTTGTCTCAAAGTGTTTTCTCTCTGAAGGAGATAATGCGATCTATTCTCAACATGGTTTTGCAATTTATCCTTTAGCAATTAAATCCACAGGAGCAAAAGCTATAAAAGCGAAAGCTAAAGATTGGGGTCACGATCTGTCCCTAATGAAAGATCTCATAGATGAAAATACCAAAGTAATTTTTTTAGCGACTCCAAATAATCCTACAGGAACAATATTAGAATCTAATGATATCGAAGAATTTTTGGAAGTTATTCCTTCCAATATAGCTGTTTTTGTTGATCAAGCTTATTTCGAATATATAGAAAAAGACAAATATAAAATTTCTTTTGATTTAATAAAAAAACATAAAAACTTGATTATTTCAAGAAGTTTCTCAAAAGCTCATGGTTTGGCTGCTCTGAGACTTGGTTATGCAGTGAGCTCAGAGGAGATAGCTGAATTTTTAAATCGAGTAAGACAACCCTTCAATACTAATTCGTTAGCCCTTGCGGCTGGAGTTGAGGCTATTGCCGATAAAGAGCACATAGCTCAGTCAGTAGAAATTAATAAATCAGGAATGGAAAAAATAAAAAAAGCTTTCGATACGCTTGATTTTAAATACATAGAATCTTTTGGCAATTTTATAAGTTTCGATTCGCAAATGGATTCTGACTCAAGCTTTAATTTCTTTTTACATAAAGGAATTATCTTGCGTTCCCTAAAAGTTTATGAAATGCCTCAGCATCTGAGAGTTTCTATTGGATTAAAGGATGAAATGGATTCTTTTATTAAAGTTTTAGAAGAATATAAAAAGGTGCTTTAGATGCTCGATAAAAGTATTCAAATAGGAATTGTTGGATTAGGGTTAATAGGCGGATCTATCGCTAAAACTTTGAGTAAAAAAGGTTTTAAGGTTTATGCAAATGATTTAAACGAAGAATCCTTAAAAAATGCACTGAACGAAAAAAAAATTGATGGCCTTTTAGAAGACTTAGATCAAAATAATCCCTTCATTTTAATTTTTACAATTCCAGTTTTGTCTGTTGATAAAGAGCTTATAAAAAATAAAGAATTATTATCTAAAGCTTTATGCATTACCGATGGCCTGAGTGTTAAAAACTCATTAAAAAGTGAGATAGAAGATAAAAGATTAAATACTGAAAATTTTATACTTTCTCACCCTATAGCCGGATCAGAAAAGAGTGGTTATGCAAATTCCGAAGAAAATTTGTTTGAAGACAAGATAGTTGTTATTACAAAATTATCTGACACTTCTCAAACGACTGAGGACATTTGCCATGATTTTTGGAGTCTTCTAGGAGCTAGAACGATAGAAATTAGTTCTGAAGATCATGATAAATACTTTGCAAAAACCAGTCACTTACCTCATCTAATAGCCTTCGCACTAATGTCTATGATTTCAAAATCCAAAGAAACAAAAAAAGAAATTTTTACAGGAGGTGGGTTAAAAGACTTTACTAGAATTGCCTCTAGCGACCCTAAAATGTGGGAAGATATTTTTATGTCAAATCAAATAAATATGCTTGAAGTTATAAAAAGTTTTAAGTCAGAATTAGATCAATTAGAAAAGTTAATACAAAAAAGTGACTCTGAGAAACTAAATCAATTCATAACTAGTGCAAAAGAGTTCAGAGATTCATTAATTTAGGATGAATTTAAAATTATTAAAAAGTAAAAATTTGAGGGGTCAAGTGATTATTCCTGGAGACAAATCCATTTCACATAGATCCATTATCCTCTCTTCTATAGCTGAAGGAACTTCAGAGATATCAGGATTTCTCAAAGGCGAAGATTGCTTAGCAACTATAAATGCGTTTAAAAAAATGGGTGTAAAAATCGAAGATGAAGGCAAAAAAATTTACGTTCACGGAGTAGGCTTGCATGGTTTAAAAAAACCAATTGAGGATTTAGATTTGGGAAACTCAGGAACTTCAATGAGACTTTTAGCGGGATTGTTATCAGGTCAAAAATTTTCTTCTACTTTAATTGGAGATTCTTCTCTGAGCTCAAGACCTATGAAAAGAATCCTAGAACCTTTACAAAAAATGGGAGCTTCTATTTTTACAAAAGATAACACTGCTCCACTTACTATAAAAGCTACAAATAAAATGAGTGGAATTTCTTATGAGCTGCCAATTGCGAGTGCTCAAGTTAAATCTTGTATTTTATTAGCTGGCTTATATGCAGATTCCAATACTCAAGTCATAGAGAATCATTTGACCAGAGATCATACTGAAAAAATGTTTAAAAAATTTGGAATAGAAATAGATGAGATTTTTGAAAACTCAAAAAAGATAATTAAAATTTATCCTCCGCAAAAATTAAATCCTTCACACATAACCATCCCTGGAGACTTTTCTTCAGCGTCTTTTTTCATAGTTGCGGGTTTAATTATTCCAAATTCTGAAATTATCCTTAAAAATGTTGGAATAAACTCCTCAAGAACTGCTCTTTTAAAAGTTTTAATTGAAATGGGGGCTAATATAAAAATGAATAATATAAAAGATGACTATGAAAAAACTGCTGATATTGAAATTAAATCTTCAAATCTTGAAGCAATAGTTTTAGATGAAGAACTAGTACCTAATCTGATAGATGAATTGCCAATTCTTTTCATTGCCGCAGCTTTTGCTAGCGGTAAGACAATAATCAGAGGAGTAGAAGAGTTGAAAACAAAAGAGTCTGATAGATTAGAGGCCATGAGCAGCTCTTTAGGAATTTTAGGAGTAGAAATAAAAACTTATTCAGATGGTATAGATATCAATGGAAAAAGTAGTTTGAACAGTTCAGTTACTATTGATTCATTCGGAGATCATAGAATAGCTATGGCTTCCTCAATAGCTTGTTCTATGCTTGATGGCGAAAATATAATAAAAAACATTGAAAATATTCAAACATCTTTTCCAAAATTTACCGAAACTTGCAGTTCCTTAGGAATAAAAGCTGAATCATTTTGACGATGAATTCAAAAATTATAACGATTGATGGCCCAAGTGGAGTAGGAAAAGGCACTTTGGCAAAGAATCTTTCAGACGAGTTAGATTGGATCGTGCTAGACAGCGGCTCTTTATATAGAATGGTTGGATATCTTTCTTTGAAGAATGATACAAAAGACTTTTCCGAGATAAGAAAAATAATAAATAAAGAAGAAATTTCTTTTAAATTCTTAAGTAAAAACTCAAATATCTCTTTATTTTTAGGAGAAGACGACCTTTCAGAGTTTATAAGAAATGAAGAAGTAGCTAAGCTTGCATCCGAATTTGCAGTTATACCAGAGGTCAGAGAATATCTCTTTAAGATTCAAAGGGCTTTTTTAGACAAAGGCAAAGGCCTTATTGCAGATGGAAGAGATATGGGAACAATTTTATTTCCTGAAGCTAAATATAAATTCTTTATAACTGCAAGTGCAGAAGAAAGAGCAAGAAGAAGAGAGAATCAGTTGAAAGAATCGGGATTGAGCGTTAATATGCGCAACCTTCAAGAGCGAATTGAGGAAAGAGATAAAAAAGATTCTTCTAGAGAAATTTCTCCCTTGGTTCCTGCTGAAGATGCTGTAGTTATAGATTCCTCAAATATTGGAATTTATGAGCTGAAAGATAAAGTTTTAAATTTAATAAGGAGTTAAATGGAACAATCAACTTTTTCCAAAATGCTAGATGAAAATCTAGAAACCTTGAATTTCAAAGTAGGCTCACTTATTTCTGGAGTTATTGTAGATTTAACAGATGATTGGGTTGTTGTTCATGTTGGTTTGAAGTCTGAACCAATAATCGCAAGGAACGAATTTCTAGCCGATGAAGCAGATAAAAAACTTGAAATTGGTGATGAAGTAAAAGTTACATTAGAAGCTATCGAAGATGGTCATGGATCAACAAGAGTTTCTAGATTAAGAGCTATGCACGATGAGAGCTGGTCAAAACTAGAAGAATCTCTTAACGCTGGCACTATTATCAAGGGTTACATTACTGGAAAAGTAAGAGGAGGCATGACAGTAGAAGTAGGAGGAGTTAGAGCTTTTCTACCAGGCTCGTTAGTTGACACAAGACCTCTGGAAAGTTTTGATCATTTAGAAAAATCTTTTCAAGAATTTAAAGTAATCAAGTTAGATAAAGAAAAAAGTAATGTTGTCTTGTCACGAAAAGCCGTCCAAGAAGATATAAATTCTGAAGAGAGAGAGAAAATTTTTGCTACTATTCAAGAAGGTTCTCAAATCTCTGGGGTCATTAAAAATTTAACTGATTATGGAGCCTTTGTTGACTTAGGTGGAATAGATGGCTTGCTTCATATTACTGATATAACTTGGAAAAGAATAAATCATCCGTCTGAGGTATTGACAGTTGGAGAAGAAGTAGAGTTGAAAGTCACAAAATTCGATAAAGAAAAATCCAGAATTTCCCTTGGCTTAAAACAATTATCGGAGGATCCTTGGGAGAACATCAAAGATACTTACCCTATAAATTCCATAAACAAAGCTAAAGTTTCAAGCCTAACAGATTATGGCTTTTTTGCTGAGCTTGATTCAAATACAGAAGGCCTAGTTCATGTTTCTGAAATAGACTGGACTAATAAAAATATTCACCCTTCGAAAGTAGTTTCAGCTGGCGACGAAGTTGATGTGATGGTTTTAGAGATTGATGTTGAAAAAAGAAGAATTTCTCTTGGCATGAAACAATGTGTGGAAAATCCTTGGCTTGTTTTTGCTGATAACCATAGTTTGGGAGATAAAGTTGAAGGTGAGGTAAGCTCATTAACGGATTTTGGAATGTTTGTAGGATTAGATGGTGGAATAGACGGCCTTATTCATCTTTCTGACTTGTCTTGGACGGAAAAAGAGGAAGAGGCAGCAAAAAACTATAAAAAAGGCCAAAAAGTGGAAGCTATTATATTGGCTATGGATGCTCATAAAGAAAGAATATCTTTAGGAATTAAACAATTAACTGAAGATCACTTTGAAACATTTGCCAAAGACAATCCTAAAGGCACTAAATTAGTTGCTAAGGTAACTAGTATTGAAGAGGAATTAATTAATTTAACTGTTGATTCTGACATACCTGCTATTTTGAAGCTCAAAGAGGTTAAAGATAATCTTCCTGAAGTTGGATCAGAAATAGAAGCTTTAGTTACTTCTATTGGCAGGAAAGATAGATTGATAAATTTGTCTATTCGAGCAATGGAAAAAGCTGAAGAAAAATCAATTCTTAAAGAAAATGTAGAAAAAAATAAAGAAATTGAAGCTTCTAGCAAAACTTCTATAGGCGATTTGATCAAAGACGAAATAGAAGAAAGTTCAACAAAAAAAGATGAAGAAGTCTGATCTTTTAGAAAATTTTAAAAAAAGGTTAAATCATTTATCAAAAACAGATTCAATTACTTCGTTTGAATTAATTTTAAAAGCTATAGGCGAATCTCTTGAAAAAGGAGATAGATTGGAAGTAAGAGGTTTTGGTTCTTTATCTTCAAGAACTAGAAAGCCTATGAGAGGAAGAAACCCTCAATCTGGCGAAGCAATAGAATTATCAGAAAGAAAAGTTCCATACTTCAGAGCATCTAAGGAATTAAATCAAAAGTTAAACTAAATTATTTACTACTATCTGCTGATATAATTTTTCTTGTGAAATATCTATATCTAATTTTCTTTTTATCGGTTCTGGGATATCTAATTTTATTTTTTAATCTAAATAGTTCTTTCATAGATTTAGATTTTTATTTTTATAAAATTAATGGAATAACTTTAGGGTTAACCATAATAGCTACCTTTTTTTTAGGAATGGTTTTGAGTTACTTATTACAACTTCCAATTTTGTTAAGAAAAAGAAAAATGAAATCCAAAAATAATGACAGTTAAGCTTAAACCAAAACAGACAATAATTGCACTTGATGTAAGTTCTCTGGAAGAAACTAAAAATTTACTCTCAATAGTTGATAAAGATTTATTTAGATTAAAGGTTGGAAAACAGCTCTTTACTTCTCAGGGGCCGAAAGCCATAGATAAATTAAACTCCTTAGGTTTTGATGTATTTTTAGATTTAAAACTTCATGATATTCCAAATACTGTTTCTAAGTCTTTAGCAAATATTTGTAATTTGGGAGTTTGGATGTCAAATATACACTTACTAGGCGGACAAGAAATGATTGAAGCAGCAACATCTACAGTAAAAGGATTAAATAGCGAAATGATTTTGGTCGGAGTGACTATTTTGACGAGTTTGAATGAAAATAACTTAGTAGAAATGGGCTTTAATTCTAGTGCAGAAGATTTAGCAATAAAGTTAGCTAAATTAGGAAAACAAAATGGTATTGACGGAGTTGTATGTTCTATAGAGGACATAAGTGGAATTAAAGCTTCACTGGGGGGAGATTTTCTATCGGTCACACCTGGAGTAAGAATGATTCAAGATATCGACGATCAAAAAAGAGCAGGATCTATATACGACGCGATTCAATTTGGTACAGATTTTGTTGTAATAGGAAGAGAAATTACTCAAGCTAAAAATCCAGAAGGAGTTTTAAAAAAAATTGAATCGTTAATAGTTTAAAAATGAAATTTTTAAAAACAAAGATGATTTTTTTTACTATTTTTTTTGTTGCTTGCTCCGAATCAAATAATTTTAAAGATAATGGCGTAGTGGTTACGAGACATCATTTAGCATCTGATGTTGGAGCTAAAATTTTAAAAGAGGGTGGAAATGCATTCGATAGTGCAATTGCAGTAGCATTTGCTTTGGCAGTAGTAAATCCTTCTGCAGGTAATTTAGGTGGCGGTGGATTTGTTATTTATTTTAAAAATAATAAATTCTTTACTATAGATTATAGAGAAAAAGCACCAATAAGGTCTTCTAGAGATATGTACTTAAATTCAGAAGGCGATGTTTTAAAGGGGTTAAGTCTGGAATCTTATTTAGCATCAGGAACACCAGGGACAGTAGCAGGGTTAATTCAACTTCATAAAGATGAAGCTTCAATGTCTTTGGAAAAGTTAATTGCTCCTGCAATAATTTTAGCAACTGAAGGATTTCAACTATCAGAATTTCAGGCTCAATATTTAAATAAATACGCTAAAAAATTTAAAAAAAATAGAGAAGCAGAAAAAATTTTTGTCAAAGAAGGAGGATGGAAAAAGGGCGACCTTCTGATCCAAAAAGATTTAGCCAAGTCCTTGTCTTTAATTGCTAAAAACGGAAGTAAAGTCTTTTACGATGGGGATATAACAAAAAAAATTCTCAATGATTTCAAAGAAAATGATGGAATATTTATTAAAGAAGATTTTTTGAACTATGAGATCAGAAAATTAGAACCTCTTTGCGGTACCTATAAGTCCTACAAAGTATGTTCTATGCCACCCCCGAGTTCTGGAGGCGTTGCAATCATACAGATGTTAAATATTCTTGAAAATTTTGAAGTTAAAAATTTTTCGCATAGTTCTTTAGAATATATTTATCTGCTAAAAAATATCATGGGTTTTGCTTACGCCGATAGGTCAGTTTTTCTAGGAGATCCAGACTATTTTAATGTTCCCGTGGATGAATTGGTTTCTAAGGATTACGCTAAAAGAATAGCAGAGAAGATTAAAAATAAAGAAACCATTAAGATAGAACCAGGAATGTTGATAAAAGAAAGCGATGAGACAACGCATTTTTCTATTATCGATAAATGGGGAAATGCTGTGAGCAATACTTATACTTTAAATGGTGCCTATGGCTCAGGTATAGTGGCCAAGGGCACAGGAATTTTAATGAATAACGAAATGGATGATTTTTCGCAAAAACCTGGCTACCCAAATTTATATGGGCTTATAGGTTCAGAAGCGAATAAAATTGAACCTAAAAAAAGCCCTTTGTCATCTATGTCTCCTGTAATAATTAGCAAAGATAACATGCCTTATCTTATTACTGGTTCTCCTGGAGGTTCGACAATTATAAATTCAGTTTTCCAAGAAATAATTAATATTTTAGATTTTGAAATGAGTCTTGAGGAGTCATCAAATAAAAATAGAATTCATTATCAGTGGCAACCAGATATTATATTTTATGAAGATCTCAAACTAGATGTTCTTAAAGAGTTAGAACATGATTTAATTTTAAGAAAAAGAAAACTTGGAGAAATTCAATCAATTTTGAGAACATCAGAGGGTTATAAAGGATATTCTGATTTAAGACGACCAGATGGCAAGTCAATTGAAATTCACTAATAAAAAAGAAATATTTAATAAAAAAATTGAATTACCAGAAGATTCTGGAATTTATCAGTTTTATGACGAACACGAAAAGCTTTTGTACGTGGGTAAAGCGAAAAATTTAAAAAATAGAGTTTCAAGTTACTTGAACAAAGGAGCAAATAAAAAAGCTTCTTTATTAAGAAATCAAATTAGATACTTAGAACTAATAATAACTAAAACTGAATCAGATGCTTTAATTTTAGAACAGAGTTTGATAAGAAAAAAGAAACCACCTTTTAATGTCCAGTTTAGGGATGATAAATCCTATCCAATGATTCACATATCTTCCAATAAAAAATTTCCAGAAATTTATGTTTCTAGAAAAAAACAGAAAGAAGGCGTTTCATTTGGCCCTTATGCAAATGTCAATGCCATGAGAAAAAATATTGAAATAATTCAAAAAGTTTTTCAGATAAGGAATTGCAAAGACGTAAATTTTAGAAATAGATCAAGGCCTTGTATAGAACATCAAATTGGAAAATGTTCGGCTCCTTGCGTAGGTTTGATTTCAGAAAAAGAATATAAAGAAAATGTTGAAGAGGCTAAAAATTTTCTGGATGGCAAGAACAAATCAATTTTAGAAAGTTTTTATGAAAAAATGGATGATTATTCTAATCGACAGGACTATGAGCGAGCAAAACTTTATAGAGACAAGATAAATGCGATTAGAGATACTCAAAAAAATCAAAGTATCCTTACTCTTTATGAAGATATTGATGTCATTGCAATAAGTTCTGATTCTTTTAGTACTTGCCTTAGCTTGGTTCAAATTAGAGACGGCTGGATAAGCGCAACTAAAAATTTTTTCCCTGAAACTAAAAACATGTTCACGAATGAAGATTTATTAGAAAAGTTTATTACATCATATTATTTTGAATCTTCAGAAAAAGAAATTAACCTACTTACCAATTACAAGATTTCTCCAGAGACTATTACAAATTTTAAACAAATAGATAAAAACATGAATTTCATTAAATTAAATAATAAAAATAAATTTTTGCTTGAAATTGCTAAGTCTCAAAGTTCCGATCGGTTAAAAAGGAAAGATTTTTATGATTGGATAGCACCGGCATTTGAAAATTTAAAAAAACGACTAGATTTAAAATCTTTAGATAAAATTGAGGCTTTTGATATTAGTCATATTTCAGGTAGTAATGTAACTGCTTCTTGTATTGTCTTCTCCGATAAAGGCCCAGAAAAAAAAGAATACAGAAGTATGAATATAAAAATGGATAAAAATGATGACTACTTTGCTCTAGCCGAAGCCATTTCGAGAAGAATTAGTAGTTTAAAAAAAAGATCTTTGTCATTTCCTAGTCTTCTTTTGATAGATGGTGGAAAGGGTCAATTAAATAAAGTTAAAAAGGAATTGGAAAATATAAATATTAAAACAATTAAATTAATTTCGGTATCGAAAGGCGAAAATAGGAAAGAAAAATACGACAAATTACATATAGATTCTCCCAAGAAAGAAATTGAACTTGCAGAATACAAAGATATTTCTAGACTAGTTCAATTCATAAGAAATGAATCTCATAGATTTGCTCTCGCAAAACATAAAGCTAGAAGAGCCAAGACCCTAGTTAGTTCAGACTTAGATAAAATACCCCTCATCGGAGAAAGCTTAAAAAAAGAATTGATAAGACATTTTGGTGGAATGAAGCGTTTGAAAGATGCTGAAATAAACGATCTTAAAAAGGTGGAAGGAGTTGGAACCAAAAAAGCAATTTTAATTCAAAAACATTTAAATTAGTCCTAGGTTTATAATAATTATATGATTCCTAATCTTCTTTCTGCCTTTAGAATGATCGTTTTTTTACCGGTTATTGTTTTATTTTCATCTGAGTACTATCTAACTTCCTTTTTTTTATTTACTGCTGCAGCATGGTCGGACTTTTTAGATGGGTTTTTGGCGAGACGGTACAACATAACTTCAAACTTAGGATCTCTTCTGGATTTGCTTGCCGATAAAATTTTAGTTTCATCTATTCTAATTTTCTTAGTTTTTTATACAGGAAATATTTACTTATTAATTCTGACTATAGCAATAGTTGTGCGAGAAATTTCGATAAGTTCTTTAAGACTTTTTTTAGTTTCTAATGGTGAAGAAATTTCTAACATAACTCCTGATAAGTATGGAAAGTTAAAAACGTTTTTACAAATGTCTTCACTTTCACTTTTGCTTTTATACCCATTATTTGGAAATATTTTTTTTATAAGTGTTTTAATTCTTTTATTGGTTTCAACTCTTTTTTCTATTGTATCTTTTTTAAACTATTTAAAAATTTGGGGTTCTTTGAAAGAAAAATGATTAATTTTATTTATCTGTAATAGTATAAAACAATCAGAAAGGCTACAATTTTGTTTTTGGCTGAGTGGCAGAGTGGTCATGCAGCGGACTGCAAATCCGTCTACGCCGGTTCGATTCCGACCTCAGCCTCAAAACTCCATTTAAATTTAAACGATTTTTAGTATGTATAATAAAAATTATAATAATTCTTCAACATAATTTTTTTCAATGAAGAGCCAAAAAAAAGTTTTCGTAGTAACTGGGGGAGAAGGTTTTATTGGAAGTAATCTAATAAAAAAAATAAACTCTACAAAAAAAAATATAAAAATAATTTCTATTGATAATAATTTATCTAAACAATTAAACAAAATAAAATCTGCAAATAATAATAAGATTATTTACCTTAGAGGCCATACAAAAAACATAAGAAACCTATTAAAAAACGAACCAAAAATTGAATGTATATTTCACTTTGGAGAATTTTCAAGAATTGTAAAAAGTTTTGAAAATTCAAAAAAATGTTTTTCTTCTAATCACACAGGAACTTTAGAAGTTATTAAATTTTGCTCGGATAAAAATATTAAAATAATTTACTCTGCCTCATCTAGTAAATTTGGAAATAAAGGAAGAGATGAACATTTATCTCCTTACAGCTGGACAAAAAGCAAAAACATTGAACTTATCAAAAATTATTCAGATTGGTTCCATCTTAATTATGAGATCGTATATTTTTATAACGTATATGGTCCAGGACACATAAGAAAAGGTGAAATGGCAGCCGTGATAGGAATTTTTGAAAACTGTTATCTTAAAAATATACCAATAACTGTAATAAAGCCAGGTACTCAAAAAAGAGACTTTACTCATGTCGACGATATCATTAATGGAGTTATGCTGGCATTTAAAAAAAATCTTAATGGCGAATTCATGTTGGGGACAAACAAAAACACGAGCGTCGAAAATATAGCTAAATTATTTAAGCATCCTATTATCTACATAGATGAAAAACCAGGAGAGAGGCTAGCTTCAACTATTCCTGATTTAGATTCTCAAAAGAGGCTTGGATACAAGCCTAAAATTAAGATTCAAGATTATATTAAGTCTTTTTTAGATGAAAACAAAAGGTAGAAAAAGAGTATTGGTGGTAGGAGCAGGATTTGCAGGCGGGACTATTTCAAATATTCTTTCAAAAAAAGGCTTTGAAATTGATATTGTAGAAAAAAGGAATCACATTGCAGGTAATGCATTCGATTATTTAGATCCATCAGGAATAAGAATACATAAATACGGCCCTCATATTTTTCATACAAACAATAATAAAGTAGTAAAATTTTTATCAGAATTTACGGAATGGATCCCTTATAAACACAAAGTAAAAGCTCTTTTGGATAATGGAGAGCTGGTTACACTTCCCCCAAATATAGAAACTATAAAAAAAGTTGGAGAAAAAAACTTAATTAATATTCTCTTTAAACCTTATTCAGAAAAAATGTGGGGAATGAAATTTGAAGAATTAGATAAGTCTATTATAAATAGAATCCCTATTAGACTTGATAAGAATGAAAATTATTTTCCGAAAGATAAATTTCAAAAAATGCCTAAGGATGGTTATACAAAAATATTTGAAAAACTCTTGGATAGCCCTTTCATAAACATTTATTTAAATACTGAATTTGATAAAAAAATGGAAAAAAATTATCTTCATGTTTTTAATTCAATGCCAATTGATGAATACTACTCTTTTAAATATGGAGAATTACCATATCGCTCTATTAAATTTCATATTAAAGAAGAAAAAAAAGAAAAAAAATTTCCGGTCGCACAAGTAAATTTTACAGATGATCAAAAATTTACAAGAGTTGTTGAGTGGAAAAATTTTCCCAATCATGGAAATACAAAAAAAAATATACTTACTTACGAAGAACCTTGTGATTATAAAGAAAACTTTTTGGAAAGATATTATCCTGTAAAGGATTTAAAGGGTGAGAATAGAAATCTTTATACTAAATATTCAAAAATTAGAAATAAAAAAAATACTTTTATCGGTAGGTGCGGAATGTATGTTTATATAGATATGCATCAGGCTATTTCTTCCTCTATGGCTATTGCAAATAAATTTCTAAAAGACAACAAGTAAAATCAAAAACTAGTTATAAATTTTTCTACGTTTTGAATTACTTTTCTTTTGTCTGCTTTAATTATCTCTTTGTAGTAACTTACTTCACTTTGATGAAAATTTATATCTTCAAAAATTTGATTAACTAATTTTTTAAAGTCCAAGTAAAATCTTTTCGACTTATGATTAAGTTTGTATTTTTTTTTAATAGGAATATCGCTTTTATTTTTTGCAGATCCTCTCCTACCAGTTATTAGTATGCAATCGTTTAATGTCGCTTCTCTTGGAATTCTATCTCTGCCTGGATGATTTCCAAAGTCGATGTAGATAGCAGTTTTTTTCATTAGATTAAACATTTCGTTTTCACTTAAATTTTCTAAGGGAATAAATGTTAAATCCTTATTTTTTTTGATCAATTGATCAGTAATATGTTTGCCTTTTCTTGGATTAAATAAGATTTTCTTTTCTTTTTTACGAAAACTTTTATCTGGAATTTTTTTTATATAATCTCCGATAAAAAAACCTTTCAACTTATATTTTTTTAAATAACTCTTTGAATAATGAGATTGATAAAGATGAAAATAATTCTTCATCATAAATATTGGAATTCTAGTTTTATATAATAATTTAAATTTCATAAATTTTTTTTTAATTAGATTGTTATGATCTTTGTAGCCGTAATAATTATCAATTGAGAGCCAAAAAATTCCAATTTTTCCTTTTTTCACTTTTAAAGAAGCCTTTGTATAAATTTCAGGAAAAATATGAATTAAATTTTTATTATCACAAAATTTCTTTTCTTTAATATCATAAGAAGAAAATTTGTTAGGTTTAAAAAAATTATTATTGTATGGGTAATAACACATATACGCTTCTTCCCCTAAACTATTTAAACAATCTCCAAACTGATGGAGGGATTCTGCTCCACCTGCAACTGAATTTCCAGGACAATGTATTAGAAACTTTCTCATTTTTTTATATTTAACTATAGAATTAGTTAAATTGGAAAGTGACAAAAAAAAAGATAAACTTTACGCCTTTATATGAGATATAAAATTGGAATTGTAGGTAAAGGGTTTGTTGGGTCAGCGGTTGCTCATGGTTTTTCCTCGGCAGTTGGATATGACGCAAGAATTTTAATTTACGATAAGGATCCTAAAAAAAGATTAAATTCTTTAGATGAGGTAGTAAGTCAATCTGATATAGTTTTTATTTCTGTTCCAACCCCTTCAGATGAAAATGGTTTTATAAACTTAGATATTCTAGATTTCTGCTTGAATGAAATAAATGAAAAATGCATTAAAAATAATTCGTTTAATTCTATTTACCTAATCAGATCCACAGTTGTTCCTGGAACAACTGCTATGTTCCAAAAAAAATACAAGAAGCTTAAATTAGTTTTTAATCCTGAATTCTTGACTGAAAGATCTGCGCATTTTGATTTTATTTCTCAAACACGAATCGTATTGGGAGGAAAAAATAAAGATATTTCTCTTGTTAAAAAACTTTATCAGGACAGATTTGGAAAAAATTTAACAATTATGGAAACCAGTTTTCAAACAGCAGAGTTAATTAAATATGTTTGCAATAACTTTTTTGCTTTAAAAGTTTCTTTTTTAAATGAAATGAAATTAATAAGCGATTCTGTTGAAGCAGATTGGGAAGAGGTTTTAGAAGGTTTTTTAAGAGATGGAAGAGTAGGAAGTTCGCATTCTCAAGTACCTGGACCTGACGGCAAATACGGATTTGGCGGCAGCTGTTTTCCTAAAGATATTCAAGCAATGATAAATTTTGGGGATTCAAAGAACATTGATTTAGCTACTTTAAAAGGAGCATGGAAAACAAATTTAAAAGTTAGACCTGAAAAAGATTGGGAAGAATTAATAGGAAGAGCAGTTTCAAAAAAATTAAAATAATTTTATCAAGCCCGGGTGGTGGAATTGGTAGACACAAGGGACTTAAAATCCCTCGAAGGCGACTTCGTGCCGGTTCAAGTCCGGCCCCGGGTACCAAATTAAGGTTTAAAAGCAGAACCACAAAACATCTCTTTTAATTCTTCCTTATAAATATTTTTTTCGAAAGGAGTATTTGAATTAAAAATTTTTTTCTCTTTTATTAAAAATTGTCCTGATGCACCCACATAACTATTAAAATATTTATATTATATAATGTAGAAAATGTTAAATATAGAAATTGAACAATTTGATAAAGAGGGATACGTTCTTCTAAAAAATTCTATTTCCGATAAAGATCTAAAAATTCTTAAAAATAATCAGGACTCTATTTTTTCAGAATATCGTTTTGGAGAAAGAGGAAAGGCAATCAAAAGAACAGAAAAATTCTACCAATCAAAAGTCTTTTTTGATGAATCTTCAAAGGTAAGAGTAGATGGTATTCCCCTTAATCATAGGATTTTTAAAGGTCAAGGCAGTCCAATTCTTACCGATACTTCAAACATTTTTTACGGTAAAAGAGCAAGTAAAAATTTATCTCATCTGGATGAGAATGTTTTACCTTCAATCTTTAACAAAAACACAATGACAAAGATAAAAGAAATTTTAGGATCATCAAGCCTTGCTTTTTTAGAAGGCTCGGTGAATAGAATTTACCCTGGATATTCAGGAGAAAATAAAATAATGCATCTTGATACTTATGGATTTACATACGAAAATAAAAAAATTTTAAGTGAGGAAGATTTTTTCGTTAATGTTTTGTTTTTTATCAATGGAACTGGTCAAGGCAAATCTCCTACTAAAATAATTCCTGGTAGTCATAAGTATTACAATACTCTTAATAAAATAGTAGCTAAAAGTTTGAAGCTTAATCCTAGATTAAATTGCATTCATCAAAGAGAATTATATGAGGAACTTCTACCAGAAAATTTGAAGAAAAAGATAATTTCAGTTGTTGCAGAACCGGGAGATGTTTTAGTGATAAATTCAAATTTAGTTCATGGAATTTCAGCTAATACAAATGATGAAGACGTAAGAGAAGCAGTAATTTTAAATTTTTGTGATGGTAAAAAAAATACTTTTGGAAAATTCAGATCTAAAGAAGAATTTTATAATTTAAGAAGAAAACTACTTTCATACAAAATTATAATTAAAGGCAAAGAAAGTACTTTTTATTTAAAAAAAATATTTTTAAAAATAACACATCAATTAAAACTTTTTAAAGCTAAGATTCTGCGTATTTCTAGCCTGAAGAAAAAGAAAAATATTAAAAGGCTTCCCCTTGAAAAAATGCCCTTTTTAAATTTAGGAAGCGGTCCTCTATGGAAAGATCCTATGACGGTTGGATTGGATATAAATGGAGAAGTAGAAAAATTTGGAACGCATATTAAAAATAAGTGCGATATGGAATTTGATTTATCAAGTTTTGATAAGATGCCTTTTCAAGATAACAGATTTGATGGAGTTTATTCTTCTCACTGTTTTGAGCACTTGAGGGATAGAAATGCAAAACATCTCATGGGGGATATAAGGAGAATTTTAAAACCAGGAGGATGTTTTAGAGTTACTGTCCCTAACATTGATTTATATTTTAAAAATTATGATGAGAGAAATCTTTCTTTTTTCAATTGGATTAAAGATAAGGATGTTTATAAATATGATTCCTGGTTGAGATTTATTACAAGAGAATTTGCTGGACCAGTGGTTGATGATTATTCTGACGACTTTTTAATAGAACTTTATGAAAGCAAAGGAAGTAACGAATATAAAATTTTTTTTGGAGAAGAATCAGATAAATGTTCCGTAAAAGAGAGATTAATACCTGATTTACATAAAACCTTTTGGACACCTAATAAAATGATAGGCTTTTTGAAAGAACAAGGATTTTCAAGAGCTTACGAAACTTCAAGGTTTGAAAGTGATATTCCCTATTTTTGTCAAAAGACAAATACTTCTTTTAATCATACTAGGCCACACATAAGTATGTATATTGAAGGTATAAAATAATAAAGTAACAAATTGAATACAAAAGTAATTGCTGAAATAGGTTGGAATCATATGGGAGATAATGATCTAGCTGAAAAAATGATTTTTGAAGCGAAAAATAGTGGCGCAGATATAGTAAAATTTCAATATTGGAATCCTAAATTATTAAGAAAGGGTTCTTGGGATCAAGATGGCAGGAGGGAAATTTATGAAAAGGCAGCTTTAAGCGAAGATAAAATAAATTTTTTAAAGAGTTCTGCAAAAGATAATAAATGTAGTTTTTTGATAAGTGTCTTTGGAACTAAAGGTGCAATGCTTATAAAAAATATGGGTATTGAAACTATTAAAATACCATCCCATGAAATAGCTAATGAGAAATTGTTAAAATTTTGCTCGTTGAATTTTAAAGAAATATTTTTGTCCGCAGGTGCCGCATCTTCTAAAGAAGTAATTAAAGCAGTAAGGATTTTAAAAGCTTCAGATTGTATTTTTTTTCTCATGCATTGTGTATCTTCATATCCTTGCCCCGAGGAAAATTCAAATTTATTAAGAATAAATTGGTTAAAGACAATTCATGATAGAGTTGGTCTAAGTGATCACACTCAAGGATTAATTTCACCCAGCATAGCAGTTAGTATGGGTGCTGAGGTTATAGAAAAACATTTTACAATAAATAAAAACTTACCTGGAAGAGATAATAAATTTGCTTTGGATCCAAGTGAATTTAGGATGATGACTAAAAATATCCTCTCAACGGAAAAGGCTCTAATTAATCACGGTATAGAAAATCAAGAGATTGAATTAGATACAATAAATAATTATAGAGGAAGATGGGAACCACAAGATTACAAAAATACAGATGAGTAAAGATAGAAGCTTCAGTGTTCTAATTAGAACAAAAAATGAAGAAAGGTGGATTGGACATGCGATTCAATCAATTATTGATTTTATACCCAAAAATGAAATCATTATAATAGATAATAATTCTTCCGATGAAACGCTATCAATAGTTTCAAGCTTTAAGAAAGATCCTAGCTACAATGATAAGGATTCAAATTATACGAGTATTAGTGTTTTAAATATTCAAGAATACACACCTGGAAAAGCGATTAACATGGGAGTTGAGAAAGCCTCTTTCGAAAATATAATGATTATGTCTAGCCATTGTGTTTTAAAAAAGATAAATCTTACAAATATAGAAAAAGAACTAATTAAATTCGATGCTATATTTGGCAATCAAATTCCAATTTACAATGGGAAAAAAATACAAAAAAGGTATGTTTGGAGTCATTTCGCAGAAAATCAAGAAATCAATATGTTCTCAGAAATGGAAAACAGGTATTTTTTTCATAATGCAATTTCTTTTTTTAAAAAAGATACTTTAATTAAAAACAAATTCAATGAGTTTCTCACAGGTAAAGAAGACAGATATTGGGCAAGAGATATAATTGAAAAGGGAGGAAAAATATTATATTCCCCTGAAATTCTAGTTGATCATCACTACACGAAAAACGGAAATACTTGGAAAGGGATTGGTTAAAAAAAAATTAAATATTTTGGGGATTACTCTTGCCAGAGGGGGTTCAAAGTCAATTCCAGAAAAAAATATAGCAGATTTGAATGGCTTGCCTCTTATTTATTATACAATCAATGAAGCTAAAAAATCTTCACTAATCTCTGATTATATTGTTTCAACAGACTCCAAGAAAATAGCTAAAGTTGCGAGAAAATTTGGAGCTGAAATCCCATTTATAAGACCCAAAAATATCTCTACTGATACAGCTTCTTCTCTTTCTGGCCTTAAGCATGCTGTTAATTTTATGGAAAGAAAAAAAAATATAACTTATGACTATGTAATAGAACTTATGTGTACTAATCCTTTAAAGACTTTAGAAGATATAGATAAATGTATTAAAAAAATTGTTAGGTCTAAATCTGATTCTGTCATTGCGATGCATCAGTTAGAGGATCATCACCCGGCTAGAATAAAAAAAATAGTTAAAGATAAGATTATAGATTTCTGTATTGATGAAAAAAATGAATCTAGAAGACAAGATTTAAAACCTAAAGCTTATATTAGAAGTGGATCAATATACTGTATGAAGAGAGATTATTTGATGAAACAAAACCGAAGATATGGAGGCTCTGACAGCAGGCCTTATATTCTTCCGCCAGAAAGAACAATAAATATAGATACACCTTATGATCTAGAGATAGCTAGGTTAATGATTTTAGATTTAAATAAACTTCTAAAATGAACATACTTTGTATTACGCCTGTCAAGCATTTACCTAGTGTTGAAAAAAACTTAAAAATGCTCGGAAATTTAAAAATATATGAAGATGTTTTTATTGAAGAAATAAAAGACGAATTCGCTGAAGCTGAAGTTATATTTACTAATCCTAATAAAGCTAAATTTTTTCTAGGAAAGGAAGTACTTGATTTATCTCCAAAGCTTAAAATTATATGTACTGCTTCAACAGGAACGAATCATATAGACATGGAACTAATGAAAAAAAATGACATAGAAGTGATTTCCATCACAAAAGAGTTAAGTGTCATAGAAAATATTTCTTCGACAGCCGAACATGCCTTGGCTTTAACCTTGAGTTCTTTAAGAAATTTGCCAAGTTCATTTGAAGATGTAAAAAATGGAAATTGGGACTATACAAAATATATTGGAAGGCAATTAGATCATTTAAAAATTGGAGTAATAGGTTATGGAAGGCTTGGAAAAATGTATTCCCGATTCATGAAACCCTTGGCTAAAGAAATAACTTTTTATGATCCATATGTGCGTGAACATGAAACTTGGATTAAAAAAGAAGAAGATCTGGAAAATTTATTTACTACCTCAGACATAATATCACTTCACATACATGTTACCCAAGAAACTACTAAATTGATTGATGAAAAGTTATTGAGAAAAGCAAAAAAAAATCTAATTCTTGTCAATACTTCAAGAGGAGAAATTATAGAGGAGAAAAATTTATTATCTTTTTTAAAAAAAAATAAATTTTCTAAATATGCTACGGATGTATTGTCTGATGAAACCAAAACTATAAAAAAATCAGATAATAAAATAATCCAATTCGCTAAAGATTCAAATCAGGTGATAGTAACTCCCCATATAGGCGGCATGACGGAAGAAGCTCAAAAGATAGCTTATAATCATGCAGTTAAAGTTTTAAAGGATTTTATCAACAGATCTTTTTAAAAAAAATGTTCTTTTTAAAAAAATATTTTGAGAAAGTATACGATGGTAAATTATTTTATTTTTTACTGAAGATATTAATTTTCCTTCTAGAACTAAACAAATCTTTCCTTTATGAATTGTCTCAAGCGAAAATCTTTAGAATTAGAGCATCAATTAGAATTCTTAAATTAAATTATAAAATTAATTTTAAAAAACTTAATTTTAAGGAAGCCTATAGAAGCAAGATAGAATTTATTTTAGCTTCGTATGATCAACCTGATTTATTTTCAAGAGAAAGCCTAGATAATTATCTGAGCATAATAAATCAAAAAGATTTTTTAGAGGCTTTAGAAATTAAAAAAGAAGAAATTAACCAAATTAATTCTCATTCAAAAGAAATAGATTTTCCATTTTTAAAAAACAAAATAGATTTAAATAATATTTTATATATTGGCCCTGCTTCAAAAGAAGAAGATCTGAAATTATTAAATTCTTTTGATTTAATTGTTTTTAATAAGCCACTTAATCAGAAAGTTGAAATTGACTCAGCAAAAATAATGATGGTTCTCAACAATATATTTTCTATAGAAAAGAAAAAAGAGATTTTAAAGTGGCTTGAAGCAAACCAAAATGCAAAAATAGTAAGTCCACAAAATATAAGCGAAGATTTAAAGGCTGATCCCTTTTTTAATCTTTTGCCTACTTTTCCAGAATGCTCTAGTTTAATGGGATTACAAAGATCTCTTCTTGCTATCAATTATTTTTATAATTATCAAAAGTTAGAAATTAAAGGTTTTGACTTCTCTTTGTCCCAAAAACCATATAATGACTGGTATCCGTCAATAATGAGAGATTCAAAAAAAAATGACTTTAGTTCTAGAATAATTCAATCAAATTTTGAACATGATTTGGCTTTTAATATACTGTTCGTAAGGAAATTTAGCAGTAAATATCCTAATCTCAAGGGCAAGGTTATAGATATATCAAAACTTAATATAATGGAAAATCTTATACTTTTTAAAAATATCCATGGATAGAAGAAATATTATTACAGGATCCATTTATTATTTAAAATTATTTCAAGGATATATTGGTTTTAAAATATATATAGTTTTTGCTCTTACATTATTTGCTGCATTTTCCGAAGGATTTGGTTTTGTGATGATTCTCCCCCTTTTAGAATCACTTGATGGCAATATAAAAGAGCAATCTGGAATAGTTGGAGATACTTTAGAATTTATCAATTATATATTTGGATTAGAAAATAGTGTTTTATCTTTGTTGCTAATAATTACTTTCGCTTTTATCATAAAAGGGATAGTTTTATTTTTTGCACTTTCTTCAATTGCAATCATGTCGGCAAACCTTCATAGAAATTTACAAACCAAATTACTTCAAAATTACTCTGAAATGAAATATGAATATTATTCTAGTCGAGACACCGGACATTTTGTAAATGTTATGAATATTCAAATCGCAGGCGTGGTAAAAGCTTTAAATGGAATTATGAATACGATTTCACAAGTAGTAGCCGGTATCGCTTATTTAATAATGGCTTTTATTGTGGCCTGGAAATTTGGACTTATGGCGGCGTTAATAGGAATATTTATGCTAATAGTTTTTACTCAATTAAATAATTATGTCAGAACTATTTCTTCTCAATTTTCTTTAGAAAAAAGCTTTCAAACTCAATACATAGTTCAGTACCTTCAGTCCTTTAAATATTTAATATCTACTGCTCAGACTAACAAACTTTCGGAAAAATTTATTACCACAGTGAAGAATATAGCCAATTTTCAAATAAAAATGGGAATGGCGGCAGTTTTTACTCGATCTTTAAGAGAGCCAATTGCAGTCGTAGCAATTATGCTCATTATATTTTTTCAACTGGTAGTAATTGGCGATTCATTAGGCCCTATTTTAGTAGCAATAATGCTTTTCTATAGAGCTTTGAATGCTATTCAATTTGTACAGCAATCATGGCAACTTACTTTGGATAATTCGGGCAGTGTTGAGTTGGTGAATCAAGAATTTACTTATCAAGATGAAAATTCATCTCCAAACTCCTCGAAAAAAATATTTCCCTTACAAGAATCAGTTGTGTTAAGAAATGTTTATTTTAAATACGAATCCGCAAATAATTATGCGATAAAAAACTTAAACTTTCGCATTGAAGCTAACGATTCAATTGCACTGATAGGAGGATCTGGAGCAGGAAAATCAACTATTGCCGATATTATAACTAGATCGCTTATTCCAGAAAAAGGGGATGTTTATATTGATGGAGTGCCTTTAAGAGAGTCTGATATGCGGACTTGGAGGCAACAAATAGGATATGTCTCACAAAACACTGTTATGTTTGATGATTCTATCGAAAATAATATTTCAATGTGGGATAAAACCATTTCTAAGGATGAAAGAATTATTAAAATCAAGAAGTGCTCTGAACAAGCAAATATTCATGATTTTATTTCAGACCTTCCAGAACAATATTTAACTCAAGTAGGTGATAGGGGAATAAGATTGTCTGGAGGCCAAATTCAAAGACTATTCATAGCTAGAGAACTCTATAGAGATCCTAAATTGCTAATTTTAGATGAAGCAACTAGTTCGCTTGACACTGAATCTGAAGAATTTATTCAAGAAAGTATAAATAAATTGAAAGGAAAGGTTACTTTATTGATTATAGCTCATAGACTTTCCACCATAAGAAATGTTGACTATTTATATGTTTTAGAAAAAGGAGAAATTATTGAAGAAGGAACATACGATGTTCTTAGAAATAAAAATAATTCTGTATTACAAAAACTAATATCCAAACAGAATTTATAAAAAAACATGAAAATAAAAAATAAAAAAATAGGTATTAACTATCCAACTTATTTCATTGCTGAGATTGGTTCAAACTTTGATGGAAAAATAACTAGAGCCAAGGACCTTATCAAATTGGCGGCTGAAAATGACGCAGACGCAGTTAAATTTCAACACTATACTGCAGAAACTCTTGTAAGCGAAAGAGGATTTAAAGATCTAAAAGAAAACGTTAAAACGCATCAATCTAAATGGGAAAAATCGGTCTCAGAGACTTATGATAAAGCATCATTAAATAAAGAATGGACTGAAGAGTTATCTGAAACAGCTCATGAAAATGAATTGGGTTTTATTACAAGTCCCTATTCTTTAGATCTTGTCGATTATGTAGAACCATATGTCGATGCATATAAAATTGGATCTGGAGATATAACTTTCAATGAAATTTTAAAAAAAGTAGCAAAAAAAAATATGCCAACTATTCTTGCATCCGGAGCTTCGGAAATGAAAGAAGTAAAAAATGCTATAAAAATATTAACTAAAGAAAATACAGATTTATGTTTAATGCAGTGTAATACAAACTACGAAGGAAAAGTAGAAAGTTCAAAATATCAAAATTTATGCGTCTTAAACACATTTAAAAAAAATTTTCCAAATATTACGTTGGGATTAAGTTGCCACTTACCAAATTCGCTCAGTGTTTTAGCTTCAATTGTTTTTGGATCAAGAGTTATTGAGAAACACTTTACTGACGACAGAGAAAGAGTTGGTCCGGATCACGGTTTTGCAATTATGCCAAAAGAATGGAAAAAAATGATTGAAGATGTGAGGCTAATAGAAAGCATGATGGGCGATGGGAAAAAAGTTGTTGAAAAAAACGAAGAAATGACTGTTATAGTTCAACAAAGATGTATCAGGGCAAAAAGAAAAATTAACAAGGGAGAAAGGGTTAAAAAAGAATTAATAAATTTTTTAAGACCTTGCCCAAAAAATGCTGTTAAGCCTTACAATTTAAATTTAATTATTGGCAAAGAACTAATAAAAGAGGTGGAAGAAGGTGAACACATTACTTTGGATCATATAATTTAGAAAATATGAAAAGAATTTTAGTTACAGGAGCCTGCGGATCTATTGGCGAGGAATTGGTTTCAAAGTTAATTAGAGATGGTTTTAAAGTTTGTGCATTCGATAATAGTGAAGATCGTTTATTTCATTTAAATAAAAAGTTTTATAAGCATAAAAACTCTGAAAACTTGAGAATTTTTTTGGGCGATATAAGAGATAAAGACCGACTATTCCAAGCAATGCAAGGGATTGAGGAAATATATCATTGCGCAGCTCTTAAACATGTTGAATTAAGTGAATATAATCCATTTGAGGCTTTAAAAACTAACGTAATTGGAACTAATAATTTAATTGAGGTTGCCCAAGAAAATAAAGTAAAAAAAATATTATTTACTAGTAGCGATAAAGCGGTTAATCCCTCTAGCATGATGGGCACAACTAAATTATTAGGAGAAAAGCTTGCAATAAGTGCAAATAATTACACAGGTTCGGATGATATCAGGTTTGGGTGTGTAAGATTTGGAAATGTTTGGAATACAAACGGCTCTGTAGGTCCAATATTTAAAAACCAAATAAATTTAAATAAGGATTTAACTTTAACTAATAAATTAATGTCTAGATTTTTCTTTACTAAAGAAGAAGCAGTAAATCTCTGTATAAATGCGTGTAATTCATTAATTGGAGGAGAAATTTTTGTCTCTGATATGGGAGTTGCAAAATTAGGCGACATTGCAGACGAATTTAATAAATATAACAAAAAGATAAAAATAAAAGAAATAGGAGCTCATGCAGGAGAAAAATTGTACGAAGAGCTTTTTACAGAAATAGAAGGAGAAAGAGCTTATCGATATAAAGGAATGTATGTAATTATTCCGGAAAATATTGATAAAAAATCAACAAGATACATAAAACTTTTAAAAACTTATAAAAAAGGAAAGCCTGTTTCAATCGCTTTAAGATCTGATTCCCCTTTGACCAAGAGGGTAAATATAAAAAAATTAGTAAAAGTGTTAATGCATGAATAATAATTTAGCTCGGCTGAGAGTAGTAAAAAAAAAGTATGAAGAAGTAGGGAAACTTATTCTCAAGGAAAATGATTTTAAAAAAGAAAATTTAAAATCCTCAAGAAGCCTATTTTTAAAAGATTCAATTTTAAGAAAAAAACCCACCCCTATAGATGTAGATCTTTATGCTATTTTATCCGGCATAAGCTTTAGAAAAAAGGACTTAGAATTTTTAGAAAATATAAGAAATAAAATAGAAAACATTATTAAAGAAGAAACTTTTTTTCTAGTTAAACCAGAAAATATGGGTGTCGAATATTCAATTTTAAAATGGCCAGAAGACAAGTTAGATATAGAAGTTTTAAACAAGGCTAAGCAAGTTCTGCAAGATTGGAAGGTAAAACCATTTTTTTTAACAATTTTTGGAATTCAACTTCATTTAGATGGCTGCATAATTTTGAAGGGTATAGATACAAAAAATGAGATAAAAGATTTTAGGTCCATGCTAAAAAGTAAAATAAGAAAAATTCCAGATCGCCAATCAGAATGGACCCATATTCCACTTGGAAGAATTCTTGCCCCTATAGGAAAAGAAAAAATGAAAATATTAAAAAATTTCTTTCATGATTTAGATAAAAACTTAAACTATGATTTGTTGATAAAAGAAGTTCATCTTGTAAGGGAAAAGCAGTGGTATATGGAAAAAAAGAGTTATTTACTAACAAAGAAATTTGAATGAAAGATAAAAAAAATTTATTTTCACTAGAAAAAAAGGTAGCACTTGTTATTGGTGGACAAGGAAAGTTGGGTTCAGAAATTTGTCTCGCTCTTTCCAGACAGGGAGCAAAAGTAATTTCTGCAAGTAGGTCAAAAAATCTTAAAAAAGATTTATCAAGAAAATTTGAAAACTTATCAGTCGAATATATTCAAATGGATGCTTCAAATGAAAAAGAGGTAAAAAGAATCGCTAAGTTAATAGAAAAAAAATATGGAAATATTGATATTTTAGTAAATAGTGCCTCATGGAGACCCATGAATAAGTTTATGAAAGATTCTGTAAAAAATTGGGAAAAATCTCTTCAAGTAAATGGATCTTCTCTTTTTGTACCATCTAGAATTATTGGAGAAAAAATGGCATCAAATAGAAAAGGAAGCATCATAAATATCTCTTCAATTTATGGCTTAAACGCTCCACCAATGTCCATATATGAAGGTAGTGACTTCATTACTGAGCCAGACTACCCTTTTTTAAAGTTTGGCTGTGTAGGCTTATCTAAATATCTAAGTTCATATTTCGCAAAAGATAATGTTAGAGTAAATGTAATTGCCCCGGGAGGAATTGAGAATGATCAGTCGTCAATATTTAAAAGAAAATATAATAAAATGACTCCTATGGGAAAAATGGCTTCCGCAGATGACATTACTGGTTCAGTTATATTTTTAGCAAGTGATCAATCAAAATATATTACAGGAGTGGTATTACCCGTCGATGGGGGCTGGTCTTCCGTTTGAATCTTACATAATAGATTAGGTGTTAAATTGGAAACTTTAATTATTATCCAAGCAAGGATGAATTCAAAAAGACTTCCTGGAAAAGTTTTGTTAAATATTTTAGACAAGCCTAGTATTATTTATCAGGTAGACAGAGTTAAAAAATTAGTAGATAAAAAAATAAAACTATTAGTCGCAACTACCAATAACAAAAAAGATGATGTTTTATGCGATGTATTACTAAAAAATAATGTTCCTTTCTATAGAGGCTTAGAAAACGACGTTCTGCAAAGGTTTGTAGACTGTTCAAAAAAATATAAACCTAAATTTATAATCAGATTAAATGCTGATTGCCCTTTAATATGCCCAAAAGTTATTTTCGATGTTATAGAGATTTTAAGAAATAAAAAAGATATAGACTATGCATCTACAATTTTAGATGAAACTTTTCCGTTGGGAATGCATGTTGAAGGAATTAAATATGAAGTTCTTTTAAAAATAAATAAATCAGATCTTAAGGATGAAGAGAGAGAGCATGTGACCCCGAAAATATATCGAAATCCTAATACTTTTAAATTGTTCTCTTTAAAAAATGTAAAAAATTACAGCAGATTTAGAATTACAATTGATTACAAAGAAGATTTGGAAGTAATAAATAAAATAGCTAAGCATTTTTTAAATAAAGATTTTTTTTGTGATGATATAACAAGTTTTCTCAGTAATAATTCAAAGATCTCTAAAATAAATTCCTTTTTGATGAAACAACAAAAACTTGATTAGCGATGACAAAGTTTAAAAAGAAAGCAACTGATATTTTTATTAAAAATGTTAAAAAAGAAAAAAACCTTAGCGAACATAACGCACAAATTCTAGCAAATATAGTAGATTTTTGGTTTTTTCATCTAGAAGTCTATATTTCTGAATTTTCTTTTGAAAAATTAGAATTGCTTATAAAAGAAAATAAATTTAATTTGTCTTTGCAAAGAACAATACAAAACGAAGTATACGGATATGAAAAGTTAAATAAAAAATTTACTAAAAAAAAATTTGTTTATAAATTTACTAATAAATATTTAGTTTTGATATTATTATTTTTTTTAAATCATGAGATTTTTTTATCAGGCTCTGGCCATAAATGTTCAAAAATTAAAAGTAGACTGTCCAATTATTTTATTTCTTTTTTTTTAGAAAATAAATCTCTTAAAGTATCTAAAAAACTTAAAAATAATTTTTTTTATGATTTAGAGAATAAAAAAATTTACCAAAAAAAGGATCTTGCATTTATTAAAGACATAATCCCTGATATTTTTTTTATGGAAAATATCTCAAAAAACTATTTCTTCAATTCTATTAAAATAAATTGTTCACCTTCAATTTTTGTTGAAGATGAAAAATATTTACCTCTGCTTTATTTATTTAATTTAGTCGAAATAAAAGGCTTTCAACATGGAGGAGGCTATGGAGTTTGGAAAGATCATGCATTAGAAGAGTATGAAAAAAAAATTTCTAAATCCTATAATCTTTGGTTTCCTCATTCTCCGAAAAGTGAAATCGGAAGATATGATTATCTAACTACAAATAAATATTATAACTTATCAAAAGTTTATTGGGTTGGAAGAACAGCTCACTCAAAATATATGAATAATTTCATTCCAAATTATCTAAAAAAAAATGAAATAAACAAAGTCTTACATAGAATTGACGATATTTTTTTCTCTTTAGATGAATTTTATTACCTACCTGGAATTAAAAAGGATTGGCTGCCCAATAAATCGAAAGTACGTGATCATGAGCAGAATGCAGAAAAAATAATTTTAAAAAGAGACGTTCTTATATTTGATTGCTTTTATTCTAGTCTTATTTATTTCGCAATAAAAAATAAGATAGTTTTTTATATAATAATTTCAAAAACTTCTATGGAAGGACTTAATCCAATGTTTCTAAATTGGTTAGAAATTTTGCACAAGAATAATTTTTTATATTTTATTGAAGAAAATAAAATGCAAAGCTTGTATGAAAAAATCAATCTAATGACGAAAAACAATATTGTCTTTCAAAAAGAAAAAAAGAAATTAGAGGAAATCAATAGTTAAATGCTGTTAATAAGGTTAGGCTCTTTACCTTTAATTTCTCCTGAAATAACCATATCTACTATTTTATCTTCATATAAGTTATAGATTAAGCTTAAGTGTTCAGGACGCCAATCGCTTCCTTTAAATATTTTTCCAGTATTTTTTTGAGCAATTCCTTTTGGCAATTTATTTAAATTAATTATTTTAAGTTTTTCCTTTAAAATCATTGTGAATATTTTAATATTTCTTGCAGAAAGCATATGAAGTGTATCTCCCTTAACCATAGAGGAAGCACTTTGAAAAATAATATTTCCTCCATCTATTCTGCTTGAAGTTTCGTGGAGAGTAACACCTGTCATTTGGGGTTCTAAAAAATAACTTGGCCAGAAATGAGTTATTACTCCTCTATAATTTGGAGATAACCCACCATGGGCATTCCAAAAAATAGAATTTTTAAACTCTAGAAACTTGTCTGATAATTTATGACATCCATAAGAGATAATTAATTTAGGATTTTTTTCAATTATGAATTTGAAAGTTTCCTTAGAATTTAAATTATTTTTATCTGTTTTATGAATAGAAACGTTTTCAATTTTTGAGAAGCCAAAAAAATCCTCTTCTACTTCTGCGCGAGAATTGAAATGATATTTATAAAGATTTTTTAAATTTCTTGAAAGGTATTTTGGTGATCTTTGAATAAAATCTTCTCTTTTTTCTCTTATCCAACCCGAAACTAACCCTGTTTCAATTAAATTTTTAACAAAAAACCTATGTCTTGGGTGATCCCCGGTTATCAAAATAATACTCACTTTGTTTCAAAAAAAACTACTTGGCTCTCAACTAATTCTAAAATTAACTTTTTAATTACAAAAATAGAGGTAGATAATTTTTCTGCGACTTCAAGAATATCCTTTGTTCCATCACATAGAGACAAAACTTTCAACATTAAATTAAGATAATTTCTACCATCAATATTTTTATCATTTGAAAGAAACTGTGATTCGGGGCTCATAATACTCGGATATAAATTTCTTTTACTTAACATGGGTTCGCCACCTTCGATATTTGAGTTTACTTTATATTTAAGCATTTCAAAGCATTCAATAAATTCGATCAAACTATCCGCAGATTCTTCAACAGATTTTATTCTCATAAATTCCTTCGTATCTAAACTGTTATGATATTCTTTATATTCTCCATATACAGTTTTTGAGGCTTGAATAATTGGTAGATTTATTTTGGGAGAACAGTATTGTCTTTCGTCAGATCCGCCGGTAGGAGTGAACTCCCTTATTGAATATATATTTGGCAAAAACTTACTTAAGTGTCTTGCATAAAGATCAATTTTTGAAGGTGAATTAACCCAATCCCTTCTGCTAAGTTTAAAACTTATTTTGCCCTCTGGACCTCCAAGGCAAGTTAAGACCATACCCCCAATAACTTTTTTTAAGGTTTTTTTCTTTTCTTGAAATAAATAAGCTATGGATCCAATAGTTTCTGGACAAATAATAAATTTATAGGAATATTCTCTATTCTTTTTATTTTTTAAATAATCATATAATTTTACCATTGCTAATGGACCAGACAATTCATTGTTCGCCATACTCGGATGACAAAGATAAGTTGAAATCAAAAAAATATCTTCAGTTTTTCCTGGGAGATCACATATCCCATAATTAAGAAAACCATCTTTCTTTTCAACGTTAATATCTATGCTATAAGTATCATCTTTGAGTTTTTGCTTATCATTATCTGATAGGCAAAACCCCCATCTCTCTTTGTAGTAGCTTGTGACGTATGGAATTGCCTCAGGAATTTCAGGAATTGAATATAAATTTTTTTTTAAATCACTCAAATCAAGTTGCCCTGAAAATGGTTCTGAAAAATTTAAAACATGAAGGTTATTTATATTTGAATCTATAACAATTTTTCCGTTAGAGTCTTTCAAAGTTGCTCTATTAAGCTTCCATTCTTTTGGGATAATCCAGTCGAATACTTCTGAGCCAGACGCAACGGAGTTAATTTTAAAGGGCATAAATTTAGATATTATCTTTAAACTCTGATTAATTCCTTCTCCACATATAGACCTGCAAATAGGGAAAAGGTCGTCAAAAAGTTTAGAAAGATCTATATTTTTTTTTGACATATTTATTTAAAAGGAAGATATAAACCTATTTATATTATAATTTCTCTAATATTATAATTTAAAGATTATCAAAGATAATAAAAAGTTTTTTTTAAATTAAAATTAAATTTAAACTTAATTCATCTTATTTGATTTATTATTAAAGTGTCATGAATGAATCATATATAGAAAAAGAAATATTAGATTTAAAAAAATTATTCTTAAGTCTATTAAAAGAAAAAAAGTTAATTATTTTATGTACCACGCTTTTTGCAGTATTTTCTATTTTTTATGCTTTAAGTATTACGAACATTTATAGTTCGGATGCAAAATTAATAGCGACTGCTGAACTAGAAGTTTCTCAAAATAGGATAGATATTGGAGGTGGAGGGCTTGGGGGCTTTGCTGATTTAGTTGGTAGTTCAAGTCTTAATACTGATCCAAGAACAAAGCTTGCAAAAGAACTCCTAACTTCAATAGATTTTATTAATGAATTTGTTTTCAGAAGAAATATTTTAATTCCTCTTATGGCTGGGGAATCTTGGAATCAAAAAGAAAATAAAATAGATATCAATAAAAACATTTACGATGAAAAAACAAAAAAATGGCTCAGAAAAGCAACTTTTCTTTTTGATTCTGCTCCTTCAAAAAACGAAGTTTTTAACAAATTTAGTTCTAATTTTGAAATAAAAAAAAATAAAGATGGAATAACTTCCATCTCTCTCAGTTCTCTTAGCCCCCATGTTTCCAAAAGCTGGTTGACTTGGATAATAGATGATGTAAATGAGGAAATTAGAAAAAAAGAAATTTCTTCTAGTCAACAAAGAATTAATTTTTTATTAAATGAACTTAAATTCGAATCTGTTACTTCTACAAAAGAAGCGATAAGTTCAGTTCTTAGGTCAGAGTATTCTAAATTAATGCTTGCTAATACTCAGAAGGATTATGCCTATACAATAATAGATCCGCCTACTTTAGCTACAAAAAGGGAAGGAACGCCGAGAAGCATAATCTGTATTCTTATAACTACGTTGGGTTTCTTTTTATCACTTCTAATTGTTATTTTAAAAAATTATATAAAATTTTTTAAATGAATAAAAAAAAAGAAAAACAAAGTGATTTCTTAATTACTGGATCTGCAGGATTTATAGGTTTTAGTCTTTCTAAATTTCTTTTGGATAAGGGAAAAAACGTCATTGGACTTGATAATTTAAATAATTATTATGATGTAAATTTAAAAAAGAGTAGATTAAAAATTTTAAATAAATATGAAAACTTTAATTTTAAAAAAATTGATATTGAGGAAAAAGAAAAAATAAATAATCTTTTTTCGAATCACAAGCCTGAAAAAGTAATACATTTAGCTGCTCAAGCTGGAGTAAGATATAGTATCCAAAATCCGGAAATATACTTAAAGTCAAACATAAATGGTTTTTTCTATCTTTTGGAAGCTAGCAGAAAGAATAATGTAAGCCACTTTATTTATGCTAGTACTAGTAGCGTTTATGGAGAAAACACTCAAAACTCATTTAAAGAGGATCACAATACTGATCATCCAATACAATTTTATGCTGCAACTAAAAAAGCTAATGAGGTAATGGCTCATTCATATAGTGCTCTATACAATTTACCCACCACGGGACTTAGATTTTTTACTGTTTATGGGCCATGGGGCAGGCCGGATATGGCGTTATTTAAGTTCACAAAAAATATCCTAGAGAATAAGCCTATCGAAATTTTTAATAAGGGAAACCACTCAAGATCTTTTACTTATATTGAAGATTTAATAAAATCAATTTATAAAATATCTTTAGAACCTGCGAAAGCTGATAAAAAATGGAATCAAAAAAAACCTAATTCCTCATCTAGTAAATATCCGTATCAGATTTTAAATATTGGCTCCAACTCTTCAATCAAATTAATGTATTTAATATCTATCATTGAAAAAAAATTAGAAAAAAAAGCAATAAAAAACTATCTGCCCCTTCAGCGAGGAGATATAAAAAACACTAAATCTAATACAGAGAAACTTAAGAGAGCAATAAAAATTTCACCAAATACTCCAATTGAAAAAGGAGTAGAAAAATTTATTGATTGGTTTATAGAGTTTTATAAATAATTCTTATGTATATCTCCGTAATTTGTCCCAACTTATTAACTGGGGGCGCCGAAAAAGTGACAGTAAATTTAGTTAATGAACTTATTAATAAAGGACATTGGGTAGATTTAATACTTATAACAAATCAAGGAGATTTTTTTGAAGAACTTTCAAATAAATGCAACTTAATCTCTTTTAATAAAAGTAGATCTAGATATGCCTTTTTTTCTTTATATAGATATCTATTAAAATCTAAATCTACGATACTGATTAGTACTTTAAGAGAAACCTCTATTCTAAGTGGACTAGTTTTTAAATTACCCTTTTTAAAACAAAAATTAGTATTGAGAGAGGCAAGTCAGTTTGAAGAGAATTCTTTTTTAGGTAAATTTTTGCTAAATTTTGCATATAGATCCGCGAACTTATTTATCGCAAATTCTAATTTTACAAAAAAATCTTTTGACGAAAAAGTTTTTAAATTTTTTAAAAAAGACTTTAAAACCGTTGTAATTGGTAACCCTGTTTTTAATAGAAATTTTGAAGAAAGCTTAAATAATAGTTTTGAGCACGAATGGTTTGAGAGTGAAAAATTAAAAATTCTGGTTTCTTGTGGGAGGCTTGATCCTATAAAGAGATTTGATTTATTAATCAAGGCGTTTCATATCGCTTTAAAATCAAAGGATTTCTTGAGATTAATTTTGATAGGAAACGGTTCAGAATTTGAAAAATTGAAAAATTTAAGTATTTTTTTAGGTCTGGAATCGGTTATTGAAATAATAAAATTTGATCATAATCCAGCGAGGATATTTTCAAAAGCTGACCTTTTCGTGAGTTGCTCGCTAACCGAAGGATTTTCGAATGTATTAGTTGAAGCTTTACGCTCAGGAGTTAAAGTACTAAGTTCTAGTTCCGGAGGACCTAATGATATTCTTGAAAATGGAAAATATGGAAAGTTAGTTGAAATAAATGACGAGTTTGATCTTGCTAGAGAAATTCTATTAACCTTAGATCAAAATCAAAATATAACTGAAAATAAAAATAGAGCTCTTCATTATTCTTCTGATAGAGTTATAAACAAATATCTTGAACATATAAATAATATTTTATGATAAATGTTTAAAATATATAAATTCCCATTTCTATATTTATGCTTAATTTCCTTAGGACTCTTTTTATCAACATTAAGTTATCAAAGTGTAGAACCTATTTTAATAACTGTAATTATTGGAAATATTTTTTTAGTCTTTTTAATTTTATTTGTTAAAAATAGACAAGAATTAATCTTTTCATTTTTTTCTTTCTCAATCTTTATTTTTTTGAGCGGTTTAGCTTCAATATTCAACAATATATTTAAAAGCATAAATAACGATGAAGCATTCTTTTTCTTATCTTCAATTGGAAATAGACAATACTTAGATTCGGTAATTACAAATTTTGATGGTTATGGAGCAGTTGCAGTCTGGACATTTTTTTATAACTTATTTTATGAATTAGGTTTTTCAAAAATACCCCACATAGGTATTACAATTAACATTGTTATCATGACTTTTTCTGGAATGTTAATTTATAAAACTGCAGAAAAAATTTATAAAAATGATTATCAAAGAATAAATAGACTCTTTTTCTTATATCCTTTAAATGGATTAATACTTATTTTTGCTATCACCCATTTAAGGGATGCATTTTCATTTTTTTTAATAAGTTTGTTAACTTTTTCATGGATAAATTTTATTACTGATAAAAAATTAAATGATCTATTCTTTTTAATAATTTTTAATATTTTCAGTTTTTATAGTTTCGCGTACATAAGACCAGAGTTTTTATTGATACCCTTTGCACTAATTCTTAGTTTTCTTGCCTCAATTTTCTTTGTAAATAAAGATAAGAACTTGTTCTATTTCAGAGGAATAAAGTCTGTAGCAATTATTTTTTTATTATCAAGCCTAACCGTTCTATGGAAACTAGACTTCTTTTATATAATAAATCAGGCTTATGAAGGCTATAGACTATTAAATGAATCTTCAAATAGTTCTTCTTCTTTAGGGACTATACTTATAGTCGATGCAATTTTACCGATTAGGCTAATTCTTGGTAGTTTTTATTTATTTATATTTCCTATTCCTTTTTGGGCTGAATTAGACTATCAATCTTTATATCATCTTTTAAAATTCTTTAACTTATTTTACTTTTACTTCTTTATACCTTTGATAATTTTATCTTTTTATTATTTTATAAAGTTGAATTCTTTTAAAACGCTTACTAATTATTTTCTTTTATTTTCAATTATTGGGTTTACAGTATCAGTCGCATTAACATCATTAGAAACGAGACATCTAGGGCAATTTCTCCCATTTTTTATCCTATTTTCTTTAATACCATCATTAAAAAATAAAATAGAATTTTTTAATTATTCTAAAATCTTTTTAATTTTCATTTCTCTAATCCTTTTAATTCATATCTTATGGATATTTTTGAAGATATAGTTAATATGTTAATAATTTGAATATAGGAAGTTATTTTGTGCGGTTTTGTAGGGCTCGTGTCTCAAAGTTATTGTGAAAAGCAACTAGATACAAAAATAAAATTAATGAATGGTTTTATATCTCATCGTGGACCAGACGACGAAGGGTATTTCATTAATAAAAACATAGGTTTGGGACATAAAAGATTAAGTGTTTTAGATACCTCAAAAAATGGATCTCAACCAATGATTGAAGCATCAACTGGAGATGTACTAGTATTTAATGGAGAAATTTATAATTACAGAGAGCTGAAAGAGAACCTTGAAAGTCGAGGGGAGGTATTTTTTTCAGAAACGGATTCTGAAATTATTCTTAAACAATATAAACATTATGGATTAGAGGGTCTTTATGAATTGGAAGGCATGTTTGCTTTTTCTATTTTAGATAGAAAAAAAAATCAAACAATAATTTTCAGAGATAGACTTGGAATTAAACCCATATTTTTTGTTAAAGAAAGAGAATTTTTTGCTTTTTCGTCAGAAATAAAATCTTTATTACCATTAATAAAAAGAAAAGAAATTAATGATCAGGCTTTTTCTGAGTATCTTTTTTATGGAAATTCATACGAAGATAAAACTATCTATAAAAATATAAATTCTTTGGGACCAGGGAATCTATTAATTTATAAAAATTTTTCAGAAAATTTCTCTATAAAAAACTGGTGGAAAATTGAGGATTGGATAGAAGAAGGTAAATACTTTCCTTCAAATGCATCACAAAGATTTTTAGAAGAAGAACTTCAAAAAATAGTAGATAAGTCTATAGAAAGACAATTAGTTTCCGATGTTCCTCTGGGTTTATTTTTGAGCGGCGGTTTAGATTCCTCAACTATAGCTGCATCTTCGCGAAAATTATCTAATAACACTATAAATAGTTTCATAGCATTATTTGATTATGAAAAAGGGATCAATGAAAGGGATAAATCCCTTCAAGTTGCAAAAAAGCTCGCACTAAATCATAAAGAAATTTTTGTACCAGGAGATAAAATAATCAATGCAATAGATAAATTAGCTTATTATCACGATGAGCCTTTTGCAGATGCAGCCAATATACCATTGTATTTAATGACTAAGAAATTAAAAGGATTAATAACAGTAATTCTTCAGGGAGACGGAGGAGACGAACTTTTTTCGGGCTATCCAAGAAATAAAATAATTTCTAATTTAGATATTCTTAAGTTTTTACCTTCTATAAGTTTTCTTCCAGAAAAAATTGGAAAAAAAATTTCATTCAAACGGTTAATAAGAATTTCAGAAGCCATAAATTCAGAGAGTTTTGGTGAAATTATGGCTAAGCTTTTAACTACTGAAACTCTAAAGGATCATCCTTTTAATTTTTTTAAAATCGAGAAAAAAAATTATTTGTTAAAAAGAACAAATCCATTTAATCCATATTTAAATTGCAATGAAAGATTTAAAAAATTTAGCAAGTCAAAAAAAATGATGCTCACTGATTTAACTCTTCAATTACCTTCTCAGTTTTTGACCAAAGTAGATCGAGCTTCAATGGCAAATGGCTTAGAAGTTAGAGTTCCTATGCTCGATGAAAACCTTTTAAAGTTTTCAATTAATCTTCCAGAATCAAAACTTTTTTCCAGAACAAAAGATAAAATTCTAATTAGAAAAATTCTAAAAAAACGCTTAGGTAAAGAAATTTCTAACCAGAAAAAGAAAGGTTTTGGTGTTCCATATGAGTTCTGGATGAAAACTTCTTTATATGATTATAGTTATGAGAGATTGACAGATGATTCTTTTATAAATTATTTTGATTTAGAAAAAAAAGAAATTGAAAAAAGTTTAAGCCTTCATAAAAATAGTTTAAAAGAACAAGGATTTATCCTTTGGAAGCTTTTACAGTTATCCTTATGGAAAGAAAATCACTTATAAGGAATTTAAAAAAAAGGAAATTACTTTGATTTACAAGTTATTATTTGTGGGCGCTTTTCCAAAAGATTCAAAAATATTTGGAGGCAACGTTACGGCATGTAATGTGCTCATGAAATCCGATTTTGCCAAAAAAGTTGATGTTATAAAATTAGACACAACCCAATCAGCTCATCCGTTACCTAATTTTTTCATAAGACTTTCAAATGCTCTAAAAAGATTAAACCTTTTTTATAAGTCTTTAAAATATGAAAAAGTTGATTGTGTCTTGATATTTGCTGCATGGGGTTTGAGTATTTTTGAAAAGGGAGTTATGGCAAGGATTGCTTTTTCTTTTAACAAGCCAGTTTTATTTTTTCCAAGGGGAGGTCATTTAGTTGAAAATTATCATAGATCTTTTTTTTCGCAATTACTTACAAAATTTGCCTTAAGAAAATGCACAAAGGTACTTTGTCAGGGAGAAGCAACAAAAAAAATCTGTTCAGAATATCTTGGCTTCAAAGAAGAGGAATGCCCAATAGTGAGAAACTGGACCGCAACAGAGGATTTATTAGAAATTGGTAAAAATAAAGAAATTAATAAAAAAAAATCTTTAAACTTCTTATTTGTCGGATGGCTTGATTTCGAAAAGGGAATAAGAGAGACGTTACAAGCATTTAAAAAATTATCATCTTTATACCCAATTTCTTTGGATTTGATAGGCGACGGAAATTCCAAGCAATATGTAGAAAGTTTTATAAACAACCATAGCAATAATAATATTTTTTCTCACGGCTGGATGGAATCAGAAAAAGTTAACGAGTTTTATAAAAAAGCAGATGTTTTATTGTTACCTTCTTGGTTGGAAGGCTTTCCTAATGTAATTGTTGAATCAATGGCATCAAAAGTTTTTGTAATTTCTACCAAGGTTGGAAATATTTCAGACGCTATAACACATGAACAAACTGGTTTTATTATTAAAAAAAGAGATTCGATGGATTTATTTTATCGAATGAAAGATTCGATTGAAAACTTTAAGATTAGAGAAACTTGTACAAACAATGCTTATAAATTTGCTCAAGATAATTTTTCCGTAAAGATAGCTTCAAAAACAATAATAAAGCATATAAATCAATCTGTAGAAAATAAATAAAATGAAATCTATATTGGATATTTTATTTACCATAATGGGTATTCTCCTGAGTAGATACTTTGAAAGGTATAGTTTTTTTTCAAAAAAAGAAATTGCAAAATATCAGACCAAATTGATAAAGAAACAACTTGACTATGCCACGAAAAATATTAGTTTTTATAAAAATTTAAACATTTCCATAAAAAAAGATCCTTTAGAGACATTAGTACAGTTTCCTGTTGTCTCTAAAGAAGATATTATTGAAAATCCAGAAAGCTTCAGACCTAAAAAATTTGCCAATTATTTGTCTTCAGTTCATTTTACTTCTGGAATTTCAGGTCAAATCCTTAAGTCAGATTGCTCTCCTTTTGCCTGGATTGTTGAACAAGCAGCTATATGGAATCATTGGAGATCAGCGAAATATAAATTTAGAGATGAGATGCTAATTTTAAGAGGATTTAATCCTAAGGAAGGTGAGCAAATATACAAAAAAAATAAATTTAGAAATTGGTTATTTTTTTCTCCACGACATCTAAATGAGGCTGACTTAGATAAAAATATTGAAATTATTATAAATTTTTGCCCCAAATTTATTAGAGGCTATCCATCTTCTATAAAGCAATTTGCAATTTATTGTTTTCAAAATGATATTAAATTTTCAAACTTAAAAGGGATTTTTACTGCATCAGAAACTTTGAAATACGAAGACAGAGTTTTTATAGAAAAAATTTTTTCGGCCCCTATTTTTGATCATTATGGTCAAGCTGAGATAACTTGTCTATTTCATGAATGCAATGAGCATAAAGGATTACATGTTGTGCCTTATTATGGTTACGTAGAGTTTATTCCAGACAATTTAGGAAATTTTCGAATAGTTGCTACTAATTTAAGGAATAAATATATGCCGCTTATTAGGTATGACACAGGAGATATTGTAGAAAATTTCATAAATGAAAAATGTCCTTGTTCAAGGAAAACTTTAAGAATATCTTCTATTAAAGGAAGAGGAAATATGATGCTAATTGATAAATATAACCAAAAATTTTCATCAACAAGTCTTATAACTTTTCTTTCTTCGTTTCCCTCTTTAATAAGATTTCAAATTATTCAAAAAGAAGATTCAAAAATTGATTTTATTTATCTATCAAAACAAAATTTGGACTTAAACAAATTAGAAAAATATTTAAAAGACATTTTTGGAAATAAAATCAATTTTAAGCCTAATGAAAATTTTTATTTAAGTAAAGATGGAAAATTTTCATCGATAGTTATTATTTAGTATAAAACCTATTTTTTTTGCATCCAGAAATAAAAATGACTTAACGTTAAATAAGAAAAAAGTCTTCTTTCAAATAAGAATTTTCCTAGCTTTCCTAAAGTGTTAAAGGTTGACCACTTTAAAGATAAATTTACAAAACCTTGTTCCTTTAATAATCTAATCCAAATTTGTGGTTCTTGGTGAATTAACCAATTAATATCTTTTGCAAAGGGGTTAAGTATCCCAAGATCTCCGAAAAAATTTTTTCTTCCACAATCTGCTACTAAAATTTTACCAGAAGGCTTTAGAATTCTATGAATTTTTTCAAAGATCTCCTCGAATTCCTTTCTGCTTTTTAAATCTTTATCTACGTTTATGCAGGCTTTTTCATTTAAATGATTAATAACATTATAGGTAAGAATATAATCATATTTTTCCTCTTTGCATTCAAACTCTTGAAAAGTTTTAGAATGAAAATTTACATTACTTGCATTTAATTTTTTTTTTAATATCAAAAAATTCTCTTTCATAATTTTTGAGCTACCATCTGATTCAGGTTCAATACAGTCAATAAACGAAGCGCCTTCGATAAATGCATAAAAAGAATGAAGTCCAGAGCCTCCTCCAATATCTAAAACAGATTTATCTTTAAAATCTATCTTGTTGAAGATCTTATCTAAATGCATAGTTAAATTTTTTTTATTGGGATAAACTTTATGCTCAAGCATAAGTTTAAAAAATATTTTTTTTATCTCATTCATACATTAAAAAATAATTAATATCATTATGAGAGTTTCAATAGCAATGACAACCTTTAATGGAGAAAAATATTTAGGGAATCAGCTTGATAGCATTCTAAATCAAAGTATTAAACCAGATGAATTGATTATATGTGATGATTCCTCTTCAGATAAAACTCTTCAAATATTAGAAGACTTTAAAAATAAAGCTGAATTTTCAGTAAAAATTTATAGAAACGAAAAAAATTTAGGTTTTAGAAAGAACTTTGAAAAAGCAATAGGCCTTTGTAAAGAAGATTTAATCTTCATTGCAGATCAAGATGATTTTTGGTTTCCAAATAAGATAGAGTTGATGAAAAAATTTATTTCGTTTAAAAAAGAATGTTTTGTCGCAATAAACAATACAGAACTTACAGATGAAAAACTTATTCCTTCCGGGATAACTAAGTTGAATCAAGTTAAAAAATTTTCAGGTAATAGTGAGGGCTATATTCCAGGGTGTTGCACTGTTTTAAAGAAAGAATTTTTAAGTCTGATTCTGCCTCTTTCCAAAAATATGGAATACGATAGTTGGATACATTTTGTCGCGATTAATACAAATTCAAGATTAGTTAATAACGAAATCCTTCAGTATTATAGGAGACATGAATCTAACACGACAATGCACCCTGTTAGTAAACTTGAAAATATAAACAGAAAAGAAAGATATATTAAAGCTTTTAAAAGGTTTTTTTTCACTTCTCAAGATAAAAATAGGAGAACTTTTAATAAAATGAACTATGAAGAATCAAAAATTCTAAAAAAAAGATTAATTAATTTTGCTCCTTCTTCTTTAGAAAATTCTTCAGAAATTTCTTTAAAAATGGAGAAATTCTTAGATAAAAAAATCACTGCTTACTTTTTGATCGAAAAGTTATATAAATTTAGATTATTAAAAAAAACTTTACTATCCTTCTTTTTTTTATTTAAAGGCAAAATTAGATTCAAAGATCTTCTTTTTATAATTTTTTGATATCAAATGAATATTGATTTTCATTGTCACACTTCATTATCTTATGATGGATTTTCTTCATATGAAGGTTTGGCTAAGGCAGCAGAGAAAAAAAATATAGAAGTTATATTTGTAACCGAACATGACAAAATAAATTCAGATAAGAATATGATCTTTAAGATAAAGAATGTAACATTTATTAAAGGATGTGAATTTACCGCATCCAATGGGGCTCATATAATTGGTTTATTTATTGATAAAGAATTAAATGAGCAAAGTAGTTCTTACCAAGATATTTTTAAACATATAAAAAAAAATAATGGTCTAATTTCGTTGCCTCATCCATTTAAACCTGATTCAGGATTATTTAGTATTGAAAAAAACTTCTTTAAAAATCTAGATTTGAAAGATGTAGATTTAATCGAGTTATTTAACGGAGGATATTCAAATACCATTGAACAGAAAAACGAAATAATTGAAATTGCAAAAAAAAATAATATCAAACTAATTGGAGCAAGCGATGCTCATAAAGAAATACATTTGGGGTATTTTGTTACAAAATATAGGCAAAAAAATGAAGATATATACAATTTAATAAGTAAAGAACAAGGAAGTATATTATTTGATTCATCTTTTAAAAACTTTCCCAGAAAAGTTAATAAAATTCAAAAAAATCGTTTATTTATTTATATTAGAGATCAAATAAGATTTAAGTACAGAATTTTAATTAAAAGATTTTTATACTTTTTTAAAAAGAAACTTATTCAAGCTCCTCAATATACATTGAAGTATCCAAATGATTAAACCCGCAAAGCACATACAATCCTTGGAACCTTATAGTTTATCTGAAAGGGATTTGTTTGATAAAGAATACATAAAGCTAGACTGGAACGAAACCCATTTACCAATTAACAACAAACTAAGAGATCACTTAATCTCTCAAATAAAAGAAGTTAAACTAAATTTGTATCCAAAATTAATTAATAAAGAATTGCAAATTAAACTATCTAATTTCACACAAGTAAATTCAAACTGTATATCAGTCTTTCCTGGATCTGACGTTGGATTAGAGTATATTTGCAGATCTTACCTCGAAAAAGGGGACTTTGCTTATTCTATCGGACCTACTTATGATAATTTTAGAATTTTTGTTGCTTCTACTGGAGCAAATCACAATATTATTTATCCTGACACAATTGAGAATTATTCTTTAAAAAAACAAATTGCTAAAATAGAAGGTTTAGCGAAAATAGTTTATTTTACTAATCCAAATAATCCAACAAGCTACTTTACTGAAGAGATAGAAATAAAAGAATGTTTAGATTCTCATAAAGACACTCTGTTTATTTGTGATGAAGCTTACTTCGAATTTTCTAATATCTCTATGACTAATCTAATCAAGGAAAATGACAATATTATATTTTCAAGGTCTTTTTCTAAAGGGTTAGGCCTTGCTGGATTAAGAATAGGCTATCTTTTATCAAATCCAGGAATTTTGGAAAATATTAATAAAATTAAAAATTTTAAGAATCTTACATCTTTGTCTCAATCCTCAGCAATATTTATGCTTGAAAATTTGGATATTTTAGAAGAAAGATTGAAAGATGTAGAAATTTCAAGAAATATAATTATAGATTTTTTATCTAAAAAAAATATCGTATTTTTTTCAGGAAATACCAATTTTGTTCTTATCGATACTAAAAAAAATCCAAAATTAAAGGATATTATTCTTAAAAATAGATTTATTTTTAGAGAATTTAATACTAATTTCCTTCAAGGTTACATTAGATTAACTTATCCTCAATCGTCACTTGCAACTAAGTTTTGTAAAATTATTGATGAAGGGTTATGAAAATAGCTCTTAAAAATTTTAAAAATGGAAATGTTCTTCTTGAGGAAGCGCCAGTACCAGATATTTCTGAAAATGAAGTATTAATAAAAAATATTTATTCTGTTATTTCCCCAGGTACAGAAAAAATGCTAATGGAATTTGGAAGAGCGAATATGCTTTCAAAAGCACTTCAACAACCTGAAAGAGTTAAAGATGTCATTAATAAAATAAGTAATGATGGTTTGAAAGCTACTTATGATAGCGTAAATTCTAAATTGCACGAATGGACTACTTCTGGATACAGCAGTTGCGGAAAAGTTATTGAATCCAAAACAGATGAATTTAAGGCAGGAGATTTAGTCATTTCAAATGGTCCACATTCCGAATATGTAGCAGTTAATAAAAATTTATGCTCATTAGTTCCTGATAATGTGTCCCTTTTAGATGCTTCTTTTACAGTACTTGCTAGCGTTGCTCTTCAAGCGTTAAGACTTGCTAAACCAAGCCAAGGTGAAACTTTTGTTGTTTATGGTTTAGGATTAATTGGTTTAATTTTAGTTCAGTTATTGAGATCAAATGGTTGTAAGGTTATGGGAGTTGATGTTGATGAGAATAGATTAAAACTCGCGAGTAAATTTGGAGCTTTTACTCATAATAACCTTAAAGACTCTTCTCTAATTAATTCTAGTTTATCCTTTTCAAAAAATAGAGGAGTAGATGGAGTTTTCTTAACTTTGGCTAGCAAATCTGACTTGCCAATTAGTGAAGCAGCTCAAATGTGCAGAAAAAAAGGAAGAATTATTTTAACTGGAGTAACAGGTCTTAACTTAAATAGACAAGATTTTTACGAAAAAGAGATTTCTTTTAGAGTATCTTCAAGTTATGGACCAGGAAGATATGATCCTTCTTATGAAGATAAAGGTATAGATTATCCATATGGATATGTGAGATGGACCGAAAAAAGAAATTTTGAAGCAATTTTAGATTTACTATCTACTAAGGCTGTTTCTTTTAGTCAATTAATTTCTCATGAGTATGAATTTGAGTCAGTAAGTAAAGCTTATGATTCTTTATTAAAGGAGAATTCTCTAGGCATTGTTCTAAAATATTCTGGAGATCAGAATGGATTTACAAAAAAAATCTCTATTAAGCAAAAGCAAAAATCTTCTATAGACGTTGAGAGTCCTTCTTTAGCTCTTATAGGAGCTGGAGAACATTCCCGAAAATCAATTTTACCTTTTTTATCTAATAATTTTTTTAATCTAGATACATTAGTTGGTAAAAAAGGAATTTCTTTAATTAAAGTAGCAAAAAAGTTTAATTTTGAATCTGTATCTACAGACATTGAGGATATCTTTTCTTCAAAGACTATCAATACTGTAATAATTTCTTCTAGACATGACTCTCATGCTGAATTAACTTTAAAGGCGATAAAAAATAACCAAAATGTGTTTGTTGAAAAACCGCTTAGTTTAAATTTAGATGATATTAAAAAAATAAAAAAAGAATTATCAAGCTATACAGGTAACTTATTAGTTGGTTTTAATAGAAGATTTTCTCCAGTAACTTTAATAATTAAAAATTTACTTCAAACTGTAAATTCTCAGAAGTCTTTTATTTACAATATAAATGCTGGAAAGTTGAGTCAGGACCACTGGGTAAAGGATCCTAAAATCGGTGGAGGAAGAATAATTGGCGAAATTTGCCACTTTTTGGATCTTTTAGTATTTCTTACGGGTGAAAAAATTGTAAACTTTTCTATAAGCTCTATGGATGATAGTTTAGAAGATTGCTTTATTATTACTTTGAACTTTAAAGATGGTTCTGTGGCTTGTATTAATTATTTTTCTAACGGGCATCCAAAAGTTGAGAAAGAGAACTTAAAAATATTTACTGAAGGGAAGTACTTAGAAATGAATAATTTTTTAAAAATTAATGGCTATGGATGGAAAAATTTCTCAAAAAAGACATTTTTCTATCAGCAAAAAGGACATAAAGAATGCATACATAAGTTTCTTCATTCCGTTAAAAATGGTTTAGATTCTCCTGTTGAATTAGATGAATTGATTCATGTTTCAGAATTAAGTATTGAAATAAATAATGCCTTAAGAAAATGATAGATATCATTGCTGGAGCGAGACCTAATTTTATGAAAATAGCTCCTTTGATTAAGGAAATAAGAAAAAGAAAAAAATTTAAATATAGATTGATTCATACTGGCCAACACTTTGACTCAAATATGTCTAAAGTTTTCTTTGATGATTTAAAATTACCTAAACCAGATATACACTTCAAAATCACTGGAAAAACTCATTCTGAGCAAACAGGTCAGATTATGAATGCTTATGAAAAAGTTTTAAAAAAAAATAGTCCTTTACTAGTCGTAGTTGTTGGAGACGTTAACTCAACTTTAGCAGCTTCAATAGTAGCAAAAAAAATGCAAGTTAAAGTAGCTCATGTAGAAGCCGGTTTGAGGTCAAAAGATTTTACAATGCCTGAGGAAATAAATAGAATTTTGACTGACTCGATATCTGATTTTTTTTTCACGACAACTAAATTAGCTTCTGAAAACTTAATAAATTCAGGATTTAAGAAAAAAAATATTTTTCATGTTGGAAATTTAATGATTGATTCTTTAAAACAAAGTATAAAAAACTTCGAAAATCCCAAATTATTAAAAAAATATAATTTAGAAGAGAAAGATTTTCTAATTTTGACTATACACAGGCCTAATAATGTAGATAACAAAAAAAACTTTAATAATTTATTACATAAAATTTCTAAAGCAGCAAAAGGAAAAAAAATAATTTTTCCAATTCATCCCAGATCAAAAAAAAATTTATCGAACCCCCAAGTATTCTCAAAAAATTTAAAAATTTTAAATCCATTACCTTATAATGAATTTATTTTTCTTCTCTCAAAATCAAAAGGAGTCTTAACGGATTCTGGAGGAATAACTGAAGAATCTTCTTATTTAAATATTCCTTGTATTACTTTGAGAGACAATACGGAGAGACCAGAAACCGAAGCCTTAGGTACAAATTTTTTAATTGGATCAAATCCATCACAAAAAAATTTAAAAAATTCTTTAGATTTAATGTTTTCAGGAAATTGGAAATCAAAAAATAAGATTCCTAAATGGGATGGCCAAACTGCAGAAAGAATTTGCAATATTCTCGATAAATTAGTTCTATAAAAGAATGTTCTTGAGATATTTTTATACTTTAAAGCATTTAAAAATGTCTCAAACTTTCGGAAGGATTTTTTTTAATCTATCTGGAAATTTTATAAGAAACTCGAAAATTATTGCTTTCGAAACTAGGAATATTAAAGCTGGTATTTATTTTCATCCCAAAAAAATATGTTATCTAGGTCAAAATAATTTTGTTTTTCTAAACAAACAAAAAAAACTTTTAAACTTTGAAGAGTCATATGCCTCTGACGAAGAAATTTTGTGGAAGTATAATTTGCATTATTTTGATTTTTTAAATCAACTTGGTGCTAATGAGAAAGATAATAAAAGATTAGTTTTAAACTGGATAGAAACTAATAAATTTAAGTCTAATGTTTCTTGGGATCCCTTTCCAACTTCTTTGCGAGTTGTTAACTGGATAAAATGGATTATTAACAATCAAATAAAAAATAAACATATTGACGAAAACTTATTACAGCAAGGTATTTACTTATCTAAAAGAATTGAAAATCATATTACCGGAAACCACTTAATCTCAAATGCAAAAGCATTAATTTTTTTGGGTTTTTATTTTAGCTCCGTTATTGGCAATGAAATTTTAAAGAAAGGAAAAGAACTTTTAATTAAGGAGCTAAAAAAACAAATATTAAATGATGGGTCTCATTTTGAAAGAAGTTCAATGTATCAAGCTTTGATAATAGAAGATTTATTAGACATTTACTCTCTTTCTCAAAGGGTTCCTCACTTAATTGATCGAGAAACAATTAAAAAATATATTAAAAAGATGAGTCAATTTCAATTAAATATGACCCATTCTAGTGGAGAAAAATCATATTTTAACGATTGTTCCGAGGAAAGCTCCCTGAGCTATAAAGAAATAAGCTCTTATGCAAAAAAATTAGGAATAGAACTAGAAAGAATTACTGAAGGAATAATATTTCATAAAAATTCAGGCTTCGTATCCTGCAAAGATTCTTCTTCAAACTTTATAGTAAATTATGGTTCTATAGCACCAGATGAATTAATGGCACATGCTAATGCGAATAGTCTTTCGTTTGAATTTTCGTTAGATAATCAAAAAGTGTTTGTAAATTCAGGTTGCTCTAGTTATCAAAATTTAGTCAGAAGAAATATTGAAAGGGCAACTTCTGCTCATAATACACTTGAGATAGATGGTAAAAATTCGAGCGATATTTGGGCGTCTTTTAGATGTGGAAAAAGAGCAAAGACTCATATTATAGAAGACTTATCATCAAGCAATTGTTTAGACTTCAAAGTTTTTCACGATGGATATTCTTCTTTAGTCTCTAACAGATTTCATTTTAGAAAATTTTTTTATGATTTTTCATCCATGAAAATCGAAGATTATATTCAAGGCAAGTTTAAGTATGCTGTCTCTAGAATTCATTTACACCCTGATGTAGTTTTTAAAGATAAATCAATATATTTAAAATCTGGTAAAAAAATAATGTTTGTTTATGAAAATTGTGAGCTAAAAGTAATTAATAGCTTTTGGACAAAGGGGTTTGGACAAATAGAAAAGAATAAAACTTTAGAATTTATGCTAACCTCCAGATCATCTCAGATAAAATTTACTTGGTAGAAATGAAAATTCTTTTTTTAAGTTATTACTTCGAACCAGATTTAGGAGCTGGAGCATTTAGAAACACAGCTCTTGCAAATGAATTATCTAAAACTTATAAAGAAATCGAAATAGATGTGTGCTCAACTGCTCCTATTAGGTATGACACTTATAAAAAAACATTTAATATTAGTGAAAAAAAAGAAAATTTAATAATTAATAGATTCGAAACCGTTAAATCTTCTTCTTCATTTTTTAATCACATATTATCGTTTTTTATATTTGCATGGAAAGTTAAAAAATTTGTAAAGGGGAAAAAATATGATCTCGTTTTTGCTAGTTCTAGCAGACTCATGACAGCATTTTTGGGAGCAAATATAGCTAAATCTAAAAAATGCATTTTATATTTAGATATAAGAGATATTTTTAGGGACGTTTTGAGAGAAATGAATAAAGGAATTTTTTTTTTGACATTTCCTTTTTTTTATCTTATTGAAATTTATACAATCAAAAAAGCAAGAAAAATAAATTTAGTATCTGAAGGTTTTGAACCTTATTTTAAAAAAAATTTTCCTAATTCAGATCTTTCTTTTTTTACAAATGGAATAGATGATGATTTTTTGGAGTTAAATAACAAAATTCTTAATAAAAAAAATAAAAAAATTAATATTTTATACGCAGGAAATATAGGTCTGGGCCAATCTTTAGAAAATTTTTTACCTAAATTAGCAAAAAAATTAAAGTACTCTCATGATTTTAATGTGATAGGGGATGGAGGAAAGAAAAAAGAGCTTAAATCAAAGATTGAAGAAGATAATATCTGTAATATTATTTTAAAAAATCCAATGACAAGAGAAGATTTAATTGAAGAATATTTGAAAGCGGACATTCTCTTTTTACATTTGAACAATCTAGAAGCATTTGAAAAGGTTTTACCTTCAAAAATCTTCGAATACGCTGCAATGAATAAGCCTATTCTTGCCGGTGTATCAGGATTTGCTAAGGATTTTATGATAAAAAATATTTCCGATTGTGTGTTCTTTTCACCAGGAAAAATTGATGAAGCATATTCAGCAATAAACAAAATTAAATTAAACGAAGAAATAAATAGGATTAAATTTGTTGAAAATTTTTCTAGAAAAAAAATTACGGTTAACTTGGCAAAGGATATTTATAGTATTTTATATGGGTAAATCTTAATGTCGAAAATAATCATACAATTCAATGAAGCTAATTTTGACTTTATTTTAAAGTATTGTGAGAAATACTCGCTTCCAAACTTAAAAAAAATACTTGAATTCGAAACTAAAATTATTACATCTTCAGAAGACAAATATGAAAATTTAGAGCCTTGGATTCAGTGGTATTCTTTTTATACCGGATTAAAATATGAAGAGCACCAAGTTGCTCATCTTGGCGATTGTCTAAAAAAACAACATATTTCTTGTTTTGACAAACAAGCTCTTAAAAAAAAGAAAGTAGGACTCTTTTCGTCAATGAACCATAAATTTAATGATAAATTTCAAATATTTATTCCAGATCCATGGACAGAAACTTTATCTGATAAATCTACTAGCTCAAAATTAGTTAGTTATGCGCTTAAATTTATCATTAACAATAACGTTAGATTTAAAATCAACTTTTACTCTCTTTTAGGAATATTTTTAATCATCTTTCCTTCTATTTTAAATTTGAAATCCCTTTTAAATGTTTTCTTAAGTTTTTTAAAAAAAGACAGGGCATCTTTAGCTGCTTATTTTGATCTGTTTTTTCTAAAATACTGCTTGATGAGAACAAAAAAAAATAATTTAGATGAATCAATAATTTTTTTAAATGGTCTAGCTCATGTTCAACATCATTTTTTAAAAACATCTGAGTTTTCAACTAAAAAAAATCAGGAGGATCATATTTATAAATCTTTAAAAATTTATGATGAAGCTTTTTCTTTTTTAAAAAAATTAAATAATAGAGAAATATGGTTTATTACAGGACTTACTCAAGAAGAATTTGAAGACGATCTTAATTACTGGAGATTAAGAAACCATGAAGCATTTTTTAAAAAATTAATTGATAAAAATTTTGTGTGTTTTCCTAGAATGACAAGAGACTTTGAATTGGTTTTTAATAATGAGAAAGATGCATATGTTGCCAAAAAAGTTTTATCCCAATGTTTTGTTTTAAATAATAAGAAAAAGGAGCCTGCTTTTGGATTTTTTGATTTAAAAAATAATATTTTGTTTGGATCGTTTATTTTTTCAGGCAATGAAAGTAATGTAGAGTTAATCAGTTCAGATAAAAAAATATCTTTAGCTGGGAAAATAGACTTTGTTGCAAAGAAAGATGGAGGTCATTTAGAAAAAGGATGGGTGTTTACAAATAGAAAATTAAATTTTAAAAACAAACATTCTCTTCCGATCTGGGAATTAAATAAACTTATCTTTGGCTAAAAAATGAATGAACTAAAAAAAGCAATTATTCCTATTGCAGGTCTAGGAACAAGAATGTTGCCAGCTACAAAGGCTATTCCAAAGGAAATGCTCCCTATTGCGGGAAAACCTATTATTCAATATGTAGTAGAAGAAGCTGTTGAGGCAGGTTTTAAGGAAATAGTATTTATTACTCATTCTAGCAAAACGTCAGTTGAAAACCATTTTGATACGAGTTTTGAGCTGGAAGCAGAGCTCGAAAAAAGAGTAAAAAGGTCTTTGTTGGATGAAATCAAAGCTATTTCAAACTTAAAAGTAGTTATACATAGCATAAGACAAGGTAAAGCACTGGGTCTCGGACATGCTATTCTTTGTGCGAAGTCTATTTTGAACAGTAATGAACCCTTTGCGATTATTTTGCCAGATATGCTGATAGATGGTCCTAATAAAATAAATAATCTTTCAAAAATGAGAAAAGAATATGATTTAACCGGTAAATCATCAATTCTATTGGGAAAAGCAAAAAAGAAAGATATTAAAAAATATGGAATTGCTAAAGTTAATAAAAATAAATTAAACCACGAGACGGATATAGTTATAAAAATAATTGAAAAACCTTCCTTAAAAAATGCTCCTTCCAATCTATTTGCTGTAGGAAGATATGTTTTTTCTTATGATTTAATTGAATTTTTATCAAAAACAAAATTTGATAAAAGTGGAGAAATTCAATTAACAGACGCTATAGAAAGTTTCCTTAAAAAAAATCAAGTAAATGCACATTATTTAAAGGGAAATTTTTATGATTGTGGAGATAAAATAGGAAATTTGATTGCAAATATCGAATATTCTAAAAAAGATCCTATTTTGAAAAAAGCAATTTTAAATCATTTAAAGTAAATGAATTTTTAAAATATTTAAAAAACAAAAACTAGATTGATAAAAATTTTAAAATCATTCATTTCTTATTTTGGGAAAAAAAAAGAAATTTTTTTAATTAATTCTGACAAAGATAAAGATTTCGTCATTTCATTGATTGAAAATCAAGACTTAATAGCTATAGACACTGAATTTGAATGGAGAAAAACTTATTTTCCTATTTTGTCACTAATTCAAATTGCAACAAAAAAATATATATTTTTGATAGATTGTGTTGAATGTAAAAACTTGGAATGGCTTAAAAAAATTCTAGAAAGTCATAAAAAATTGATTGTTTTTCACTCCGTAAGAAGTGATGCAACTGTTTTAAATACTAATTTAAAAATTAAGGTAAAGAATGCTTACGATGTGCAAATTGCAGAGAAAAAAATAAATGGAGGAGAAATTTTAAATTATGGAAATTTAGTAAAAAATTACTTTTCAATTAATTTAGACAAGTCAGAAACTAATTCAAATTGGCTTAAAAGACCTCTTAATGAAAAACAATTATCTTATGCTGCGAATGATGTAAATTATTTACTGGAACTTTATCAAAAACAAATTAAGATTTTAAAAAAACAAAATATAAAAAATGATGCTTTCCTAGAAATAAAGAAAGAAGTCCAGTTAGGAAACCAAGAGTTGTATATTTCAAGATTAAAGAAGTTAAAAAAATATTCAAAATTTGAAAAAAAACTTTTCATGTGGAGAGAAAATTTTGCAAAAAAACAAAACA
>CACMKG010000004.1 GCA_902614235.1 uncultured SAR86 cluster bacterium
CAGAACATAATGAAATGATTGACAATGAATATCATGGACAAAATGGGCCACTGAACGTTACCAATATTCCCCATAAAAATAAATTTGTGGACTACTTTGTTGAAGCAGCTTCTAAATTTTATAAAGTCAACGACGATTACAATGGCAAGGATCAAGAAGGAGTTGGCATTTATCAAACGACTCAAAAAAATGGAAAAAGATGTAGTGCAGCTGCTGCTTACCTGCATCCTGTAAAGGACAGACCAAACTTAGAAATCTTAACCAACACGACAATTGATAGAATAATTTTCGAAGGAAACAAAGCTACGGGTGTTGAATGCTTAGATAAAAGCAATCGTTCTTTTTGTGTTGGTGTAAAAAAGGAAGTATTGGTTTCTTCAGGAGCTTTTGGATCGCCACAAATTTTAATGCGTTCTGGAATTGGTCCGACCGAAGAATTAAAAAATCATGGCATCGATACCTTATTTAATATCCCAGGGGTAGGAAAAAATTTACAAGATCATATTGATTACGTTAGTGTACATCTCCACCAAAGTACTGATTTGATAGGTCTTTCTCTGCAATCTATTTTTTTTAAGTTTCCACTCGAAATCCTAAAATATTTATTCACTAAAACTGGTCAATTTACTTCTACCATCGCCGAGGGTGCTGGATTTATTAAGTCTTCTCCTGAACAAGAAATTCCAGATCTACAACTACATTTCTGCGTTGCTCCAGTTAAAGATCATGGTAGGCAATTTGTATTTGGTAATGGGCTGAGCTGTCATGTTTGCTTATTGCGACCAAAATCTAGAGGCGAAGTCACCTTAAATTCAAATGATCCCAAAGACCCGCCAAAAATTGATCCCAGGTTTCTGAGTGCCCAAGCAGATGTTGATCTGTTGGTGACTGGTTACAAAAAGATGATGGAAATCATGAATACCGAACCATTAAAGGAACATACCAAAAATAATCTCAGGCCAGTTGATTTAAGTAGCGACGAAAAAATTGAGGAAGCAATAAGAGAAGAAGCAGATACCGTCTATCACCCAGTAGGCACTTGCAAAATGGGCACAGATGAAATGAGCGTAGTGAATCACGAACTAAAAGTTCATGCTCTTGATAATGTCAGAGTTGTAGATGCATCCATCATGCCGACTTTGATTGGTGGTAATACCAACGCACCGACCATAATGATTGGAGAAAAAGCTGCAGACATGATCAAAGCGACTTGGTCATAAAGGATTAAGACGTTTGTATATCTGCTGATTTTTACTTTAAAATCTTAGATAGTAGATATTCATCCAAAGGGGGCAATGTGAAACATCTTTTTATAATTATTTTAGTTTTAACTTTTATCAGCTGTACTGATACTAGATACGAAATTGTTGATTATTCTGGTGTTGCTCCAGCTGTAACGACGACCCCTGATTACAACGAAGACAGGAATGCTTACTTTGGCGATACTCATATTCATACTAAATATTCTTTTGACGCTTATATTTTCGGCACCACTGCAACTCCTGACGATGCTTACCGATTTGCCCAAGGAGAAGCTATTCAACACCCACTTGGTTTTGATATGAAAATAAAAGAGCCGCTAGATTTTTATGCTGTGACCGATCACGCTTTTTTCCTTGGCATGATTAACGCTTGGGCGGATACTTCGACTTATGCTTCAACTCTACCTGGCGTAGAAGCTTTCCATGATTTGAACCGTGATGGCAACCGAGGCGTTGATTCCATAGTTGATCGTTTTAATTTGTTTGGCAATCAAGTAAGAAACATTCTTGCTGATGTGCGTCCTTGGTGGGATCCAACTTTATGGCGAGCCATCTTAACTCCACACTTACAAATTGGCTCCAAAGTTTTTGATCACGATACACATATTTCTGCATGGGCAGATATAGTGCGTGCTGCAGAGGAAGCTAATGATCCTGGAAGATTTACTACTTTCACCGCTTATGAATTTACGACTTCGACTGATGTTGGCAATGGAAACCTTCATAGGAATGTAATTTTTAAAGGCGATCAAATACCAGTGAGGCCTCACTCTAGAATTGATTCGATAAATCCAGAAAATTTATGGAAATGGATGGATGGTTTGAGAGAGATGGGCGTAGACTCAATTGCTATTCCTCACAACTCCAACGGTTCCAATGGCGCAATGTTTGATATGCGAACTTTTAATGGAAAACCCATTACTCAAGCCTACTCGGATATGAGAATGAGAAATGAGCCAATCGTAGAAATGACTCAGGTAAAAGGAACTTCAGATACTCATCCACTTTTATCTCCAAATGATGAATTTGCAGATTTTGGAATTTATGAATCTAGAATCGGTTCTTTTCCTAGAACTTATAGTTTTCCAGCTGGTGGATATGTCAGAGATGCTTTTATTAAAGGCATGGTTTTGGAATACAGCGCACAAGGAAATCCTTTCAAGTTTGGTTTAATTGGAGCAAGCGATTCTCACACTGGGGCCGGAGCCTATAGCGAAGAAGATTATTGGTCGAAAATTGGAATTATCGATGGCACTCCTGAAGGTCGAGGTAGTGTTCCCTTGAGCGAATTACAAGTAGATCAATTGCCTCAAGGCGGTGCAGGAGTAAGTGTCACTGAAACCGATCAAGGCGCCTATGCAAATACAGGCTTTGAAACCTGGGGTGCATCTGGTCTAGCAGGAGTTTGGGCCGAAGAAAACACAAGAGATTCGATATTTTCCGCAATGCGACGAAAAGAGACTTTCGCCACAACAGGCAATAGAATGAAAGTTAGATTTTTTGGAGGATTTGAAACGAATCAACTAGATTTAAATGACGAGAACCTAGTCAAAGCTGCTTATGCAAATAGTTCGACTATGGGTGGTGAGATTCTAGCCGACGGAGACAAAGTTCCAAGTTTCTTGGTTTGGGCACAGAGAGACAAACATGGAGCACCCCTACAAAGAGTGCAAATTATCAAGGGTTCAATCAATCAATTTGATTCTTCTCCAACCGAAGTCATATACGACGTTGCCTGCTCCAATGGCCTAGAAGTTAATCCTGAAACAAATAGATGTCCAGACAATGGTGCGCGAGTTGATATCGGAACCTGTGCTTTTTCAAAAGACGTCGGCTCAGCTGAATTAAAAGCAACTTGGACAGATCCTGATTTCAATCCAAACGACAGAGCTTTTTACTACGTTAGGGTATTAGAGAACCCCACCTGTAGGTGGTCGACTTGGGATGCAATCAAAAGAGGTTTGGCCCCGAGGCCTGATATTCATGACACTATTCAAGAGAGAGCCTGGTCTTCGCCAATTTGGTTTGTTCCAACTGGCTCCAACGAATTAGCGCCAGCACAATCTATGCAATCAGATTTAGCTGAATACGTTGAATAAATAATTAAGTGTCAAAAAAACTAATCTTATTTTTAGGAATAGGTTTATCAATTTTTTTGATAGATCTTTTTCTAAATCCACCCAATGAAGATAAAACAATTTATATTTCAAACGAAGAAGTTATTGCTTTGATCAATACTTGGAGTTTGCAAGTTGGAAGAGAGCCTAATAACGATGAGATTAGATCCATCATTGATAGTCTTATTGAAGAGGAAATTCTTTATAGAGAAGCATTAAGACTTGGCTTAGATAGCGAAGACAGAATAATCAAAAGAAGACTTGCCCAAAAAATTACTTTTCTAAAGCAGGAAACAATCTCAACAGAGCCGGCAATTGAAAAACTTGAACAATTTTATGAAGAAGCAAAAGAATCATATTTGGTCCCCCAAAATTTTAGTTTTACACATCTTTATTTTGCTGAAAATAAAAATGGAAATGAAAGAGCTGCTCAAGCCATGAAAGACCTTTTAAGTGATAAATCAGTAATAAATGCTGACCCTTTTTTATTGGGCAAAAATTTTTCAAATAGGAGCTTGCTAGATATTGAAAGAGACTTTGGAGAAGCTTTTTCAAAAGCTTTTTTAACTTTAACGCTCGGCAATTGGCAAGGACCAGTTACATCTACTTACGGCAGTCACCTAGTAAAAATATTAGATAGCAATGAAGAATACATGCCATCTTTTGAAGAAGTGATTTCTCAAGTCAGAGTAGACTTTTTATTAAAACAAAGAGACCTGCAAATAAAGAACTTCGTAGATGAGTTAAAAACGGACTACCAAGTAATTATTAGTCCTAGATTTACGCAATGACGCTTATTAAAAACTTCATTTTTTCTTGTCTAATTTTTTTAAGTATTAATTTATCTAGTCATGAGTTTAGTCCTGCTCACTTGATCATGAATGAGAAAGAAGACTCTAACTATGAGACTACTTGGATGTATCCTATTAGATCCATTGGGGAAAGAGCGTCTCTTTTATTTCCAGAAAATTGCACCGCTTTCAGCCAAATCCCTTATAAACAAGGCAAATATTCTATAGAAAAAATATCTCTCAGCTGTGATTCAACTATTAGAGGAGCAGAAATCAAAGTAGTGGGGCTAAGTGTTTTGAATGACGCTCTAGTGACAATTAACTTTTTAGATAAAAAAAGATTTGAAGGGTTGATGAATTTAAAGAATTCGACAATAAAAATTCCTAAAAATGAACAAACTTTTCCAACTGCCTATTTTGTTCTGGGTGTTGAGCATTTAATAGGCGGTCCAGATCATCTTTTATTTGTGATGGGCTTGTTATTTATAGTCTTCGGCTGGAAGAATTTACTAAAGACCATAACTGCCTTCACTTTAGCCCATAGCATCACTTTAGCCCTTTCAGTCTTAGGAATAGTACAGCTTCCATCTGGCAGTATCGAAGCATTAATTGCTTTAACCATTATTTATTTGGCATTTGAAATTAATTCAGAAGACAAACTGAAGAAAACTCCGTGGCTAATGGCGTTCGGTTTTGGTTTGCTTCATGGATTCGGATTTGCAGGTGCCCTATCAGAAATAGGAATAGCAAATGACCAACTTTTGCTATCTCTCCTTTTTTTCAACATAGGCATTGAAATCGGCCAATTAATCATGATCCCAATTTTTCTTTTTGGAATCTACTTGCTTTCAAAAATAAAATTAGAAAAAGGTTCTTATATCGCTGCTTCTTATTTATTAGGAGGTATAGGTAGTTATTGGTTTATCGAAAGAGTGATTGGTATTGTGACTTAAAAAAAAGGCTGCATTAAGCAGCCTTTTTTAATTTTTTTTAACTAGATGGAATTTGTCCAGTATTATAAGAAATTACATCTTGACATGAAGCTACTTCATCAAAAGCTGCTTGGATATTTGGCGCTTTTGCTAAAAAGTTAGCATTTCCTTCTGCTCTTTTTTCGACTGTCTGATGAAAATCTCCCCATATGAAATCAAATTCTTCTGTTTCATAATCAGGTGCTAGCACCATAAATCCATATGGAGCGTCAATATTTTCGTCTGAATCTAACCAAGCATCAAAACTATCAATTGATGAAATTAGTTCATCTGCACCTTGTCCTTCATTGTATGAACAGGCCATATAATTTGAATTAAAGTTAGTTCTATCAAACTCGCCCAACGAGTCAACATCTCTTCTCATGTAAGCATCAAAAGAAAAAGTATCCTCTTTATTTCCGCAAACTAAAATGTTGCTTGTTTCCTCACTCCACTCTGCTGTTTTTTCATACCCGGCCCAAGTAGCCCAACCTTCTTCAGCATCTTCTTTTGAATTCCAAACAAGTTGCCAATAGCCATCTTCTTCAGCATCCTCGGGTTTACTCTCGTAGCCGAGGCCATATGCAGCAACAATTGTTGAATCAACCTCTACCAAAAGACTCTGCCAGCCGGGAAGCATGTCCTGAGCGAAGGCTTCTGGAGAATAGTCAGGTCCTAATTCACAAGGGATATATTCCACATAAAACTTTTGGGGGTAATTTTCTGAACCTAGTTCAGAATATGTTGGAGTTGACTCGCTGCTGCAAGCAACAATAACTCCTAGTAAAGCAACGAGTGTTGCTATTTTTATATTTTTTTTCATTTTTCTCTCCTTTGAAAAATTTATAAGGACATTAACATTAGTAGATTTCTGATCTTTCTTCAAATCTTAATAGTTTCTTTTATTTTCTCTTTGAGTTTTTCTAAATGTGGATTGTCTTTATTTGAAAATATTTCATTCAATTTTTCTTCATGATCTCTAAAATCAAGGATCCCTTTTTTATAACTATTTCTAGCTTTTAAATTTTTCCAATAAGCCTTAATTTTAGGAAGCTCCGGCATTTCCAGTACTGAATCAAGCCTCAAATCTTGCAATCTATAAAAGCAACACATTAGATTGATATCGGCATGGCTAAAATCACCGAATAAAAATCCATTTTCTGGTAAGTTGTTTTCGAGCTCTAATATTCCTTGCACAAAACCCTTGTATGCAAGAGGGCCAACTCTATCTTTAAGCGACGAGAAATACATAGTTACGAAAGCAATTTTTCTTTCCCTGCGAGGATGTCTAAGAATAATATTCCATATGGCTCTATAACTCAGTTTTTTTATTAAAGTCTCTATCAAACTCATAGAGAAAAGTGGAATGGTGGTTCCTAAAGTTTTTCCCATTGGGACGCCTTCTGTGATGGTGGTATCGTAAACCCAACTTCTTAATTCTTCCCGATTTGCCTCGTCTTTTGGCCAGAGATTTATATTATTTTCTCCTTCTAGATCGTCTAATCTTTCAATAATATAGGCACTGTCTCTGACTATTTCATCGTTGATTTTCAATACAGGAACCACCCCCGTTGGATTGATATTTTTAAGGTAATCTTTGGTAATGTTCTCTGCTTCTTCATAGTGATCACATAATTTAATTGGAACATGATCAAATTCGAGCCCCTTTTCAAATAGTGCAACTCTTACCATTTGGCTACAAAGTGACCAATTGGCATGATAAAGAGTAAGTTTTGGTTTCGTCATAATTCAACAGGTTGCATAATGTCTTCTTATAATATAGCTTAGATTAAGGATATCAATTTTAGGTAAATGCTGGATAAAGTTTTTTTGTTTTTATTTGGGCTCGAATGGCTTGGCTTCGGGATTCTGGGTTTATTTTTTCCTGAGATAATCACTGGTCTCCTTGGGGTCTATGAATATTCAGCAGTTTATTTAAATGAAACAAGAGCTCTATATGCTTTTTTTACTCTCATTGGCCTAATGTCTTTTATAAGTATTTATCGAATAAATTTAAGAAAAAAAGTTTATCTAACTTATGCAATTTTCTTAGGAAGTTTCGTTGTTGGCAGAATTATAAGTTTTCTTTTAGACGATAGTTTAAATACAACTACTTTTTATATTTTCTTAAATGAAATAATCGTTTTTGCAATTTGTTTTTGGCGCTATTCAAAAAGAGACTTTATTTTCTAGAGTAAATTTTCTTTCAAAAACTCTAGCGCGTCTTTTTTGCAAGCTCTTCTTAGATTCCTAGTCCCACCAGTCCATGCCCCATACTTTGCAACTTCCTCAAATAATTTTAGTCTGTCCTCTGGACTATTCAGCGATAGAACTTTTCCATCATCTGTTTCATAAGTCATGTCACCGTTATTATCAATTTTTGCAAATCTTGAAACTTTTGGGGCTATTGAATCAGGCCAAAAAGTTTTGGGATACATTGAATCAAAACCATGCAAGCCTCCTTGGTAGAGAATATCTTTACAATTAGCTCCTGATTCATTTATCCCTATAGTCAATTCTTGAGCAAGCTCAAAAGGAGTGTAATCATCTTGGTCACCCAAAAGATTTAAAATCGGTGCTTTTGTCCATCTCATCTCTTCGGGCCAATATGAAGCTAAAGGATAATAATTTAAATGTAATGCAAACCTCTCTCCTTTTGGAGCTAACTTTTCTGCCAATGGCAGCCATCCAGCGTAAAGAGACGAGCCTGCACCCAAACTCCAACCACAAATACCTATCTTATTTTTGTCTATATCAGGGTGTTTAGAAAGAAACTTTAAAGGTTCAAATGCATCAGCCAAAATCATTGCTGTAGTGACGGCCATTTGTTCCTCTGATGTTGAAGTCACGCCTCTTGATTCAAAACTATTTACCTGAAAAACAGCTATACCAGATTCCAAAATATCCTTGATCATTTCATATTGTGCAGCGCCCCATCCACCACTGTGATGAACACAAACCATGCAAGAAAATGGTTTTTTCCCTTCCTCAGGAAATAATAGCCATCCCTCTAGATCTTGCTCTGGCAAGTTATCTAATTCGTTTAGGATGTGAAAAAATTCAAAAGGATTGGTTGATTTGTACTTTATAAAACCAAAATCTCCCTCTTTGAAGCTTAAATCTTCGTTCATAATTGCCTTTAAATTGTTGTCAGGAATTTATTATATTTTAGATATGATATATCAATAAAATTTGGCATAATAGTTTTCCTTTTACTGAATCCAGTATCATTTAAGGTAAGGAATTTTTAGAGAGAAGAATTTTGAATCATAATTTACCAATACCTAGCTTATTAGACATCGCGATAAAAAAAGGCGAAGGCATTCAGGTAAAAAATGGTGCTTTTGTTGTCACTACGGGTAAAAGAACTGGTAGAAGTCCAGCAGATCGATTTTTAGTTGACGATGCTTTGACACATGGTGTTGTCGATTGGGGCGAAAACAACCAACCAATAGAAGCTGAAAAATTCTTAAACCTTTGGGATGAATCCGAAGAGTACCTTAAGGGTAAAGATAAATATACAGCCGATCTCCATGTTGGTGCCAGCATGGAACATTACCAGCCGGTAACTATTGAAAATGAATACGCCTGGCAAAATATGTTTTGTCAAAGCTTGTTTATTCAAACGGAATCTTTCAACCCTAAATCAAAAGATGTTTGGCAGCTTAGATCTGTTCCAAGCTTCAAATGCGATCCTAGTCGCCATGGAACAAATTCCGATGGAACAGTAATGATCAATTTTTCAACAAAACAGATCTTAATCCTTGGAATTGGTTATGCAGGAGAAATGAAAAAATCGATGTTTGGGATTATGAATTTTATTCTTCCTGAAGAAGATGTCTTATCGATGCACTGTGCAGCAAATGCTGGAAAAGATGGCGATGTGTCATTATTTTTTGGACTTTCAGGTACTGGAAAAACAACTCTTTCAGCAGATCCTGACAGATGGCTAATTGGCGACGACGAACATGGTTGGGGAGACGGAATTGTTTTTAACATTGAAGGTGGATGCTATGCCAAAACTGTAGACCTATCTCAAAAAAATGAGCCAGTCATTTGGAACGCAATAAAAAATGGCACAATTTTGGAAAATGTAATTTTTGATCCTAACAGTTTAGAAGTAGATTACACCGATCAATCTTTAACTGAAAATACCAGGGCTTGTTATCCTCTCAGTCACGTTGATCAACATTTAGAAAAAAATTATGGAGGCGAGCCGCAAAATATTATCTTTTTAACATGTGATCTATCCGGAGTGATGCCACCAGTTTCAATATTGTCTAAAGAGCAGGCTGCCTATCATTTTTTAAGTGGTTACACTGCAAAAGTAGGCTCTACTGAATTAGGATCGACTGAAGAAATATCTTCAACTTTTTCAAACTGTTTTGGTGCACCATTTTTCCCTAGAAGAGCTCAAGTTTATGCAGATCTATTAATGAAAAGAATTGAAGGCTTTGGTAGCAAAGTTTATATAGTAAATTCTGGTTGGACTGGTGGCTCTTATGGGGTTGGAGAAAGATTCAACATTCCAACTACTCGAAATATTATTAAAGCAATTCAGTCAGGGTCTATTGAAGAAAGTCCAAAATCTAAACTCGACATTATGAACGTAGAAATTCCTACGGAGCTAGAAGGTGTAGAAACTAAAATTTTGAATCCATCTGAAACTTGGTCTGATCAGGGCCTCTATAAAAAAGCAGCTGAAGATTTGGCGATTAAGTTTAATGACAACATCTCTAAATTTGAAGTAACAGACGAAATCCTTGCTTCTGGCCCTTCTACCTAATTAAAATATAGAAGTTTATTTTTATTTGAGTCATTAATTATTGAATAAAATTCATGCAAAATGCATTTAAAGACTCGCTTAAAAAATTAAATGATCTCAATCTTGTTAATTTTTCAAACTTTTCTCAAAGAGGTATAGAAAAGGAATCCTTAAGAGTTAATGACTCAGAAATATCGAACTCGGATCATCCAAAAGCTTTAGGTTCGGCCTTAACTAACCCTTTTATTACAACGGATTTTTCTGAAGCTTTATTGGAATTTATTACAAGAAAATCCTCCACTGTTGAAAAAGCTCTAGATGATTTAAAAATTATTCTTACTTACACGCATCAAAATATTGAAGATGTTATTTGGCCAGGAAGTGTGCCGTGCTCAATTAGAGATGAATCAAAGATTAGAATTGCAAATTATGGAACTAGTAATTCAGGAAAACTAAAAGAGCTTTATAGGATCGGACTAAGTTATAGATATGGAAGCATGATGCAGTGTGTATCCGGTATCCATTACAATTTTTCATTGAATGAAGATTTTTTTAAAAAGTGGCAAGGCTCTAAAGAGAACTTTCAGTCTTTTCAAAACGAAAAATATTTAAACTTAATAAGAAATTTCAGAAAAAATGCTTGGCTTCTTCTTTATTTGTTTGGTGCAAGTCCAGTTGTTCCAAATACCTTCCTAACCGATAGAAAAAATTTCCTCAAACCTCTTAATAACGAAGATTCTTTCTTAGAAAATGCAACCTGTTTAAGGATGAGTGAATTAGGCTACATGTCAGAAGCTCAGGATGATCTAAATATAGCTTATAACACCTTGGATGAATATATATCTGACCTAAGAAATGCTTTGACGAAAAAGTATGAGCCGTATGAAGAAATTGGCTTAAAAAAAGACAATCAACACATACAAATTAATGACTCAATAATTCAAATCGAAAACGAATATTACAGCTCTATTAGACCGAAAAGAGTTGTTGATAGTGGCCAGAGACCTATAAATGTTTTAAAAAATGAGGGTATAGAATATGTAGAAGTGAGATGTTTGGATAATAATCCCTTTTTAAGAGGAAGTATTGATAAACATACAGCTTATTTTATTGAAGCTTACCTTATGGTTTCGCTTATTGACGAAAATTACTCTTTTGATGAAAGAAGAATTAAAGAAATTCAAGACAACTGGCAAAATACAGTTAGAAATGGCAGAGATTCAAAACTGTTGCTAAAGCGCGATGGCAAAACTATTTTTGTAAAAGATGCCGCCAATGAGGTATTTAGCAAAATTTACGATTTTGCCTACGCTCTTCCAATTGAGGCTTACGATCTCAAAAATAAAATCTTAAGGTCTTTGGAGGTACAAAAATCAAAACTTCGTGACTCAGAGTTAACGCCTTCAGGAAAGATATTAAAAGAAATGCAAGAAAAAAATCTTACTTGGAATGAATTTTGTAACGATAGAGCAGAAAAAAATATTAGTTATTATAAATCCTTAAAAAAAGATACAACAAATATAAAAATATCTTCAGAGATTTCGCTTGAAGATTTTGAAAAATTAGAGTCTTCGAAAGAAGTTGATTTTGACACTTTTTTAAAGGATTATTTAAACGCTATATAAAAAGGAGAAGTTGATGAAGGCATATGTTTGTAGAGAATTTGGACCGGTTGAATCTCACAAGGTTGAGGAAATAGAGGATCCTAGAGCAGAGGCCGGCCAAGTTGTGGTTGATGTAAAAGCAGCAGGAGTAAGCTTTCCTGACGTTTTAATTGTCCAAGGAAAATATCAATTTCAACCTCCTTTTCCCTTTTCTCCAGGAGGAGAAATTGCAGGTGTCATTAGTGAAGTTGGCGAAGGGGTTGTCGATTGGAAGGTTGGAGATCGAGTGATTGCGATGACTGGAAATGGTGGAATTGCTGAGAAGGTAGTGGCTTTTGAAATGACTTTGATGCCGCTTCCAGAAACAATGGATTTTAAAGACGGCGCAGCATTTCCTCTTAACTACGGAACTACTTATCATGCTTTAAAACAAAGAGGTCAATTGCAGCCTGGCGAAACTCTCCTTGTCACGGGCGCAGGAGGAGGAGTTGGCACGACAGCAATTGAAATTGGAAAGGCGATGGGAGCGAAAGTAATTGCCGCTGCTAGTACCGAAGAAAAATTAGAAATCGCTAAAAACCTTGGCGCTGACGAAACAATAAACTATAGCGATGGTGAGTTAAAAGAAAAAGTAAAGGCTTTAACCGATGGCTTAGGAGCAGATGTTATTTACGATCCAATTGGCGGAGATATTTTTTTACAATGCATGCGATGTGTAAATTGGAAAGGCAGAGTATTAGTAATTGGCTTTGCAAGTGGGCCTATCCCTGAAGTACCAACAAATTTAGCATTATTGAAAGGATGTTCTATCGTGGGTGTTTTTTGGGGAAGATTCACAGGCGCAGAGCCAGAAGAAAATTCAAAGAACTTTGATGAATTATTTGCTCTTCACGCTGAAGGCAAGCTCAAACCACAAATCACTAAAAGCTATTCTTTAGATGATGCGGCGGAAGCGATATCGTCCTTAGAAAACAGAAAAGCTACTGGAAAAGTTGTAATAGAGATGTAAAAAAAGGAGGCTTTTGCCTCCTTTTTTAGTTTTTACTCTTTAGGCTCTGGTGCCATCCATGTAGGCACTAAAAGGCTTATTAGGATAACAAGAAAAAATATTATCGCAATTGGGTCTGCAGGGATAAGAGAGAACTCAGGAAGTTCAGATCCTCCACCAAAAAAATCTACAAGCTGCTGGCTTGCTGGTGAAATTGTCTCTAATTGAGCTAAATTATATGCAGTTGTTTGCTGTAAATTATTTAACAGGCCTAAGACAAAAAGATTAAAATAAACTACCGTAAGCGAGAACAAAGAGGATAATACTTTTTGTACAACATTTGCTCCCATATCAGTAATTCTATTTACTCCTCTAAAAGCCATCCACAATAGAAACACGAAAGCGGCAAAATAAATTGCGTTACTTATTAATGAGCTATTGAATAAAGCTAGTATTTGATATTCTTCCATTTTTTCCTCCTATGCCTTAGTCCAAATTCTTCCAAACAGCATGACAGTGATAACTGCCCACCAACCTGTGTTGATTGGATTGCTAAAAGGTCCAGCATCAAAACTAACTGAGCCTGTTCCAAAAGTTTCGACAAAATTTTGTGCTCCCGCACTGATCACTTCAAGTTCATCAAAACCATAAGCAGTACTCTCTAAGATACTCAAAAAAGCGGCTCCTAAAGTTAAACCATTAAAGATAATTCCTAAGCTAAATAACGACACTAGAGTTTTATTTAAAACTCCCGAATCTTCTATTCTGATTTGATTAGCAGCTCTAAATGCGACCCAAAGCAGAAAAAAAGTTCCAGCTTGAAAAAGAGCGTTTTGAGTTAATCCTCCGTTTAACGCAGTCCATAATTGATATTCATTCATATTTTTCTCCCATATTGTTGAACATAAAAGAAAGGAAACTTTAAATTCCCTTTCTTAAAAAATTTGTTATTTTCTTGGTGCCCAAATTAAGGACAAAATCATTAAAGTAACAATCACGCAAAAGGCTATTCCCAAAGGCGTGGGCATTCCTGTTGCTTCAGTTGTGCCGACATAATCTATGAAAGCTTGAGCGCCGATTGGGTCTCCAGTATTTTCAGGACCTATTTCTGTAAGCCTTCTTGCAAAAGTTACCCAAGTGTTGGAAGCAAAGCCAAATGATTGAAATGTTCCAGCCATTACTGTAAGACCAAATGCACTTGATACTATTTTTGTAATAAGATTGCTATCAGGATTCTCTCCCGTCATATTGGCTACCCTTAAAGCCAACCAAATTGCAATAATTACCCCTATAAAAGTTAACGCGTCTACAATTCTTCCATTCTGAAAGGCCTGTAAAGCTGTATTTGCTAAATCCATATTTCTCTCCCGTATGTATTTAATTGAGAATAATTCTCAAAAAAAACTATATCAAAGAAATTTAGGATTAAAAATGTTTTTGTGCGTCAAGAATGCGACTAATTTGAAAATTTTATGACACTTTCCAATGCTTCAGCCATCATCTCAGGAGAATATGGTGTTTTGAAAAAACCATGATATTTACCGGAAGGATCAATCAAAGCCAAGTTCATACTATGATCCATATCGTAGTCTTTATTTTTTGAATCAATCACCGGTGTGAATGGCAGAGTTAAATTTAATGAAAGCTGATAAATATCCTTAATATTTCCAGAAACTCCCTTAAATTCCTTATTAAATGCTTTGGCGTATTCGTTTACCCTTTCAGGGCTGTCTCTATCAGGATCTATAGAAATCATTACAAAGTTTATTTTTTCTATGAGTCCCTCTTTCTGCGAAAGCATTTGAGCAGTTTTTGCCATCTTTTGCATAGTCATTGGACACATGTCAGGGCAAGAAGCAAAACCTAAAAATACCAAGTCCCACTTGCCTTTAAAGTTAGCCTCGGTAAAAGGTTTGTCATTTTCATAAAGAGAAAAAGCATTTAAATCTCTTTTGGTATTCAGTTGATAGAATTTCAGTAACTTGTATTGATCGTTGGTAAGCTCTTTTTCTGCTACCGTGCTGTAAACAAAAAGCCCTATAACCATTGACACGATGGCCAGACAAGAAATAACTGTATAGGTAATGCCTTTATTTTTTGTCATGGAATTAAATTAGTCTGTCCAAGATCATAGAGACAAATAATATTGTCAAATAGATAATTGAGTATAAGAAAAAAGGAATAGCTCCGCTATTATTTTTGTCCTGCATTAAGCGAGCAGCCAAAAAGATAAAAATTAAACCCAAAGAACTTGCTGAAATAAAATACAAAATGCCTAGACTGCCAATTGCGAAAGGCAAAAGCGAGCAGGCCAAAAGAAGAAAGGAATAAAGTAAAATTTGAATTTTGGTATATTCGATACCTTTAACTACCGGCATCATAGGTACATTGGCATTATCATAATCGTCAATCCTATCTATGGCTAAAGCCCAAAAGTGTGGAGGCGTCCAAACAAATATAATAGCAACCAATAGCAAAGGTAAAGGCGAAATAGATCCTGTCAAAGCAACCCACCCTAAAACGGGAGGCATTGCGCCAGCGAGACCTCCAATGACAATGTTTTGCGGTCCAGCGAATTTTAAAACTCTGGTGTATAAAAAAGCATAGAAAATCCAGGTTGCAACGGTAAGTGCCCAAGCTAGAAAATTATTAAAAGTTAGCAAAAGAAAAGAGCCCATAATAAAAAGAATTGCCGCAAAAGTAATGGCATTTATGACGGGAATTTTTCCAGCTACTAGTGGCCTTCTATCGGTTCGTTTCATTTTTCCATCAATTTCTAAATCTAATATTTGATTTATAGCAGCACTAGAGGCAGCGATGAGCCCAATACCAAATATTCCGGTCAATGCCATAAGAAGATTTGTTTCGAAGCCGTCGACTAGAAACATTGCAGTGGCAGCAGTTAGCACTAACAAATAAATGATCGAGGGTTTTGTGAGTTGTATATAAGCTCCCAAGTTGAAAGATGAATTCTTCTCTTTTACGCTAGCTACCACTTACTTTTAACCTGAAATATGAAATTGAAATTAACAACAATAAAGCTCCGAGATTATGGGCTATTGCAACGTATAAAGGAAGTGAATAAATAATGTTGGAAACACCTAATATTAATTGAAGAAATAGTAACGAGATTAAAATTTTGGCAAAACCAAATTGTCTTTCTTTAGCCAAAATGAAGGTCAAAAATAAAAAGTAAGCTGTTACAAAATAAGCACCAAATCTATGCACAATATGGATTGCTAATCTTGCTTCGTGATCAAGTTGCCCACCTAAATAATCTGGCCCAATGCTTTGTAAAAAATTAAATCCCATTTTGAAATCTGCATTAGGGATGATCTCTCCCTGACAAAGAGGAAAATCTGGACATGCTAACGAAGCATAATTAGAGCTGAGCCAAACTCCTAAAATAATCTGAATTATTAGAACCGGAAAAGCCCAGTTCAGAATGTTCTTGGAAAAGGCTGTCATGGAATATAAATTTTTATTACCCTCGCTTAGTTCTTTGAGTTTTACGTATATTAAAAATATAAGTGTCGTAGTTGCAAAACCTCCTAACAGGTGAATTGAGACTATTTGCGGCCATAACTTAAGACTGACTGTTAAATATCCAAATGTTGATTGAAACAAGACTAACAAAGTGAGAGCTCCTGACAACTTTGTAACTAATTCATTTCGGGGTTTTAAAAAGAACGACATAGCAAAAATTGCAATAATTAGAAGGCCTAAGCTTCCTGCAAAATACCTATGTACAACTTCAGGAATTGCTTTCTCAACTTCAAATTGTCTTTCGGGATATAGGACATTGGCTTGGCTAATCTCTGCTTCAGTCGTCGGCATCCAAACAAAACCATAACAGCCTGGCCAATCTGGGCACCCAAGGCCAGCATCTACAAGTCTTGTCCATGCTCCTAATGCAACCACAGAAAATGCCAAAAATATCCCAATCAATGAGATAACTTTTAATTTATTCAAATTAACCAATTTTTGATGCTCCTAATAATTTTTTTAAATCTGCAAGAAGTTTTTTACCATCCACTTCTCCTGAATAATGCAAAATAACATTGCCGATAGGATCGACAACAAACATATTGGGTTGTGCAAACGGATCGATTCCGTTCTTATTAAATGCCTCAGTAATTTTAGATTGATCTTTTACATCAATAAAATTTAAGTCAGGGTAAGTAGAAAAAAAGTTTTCAAGTTTTGGTTTGATTTCTAATGGAGCAGCAATGTATCTTTTTACGCGAGTTTGTTGCCTAGCCAAAAGGACATTTACTTGTCTTGCAACGTATATTAAGTCTGCACAGCTTTCGAGACATGTGTCGTTGATAAAATGAACTAACATCCATTTTCTTTCCATGCTGTCGACGTTTAAATTTTGATAATCTAATTCTAAATTAAGATTTCCTACATCGATTGGGTCAGTAAGCAAATGTCCATAATTCACTCTTTCTTCAGGCCCATATCCAGAGTAATACCAAACCGTACTAACTGTGATAACAAGAATAGGTGTTAAAAAAATTAGCAGTGCTGTTATAAAACCCTTATTCATTGCCTTTTGTCTCACCTTTTCTTAAAAAAAATACGTACCCTACAATCAAAACTATTGCTAATCCAAACCATTGAACAGCGTATCCAAAATGTCTGAAAGAACTTAAATTGATAGGCTGCCAAGTTTTAACAAAGGCTGATTCAGACAATTCCGATAATTCCAATATGTAAGGTGATAAAGGTTTTCCAAGAAAATTAGATAGCTCTCTTAGATTTACAGTTTGCACTAAGATCGGATTACTTTTTTTATTCATTTTTTGATTTTCTAGTACAAAATCTTTTGATTCGGGTCTTAAAACTCCTTGTATTTTTAAAATATTTTTTGAACTTTTTATCATTGGTAAGTTAGATCTATCCTCTAATTCAACCCATCCTCTAGAAACTAAAACTAAACCACTATTGGTGGTTTCAAATGGTGAAAACACTTTCAATCCAGGTTTGCCATTATGAATTCTGTTGTCTAAAAAAAATATATTTTCTAAATATCTTCCTTCTAAAACAACGTTTCGATATAAATCAGATTCTAGAAAAGTATTATATTTGATCTCTTTCACAGGTTGAGATTGACGTTCTAAAAAAGTATTTTCTAATTCTTTTTTATTATAGCCTCTGTCTATTTGCCAAACTCCAAGAGATAATACTAATAGTAATAATAAAAAAAAAGTTAACGAAGCTTTCCAATTACTTATCAAGATATTCATTCTATAATTTAAAAATGATATTTAAAATAATCATAGTCCTGCTAGCAGCTGCAATGTTGATAAGTCTTTTTTCTAGTGCTTTTTTTCTTGTTAAAGACAAAGGAAATACAGAGAGGGCCCAGAATACTTTAAGAATTCGTGTGACAATTGCTGTTTTAATTATGATTACCGTAGCCATTGGCATTTATACCGGTCAACTTGGTGTAAATATTCCTTTTGGCTAGAAAATATAAACTACCAGCACTAAAAGAATCCAAACCACATCCACAAAGTGCCAGTACCAAGATCCAGCTGCTAAGCCAAAATGATCGTGATCACTGAAAGCGCCGCCAAAACCTCTAATGGTCATTATTGTAAGTATTATGGCACCAAGACAAACATGGAATCCGTGAAAGCCAGTCAATAAAAAGAAAGTTGTTCCGTATATTCCTGCTCCAAGCGTCAAACCCATATGTGTGTAGGCTTCGTAATATTCCAAGCCTTGGAGAAACACGAATACATACCCAAGAGTCAAAGTTGCCACCATCCACAATTTAAAAGCTGTCCTGTTCCCTTTTCTTAGGCCTGCTTCGGCCAAAGCAATTGTGCCACTAGAAGTTATCAAACAAAGCGTATTCCAGAAGGGTAGCCAAGTATGTAGTTTTGAAACTGCTGGTATCGACATGCTGTGGTGAGCTCCAGGAAATTGTTCGTTATCCGGAGTAACTAGAAGAGGCCAAGCCGCTTCGAATCCTGGCCATAAAATATTCGATATTGCTTTTTCTCCCTCTCCACCTAACCAAGGCACAGCAAAGAGTCGCACGTATCCCAATGCTAAAAAGAAAGCAAAAAAGAACATAACTTCTGAAAAAATAAACCAGGCCATACCCCAAACAAACGATTGATTTAATTGACCGCTATACATGCCAGAATCATTTTCCTTAATGACACTGCCAAACCAAAAAAACATGGTCCCCCAAATAACAGCAAAAGAGGTAATTAATAACCAATGCGCATTGGAGTCCTCTTCACCCCAGTTATTCATCGTAAAAGAAGCACCTAAGACAAAAAGCAAAAGCCCAAAAGCCATAAAAATTGGCATTCTGCTGCTTGCTGGAACGTAATATGAAGAATCAGAACTCATTAATTTTTTGCTTGGAGATTAGCAAACTCCTCGGTCACATCAAATAAAGTATACCCCAAAGCCAACGAAGAAATATCATCGGGCAATTCCGGGTCGATAATGAATTTAACCGGGATAGTTATGGATTCGCCTGCTGCTAGAAATTGTTGCTCAAAACAAAAGCATTCTGTTTTATGAAAATACCTAGCTCCCCTTCCTGGAGAAACACTTGGGACAGCTTGAGCTATCATTGGTTTATCTGTCGTGTTTGTAAACGTGAAGTCCATCAAATAATCTTGCCCTGTTTCCACTTTCATTTGTGGTGAACTTGATTTGAAAGACCATGGCATTTGTTTGTTGTTGGAAGTGACAAAAGTAATTTTTACTTCTCTCGATGAAATCTCTTGATCGTACGTTGTAATAGTTGGTCCGGTAACTTTTCCATTCAATCCTGTAATATCACAAAAAACATCGTACAAAGGTACTAAAGCAAACCCAAAGCCAAACATTCCAAAAGTAAAAAGGATTAATTTTAGAGTACTTTTTCGAGCTTCCATATCTTATTAAGAGCTAGATTTTAGGCTTTCCATTGATGGAGGTGAACTGAAAGTGTGATAAGGAGCTGGTGAATCTACAGTCCACTCAAAGCCTCTATCTTTTGCGCCTTCCCATACTTCGGTAGTAGCCGCTTTTCCATTATAGATACACTTGAGTACTATGAATAAGAAAAGAAGCTGAGAAATTCCAAATAAGAACGCTCCTACACTGACCATCATGTTCCAGTCAGCAAATTGCATTGCATAGTCAGGTATTCTTCTTGGCATTCCTGCAAGTCCGACAAAATGCATTGGGAAAAATGTCAAATTCACCGAAATGAATGACATCCAAAAATGAACTTTCCCAAGAGTTTCGTCGTACATTTTTCCAGTCCATTTTGGAATCCAATAATAAGCTGCTGCTAAGAGCGAGAAAAGTGCTCCTGGAACAAGTACATAGTGAAAATGTGCTACGACAAAATAAGTATCGTGATATTGAAAGTCAGCCGGAGCAATAGCAAGCATAATTCCTGAAAGACCTCCGATTGTAAATAAAGCTACAAAGGCAATGGCGAACAACATTGGCGTTTCAAAAGTTAGTGATCCCTTAAACATGGTAGACAACCAATTGAAAACTTTAACCCCCGTCGGAATCGCAATTAACATTGTCGAATACATAAAAAATAATTCACCCGCAATTGGCATGCCCACCGTGAACATGTGATGAGCCCATACAACAAAAGATAAAAGCGCAATTGATGCAATTGCATAAACCATGGATGAATATCCAAAAATTGGTTTTCTAGAAAAAGTCTCAATAATGTGAGAGACAATTCCAAAGGCCGGCAAGATCATAATATAAACTTCGGGATGACCAAAAAACCAAAAAATATGCTGGAAAAGGACAGGATCTCCACCGCCGCCGGCTTTAAAGAAACTTGTACCAGCGTGGATATCCATTAACATCATAGTTACGGCTCCAGCCAACACTGGCATCACGGCAATTAACAAGTAAGCTGTTATGAACCAAGACCATACAAAAAGAGGCATCTTCATGAGAGTCATCCCCGGTGCTCTCATATTTAAAATAGTAGTAATAATGTTTATGGAACCCATAATCGATGAGGCCCCCATAATATGTACGGAGAAAATAAAAAATGTAACTGTGGGCGGTGCATACTCAGTTGATAAGGGTGCATAGAAAGTCCAGCCAAAATTTGGAGCTCCGCCTTCCATAAAGAAAGTACTCAAAAGTATTCCGAAAGCTACGGGCAAAATCCAAAAACTCAAGTTATTTAGCCTTGGCAAAGCCATGTCGGGTGCTCCAATCTGCATAGGTATCATCCAGTTTGCAAACCCAACGAATGCCGGCATGATCACACCGAAGACCATAATCAAACCATGATTAGTTACCATCTGATTATAGAATTCTGGAGATACAATTTGACTTCCTGGTTCAAAGAGCTCAGCTCTAATTACCATAGCCATTGCTCCACCAATGAATAGCATTACCAAGCTGAACCATAGGTACATTGAACCAATGTCTTTATGGTTTGTAGTGTAAAGCCACCTTGAAAAACCTTTCGCCGGTCCGTGGTGGTGATCGTCGTGATGTGAATCTATAACTGCACTCATAATTTATTCCTTAATTTAAAGTTTATTATTTTTATAATCTAAAATCTCTTTCGGGATGACTATTTTGCCATCGCCAGTTTCTGCATTACCCCAAGCCTGTCTTGTGTAAGTTATGACAGCTGCTATTTCAACTTCTGTCAGTTGCTCTGCATATGATGCCATTGCCGCGCCCTGCACTCCTTCCATGAGAATTTCTATGTGTCTAGCTTTGTTTCTCATGACTATTTCACTTCCAACAAGCGAAGGAAAAACAGGTGGTATTCCTCTGCCGCCAACTTGATGACAAGCAACACAATTCTTTTGATAAGTAGCCTCTCCAATTTCCATGAGCTCGCTGGTGCTCCAAAGTTTCTCTGTTAAAAGAGCTTGTTGGATTTTTGCTTGTTTCTTATCGTTAATGAAAGTTGAATATTCTTCTGGTGACACTGCTTTGACCACAATTGGCATGTAACCATGATATTGACCACATAACTCAGTACATTGTCCTCTGAAAACTCCAGGCTCATTAACATAAGTCCATCCCGTATTAACAAATCCTGGGATAGCATCTTGTTTTATCGCAAAATCAGGAACCCACCAGGAGTGAATAACATCATTTGCAGTAATTAAAAATCTAACTCTTGTATTGGTTGGTATTACCAAAGGTTCATCAACTTCCAAAAGATAGTTTTCGTCTTTTGGAGCCAAATTATTTCTTTTGTCTAAGGAAGTTGAAAGATTGCTGAAAAAACCAACCTCGTCTTCAATGTATTCGTATTGCCATTTCCACTGATGACCCGTGATTAATATGTTTATATCGCCTTCTTGATCATCGTAAGCTTTGATCATTACCGAGGTCGCTGGTACCGCGAGCACAATTAATATCAACGCAAATAATACTGTCCAAGTGATTTCTAAAGCAGTGCTATCGTCGAAATCAGCTGGTTTTACGCCTTCTTTTTTTCTGTATTTAAAAAGGATGAAAGCCATTGCTAATAAAACAGCAATACCAATAGCAAGGCAAACGTAAAAGACTGTCATGTGAAGGCCAAATATTTCCTGACTCAGTTGAGTAGCTCCAGGGCTCATATTCAAGTCATCCCAGGCTCCAAATGAAAAATTTGCAGTCAGCGCTGCCACAAGGCTTAATGAATATTTAATAGCTCTAAACATAAACAATTATTGTGATTTGAGCGTAATTTTAGCTTATTAGGCTGTTACTCTCCATGCTTTGCGATGAGCTCTGAAGTGTCGGGTTTAAAGCCAGTCCAAAGAAAAAAAGATTCAGCGGCTTGTTCCACTAGCATGCCCCAGCCATCTATTACTGTGGGCACTTTAGCTCTATCAGCTAAATCCATAAAAGGCGTAAAAGCCTGAGAGTAGTATAAGTCAAGGGCTAGAGAGGTGTTTCTAAAAACAGATTCGTCTAAATTTAAATTTAGACTCGGATTTGTCGATACAGAAGTAGCATTGATTACTACGTCAAACTCAAAATCTTTCATCGCTTCTAAGCTTAAACTAGACGCTATAAGATTAGAACTTTTGCTTGTCTGTGACGCTTTAGAGCTGAATTCTTTAGCAATTCTCTCTGCTTTTTCTACTGTCCTGTTGGCAATGACAATGGACTTAGGTTGCTCTTTTAAAAGAGATGGCAAAATGCCTCGAGATGCTCCTCCAGCGCCTATTACCAAAATAGATTTTTCTTTGATGCTTTGTTTTTTATTTACAGTTAAATCTTTTACCAGTCCGACCCCATCCGTACAATCACCTAAAATTTTGCCTTTGTTATTAAAGAGTACATTTATAGCCTTTGTTATTTCTGCTCTATCCGAGATTTCGTCCGCTAAGCTTAGGCAATCTTCTTTAAAAGGAAGGGTGATGCTCAAGCCTTTGCCTCCATCAAGAAAAAATGAATGAACCCAATCATCTAAATTGGATTTGCTCAATTCAACTTTGCTAAATTCGATATCTATGCCGGCTTGATAAGCAAAATCTTGATGAATCTCAGGTGAACGACTGTGAGATATTGGCGACCCTATTACTGCTAGTTTTATTTTCTTAACCATTCTTTACTTTCTAAATCTTGTATTGGCGTGGGCCTTTTTAAACTACCTAATTCTCCCTCAATAATAAGAACCTTGTCTTTGAAAAAAGTTCTTATTTCATTTGAATCTTTTGCAGGTTCATTTCCGCTAAGATTAGCTGAGGTAGAACATATAGGCATTCCAAGAGTTTCTGTAAGTTTTATAACTGTTTTATGGCTACTTAATCTCAATGCAATTAATCCTGTTGGGCCCAAAAGCCATTTTGGAGTCCGAGACGAAGATGAAACAAGCCATGTATGAGGACCTGGCCATTTTGAATACATTCTTTTCTTTAGTTTTTCATCTAGATGTTCAGTAAATGGCGTCAATTGCTCCATAGATCCGCCTAGAATTATAATTCCTTTATTTTTAGGCCTTTTTTTAAGAAGAATTAGCTTTTTTACTGCTTTTTCTGAAAAAGGATTGCACCCAATGCCCCAAACTCCTTCCGTTGGATAAGCAAAAATCTGGTCTTTGAAGAATAAATTCTTTAAATCAGGCATTAGCTGGCCTGAAGTTCGTCATTTTCCTTCTTAAGTTGTTGTTTTTGTTGGATTCTTGCCTCTTTAATGGCATTTTCAAGCTTTTCGTTACTAATCGCCAACATTTGAGCAGCTAAATGCCCTGCATTTATCGCTCCAGCCTTTCCTATAGCTACTGTGGCAACAGGAACTCCTTTTGGCATTTGAACTGTCGACAATAAAGCATCGAAGCCATTGAGTGGACCGCCATCACCGGGTACACCGATGACTGGAACCGAAGTGTGCGCTGCAATATTTCCAGCCAAGTGAGCCGCCATACCAGCGATTCCAATAAAAACTTTAGTGCCCGATGAAAGTTCAGTTTGAATATGTTCTTGAAGTACTTCCGGCATTCTGTGTGCGCTTAAAACATTGATAGAATTTTCCACCCCAAAACTATCTAAAACTTCTGCTGAGGCTTTAGCCAAATCAAGATCTGTTTTAGATCCTATTACTATTGAAACTTTCAAAAGTTACTCCATTAAATGTTAATTAAAATTTATAACCTATAATAAATGTTTATCGTAATTAAATAAAATGGCATTAAGAAATATATTAGTTTTTCCAGATCCAAGATTGAGGGAAGTTGCAGAGGAAGTAAAAGTTTTTGATGAAAAGCTAAAAATACTTTCAGAAGATCTTTTGGAGACTATGTATGAGTTCAATGGAATTGGATTAGCGGCAACTCAGATTGGGGTATCAAAAAGAATTCTAGTTTTAGATATCAGTGAAGAAAAAAACGAACCACAAGTTTTTGTCAATCCAAAAATTAAAATTTTAGAAGGCGAAGAAACGGCAGGATATGAAGAAGGCTGTCTTTCCGTACCAAGTTTTTATGAGGAAGTAATTCGTCCAGTGAATGTTGAAATTACTTTCAATGATTTAGAAGGCAATGAAAAGAAAATAAAACCAACCGGATTATTGAGTGTAGTTGTTCAACATGAAACAGATCACTTAGATGGAAAACTTATGGTTGATTATATTTCGTCGACGAAAAGAGGAAGGATAAGGTCTAAGTTATTGAAATTAAAAAAACAAAAAAAATGAAAATTGTTTATGCTGCAACGCCTGAAATTTCAATTTCTTGTTTAGAAAAATTGTTAAATTCGTCTCATGAATTAAGTTTGATTTTGACTATGCCTGATAAGCCGTCTGGAAGAGGAAAAAAATTAATCCCTGGGCCAATAAAAAAATATTGTATAGAAAATAGTTTGCCTTTTATTCAGCCTGAAAACTTAAATAATTTTGACCTTGAAAATAAACTTAAAGAGATTGCTCCAGACTTACTAATTGTATTTGCTTATGGAAAAATCATTCCTAAAAAGATATTTGAATTGCCAACTCACGGCTCTATAAATATCCATACTTCTCTTCTTCCGAGTTATCGTGGCGCTGCTCCTATACAAAGAGCAATAATAAATGGAGAAAAATCCTCAGGGATAACTTTCATGAAATTATCTGAAGGTTTGGACGAAGGGCCAATTTTAGAATACTTTGAAATGGCAATAGAAGATGATGATACTGCAGGTACTTTGGCAGATAAAATGGCTGAAGTATCTTCTAATAAAATTATACAAACTGTTGATAATATTGAATTAAATAATTATAAAATAATAGAACAGGATCATTCAAAAGCTTCTTATGCAGACAAACTATTAAAGAAAGAATCTTGTATAGAATGGAACAACAAAGCTATGGATATTAAAAATATGATAAATGGTTATAGCCCTAACCCATGTGCATATACAATTTATAAAAAAGAAAGAATTAACGTTTATAGGGCAAAACTTAGTTCAACTAAAAGTGAAGGTGCCGGAAAAATTATGGAATTTTCAAGAAACAAACTCTTGATTGGTGCTGAGGATTTTTCGGTTGAATTATTGGAACTTTCTAGACCAGGTAAAAGAAAAATATCCATAGGTGCTTTTTACAATGGCTCTAAGGATTTTTTTAATCCTGGAAAATATATTACTTAAAGTTCACAAATATTTAAGTAAGAGTATAATTTTTACAGGTAAAAAAACTTGAATATTGTAATCCTTGGTGCAGGGCAAGTCGGATCAGAATTATCAGAAATTCTGGCAGAAGAGCACAATGTAACCCTCATCGATATCAACGAAGAAAAACTACATAAAATTTCTGATCACAACGATCTAAGAACAATTTGTGGAAACTGTTGCTATCCGAGAACTTTAGAATCAGCCGATATAGAGTCAGCGGATCTTGCTGTTGCAATGACCCAATGGGACGAAGTCAATATGGTTGCCTGTCAAATGATAAAACATATAAATAAAAAAACTAAAACTATGGCAAGAATTCGAGCTACTCAATATTTAGCTGGAAAGGGAAGAGAAATTTTTGAAGCAGGAGATTATTCCATTGATGTGATAATTAGTCCTGAAAATTTAATTACCAATTACATAACAAAATTAATAGAGCTTCCTGGTGCAATGCAAGTTTTGGATTTTGGAAATTCTATGGCTTCAATGGTGCAAGTTAAAGCAACAAAAGGAGCTCCGATAACTGGTCATAAAATTTCAGAATTAAAAGATCATATTCCTAGTGCCGACACTAGAGTTGCAGCTATTTATAGAAGCAATGAATTAATTATTCCTACTGGCGACGATTTCATTGAAGAAAAAGATGAAGTATTTTTTATTACGGCAAGATCTAATTTAAGAAAAGTTATGTCAGAGATTAGAGAAGAAGGCGCCCGATATAAAAATATAATGATAGCTGGTGGTGGAAGAATTGGCAGAAGAATTGCCAAAGCCTTAGAGAAAAATTTCAGGGTCAAAATTGTAGAAACAGACAAAGAGAGATGCGTTTATTTATCAGAAAAACTTTCGAACAGTTTAGTTTTGCATGGTGATACTTCTGACTCAGAATTATTAGATGAAGAAGGAATAGATCAAATAGACGTTTTTTGCGCAGTAACAAATAATGATGAAGCAAACGTTATGTCTTCATTGTTAGCAAAAAGGCAAGGTGCAAAAAATGTATTAACTTTGGTAAATAAGAGCAACTATATTGAACTCATCAAAGATGAAGATTTAGAAGTTTCTATCGCCCCTACACTCATTACAATTGGAGTTGTATTACAAAATGTTGTTAGCTCCAGACTCGCCAATGCATATTCTTTTAAGGGTGGAAAAGCTGAAGCTCTAGAAGTAATAGTAGATTTAGAGAAGAACAAAGGGCTTATAGGCAAGGGGATAGATGAAATTAAGGTGCCTGAAGGCTGCATGATAGGCGCTCTTTTGAGAGACAAAGAGGTGAAAATAGCCCATCACGACGTTAAAATAGCTGAAAACGACCATTTAGTGATATTTTTAGCTGACAAAAGCAATTTTCAAAAGTTAGAAAGCTCTTTGGCTTAATTTATTGAATTTTAACAGAAAATAATGAAATATAGACTAATTTCACAGATTTTAGGCATAGGTCTAATTATTTTTTCTCTTTTTCAGCTCTTACCAATTGTAATTGCCTTAATTTACCAAGAAGAATCTACTGTCTCTTTTGCAAATTCATTCTTAATTACTTTTATATCGGGATTATTTCTGGTAGCTGTTAACTTTAATAAAGAATACGAAGATTTAAAGATCAGAGATGGGTTTTTATTAACTGTTTTGCTTTGGTTTACTTACTCTATATTTGCAAGTTTGCCGTTTTTTTTTGAAAATAGCAGCAATATAACAATAGTGAATGCTTACTTTGAAGCTGTATCAGGCCTCACAACTACTGGGGCGTCTATTTTCACTGATTTAGATAGTCAACTTAAATCCATATTGTTTTACAGAGCCATGCTGCAATGGCTTGGAGGCTTAGGAATAATAGTATTGGCCCTTGCTCTCTTTCCATTGCTTGGTATAGGCGGAATGCAGCTTTATAGAGGTGAAACGCAGGGATCTGTTTCTGGTACCAAATTAAGGCCAAAAATGGCAGAGACAGGCAAATCTTTGTGGCAAGTATACTTGATGCTCACTTTTACCTGTTTTTTTTGCTATTTATTTTCTGGAATGGGTCTGTTTGACGCAATTACTCACTCTTTTACAACAGTTGCAATAGGTGGATTCTCTAATTATGACGAGAGCTTTGCCTATTTCGATAATAATTTTCTATATTTATTTGGCTCAATTTTCATGTTTTTATCTGCCTTAAGCTTTTCCCTTCATTTTGTAGCATTAAGAAAAAGAGAGCTTAAAGGTTATTTTCTTGATCCTGAACTTAAATTTTTTTCAAACATAGCTCTTTTATCTTTTTTATTCGTATTTATCTCGATGATTGTTTTTACTGAAAATAATGATTTGTCTTTACTTATGAAATCACTTTTTCAAACAGTATCTTTTTTAACTACAACTGGATTTACATCGGGTGATCATAGCTCTATGCCGTCTTATCTCCCCTATTTTTTAATAGGCCTTGCTGGAATGGGTGCTTGTGCTGGATCTACAGGAGGAGGAATAAAAGCAATAAGAATTTTAATCTTTTTTAAGCAAGGCATTAAAGAACTAAAAAAACTTGTCCACCCTAATTCAGTCCTCCCTCTTAAAGTAGGAAATAAGATAATTAACCAAGAAATAAAAGATTCCGTTTGGGGATTTATAGCAGTCTATATAATAACTTTAATAATTGGGACAATTCTCTTATTAGGCTCCGGGTTAAATTTTGAAACAGCATTCTCAGCTGTTTTTTCATGTATTAATAATTTGGGTCCGGCACTTGGCGATGCGACTTTCAATTACGATTCTTTAAACGAAATTAGTAAACTATTTTTGTCATTTGCAATGATCTTAGGTAGGCTAGAGATTTATACGCTGTTAGTGTTATTTACGAGCTTCTTTTGGAGGGCATAGTAAGCACTTACTATAGTTCAAAATCATATTTAAATGAAATAGGAAATTAAATTGACTGCTAAAACGATGGAAGAACTTGTGGCTCTTTGTAAGAGAAGAGGCTTTATATTTCAATCAAATGAAATCTACGGAGGTCTTCAAGGTTTGTATGACTTTGGGCCTTTAGGTGTTGAATTAAAAAATAACATTAAGCAATCTTGGTGGGCTTCTATGGTTTATGACAGAGATGACATAGAGGGCTTAGATGCGTCTATTTTGACCCACCCAGAAGTGCTGAAATATTCTGGTCACGAAGATACTTTTACAGACCCCATGGTTGACTGTAAATCATGTGGAGAAAGATTTAGAGCTGATCAAGTTCCTGATTATTGTAAAGAAGATGATTTAACTGAACCTAGACAATTTAATTTAATGTTTAAAACCAATGTGGGTCCCATTGATGATGGAACCAGCTTTGGATATTTGAGACCTGAAACTGCGCAACAAATCTTTACTAATTTTAAAAACGTTATTGATTCTACCTCTAGAAGTTTGCCATTCGGAATTGCACAGATTGGAAAGGCCTTTAGAAACGAGATAACCCCTAGAAACTTTATTTTTAGAGTAAGAGAATTTGAACAGATGGAGCTAGAGTATTTTGTTGATCCTGGCAACGATGATGAGTGGCATGACAAATGGGTGGAATTAAGGCTTGCTTGGTGGGAGGCTCAAGGAGTTCCTAAAGAAAAAATAAAGCTTTTGGATGTAGAAGGAAAAGAGCTGGCTCATTATTCAAAAAAGACAGTTGATTTGATGTATGAATTTCCGCACGGCTTGGAAGAATTGGAGGGAATCGCTAATCGAACTGATTTTGACCTCGGATCACATAGCAAAAATCAAGAGGACTTAGAAATTAAAGCAAAAGTAGCAAAAAATAGCTCTTCTAACGCAAAGCTAGCCATTCAGGAGCAAGATACCAACAAATGGGTAATTCCATTTGTAATCGAACCTTCTGCAGGAGTAGAAAGGGCGTTTTTGGCTATTTTAAACGAAGCCTACAGAGAAGAAGAGCTTAATGATGGTAAAACAAGGGTTTTATTGTCTTTAAAGCCTCATTTGGCGCCAATAAAGGCTGCTGTGATACCGCTCAAGAAAAATAACAAAGATTTAGTAGATTTGGCCTATAAACTTAAAAATCAGTTACAAAACATGAAATTGGGTAGAGTTGTGGTCGAAAATACAGGCAATATTGGTAAAAGTTACAGAAAACATGATGAAATTGGAACTCCTGTCTGTATTACAGTAGATTTTGACAGCTTGGAAAAAAATAAAGTTACTTTGAGAGACCGTGACGATATGAGTCAGGAATCTCTAGACATAGAGGAGATTTCTTCTTTTTTTCAGCAAAAGCTTTCTAGTTAATGTCAAAAAAATACATAGTTTTGGATAGAGATGGTGTAATTAACGTAGATCTTTTTGACTATGTTCTAAAAAATGAAGATTTTCAGTTTGAGAATGGAAGTTTAGAGGCAATTCTTAAATTGTATGAAAATGATTATGAAATCATTATCGCAACCAATCAAAAATGCATTAATTTAAATTTGATTACTGCTGATGGCATAAAACAAATTAACGATTTTTGGATTGGAAAGGTCAAAGAAAAGGGTGGAGACGTATTGCATGTCGGAGTGTGTCCTCACAGAGATGAAGAAAAATGTGATTGCCGAAAACCTAAAACAGGTTTATTAATTGCTGCAGAAAAAAAACTTAATATAACTTTGGAAGGTTGTTATTTTATTGGAGACAAGTTATCAGATTTAGAGTGTGCAATTGCTCATGGGTGCAAACCTATTTTAGTTAAAACAGGTTATGGAACTAGAACGTACGAATCTACTTTCCCTGAGGAATCTTTAGTTTTTGAGAATTTAAAATCTGCTGTTGATTGGATAGTAAGCTAGATATCTATGTTGTTAACTAAGTTAACATTTGCTTCAATAAAATCTCTTCTGCTTTCAACGTTATCTCCCATCAGTTGTTCAAATAAATCGTCCGCATCATTTGAGTCGTCAATTTTTACTTGAACAAGCCTTCTTCCAACCGGGTCCATAGTCGTTTCCCAAAGCTGTTCTGGATTCATCTCACCGAGGCCTTTATACCTTTGTATATTCAAGCCCTTTCTTGAGTCTTCAATCAGCTCTTCGAGAGCTTCAAATAAATTATAAATTATTATCTCCTCTTCATTTTTTTCTAAACTGCTTATTCCTAACTTAATCTCTTTTGAGGAATCCTTTAAAGACGTAATTATTTTGTAACTTTTCGATTTAAAGAAAGAAAAGGGGATTATGTTTGCAACTGCATTACCGTACTCATATCTTTCGAAAATAACATTTTTTCTTTTATCATCGAGTTGGGCAGAATTTTTTGCAACGCCGTTGTTCACCAATTTTTTATTTAAACCCTTAATCCATTTATCTATGTTTTTTTCATTAGGCTTGGATGGAAAACTTTCATGGGTTACCAAGGTTTTTAAAACATCTGAATGAATAGTAATTTCTGGAACCTCCATCAAAGAAACAAAATCGCTGTAATTCTTTAAAAGCTTCTTTAAATTTTCGGAAGTCATTTTCTTGGTTTTTGTAATCTTCAAAATCTGATTTTCAGATATTTTGCTTAGAAGAAATTCATTCAATGCAACATCATCCTTAAGATACATGTCTTTCTTGCCTTTTTTAACTTTGTACAAAGGCGGTTGGGCAATGTAAATGTAGCCGCCGTCGACTAGCTCTTTAAACTGTCTATTGAAGAAAGTTAATAATAACGTTCTGATATGGGAACCATCTACGTCAGCATCAGTCATGATGATTATCGAATGATATCTGAGCTTTGAGACATCAAATTCATCATTTACTCCACACCCCATGGCTGTTATTAAAGTTATGATTTCTTCTGATCCCAATACTCTATCTATCCTAGCCCTTTGTGTATTCAAGATTTTTCCTTTTAAAGGCAAAATTGCTTGATTTTGTCTATTTCTTCCTTGTTTTGCAGAACCTCCTGCAGACTCTCCCTCAACTAAGTATAGTTCGCTGAGTGCCGGATCTTTTTCCTGACAATCAGCCAATTTTCCTGGAAGTCCCATTCCGTCTAACAGCCCTTTTCTTCTTGTCATTTCTCTTGCTTTTCTTGCGGCTTCCCTTGCTCTTGAAGCATCAATGATTTTCATGGCGATCGACTTTGCATCATTAGGATTTTCCAAAAGATATTCGGTTAAAAATTTGTAAGTTTCTTTTTCTACGATTGGTTGGATTTCAGAAGATACTAACTTATCTTTTGTTTGAGATGAAAATTTAGGATCTGGCAATTTTGCTGAAATTATTGCAGTTAGACCTTCTCTTGCATCCTCGCCTGAAGGAGCCGAGCTTTCATTTTTCAATAGACCTTCTTTATCCATATAATTATTTAAAGTTCTCGTGAGAGCTGTTCTAAAACCTACTAAGTGACTTCCTCCATCTTTTTGTGGAATATTATTAGTAAAACATTGAATGTTTTCTTGGTAAGAGTCATTCCATTGCAAAGCAACTTCTATAGATATTCCATCTTTAGTTTCTTGAATAAATCTAAATGGTTTATTTAGCACAGATTTATTTTTATTTTTATAAGCTACAAATTCTATAAGCCCGCCTGTAGATTTGAATTTATCTGTTTTTCCTGATCTTTCATCTGCCAAATTAATAGCCACTCCTGAATTTAAAAAAGATAACTCTCTCAGTTTTTTCACTAGGATTTCGTAATCAAAAGTTGTGTTGTCTCCAAAAGTAGTTTTTGAAGGAGTAATTTTTATTTCGGTGCCTTGATCTTTAGTTGAGCCAGTCGATTTAATCTTTGATTTTGGAGTTCCATTTTTGTAGGTTTGTTCCCAGATTTTTCCATCCCTTTTAATCTTTAATTCTAAAACTTCTGAAAGTGCGTTAACTACTGAAATACCTACTCCATGCAGACCACCTGAAACCTTATAAGAATTATCATCGAATTTACCGCCAGCATGAAGTTTAGTTAATATAACTTCCGCAGCTGACATACCTTCGTCCTTGTGATGATCAACTGGAATACCCCTGCCATTATCTTTAACAGTGACAAGACTATCCTCGTGAATAATCACTGATATTTCATCACAAAATCCAGCCAATGCTTCGTCTATTGAATTATCGACAATTTCAAAGATCATGTGATGGAGGCCAGTTCCATCATCAGTGTCGCCAATGTACATTCCCGGCCTTTTTTTTACAGCTTCTAAGCCTTTAAGAACCTTTATGTTCGAGGAATCATATGAGTCTTTTTTCTCGATTTTTGAGGAAGCTTTTGAGGCTTTTTTTGGCATTCAATATTATAAATCAATAACGGAATTTAATTTAATATTTTCAGGTTTTTTTATAGAAGAAATAATTTTTTGACCTTTTGCTTTTGCTAAAGATTTTAAGGCTAAATACAAATTTTCTTCATCAAACTCTGCCGTTGCATCATCGATTAGATAAAAAACTCTCTTATCGGTATGATTAGCAGTGTACTCTCCAAAGCTTAAAAAAATCAATAAAATCAATAGTTTTTGCTCTCCTCTTGAAAGAACATTCCCTGCTTTGTCTTTTAAAATATTTACATCCAAGTCAAATCTTTGTGGTCCGAACTTTGTATATCCTCTTTTCATATCCTCTTGAAAGTTTCTTCTTAAAACTTCTATTAATTCGCCCTTCTCCCAGCCTTTATAAAAATTTAAAGACATTTTATTTATAATTTCTTTCCACTTTTTATCTAGAGTTAAATTGTTAAAAAACTGAGGAATATTTTTAATTACTTTATTTAATATTTCTTCTCTATCTTTAGTAATTTTTTCTGCATGTTCCACCAATAATTTTGTCCAGATATTAATTTCTTCTTCATTATTTTTTTTAAGTGCAATATTTCGAGTAGAGAGAGTTTTTTTAAATTTTTTAAGATTATCTGCATAATCATGTTTCACGTGAAACATGAAATAATCTAAAAACTTTCTTCTTATTTCCTTATCAGATTCCAGGAAGGCTAGGCTAAAGTTATTTATTAAAATTGGAAAATTTTTAAATTTATAGTCTTCTGTTTTATATCCGTTGTTAGTTGCTAAGTTCCTTCTTTTTTTTTCAAAAATTAACAAATCTCCTTCCAGCTTCGCGTTCAGTATAAAATTTTCTTTTTCACGATTTATTAGACTATTTATAGATGAAGTTCGAAAAGATCTAGATTTCAATAAGACATGTATTGCTTCTAAAACAGAAGTCTTGCCGGAACCATTTCTACCTGTGATGAGGGTTGTTTCCTGAAGATTAAAAGCTATGTCAGAAAAAGGCCTAAAATTAATTAAGTGAATTCTTGAAAGATACATTTATCATAATCTCATAGGCATGATTACATGTATCAAGCTTTCATCATCAATATTTTTGACTAAACAAGAGTTTTCAGAACCAAAAAAAACAAACTCTACTTCATTATTTGGAATGACAGATAAAGATTCTTGTACGTAGGATATGTTAAAACCAATTTCAAATGAATCTCCAGCGTAGTCAACAGTAACCTCCTCTTCTGCACTCTCTTTGCTAGGGTTATTAGCACAAATTTTTAAATTATCTTGATCTAGAATAAATTTTACCCCCCTGTACTTTTCATTTGATAAAACTGCAGCTCTATTTAAAGCCGTTTGAACTGAAGATTTATTAGCTTTAAGTTTCTGCTCGGTTCCCTGAGGGAAAACTTTTTCATAATCGGGATAAGAGCCTTCAATCAATTTTGAAATAAAAGTAAATTCATCTGAAAAAACTCTTAATTGATTGGAGTTAAAGGAAATATTTACATTATCTGGATAAAGATTTAGTAATTTTTGGAGCTCTATTGCCGATTTCCTAGGAATTATTATTTTTTCATCAATAAAATCCGTTTTTATTTTGCAAGAAGCCCAAGCTAATCTGTGTCCATCCGTTGCAACTACATTTATTTGAGCAGGGGAAACTTCTAGTAAAATTCCATTTAAATAATATCTAACATCTTGAGATGCCATAGCAAAAGACGTTTTTTCTATTAGATCTGCTAGCTCTTTTCCAGGCAAAGCTACTTCCCTTTCAAATTCACTTATTTCGGTAACCGGAAAGTCTCCTACGGGAAGAGTCGAAAAGTCTGCTTGGAATTTAAGCGCACTAATCTCTAGTTGACTTTCTAAAAGCTCAAAGGTTAAAACCGTATCCTCAGGCACAGATCTTACTAAATCAGCAAGTTTCCTAGCTGAAACCGTAGTTTCGCCTTCACTATCTAATTCTATCTTTGGAATTTTAAAAGTAAGCTCTATCTCCAAATCTGTAGCTATCAAGGTAAGCCCTTTGTTTTCTGCTTTTAAAAGGATATTAGATAGTACTGGAATAGACTGTCTTTTTTCTGCTACTGAAGCAACAAGACTCAATGCTTCAGATATTTCTTTTTTTTCTACTGTGAATTTCATTGTTTAGGCAGTTAGAGCTCTTACTAATTTTTTATAATCTTCTTCGATGCCGCTATCTTCCTCTCTAAGTTCTAATATTCTTCTACATGCATGAAGAACTGTGGTATGGTCCCTGCCTCCAAAGGATTCGCCAATTTCTGGCAAACTATGATTAGTTAATTCTTTAGCAAGACTCATCGATAATTGTCTTGGTCTAGCCAAGGAGCGATTCCTTTTGCTTGATAACAAGTCTGAAAGCTTTATATTATAGTAATCTGAAACAGTTTTTTGTATATTGTCAATGCTTACTTGTCTTGCTTGTATAGCTAGTAAATCTTTTAAAGATTCTTTAATTAAATTCACATCTATTGGTCTATTAGTAAATTTAGAATTTGCTCCAACCCTTTTTAAAGATCCTTCTAGTTCTCTAACATTAGATCTAACCTTTTGTGCAATATAAAAAGCACTGTCTTGTGGTAAATCTATTCCCATTTCCTCAGATTTACTCAAAAGTATAGCAACTCTCGTCTCAAGCTCAGGCGGCTCTATAACGACAGGGAGCCCCCAACCAAGTCTTGATTTCAACCTTTCTTCTAAGCCTGAGATTTCCTTTGGATACCTATCACAAGTAAGAATCATTTGTTGACCACCTTCTAACAAAGCATTAAAAGTGTGAAATAATTCTTCTTGAGACTGTTCTTTTCCAGCAAAAAATTGAATATCATCTATTAAAAGGGCATCGACAGTTCTATAAAAGTTTTTAAATTCGTTAATTGCGCCTAATTGAAGGGATTTAACCATGTCGCCTACAAATCTTTCTGAATGAACGTAAACAATTTTTTTTGAGGGATTTCTTTCTTTTAATTTATTTCCTACTGCATGCATTAGATGAGTTTTTCCCAATCCAACACCTCCATAGATAAATAGCGGATTATAGGCTCCGTCTGGCATCTCAGAAATTTGCTTAGCTGCTGCAAGGGCAACATTATTTGATTTTCCTTGTACAAATGTTTTAAAAGTAAAATTTGGAATTAAAGAATTTTCTTTGTTTGAAAATAAGGAACTCTCTCTTTTAGTTTTATCCTTTAAATTCAATAGGTTATAAGTGTTTTCTAGTTCGTAAGTTAATGAAAAATCCTTAATTCCTGCTGCCTTAGTTAAATGCTTTCTAAATTCATGATCCAGATTTTCTCTTATATATTCTTTAATGAAATCGTTTGGTGCTAAAACATAAAAAGATCTAAGGCCATTAATTTTATCTGCTTCAACCAGATCTAAAGGATTAATCCATGTGGCATATTGTTCTGAAGGCAAACTGTTTTCAAAACTTTTCTTGCACTTATTCCATATTTGCAAAATCTTTCTCCTAAAAAGATGCTTCCTAAATACTATTACTTTTATATAAACTTATCCACAGGATATCCATTATATAAAATGTGGATAAGTTGTAGATAACTTATTTTAATTGATTTTTTTTTAAAACTATATATTATCTGCGGTTCTTTATTATTCAAATCATGAAAAGAACTTATCAGCCCAGTAAAATTAAAAGAAAGAGAACTCATGGATACAGAAAGAGAGCTTCTACTTTAGGCGGACAATCAGTTCTAAAAAATAGAAGATCAAAAGGACGCAAATCCCTGACTGTTTAATCTCTTGAAATTGGCTTCATTAAAAAATAAGTCTGATTTTGATTTAATTTTTGAAAAAAATAACTTAAAAGTTTCTTCTGGAGAGTTTGAGGTTCTTCTTGTCTTTAAAAATAAAAAAGAAATTAATTATGGTTTCGTATTTCCAAAAAAAAATATTCATCTCGCTGTAAATAGAAATTTTGCGAAACGATCTGCCAAGGAAATGCTTAAGACTTTAAATCCGAAAAAAGGTTTTGATATTGTATTTTTAGTAAGAAAAAAAATTATTAATTTTGACAAAGATAAAGTGAAAATAAATTTCGCTGAGCTTAAAAGAAAGATAGAATTCTGTTTTTAAATATTCATAGTAGTGAAAAGAAAAATAAGCAACTTGACGTCAAAATGTTTGATATTGACTATTAGATTTTATCAAATATTTATAAGCCCATTAACTGGAAATAATTGCAGATATCATCCAACCTGTAGCACATACTTTATTAAAAGTTTACAAATACATGGTCCAATTAAAGGATTTGTGTTGGGCGTTAAAAGAATTTTTAAGTGTCATCCCTGGGGAGGCAAAGGATATGATCCTGTGCCGGAAAAGGAAAAATAATGGAAAATTTTCAAAGATATTTTTTAATGTTTTCAATATTGATTTTCTCTTATTTTTTGCTGATAAGATGGGATCCTCCAATACAAAATTCCAATTTAGGATTGGAGGAAAAAAATAGTGAGCGCTTACTTATTGAAGACTCACAGAATTTTGAAGAAGCTGCTCCTTTTAATGAAAACCTTTCAAATGTTGAGTCTCTTAATAATGTATGTGCTGTAAGCAACATTAAAACTTTAGAGACACCTTATTGGTCCCTGGATATTGATTTAAAAAAAGGAGAAATTGTAAAATCTACTTTGAAGAACTATCCAATTGAAATTGACTCATTGGAAAGAAAAACTTTATTCAACAAATGCGGGCCGGAAAAATATTCACAAGTAAGCGGATTTGAATTTCTTAATAAAGAGCTAAATCCAAAAAATAATTTTTTCTCGATTAAAGAAACATATACATCTAATGGCCAAAACTTTGTTGTTTTGGAAAAAGCTGAAAAAGACTTGCTCTTCAAAAAAATTATAAGTTATAAAAATGAAGATTATTTTATTTCTGTTACTGATAAAGTTTTAAATCTTTCAGTATCTGAAATAACTTTTGCGCCCTTCTCTAAAATTGATCGATCAAGCGTAGATTTGGATGCAGATGAAAATTCAATTTTTAATCCAGCCAGTTTTGCTTACCTTGGACCTGCTTTTCAAACCTCTAACGTCAATTACAATAAAATTTCCTTTTCAGATTTAACTGAAGAATCTTTTAGAGAACTATCTACCGAAGGTTGGGTTTCTATGTTGGAACACTATTTTATTAGCGCAATAGTGCCCGAAGAAGGATCTAATTTTATATTTCAAGCAAGGAAAAGCACAAAATCTGATGTCTTCTCAATTGGTTTGGTGGGCGAAACAAAGTCTATTTCGCCTAACGAAGAAGCTTCCTTCAATCAAAAGGTCTATTTTGGACCAAAAATTAAGAAGGAACTTCAAAAAGCACACCCTGAGCTTGATTTAGCTGTTGATTATGGCTGGCTATGGTGGATAGGACAACCAATGTATTCGGCCATGTCTTTTTTCCATGATTTAACTGGGAATTGGGGTTGGTCTATTGTGCTGGTCACAATTCTTATAAAAATCCTCTTATGGCCTTTATCTATGGTTTCTTATAGAAATATGGGAAAAATGCGAGCAGTTCAGCCCAAAATGCAAGAAATTCAGGAAAGGCACGCTGATGATAGGCAGGCATTATCAAAAGCAATGATGGATCTTTATAAGAAAGAAAAGGTTAACCCGGCTCTTGGGTGTTTGCCAATGCTAATGCAAATGCCTTTCTTTTTGGCTTTTTATTGGGTTCTAATAGAAACAGTAGAGCTTAGGTATGCTCCTTTTTTGTTCTGGATTACTGACTTGTCAGCAAGAGATCCTTTGTTTATTTTGCCCATTCTAAATATGGCAGCGATGTGGGGGATGCAGCAACTTCAACCACAACCAGTTGGTGCAGATCCAATCCAAGCTAACGTGTTTAAATATATGCCTTTAATATTTGGTGTTTTATTTGCATTGTTCCCTGCTGGACTCGTCCTTTATTGGTTTCTTAATTCTCTAGTTTCCGCTGTTCAGATGGTCATGCATGGTCCCAAAAAGGCGAAAGCAAGCGCCTAATAATTGATAAATACAGAAGACATAATTGTTGCTTGCTCCTCGCCGCCAGGTTCTGGAGCAATATCCTGTATAAGAGTTTCAGGAAAAAATTGTTCAAAATTGTTTAAAAAAATATCCGGCAAAAAGATGGTTCACAAAGAGGCTGCTATATGTGAGATTCAGCTTGAACATGGTTTAAAAGAAAAGTGTGTACTTACTTCGTTTGTTTCGCCAAATTCTTACACGGGAGAAGATGTCATAGAGATTTCTTGCCACGGAAACCCTCTTATTGTGGAACTTATAATATCTAAATTAAACAGCCTTGGTTGTAGGAATGCTGAGCCAGGGGAATTTACTATGCGATCATACTTAAATGAAAAAATAAGCTTAATAGAAGCAGAAACTATTGCAGATTTAATTTCTGCTGAAACCTACGAAAAATTGAAAACTATCAACAAATCTCTTTCAGGTGAATTTGAAAAAGAAATAAGCGAGACTATATCTAAATTAAAAAAGATTAGAACAAAAATTGAAGGAGAAATTGATTTTAACGATCAAAGTATAAATATTAATGTCATGTCTCTTAAGTCGGAATTAAAAGATTTTAATATGTTTTTTAAAGATTTTATCGCCAAGATAGAGGCAGCGGTATTACTCAACGAAGGTGTAAAAGTCGTAATAACTGGGCCGGAAAATGCAGGAAAATCAACCCTGATGAATGTTTTGGCTGAAGAAAATGTCTCTATCGTCTCTGAAATTCCTGGAACTACACGTGATTTGTTGTCAAAATCTATTAAAATACAAGGTTTTATCTTTGACTTTGTTGATACTGCAGGCTTGAGTGATGAACAACATGGGAAAATTGAAAAAATAGGCATTGAAAGGGCTAAAAAGGTTTTGAATCAAGCAAATATAATTATTGAATTAATAGATCCTGAAAATATAAATTATAAAGCTCAATACCCAAGAGAACCTAAGGTCTTGAAAGTTATTAATAAGTTAGACCTTTTTGAAAAATCGGAAGAAAGTAAATTATGTATTTCTGCTAAATACAATAAAAATATAAACGAATTAAAAGATTCTCTTGTAAGCGTTGCCTTTAAATCTAAAAACAAAACCTTAGAGGGATTTTCTGCAAGAACTAGGCACTTGGAGCTAATCAATAAGTGTTATGCAGAAACTATTGCTGCGGAAAAACTTTGTTATGAAGATACTGTTGAGCTTTCTGCAGAGCATTTAAAATCAGCTAGTAATTTTTTAGGCGAGATTATGAGTCCTTATTCTTCTGATGATTTGTTGGGAGAAATTTTTTCTTCTTTCTGTATTGGTAAATAGCCTGTGTTGAAGATGTTCGTTTTTTGTGAATTATTTTTTTTGTTTTGACAGTTGTTTTTTTTACTAACAATAAATTACATTTTATACACAAAAGGCATCCCTAATTATTAACAAGGTTTTTAATTCGTGAAATCTAATTTATAGTTGCGTCTTATGAGTTATCAACAGATATAAGCATGTATAACAATAACAACAATAATATAAATATATATATAAATATATTATCAATATTAGTAATAAGAGATGAATAAGTTTGACATCATCGTTATCGGAGGCGGACATGCGGGAACAGAAGCTGCCTTTGCATGCGCTAGATATGGAAAGAGGACTTGTTTAATAACTCAGTCAAAAAAAGATATAGGAAAAATGTCTTGCAATCCAGCAATCGGTGGAATAGGAAAGAGCCACTTAGTTAAAGAAATAGATGCTATGGGCGGCCTTATGGCTTCCAGTGCAGATAAAGCAGGTATTCATTTTAGAGTTCTAAATGCTTCTAAAGGCCCTGCTGTGAGAGCAACAAGAGCTCAGTCAGATAGGAAGTTGTATGCAAGATCAGTAAAAGAATTAATTGAAAGTGAGCACTTACTTACGATAGTGGAATCTGAGGTTTATGAGCTGCTTATAAAAAATTATAAAGTTAGCGGAGTTGTTTTAAAAAACGATAAAGAGCTTAGATCAGATAAGGTAATTTTGACTGCCGGAACTTTTCTAAATGGCAAACTCTTTACGGGCGAAGATTCATCAGAGGGAGGCAGAATAGGAGAAAAACCTTCAAAAAATCTGGCAAGTTTTTTGTCCGAATTAGATTTAAAAACGGGCAGATTAAAAACGGGAACGCCGCCTAGACTAAACATTAATACCATTGATTGGACCCAAACTGTTGAGCAACGTGGCGATGTTCCGAGACCCACTATGTCTTTCATAAACTCATCTGATATCCATCCAAAACAATTAAGTTGTTTTTTAACTAGAACTTCACAAGAGACCCACGATCACATAAGAAAGGGAATAGATAAATCCCCTATGTTTTCTGGAAAAATTGAAGGAGTGGGACCAAGGTACTGTCCTTCTATCGAAGATAAAATTTTTAGATTTTCCGATAAACCTTCTCATCAAATTTTCATCGAACCGGAAGGGCTTGACTCAAACCTAGTCTATCCTAATGGTATCTCAACCAGTATGCCTGCAGATATACAAGAAAAAATGATTTCTTCAATACCAGGTTTCGAAAAAGCAAAAATAGAACAATTTGGATATGCTGTTGAATATGATTTTTTTGATCCTAGAGAGTTGAAACATACTTTAGAAACAAAAAAAATAGACAACTTATATTTCGCAGGACAAATAAACGGCACGACAGGTTACGAAGAAGCTGCAGCACAAGGATTGGTAGCTGCAATAAACGCTTGCTTAGCTCTTGATGACAAAGAGCCTTGGATATCTACTAGAGACGAGAGTTATATAGGAGTTTTAATAGATGATTTAGTAACTTTAGGGACAAAAGAACCTTATAGGATGTTTACTAGCAGGGCAGAGCATAGACTTTTATTAAGAGAGGACAATGCTGATCAAAGGCTCACACCCATAGCAAAAAAAATTGGCCTTATAGACGAAACAAGGTGGAAAAAATTTCAATCTAAAATGAATGCTATTAATAGCGAAAAAGCCAGACTATCAAGCATAAAAATAAAAAAGAAAGATCTGCCGGGAGCGCTAGAAGCTAACAAAAATAAAAACGACCAAAAAATTACAGCGCTAGATGCCCTTAAGAGGCCAGACGTGAATTACCAAGAACTCTGCCATTTGCTAAAAATAAAAGAAGCCTCAGAGGAAGTAGCTTTAGATGTGGTCACAGAAGAAAAGTATTCAGGTTATATTTCTCGTCAGAAAAAAGAAATAGAGAAGATAAAAAGCAACGAAAACGCGTTAATACCAGACCAACTTTCTTATAAAGAAATAAAAGGGCTATCTAACGAATCAAGACAAAAGTTATTAGATGTAAAACCAAGAACCATCGCACACGCCCAACGAATTCCAGGAATAACACCAGCGACAATATCGCTGTTGCTTGTGCACTTAAAAAAAACACAAAACTGGAAGAACACCAATGTCTCTGAAAAGCCTGTTTGATAAAGCAAACTTAAAGCTTTCAAAAAATAAACTAGACCAGTTAAGCGAATATGCAAACTTAATCGTAAAATGGAACAAAACCAGAAACCTGGTATCAAGAAACGCTAATTTAGAGACCATAAACGAACATATCCTTGATTGCGCTTGTTTAATACCGCACCTAAAAGAAAGCAATCTTTTAGATGTGGGCAGCGGTGCGGGCTTACCTGGGCTGGTTGTTTCGATTTTAGATGATGAAAAAAACATAAAACTACTAGAACCAAACCAGAAAAAGATATCTTTTTTGACTCACGCACAAGCCAAACTTGATTTAAAAAATACAACCATATTTAAAGAAAGAATTGAAAACCTAGAAGAAATAAATGAAGAAACAATAATTACAAGAGCCGTTATGGAACCAAAGAAGCTATTGAATGTGATATCTAAACAAAAGAATAAAAATTTAAAAATTATAATGATGGTTTCAGAGCCGATGGAAATTTCTTACCCAAATTGGGAATCAAAATTTTTAGTATCCGAAGCTCAAAGAATTCTTGATAAAAATCGAGGATTTTTGAATATTACTCCTATAAAAAACTGATATAGTAATTTTGTTGATTACTTTAGTTGTTGCGAATCAAAAAGGAGGTGTGGGCAAAACCACAACCGCTTTAAATCTTGCAGCTTCCCTATCCGCAGCTTCAAGAAAAGTTTTATTGATTGACTTAGACTCCCAAGGAAACTCTACAACTGGCACGGGCGAAGAAAAGAATGAAGGCCTTTACTCTCTCATTGATGTTATGGTCAATGAAAGTTTTTCACTCGAAAAAGTTATTGAAGAGACAAAATATAAATTTGATTTAATTCCGGCAAACTCCGACCTGATATCGGCAGAGATAGAGCTGAGCTCGCATCATAGCCCAACTTCTATTCTCAAGAAAAAGTTAACTGATATGCAGGAATTATATGATTATGTTGTAATCGACTGTCCACCATCACTTGGCATGATGTCGGTAAACGCTTTAAGAGCAGCTTCAAAAGTTTTAATTCCGCTTCAGTGCGAGTATTACTCCTTGGAAGGACTTGCATTAATGAACAAGACTATAAAAGAAATTAACGAGGCAACCGGAGAAAACATTGAAATAAACGGTATTATAAGAACAATGTATGATTCTAGAATTAGGCTTTCTAGAGAGGTCTCTAAAGAACTTGAAGAACACTTTTCAGAGCAGTTATGTGACACTGTAATCCCTAGGAACGTTAAATTGGCAGAAGCCCCTAGTTTTGGAATGCCGGCACTTTATTATGAACCAGAGGCAAAGGGTACGCTGGCTTATTTGGCCTTAGCAGGTGAAATAATAAATAAATTTGAAAGCAATATAAGCGTTTCTTAAATGAACGAAGAAAACAACAAAACACTGAAAAGAGGGCTTGGCGCTCTGCTTGGAGAAGAAAGCGTTTATAAAAAAAGTGCTAATGCTTCATCGGTGGACATCGACAAAATATCGCTGAGCAGATTTCAAGCTAGAACCGATATATCAGATGAAAGCCTTGAAGAACTGACAGCCTCGATAAGATCGCAAGGAGTCATTCAACCCCTTATAGTCAGAAAAACATCTGCTGGAAATTTTGAGTTAGTAGCTGGGGAGAGAAGATTAAAGGCTTCAAAGAAAGCAGGCTTATCAGAAGTTCCCGTTGTTGTTAAAGACCTAACTGATGAAGAAATAATTAAAATGGGCCTTATAGAAAATTTACAAAGAGAAGATTTAAACCCGCTTGATGAGGCCAAAGGAATTCAAAGGTTACAAAAAGAATTTGACATCACCCAGGAAGACTTGGGCGCTTCATTAGGAAAGTCGAGGGCGGCTATTTCCAATTCTTTAAGGCTTTTGCAATTGACATCGCCAGTACAGGCAATGCTTGAATCAGGCAGTTTAAGTATGGGCCATGCTAGGCCTTTATTAACTTTACCTGAAGCAATTCAAGAAAAATTTGCTTTAAAAATTGTCAAATCTGGCATGTCGGCTAGACAAGCAGAAAATTTAGCGAAAACATATCTGAAAGAAAAAGGAGGAAAAGTCAAATTAGCTAAAGATCCTAATTTGGTTAATTTAGAAACCGAGCTGGGCGATGTCTTGGGCGCAAAAGTAGCAATAGCGCACCAAAAAAAAGGCTCGGGAAAAATAACTTTTTTCTATAAAGATTTAGATCAGTTGGACCAAATAATTGGTCCGCTAAGAAAAAAAGAATAAGCTAAAAAAAAATCTATTAAGTTCTTGAATAGACAGCACTGACCTAACTATAATGCCTTGCCCGAGCGACTTATGGCAGAGAAAAACCTTACAGAAAATCTAACACCAACGGCTGATTACATTAGCCATCATTTGACGAATTTAACTTATGGTTGGTGCGAAAAATCACAAACTTGGGGATTTGCATATCATCAGCAAAATATTTTTAAAGAAACTTCATGCAAAGTATCAGAAATGGGTTTTTGGTCTTTTCATCTTGATACAATTTTTATGTCTACCTTTTTGGGCTTAATCTTTTTTGGCTTTTTCGGTTTGGTATTGGTGGGAGCAAAAAAGGGCGTGCCCGGAAAAGTTCAAAACTTCGCAGAATTTGTTTTTGAGTTCATAAGCGGTGCGGTAAAAAGTAATTTCCATGGAACTTCAAAAATAATTGGACCGCTCGCTTTTGCTTCATGTGTCTGGATTTTATCTTGGAACTTAATGGACTTGCTCCCAGTAGAGATGACAAACTTTTTTGGGGCTAATTTGGTTAACTCTGAAGGGGCCAGTTACGTAGGATATTTTAAAGTGTTGCCAACAGCAGATGTAAATGCTCCGTTAGCATTAGCCTTGGTCGTGATGTTTTTTGTAACTTACTACACAATAGCTAATCATGGCCTTGGAGGTTTTTTGAAAGAATTTATAAACCCTATAGAACTAGTAGGTTACTTTTCCAAGCACGTGGCTCTTGCTTTGAGGCTTTATGGAAATCTTTTCGCAGGAGAAATGATTTTTATTCTTATTGGAATTATGTTCGGACAGTTTCTATTGTCATTTGGACAAACGCTGTGGTTTATACCAGGGCTTATGATGAATTTGGTGTGGGCTCTTTTCCACATACTTATAATTGCTTTGCAGGCATATATCTTTATGATGCTGACCATTGCTTACATTAACTTGGCTTGTGCGAAGCACTAGCCCAAAATAAAAGGAGAAAAAAATGGAAGAATTAAGATTGGTTGCAGGAGCTTTGCTCACCGGACTTGGTGCGCTTGGAGCCGGAATCGGGATTGGTACTTTAACCTCAAAATATATAGAAGCTTTGGCAAGACAGCCAGAATTACAAGGGCTTTTATTTGGTCAACTTCTAATTGCAATGGGTCTGATCGATGCATTGCCTGTAATCTCGTTGGCCGTTGGATTATTGTTCTTATTTACGTAAAAGATAATAAATGAACGTTAATGCTACTTTTTTTGCTGAGCTAATAGCTTTTTGCATTTTTATATTTATCACTTACAGATATCTTTGGCCAAGTTTTTCAAACATTCTAGAAGCTAGACAAGAAGAAATTTCTGAGGGTTTAGAGGCTGCTAGTCAGTCACAAAGAAAGCTTGAAGAGGCTAATGAAGAATCGAGAAAGCTAGTAGAAGATGCAAAGTCCGAAGCCTCTACGCTCATTGCGCAGGCTGGATCTAGAGGAGATCAAATTGTTGATGAAGCTAAAAATCAAGCCGTTGAAGAACAAAAGAAAATAAAAGATAGCGCTGAAGCTGATATAGAACAAAATATAACAAAAGCCAAAGAAGGCCTTAGAGAAGAAGTTGCTGCTCTGGTTATCGCTGGTGCTGAACAAATATTAAACAAAGAAGTTGATGAATCTTCAAACAAAGATATCGTCGATGCGTTAATCAAAGAGTTATAAAAGTATGTCGGAATTACTCACTCAATCAAGACCTTATGCAGAAGCAATTTTTGAAATTGCAAAAGAAGAAAATGCTCTGGATCTTTGGGTTTCTGATTTAACCCTTGTAGCTATCTCTATGCAGGAAGTCGAAGTTAAACGCTTGATTGATTCTCCGGATATTTCTCAAAAAATAAAAGCTGAAACTTTTGCAAAACTCTTTGAAGGAGAAATATCGAATAAAGTGCTCAATTTTGTATTAGTTCTGGGGCAGGCTAATAGACTAAAACTTTTGAAAAGCGTACTGGATAATTTTAAAAATTTGGTTGCTTTAGAGAAAAATGAAAAAAATATAGTCATATCTTCTTCTTATGCCTTGGATTCTGAACAAGTAGAAAAAATTAAAGAAGCAATGCAAAAAAGAACAGGATCAATAATTAATGCCTCAACAGATATAGATAAATCTTTGATAGGCGGAATAAAAATTTCATATGACGATCAAGTAATTGATTTGTCATTAAAAAATAAACTTGAGGCCTTAAAGGCGCAACTTAGAAACTAGCAGGTACGAAATGGATAACTTAAACCCATCAGAAATTAGCAAAATTATTAAAAATAGAATAAATAATTTAGAGGTGTCCTCAGACGAATCTAACGAAGGAACTATTGTATTCCTGTCCGATGGAATCGCAAGAGTGCATGGCTTAAGCGAAGCCATGTATGGGGAATTGATTGAGTTTCAAGGCGGTATTTTTGGTATGGCCCTTAACTTAGAAAGAGATTCAGTCGGTGTCGTCATATTTGGTGATTACAAACAGTTAGCAGAAGGCGATACAGCAAAATGTACCGGGAAGATTTTAGAGGTTCCAGTAGGACCAGAACTTGTGGGTAGAGTAGTTGATGCTCTTGGAAACCCAATTGACGGTAAAGGCCCAATTGACAGCAAGCTTACTTCGCCGGTAGAAAAAGTGGCACCTGGGGTCATGACTAGAAAACCTGTAGATGAACCAGTTCAAATTGGCCTTAAAGCTGTTGATAGCATGGTGCCAATTGGCAGAGGCCAGAGAGAGCTTATTATTGGAGACAGACAAACAGGTAAAACAGCAATCGCTTTAGATGCGATCATTAATCAGAAGGGCACAGGTGTAACCTGTGTATACGTTGCAGTGGGACAAAAACAATCTTCTATTGCAGCAGTAGTTAGAAAACTAGAAGAATTTGGTGCAATGGAGCACACCATTGTCGTTGCTGCAGGCGCAGCTGACCCTGCACCAATGCAATTTTTAGCACCATACTCTGGCTGCTCAATGGGAGAATACTTCAGAGATAAAGGCGAAGACGCTCTAATTATTTATGATGACTTGTCAAAGCAAGCAGTCGCTTATCGTCAAATTTCTCTCTTGCTGAGAAGGCCACCAGGGCGTGAGGCATATCCTGGAGATATCTTCTATTTGCATTCAAGACTATTAGAAAGAGCTTGCCGAGTTAATGAGGAATACGTTTCTGAAGAAACTGATGGAAAGGTAAAAGAACAAACAGGCTCCTTAACTGCTTTACCAATTATTGAAACACAAGCAGGAGATGTATCTGCTTTTGTGCCAACCAATGTTATTTCAATTACGGATGGACAAATATTTCTAGAAACTTCCTACTTTAACAAAGGACTTTTGCCAGCAATGAATCCTGGAATATCAGTCTCGAGAGTGGGCGGGGCAGCTCAGACGCCGCTTATCAAAAAACTTGGGGGTGGAGTTAGGATTGCCTTGGCACAATTTAGAGAGTTAGAAGCTTTTGCTCAGTTCGCATCGGATTTAGATGATGCCTCAAGAGAGCAACTTGAGCTTGGACAAAAAGTAACCGAGCTAATGAAACAAAAACAGTATTCACCAATGTCAGTTTCGGAAATGGGACTTGTTTTATTTGCAGTTGAAAAAGGATATTTAAAAGATGTGGAGTTAGCAAAAATAGCTGACTTTGAGTCCGCACTTCTCTCCTACATGGCTGCTGAACATAAAGACTTTATGGATGCTCTGGCCGTTTCAGGAGAATATTCAGATGAAGTGATTAAAACTTTTACCGATGCCATCGATAAATTTAAATCAACGCAAACTTGGTAATCTATGGCTAATACTAAAGAAATAAGAAAACAAATCTCAAGTATTACCAATACGCAAAAGATAACTAGCGCGATGGAGATGGTGGCGTCTAGCAAGATGAGAAAAACCCAAGACAGAATGGAAATGGGCAGACCGTATGCCGATAGAATGCTTTCTGTAATTGGTCACTTAGCTAATTCAAATCCAGAATACAAACCAATTTATATGTCGGAAAGAGAAGTTAAAGGTATTGGAGTTATAGTAATTGGGTCTGATAAAGGTCTTTGTGGCGGTTTGAATATTAATCTCTTTAGAACTTTGCTGCCTTTTTTAAAAGAACAAACTGATAACGGAACAAAACAAATGTTTTGTCCAATCGGTACCAAAGCAAAAGTTTTTTTTAATTCCTTTGGAGGAGACGTAGTGGCTGCTTCTGAAAAATTAGGCGATATCCCTTCTCTTGAAGATCTAATTGGTTCCATTAAAGTTTTATTGGATAAATTTGAACAAGGAGAGATAGATAAAGTTTACTTAGCCAGCAACAGGTTTGAAAACACAATGACCCAGCAGCCAGAAATCAAGCAACTACTACCCTTGTTGCCCGAGGATACGCCAGAACTAAAACATAGGTGGGATTACATTTATGAACCAGATGCAAAAGAATTATTAGATGGATTGATGCAGAGATACATCGAGTCGCTGGTATATCAAGCTGTTATTGAAAACATAGCCTGTGAGCAAGCTGCAAAGATGGTAGCAATGAAAAATGCAACAGAGAACGCAGGAACGATAATTGATGAATTACAACTTATTTACAACAATGCTAGGCAAGCAGCAATCACTCAAGAACTTTCTGAGATTGTCGCTGGAGCTGAAGCAATATAGATTTTTGAGGTAAAAAAATGAGCGAAGGAACAGTAGTACAAGTAATCGGAGCGGTAATAGATGTTGAGTTTTCAAGAGAAAATCTGCCAAAAGTTTATGATGCTTTAACCGTAGAAGGTGAGGGCCTCGTTTTGGAAGTTCAACAGCAACTGGGAGATGGAATTGTCAGAACAATTGCTATGGGCCAAACGGAAGGTCTAAAAAGGGGAGCTAAAGTAGCAAACACTGGAGGTGCAGTTTCAGTGCCAGTTGGCGAAAAAACGCTCGGTAGAATTTTAAATGTACTGGGTGAGCCTATTGATGGAAAAGGCGACGTCGGCGAAGATGAGAAAATGCCAATTCATAGACCGCCGCCGTCTTACGAAGAGCAAGCTGAATCTTCGGAAATTTTGGAAACAGGTATCAAAGTAATTGATTTAATGTGCCCTTTCGCTAAGGGAGGAAAAGTTGGTTTATTTGGTGGTGCCGGAGTAGGAAAAACCGTCAACATGATGGAGTTGATTCGAAATATTGCTTACGAAACAAGCGGATATTCGGTATTTGCTGGGGTTGGGGAAAGAACCCGTGAAGGAAACGACTTCTACTTAGAGATGACAGAATCCCAAGTTTTAGACAAGGTAGCTTTAGTCTACGGTCAAATGAACGAACCTCCTGGATGCCGAATGAGAGTCGCTCTCTCTGGCTTAACAATTGCCGAAAAGTTTAGGGATGAAGGTAAAGACGTTCTTTTGTTTGTTGATAATATCTACAGATATACATTAGCCGGAGTAGAGTGCTCTTCTCTTTTAGGAAGAATGCCTTCAGCGGTAGGATATCAACCAACCCTTGCTGAAGAAATGGGAGTCCTGCAAGAAAGAATTACATCAACTAAAACTGGTTCCATTACTTCAGTCCAAGCTATTTACGTGCCGGCAGATGATCTTACAGATCCATCGCCTGCGACAACTTTTGCTCACTTAGATGCAACAGTTGTTTTGTCTAGACAGATAGCCTCCTTAGGAATATACCCGGCAGTAGATCCATTGGATTCAACAAGCAGACAATTAGACCCAAATATTGTTGGGCAGGAACATTACGATGTTGCAAAGGGTGTTCAACAAGTTCTCCAAAGATATCTTGAGTTAAAAGACATCATCGCAATACTTGGAATGGATGAACTTTCAGATGAAGACAAGCAAACTGTTAATAGAGCTAGAAGAATAGAAAAATATTTGTCTCAACCGTTTTTTGTGGCAGAAATTTTTACCAATTCTCCTGGAAAGTTTGTTTCTATCAAGGATACCGTTCGAGGATTCAAAGGAATCTTAGATGGAGAATATGATGATCTTCCTGAGCAAGCCTTTTTGATGGTCGGCAAGATAGAGGAAGTTATAGAAAAAGCAAAAACTTTATAAAGCATGGCTACCATTCAGTGCAGTATTGTAAGTGCCGAAAAGGAAATCTTTTCCGAGAGCGTTTCCATGGTTGTTGCAACAGGATCAATGGGCGAATTAGGAATCACGCCTGGACACTCGCAACTTTTAACCGGCATTAAGCCTGGACCAGTAAAAATAGTTAAAGAGAATGGTGAGGAAGAAGTATTCTTTTTATCCGGCGGTTTTATAGAAGTGCAGCCTGATGTGGTGACTCTTTTATCCGATGTTGCAATTAGAGCAGAGGACATTGACGAAGAACAAGCTGAAAAAGCTAGAGAAGCTGCTGAGAAAATTAAAGAAAATGCAGACTCCGATTTAGATTTCTCAAGAGCTAGAGCTGAATTAGCCGAAGCTGCTGCAAGACTTCAAACCTTGCGTAAATTACGCAAGAAGTAGTTTAATACCTTCCATAAGTAAATTTTATTGGCTCCTTTTAAAATGAATGTCGACATAATCATATTAGCTGCCGGACAAGGGAAAAGGATGCAGTCTAATTTACCCAAAGTTCTCCAGCCTTTAGGCAGCAAACCGCTTTTGCAACACGTAATCGATACTTGCTCTCAAATAAATAAGTCAAAACTTCATATAGTAGTCGGAGGTCATAACAAACTCATTCAATCTTCTGTAAAAGCTCCAAGATCTACTAATTGGGTGCTACAAAGAAAACAACTTGGAACGGGCCATGCAGTCAAACAAACTCTACCGAGTTTAAGACCTAACTCCTGTGTAGTTGTGCTTTATGGTGATGGGCCTTTGGTAAGAATTAAAACTTTAAAAAAACTTATTTCAAGAACTTCTAGAGATAATTTGTCTCTTTTAACTTTTGAAGCATCTAATCCAAAAGGCTTGGGTAGGATCATTAGACAAATCAATTCTAAGGTAGTTGGTATAGTTGAAGAAAAAGATGCATCTGCTAGTGAGAGAAAAATTACCGAGGTTAACTCAGGAATTATGGCTACTTCATCTAAAAATTTAAAAGGTTGGTTGTCCAAACTTAAAAATAATAATGCCGCGAAAGAATATTATTTAACGGATGTTGTTTCTTGTTGTCACAATGAAAATAAAAGGATAACAGCAATAAATCTTGGAAATTCTGAAGAATTATTAGGCGCCAACGATGCTCAAGAATTGCAAAATTTAGAGCGCATTTATCAAAAAGAAATGGCAAAAAGTTTCATAGAAAAGGGCGTTAAATTTGCTGATGTAAATCGAGTAGATTTTAGAGGCGAAATAGTTATAGGTAAAAATGTCTTCATTGATATCAATGTGGTTCTACAAGGAAACGTTTCAATAGGCAACGATTGCTTTATTTCAGCAGGCGCTGTAATTAAAGATACAAAATTAAATAAAAAAGTTAAGGTAGAACCTTATTCGGTAATAGAAAATTCTCAAATTGGCGATAATTCATCTATTGGCCCATTTGCTCATGTTGGCCCAGGGGCAGAATTAGAACAAGGCGTCGAAGTAGGAAATTTTGTTGAAATTAAAAGAAGCAAGATCGGTAAAAAAACAAAAGCCAAGCACTTAGCCTACATAGGAGATGGCGCATTGGAGGCGGAAATAAATGTTGGCGCTGGAACAATTTTCGTAAATTACGACGGTAAAAATAAGAACAAAACCAAAGTTGGATCAAATGCCTTTATAGGCTCCAACAGCTCTCTTGTTGCTCCTTTGATAATTGGTAAAAACAGCATGATCGGGGCTGGTTCAGTAATAACAAAAAACGTTTCAGCAAACAAATTGGCTTTGGGCAGAAGCAAACAAAGAAATATTAAGAAAAGATAATGTGCGGAATAATTGCAGCAGCTACTGATAGAAGTGTCGGAAAACTTTTAGTTCAGGGGCTTCATAAAATGGAGTACCGAGGTTATGACTCAGCAGGCATTGCCTTGCACCAAGAGGGTGGTGTTGCGCATTTAAGAACACTCGGGAAAGTCAATTTGCTCGAAGAAAGAATGATACAAGAAAAGCCGAGAGGCAAAGTAGGTATTGCGCACACTCGATGGGCAACTCATGGCGAACCTTCTGAATCAAATGCCCATCCTCATTCGTCAAAAAATAGAGTATTTATTGTGCACAATGGTATCATTGAAAATTATTTAGCTTTAAAAGCTGCTTTATCAAAAAAAGGCTATTCATTTGAGTCTCAAACGGATTCAGAATTGATAGCCCACCTTATTGATAGTTTTCTAAATGATGGCAAAAGTATGATTGAAGGCATGCAGGCTCTTAAAACTAGTCTTGAGGGAGCCTACGCAATTGCAGCAATAGATAAGGAAGACTCAAATAATTTTTATTTAGCCAGAAACAAATCTCCTTTGCTTTTAGGTTTGGGGAAAGATGAGTATTTTGCTGCTTCAGACCCTTTGGCAATTAGCGAATTAACCAATAAGTTTATTTTTTTAGAAGATGGAGACACAGCAGCAGTTTCAGCATCAGGCTTAGAAATCTTTGATGAAAATCAAAAAGCTGTTGAAAGAAATGTCACAAAAATTGATATTTCTGCTGAGGCGACCTCAAAAGGGGACTATAAACACTTCATGGAAAAAGAAATTTACGAACAACCTCAAGCCATCAGAAATACCTTAGATGGAAGAATCGGTGGCGAAGATGTTTTAGAGAATATTTTCGGAGAAGGCTCTTCAAAGTTGCTAGCGGAAGTAAAAAGAATACAAATTGTCGCTGCTGGCACTAGCTTGCATGCAGGTAGAGTTGCGGCCAATTGGTTTTCAGCGATTTCTCAAGTACCAACGCAAATAGATTTTGCGAGTGAATATACATACAAAAATCCTTATATTGATGAAAATACTTTGCTAGTAACTATTTCTCAATCTGGCGAGACGGCGGATACATTGACTTCTTTGAGGCATGCAAAAAATCAAAGCTACTTAGGCTCCTTAACCATTTGCAACGTGCCAACTAGCTCCATTGCTAGAGAATCTGATTTTCTCTTACTCACTAATGCTGGCCCAGAAATAGGTGTTGCTTCAACTAAAGCTTTTACCACGCAGTTAGTCGCACTGATGTTGTTGGCAATGTCGATTGCTAAGGCAAAAAATATTAATCCCAAACTAAGAACAAGAATTGTCACGGCCATAAGAACACTACCAGAGATTGTAGAAGAATCTTTAAAACTAAAAAAAGAAATTCAAGAGATTTCGCCCAAAATTGCAGAAAAAGATAATGCTCTTTTTCTTGGACGCGGTATGTTTTATCCAATCGCTAAAGAAGGGGCATTAAAGTTAAAAGAAATTTCTTATATTCACGCTGAAGCTTATCCAGCAGGCGAGTTAAAACACGGACCACTAGCATTGATTGATGAAAATATGCCTGTCGTGGCGCTTGCTCCTGAAAGTGAATTGGCCGAAAAACTTATTTCAAATTTGGAGGAAGTAAAAGCAAGGAGCGGGACTTTGTACGTTTTTGGAGATGCATCTAGCCATATGCAAATCGATTCTGGCAAGTTGATGACCATGCCAAAATGTGACTTTTTATTGACGCCTATTCTTTATACTATTCCGTTGCAAATATTGTCTTACGAGGTAGCTTTGATCAGAGGCACAGATATCGATCAACCAAGAAACTTAGCCAAGTCCGTCACGGTAGAGTAGGCGAAAGTAGTGATTTATCACTGCTACAAAAACATCACTATCTAGTTTTTAAACTTTATTGTCGAAGCAACAATCTGACTTGGGAAAAAGAAATTTCGAAACGACAATTTATTCTCTTAAAAATAATTAGAACTCTTAAAAGTGATGGTCTAGGTTATCGAAGAATTGCAAACTGGTTAAATGACTCTGGAATTAGAACTCATACCAATAAAAAATTTACGAATAGTCACGTGCATGGAATTTTAAAAAGATTTTCTGAACGAGGTGAACGCTATCAGCAAATTCGTCATAAGAAATATAGAAGTAGACTTGGGAAATTTAAATTGATAATAAGATAAAATAATATGAAAAAATTTTAATAAGTAAATTAGCATGGACTTTCCCAAAGTATTTGAATTAATAATGGAAGCGATATTAGAAGGGAAGTCAGTGGAAATTGAATATCAAAAAAATAAATTTAAGGATTACGAAATTACAAAAAGAAAAATAACTCCTAAAAAATTTATTCTCGTCGAAAGAAGAACAAATTATTTTCATAGACTTTGTGTTCAAGCATATTGTCATCTTAGAGAAGAAGAAAGGGTTTTTGCTGTTTATCGTATTAAAAATTTAAAAAGTTAAATGCAGGAAGGGTATAAAGAAAAAGTAATTAATCATTCAAATAGTTTTGTCAGTATTAAAATTGAAGAACTCTTGATAAAAAAAACAGAAGAATTTGCAAAAGAAATTGTAAAAACTAAATTAAAGGAAAGACATCACTTTATAGACAATTCACAAGAGATAAAAAGATGGAAAAATGGATTTCTAGGAGAATATGCTGTAGAGAAATTTATAGGAAAAAAATTTGTCGATCTCTCTATAGGCGATAGTAAAAAATACCATGTCTCAGATCTTTCTAAGTTAGGTATAGATTGGGGAATAAAAACAGTTGAATATGGCAAATTTCCAATTATCTTTAAAAATTCTTTCAAGGACGAGATAATAGTGATTAAAAAAACAGATCAACTCTTTTATATTTGTGGGTTAGCAACAAAAGAGACTCTTAATAAATTTCAGTCTGAAGATCTTATATTAAGTCCCGGTTTAAGAGCAAAAGGAACTAAAACAGGGTTTTACGGATTCTCTGATCTCAAAACACCAACATATATAAAAAAAGTTATTTCTTCCTGCAATGATTAAAACAAATAAATATTCTCGATCTTTAAAGAATCTAAAATATATAGACTTGTTTGCCGGAATAGGAGGTTTCAGAATAGCGTTAGATTCCTTTGGAGCAAAATGCGTATTTTCTTCAGAGTGGGATAAAAATTCTCAACAAGTATATTTAAAAAATTTTAATGAAATGCCCCATGGCGATATTACCAAGATCAATGAAAAAGAAATTCCCAAACATGATTTATTATGCGGAGGTTTTCCTTGCCAACCTTTCAGTATCTCAGGAAAAAGAAAAGGTTTTGATGACTCTAGAGGAACCCTTTTTTTTGATATTTCAAGAATAGTTAAATTTCACAAACCCAAAGTCTTAATTTTAGAAAATGTTAAAAACATTCTTTCTATTGACAAAGGCAAGACATTAGAAATGATAAGGTCAATTCTTGAAAATGAACTCAACTACCAAGTATCGATAGAACTTTTAAAAGGAAACGATTTTGGCGTTCCACAAAAAAGAGAGAGAGTCTTTTTTATATGCATTCATAATTCTTTAGGAATAAAGAATTTTAAGTTATCAAAACCTGCTTTTAATCCCAAAACCGTGAATGAAATTCTAGAAGAAGGGAACTTTCAGGAATTAGAAATTAATAGAAATGATATAAAAATAGATTCAAGCAAAATAAAAAAGGATCTCTTTAATAATTATCCTTCAAAACCTTTGAGAGTTGGGACAATAAATAAAGGTGGGCAAGGCGAGAGAATTTATAGTCCAAAAGGGTTGGGCATAACTTTGTCGGCACACGGAGGAGGTGCAGGAAAAAAAACTGGGGCATACTTAATTAACAATAAAGTAAGAAGATTAACCAAAAGAGAGTGTGCAAGAATGATGGGATTTCCAGAAAGTTTTAATATTTCAGAAAATCTAAACCAAGCACACACTCAATTTGGTAATGCAGTAATTGTAAATGTAGTTCAATTTATTATTAAAGAATTAATAGATCAAAATGTTATTTAAGTATTTAAACTTTCAATAAAAAGTTTCGAATCGTCTGTCTTTATCTCTTTCTTTGGTTCTAATTTAAAAATTACATTCGAATTATTAGTATTTGATAATTTTCTTACCTCAAAGTGCAATTCATTTTTTTTACTTAAGAAATATAATGAATTTTTCAGATAAGGACTTTTGGGTGCAGACTCTCCAAAACTAACAAATGTCTTGCCCTTAGACTGCTCAATCTTAAAACTTGAAAATTTCATACCTAAAATATTTTTGAAGTTTTCTAAATCTTTTGCAGGAAGATTTGAAGACCCGCTTTTCTTCTCCCTATAAACTCCACTGATTTCAAAATGTTTTTCAACATTATCTGCACTAGTAAACCTTATTGGATATTTCATAAAATCTGAATGATGATTTGAAGAAATCAAAAACTTAACTTTTTTCGAACTCAAATAACTCTTAATAGAATCTATCATTTCGTTTTTACTGCATCTTAGGGCAACAGATTTCTTTGAAGAATAATATTCAAACTGATCATTCATGTGTTTGATTATTGCTTGCGCTCTTAATTCATTACCCTTATTCGCAGATGAAAATATAAAGGAAGAACTATTAAGGTCTTTTAAAACAACAAATTGACCAATCTGACTTTCCTTCAATTTGCACTCTAAAAAAAATAGGGAATTATTGTTTTTTAAAATCTCAATGTCTGGGATATTGGAGTTAGACCCACCATGTTTTTTAAATTTTAAAAAAGAAAAATTAGAGTACTCATTTTTTAAATATTTAAAAGCATTTTCTTCAAAATCTTTCCATGACATCTTGCTAAGTTGCCATAATTTTAAAAAAAAACAAAATAATGATAAGTTTATTTTATTAGTTTTAGAACAGGAGGAAATTATGAAATTTAGCATTTCAACAATCTTAGGAATAATCTTAGGTGCGACAATATTTATTTTTTATGTCTCTAATGTCAGACCAGTAGGTTGGTTTGATTCTCTAGTAGGTATAATTTTAGGTGTAATAGTATTTGTAGTGGTTAAAAGGTTTAAAGGTTTTAAGTAAAAATAAATGAACATTTAGTTTAACAATGGATGAAATTTAAATAATGAAGGCATTAAAAAATAATTTTTTTCAAAACACAAAACAATGGTTTGATACTGTAATTAGTAAAATATTTAAAAACAGACAAGAAGCAGTATTTACAGATGAAGAAATTAATAAGTGGGATCAAGTAGAGTTTGAAGAAGCATTATGGAAAGAGCAGGAAGAATATTTGAAAGATTATATAGAGGAAGATGAATTTGACCCTCCGCCAATGAATGACGAAGATTACATTAAATACGAAGAACACGAAGAAGATGCTTACATTTACGACGAAGAACATGAAGAATATGATAATGCTCACGAAGGAACTCAAGTAGGTCCGATAGAAGAGTATTTAAGGGATAGAGAGATAGATTAAATGATATGTTTAATCACTGTTTTCAATCAGTCTGTCACGGTGGAATAGATCTAAGGAAAGAAATTAAGTAATATATTTAATAAATGAGAATTTTTATTTTAATTTTGTCTTTGAGTTCCTGTTTGATTTTTTCTCATTCAGGCGGGACAAATCAAGATGGATGTCATACCAATCATTCTAATGGAAGTTATCATTGTCACGACGCAAAACCTTACTCTTACACACAGTCATATTGTCATATGAAATTTGGAGAAAAACGATGTGGTTACGCAAAAAGCACCTGCGATTCGCTAGTCAGAGAATATGGTGGATATTGTCAAATAGAATTCTAAAGATTAAACAAAAAGATAATAGTAGACGATATGTTAAATCACTACTCTGACTGTAATCGTCACGGTAGAGTAGATCCTCATTTGGAGTTTTTATTTGGAAAAATTGAAAAGAATAATACTCAGCAGAAAAGGATTTGATGCTAGAGCAGGTGGAAGTGCGTCACCTATATTTGGCGATGGAAGGATCTTTTCTATACCGATTCCTCAAAACCACCCCTCACCTAAAAAGTATAGAGATTTAGACTTTTATGGAGTATCAGGCACAGAATTATTAAAAGAAGTATCTGCTAAGGTTAAACCTTCAGATTATTGTCATAATGACCCGCTGCTAAATGAAGATATTGGTATTTTCGGTCAAGCAGGTTCTTCGCAAACAGAATTAAAAAATAATAGTGTAGGTCCAGGAGACTTATTTTTATTCTTTGGATGGTTTAAGAACTTTTCAATTAAGGGAAGAGATATGCACCATCTTTATGGATGGTTACAAATAAAAGAAATAATCAAAGGGTCTAAAGCAATAACCACATATCTCAAAGAAGAGAATATTGCTCATCCTCATGGATACGGAGACACTTCTAAATTCTTAAATAATACTATCTATATAGGTAGAAAAACTTTAGAGATAGATAACAAAAAAGTTTTTGATAGGGGGCACGGTTTATTTAAAAAGACTCATGATGATTTAATTTTGACCGAAGCAAATAAAACACGATCTAGATGGAAACTGCCTTCTAAATATTTTTTAAATACAAAAGGGCTATTCTTAAACAGAATGAAGTGGGAAAATGAAAAAGAATCTACAATCTTTTACAAAGGGTTTGGTCAAGAATTCATTCTTGACATTGAAAAAAATCCAAGTGTAAAGACGTGGGCAGTAAACCTAATAAAAAAACATGGATAATTTATATGGAAGATAAAATATGTTTTTAGTAGCGGGCGTGCTCTTAGTTTTGGCATTGATATTTGGACCTTCTTTGTGGGTGAAGTTCGTTATGAGAAGATATTCATCACAGCAGCCAGAAATGCCTGGCACTGGTGGAGAGCTTGCAAAGCACTTGATTGAGCGATTTTCTTTAGAGGATGTGAAGGTCGAAGTAACTGAGCTCGGAGATCACTACGACCCAATTGAAAAAAAAGTTAGGCTCTTACGAGAGCATTACGATTCTAAATCATTGACCGCAATTGCGATTGCAGCGCATGAGGTTGGACACGCAATTCAGGATCAGCAAGGCGATAAACGTTTGGCTACTAGAACAAAGATGGTTCCCGTAGTTGACAAGGTAGCCCGTTGGAGTGTTGCCATAATATCTTTATCACCTGTGATTGGTATTATTACGCGACATCCTATGCCATTTTCTTTGTTGCTTTTTCTCGGGCTATCCGGTTTCATAGCTCGCATGATGATTCATGCGGTAACTCTGCCGATCGAATTTGATGCAAGTTTTTCTAAAGCCCTCCCTATATTGAGGGAAGGGAATTATGTATCGCAGTCAAACGAAAAAGCAGTTAGTCAAATTCTGAGGGCGGCAGCCCTTACCTATGTCTCGGCTGCGCTAGCCGACATCCTAAACCTTAGTCGCTGGATTGTTATACTGTTAAGGCGATGAAATAAATTTAACGGAATAGAGATTTATAAATCTTTATAATTCTGTCCAGAAATCCCTTGGGGGGAATAGTTATTTAAAAAATCGTACCACTCGATACTGGTGCCCGATAAAGAAGTAAAGGCAACTTTTCTAATATTTGATTCTGTTTGAATTTCTTTCATGACATCATAATAAACTCAAATCCCTTACATTACACTACACTCAAGAGTTGATAGTTTTAAAAAAATACTGGAAAGAAAAAAATAAGTTGAACTAAACTAAAAGAATTTTAAAATTAAGAAATGAAATCAATTATTATAATTTTATTTTTAATGTTATCTATCAATACTTTTGCGGAGAAAGTTTATTTTATAAATATAAAAGATGGAGACGTTTTGAAATCACCGTTTCTTGTTCAATTTGGATTGTCAGGCAAAGGCGTTGCGCCTGCGGGGGTTGATATAGAAAATACCGGTCACCATCATCTTTTAATAAACGTTGATGAAATAGATTATTCTTTGCCAATCCCATCTTCTAAGCAACATCTTCATTTTGGCTTAGGTCAAACTGAAACAAATCTTGATCTTGCAGAAGGGGAATATCAGTTGCAGTTAATTTTGGGAAATAAATACCATATACCTCATCAGCCACCTTTAGAATCAAAAAAAATTAAAGTTACAGTGATCCCATAAGTGAAAATAATTTGGTATCCTAAATAATAAAAAAAAGGAGTTATAAATATGTTAGATGTAAATAGTTTTGACGAATCGAAGATTGATTGGAAGCCGCTGCCTGGACCTGACGGAGAGCCAGCTGATCATATCTTGATGTCGATATTAAATGTTGATGAAAAAGCTAAAATAGTCGATGTTTTATTTAAGTTTTCAGCCAATGAAAAGATTCTGATGCACAGACATACATCAAACTATAGTACTTTCACTGTTAAAGGAGAGTTGAAAACTTATCTTCCCAATGGAGAATTAAAAGATGTCAGACCTGCGGGAGTATTTAAAGCCGGTGAACCGGGGGAAGCTCACACAGAAGGCGGTGGAGATGAAGATGTAGTGGTTTATTTCAGCTTAAGACCGTATTCGGCCACAGATCCTATATATGAAATTCTGGACGAAAACTTAGAAGTTCTTCAAGCTATGAATTTTGAAGATTTGAAGGGTCTGAATGAGGAATACTCTTCTTAAGTCTCATAGTCAAAAGTTGTGTCCTAATAAGTATTAATTTAAAGTGTCTCTTCCTTGAGGAGAGAAGAAACACATGAAAAACACTCAGTTAATTTCAGATAGGCTCGCTATGACATTATCTATAGCTTGTATAGTGCATTGCCTATTTGTGCCGGCTTTCTTGATTTCATCTGTTGCTATATTTTCTATACAGTTTTCCAATGAAATTCTTCATTATTCTCTGCTTTTTATGGCCGCACCAATTAGTCTTTACGCTCTTTATCTGGGTAAAAAAAATCACAAAAGTAATTCCTTTTTCCCGGTTGGGCTTTTTGGGTTGGCGGTTCTTTTTTTCGCCTTGTTTAATGAAGGAGAGTATTTAGGCTTTCCATTAGAAACGGTATTCACACTAATTGGTTCAGCTTTCTTAATATTTGCCCACTATAAAAATTATCAAACTTGCCAAAATTCTGACTGCGATTGTCATGAATAATTTCTTAATTTTAACTTGGAAAAATAGAAAAAAAAATTTAATATTTTCATATGTTAAAGGAAGAACAAAACAGACTGCTCAAAGGTTTGATCAGCCATTTAGACGCTAATACAAATGTTGATGCAGGTGGGATAGTTAAAACACCGGCCGATACCTATACTTGTGAAGAAAGATTTGATTTAGAGTGGAAAACCTTTTTTAAAGATTATCCTCAAATTGTTGGCATGTCAGGAGATTTGGCTGAACCTAATAGTTTCGTTACGATCGAAGATTTTGGCTCATCAATAATTGCTGCACGAGATCCCCAAGGAAAGTTTCGGGCGTATGCAAATGTCTGTTCTCATCGAGGTGCTGAAATTGAACAAGAAAAAAAAGGTGTAAAGTCTAAATTTTCGTGTCCTTTCCATGGATGGACTTTTAATAACGAAGGAGATTTAGTTGGTTATCCGAAAAGCGACCAATTTGGAAAAATAGATAAAGACTGTTATGGACTGACTGAATTACCAAGTCTAGAAAAGTACGGTTTCTTATGGGTGCATCCAAATTCAAGCGGAGAAATTAATTTAGATGAATTATTAGGCGATAAGTTGAACGAAGAATTTGCTGCGTGGGATTTTGATAAGTTAGTTCTTTCTCATGAAGATGAATATCAAACTGACATGAATTGGAAGTTAGCTATAGATACTTTTGGAGAAACTTACCACTTTTCTGTTTTGCACAAAGACTCTCTCTTTCAAGCTTTTCATGGTAATTGTCAAATGTTTGATAGTTTTAAAAGGAACGGAAGATTAATTTTGTGCAAAAGGGATATCGATGCAATGAGAGAAATGCCTGAAGAAGATTGGAAAATCTGTACAGGAACGTTGCCAGTTTATTATTTATTTCCAAATATAATCTTTATGCCAACTCCAGAAGGAGCTTTTTTGGTTAAAGAGTATCCTTTAGAAGATTCACCTCACAAAAGTGTTTCAAAGATTTCGTTCTATTTTTATCCAGAAGCACTAGCAGCTGCCAAAAAAATGGGAGTATCTCCAGAAACTGGTCAAAATCCTCTCGAAGAACTCTATACTGCATTTGGTAATGTTATTAGAGACGAGGATTATGTAGCAGCTGCCTCATCTCATAAGGGGCTAAATTCTGGCAACCTTGAATTTCTTACTTTTGGCAGAAATGAGCCTGCTCTTCATCATTATCACAACACCTATAGAGAAGCATTAGGCCTGCAAAAACTACCTCTTATAAAATCTTAATAAAATGATAGATCTTTATTATGCTCCAACACCCAATGGTTGGAAAATTTCTATCATGCTTGAAGAATGCGAGATGGATTACAACGTAATTTACGTCAATTTAGGCAAAGGCGATCAATTTAAACCAGAATTTTTAAAAATTAGTCCAAACAACAGAATGCCGGCGATTGTTGATCATAAAAATGTAATCGATGGGCAGCCAATGAGCGTGTTTGAATCTGGTGCAATACTAATGTATCTGGCGGAAAAGGCAGAAAATTTTTTTCCTCAGCAATCTCCTGATAGAGAAAGGGTTTTAGAATGGTTATTTTGGCAAGTTGGAGGATTAGGCCCAATGGCTGGTCAAGTAAGTCATTTTGTTAACTATGCTCCGAATTTCCCTGGTGATCACTCATATTCCGAAACTAGGTACAAAAACGAATACGATCGCTTGTTAGGTGTAATGGATAAAGTTTTGAATGAAAGAGAATTTTTAGCTGGAGATTATTCAATTGCAGATATAGCGTCTTTTCCATGGGTAACCGCCTATAAAAGGTACGAAGTAGATCTAGACTCCTTTGCAAATGTAAGACGATGGTTTGACGCTATAAAAGTCAGACCTGCGGTAAGAAGAGGCATGGATGTTGGAAAAGAAGCAAGAAATTTTGGTGAAGGAATTTCCAAAGCAAGTCTTAAAACTATGTTCCAACAAGATGCCAAAAGTATTTCTGAAATGGCAAAGGCAAAAGAAAAAAATTAAATTTCTAGAGTAAGTTTTCTATTAATTGAAGCCTATCGTTACCAAAATACATATCTTTATCATTGATAAAGAATGTTGGTGAACCGAAGCCACCTCTTTCCATAAGTTCTTGAGTGTTTTTCACAAGTCTATTTTTTGTATCAGGCAGATTAATAAACTCAATATAATTCTTTGAATCTACGCCTAAGGCATCAACAATTTTTGCTAAACAATCTTCACTTGATATATCAATTCCGTCAGTCCAATAAGCTTTAAAAATAGATTCAAGATAAGACTCTATTTCAATTTGTTCATCTAAAAAATAAAAGGCGCCTCTCATAGCTCTTACGCTATTAATCGGGAAAATTTTTGGCCAATTTATTTCAATATCTCTTAATTTAGTCCAATCATTCATATCTTTTTGAGAGTATTCTAATTTTTCTTTCACTGGGTTTTTTCTACTTTCGTAAACGCTCGGATTGATCGAATTAAAAATACCACCCACTAAAATGGGCTTCCATATAATGTCAAAATTTTTATTTTTTTTTAAATTTAAAATTCCTTTGAATGAAAGATAAGTCCAAGGACTGCTGCAGTCTAAAAAATATTCAATTTTTTTTGTCATCTGCTTGATTTACTCCAGAATAATCTTAACTCCACCTAATAAGATTTCTTCGTCTTTAAAAATCTTCATTGATTTCGCATTTTTTATGATTTGATCTTTATTCAGTGCCTTAATTTTGAAAGCACTGATCCCATCTCCTCTTCCATCAATGCTTTCTACAAAGTTTATAGTTGATTCTTCTAATTGAATTTTCAATTCATTTTGGGCTCTTTTTATTCCAAGAGCTTTTTCCCACTGCATGCATAATTGTTCAGGATCATCAGATTGCATGACAACACCTGACAGCACATCAACAAGATTTTTGTTTATGTCTTTTGCCCAATTTGTACCAGCCCAGAGCCAAGCATTTTTAGGATTCATATGATCTATCGATAAAATTGCTCCACCAACCTGTTTCGGGTGAAGATGAATTGTTCGGGCATTTATTTCTTCTTCGCTTCTATTACCATGCCAGACAATTTCAATCCCAGATGACTCAACTCTCTTTTGTTCACTTTCAAAGTCATCGACATCTACGATGACCATGTAGCCACCATCTCCGTTTCTTTTTTCCAAAAACCTTTCAGCAGTAGTATTTTCTTGCACCGGCATGACAATTTCAAAGAAGGTATCTCCAAGTGGAATCAACACATTTTCAAGGCCAAAATTAATTAATCCTGCATCATGATAAGTCTCTTTAAGATCAAGAAGGGTGCAAATTTCTTTCGCCAACCTGTCTCTTTCTCGAGATACAAATACTAACTGTCTTAATCTCATAATATTTGTAGAATAACAAATAAAAACTAGAGAGGAAATTATGAGAGAGTTAGATACGGGAACAGATCACTTACTTGCCAAAGTTGAAAACGGTGTTGGCTATTTAATTATGAATAGGCCAGAAGCGCGAAATGCAATGTCGGCTGAGATGAATGAAGCAATGCAAAAAAATATAGCTGATTTCGAACTAAATAATGAAGTGCGTTGCATAGTGCTCACCGGTGCAGGAAATGCTTTTTGCGCTGGAGGAGATGTCAAAGGAATGTCTTCAAGAAATTCTGAGGGTAGGGGAGATATGACTATTGATAAAGCAATTCACCAACAAAGAGATCACCAAAGAGGTACGTCTGGCAAACTATTTAAAATGCCAAAACCTACAATAGCCTCTCTGCCTGGGGCAGCAGCAGGAGCAGGCTTGTCTTATGCTTTGTCTTGCGACCTGCGTATCATGTCATCAGCCGCGTTTATGACAACGGCTTTTGCAAAAGTAGGTTTTTCAGGAGATTACGGCGGGACTTATTTTATGTCTCAGCTGATTGGTTCTGCAAAAGCAAGAGAATTGTATTTTCTATCAGACCGAGTTTCTGCCGAAGAAGCTTTGAGCTTGGGTCTTACTAATTGGGTCGTAGAACCTGACGATTTGGAGAATAAAACTAAAGAAATAGCAGAACAGTTAGCAGCTGGACCATCTGTTGCTTATAGATATATGAAAGAAAACTTGAATCGTGCTATGAGCGGAGAGGTGGATGATTGTTTGGATTTAGAAGCAACGCATCACGTACATTGTGGCGAAACGCTAGATCACAAAAATGCCGTCAAAGCATTTATAGAAAAGAAAAGTCCAGAATTTCAAGGGAAGTAATTTTAACCAACTTAGGAGACACATATGTTTTTGGCCATGAATAGATTCAAAATCGTCAAAGGACGTGAAGAAGATTTTGAAAGAATTTGGAGAGAAAGAGATACTCATTTGCAAGGTGTAGACGGCTTTAAAGAATTTAATTTAATGAAAGGCAATACCGAGGAAGATTATTCGCTTTATGCTTCTCACAGTATTTGGGAGTCTAGAGAACATTTTCTCAACTGGACTAAGTCGGAAGCTTTTCGTCTGGCTCACAAAAATGCTGGCCAACACGCTGAAATTTATATCGGCCCGCCACAATTAGAAACTTTTGAACAAGCATTATGATTAAAAAAATATTTATTGTTATTTTTTTGCTGGCCGGGTTTTTTCTCTCAGCAGATCCTTTGCGTGATGCAGTTGAAAACTCAGATAGAACAGCAAAAAACGTGAGTAGAGATGTATACAGAAACCCTTATGAAACCATATCTTTTTTCAAGATAGAACCGGATATGAAAGTTATCGAATTGTCTCCTGGGGGCGGTTGGTATACAGAAATTCTTGCGAATTACTTAAATGATTCTGGATTGTTAATTGCTGCGCATTTTAATCCAAAAATAGAAAATAATTATTTGAAAAGAAGTCGAGCTAATTACGAGCTAATGTTAAGCAATAATGAAGCCTTTAATAAAGTTAAATTAGTTGATCTTGATTCTACTTTAGCTCCTGCAAGTTCAGTAGATGCAGTCTTAACTTTTAGGAATCTTCATAATTGGTTGGGACCCACAATGGATGAAATCTTTACAAATAGTTTTAACGCCTTAAAACCAGGTGGCTTATTTGGAGTAGTGGAACATCGAGCAAAACCGAAGACATCATTTAACAAAATGAAAAAAACTGGATACGTTACCGAAGCCTATGCGATCCAAGCGGCTGAAAAAACTGGGTTCATTTTGGTCGATAAATCCGATATCAACTCGAACTTTAAGGACACAACCGACCATCCCAAAGGAGTTTGGACTTTGCCCCCAAGTTTGAGATTAAAAGATTTAGATAAATCTAAATATTTAGAGATTGGAGAAAGCGATAGGATGACTTTGTTGTTCATGAAACCTGAAAATTCTTGAAATTTTAAGATACTTTAGGCTCTTCTTTTCATGCGACTTCCATGTTTCAAATAAACATCTTTAGCAATCTTCTTGAAATTTTTATTAGCCCTCATTGACCATATGGTTTCTCTGGCTTTTTTCGCGCTATCTTTTGGATCACAAATAATTTCTTTATAGGTTTCTGCAAGCTCTGCATTGTGAATGCTATTTGCAGAAAATTCTCTCAATTGAGGAAGCTGGCTTTTAATCCATGATGCATCCGGATCTTGATCCTTGCTTTGTTTTATAACCGAATAAATTCTAGGTAGATTGATACCAGTAACACCGCTTTGCATTTGAACCTGACAGATATGTATCCCTGGCTCATAATCGACAAACAATTGTGCCAATAGTGGAGAAGTTTTTTGCCAAGGTTGCCACAAATTATAAGAAGCAAAGGACATAATCATTGCGCGCATTCTAAAATTAATCCATCCCTTTTTCTTAAGGAATTGCATACACGCATCAAGAAATGGAAAGCCAGTTTCTCCTTTTATCCATTTTTCTATTATCTCGTTGTCTCCATCACCTCTCAGTTTGTCACACATAGGATGCATTGAAGAAAATTCCAATTCTGGTTCAGTTTCTAATTTCTGGATGAAATGACAATGCCAATGAAGTCTTTTTTTAAAAGAGTACAAATCTTTTTTGAAAGATGAGTTAGGAATAGCTTCTAGCAAAGATTGATAAACTGTTTTCAGCGAAATGGAACCAAAAGCAATGTGAGTGGAAAGTCTAGAACATGCAAACTCAGCTTCTACCGGACTAGACATTTTAAAAGCGTAGCCATTTCCTCTTTCTTCTAAAAAAGAATGCATTAGCTCAAATGCTTTCGTTTCTCCCCCAATTTGCGATTCAGGCATTTGATCAATTAAAGTTATTTTGGAAGAGAACTCTTCAAAGCTATTTAATTTAATATCTTTAAGCCTCCAAGGAGCGGAAGCCTTCACTTCAGATAAAATGGGCTTGGTCATTATTTTTTGCCAATCGAACGACCAAGCATCGCGATTGAAATTTTTTGTTTGAATTCCAAAATTTTCGAAAATTTTTATTCTTTTTTGATCTGCATAGAAACGTTTAAAACCATTAGTCCTAGTTCGGTAATAGTCGATATCTGTAAAATGATTCATGTAAATTACAGAATTTGAAAAATTAATTTCAATCCAGTTTTTAAGCTCTTCGTAGTCTCCTTCAAAAATATGCAGAGGAATGTTTTTATTTTTTAAGTTATCTGAAACTTCTCTAAGACAATCCATAGCAAATTTAAGTTGAAAAGCAGATTTTCCATTGGCTTGCCAGTAGTTTTTGTCATAAACGAAAACGACCAAGGCTTCTTCGGCATTCGTGCCATGAAACAAAGCTGGATTGTCATGCATTCTCAAGTCACGATGCAGCAAAATTATATTCATGCGAATAAGATTAACTTAGAACAATTGAAAAACAGCTAATATCTTTATAAGAATAATAAATAAAAACTTTTAAGAAACTTTTATCTGTAAAGATTTTTAATAGGGTTTTGTTCTTTAAAGTTTTTCACGTTTTCCAAAAATAATTCAAAAGAACGAGGCAGGCCTAGAAGAGAATGTGCCGAATCATGCGCAGATATGAAGCAATTTTTTGCTGTCCATAAATCCGAAGAATTATCTAACGGTTCAATTTTTGTCGTATCCAAAGCTGCAGCCGCCAGCTCTCCTGAATTAAGGGCATTTGCAAGATCTTGTTCATTTAATGAATTTCCTCTACCGACATTGATAAGCATTGCTGAGTTATTTAGTTTTTGCAGAACTTTTTTATTGATTACATCATCGGTATCTTTGGCATTTGGCAAGGCCATCACTAAAAAATCAGTCAAAGGTAAAAATTCTTCAAATCGATCCATAGTTAAAACCTCATCAGCAAATTCGCATTCTTGAGGTTTTCTTCTTATACCGATTACATTCATTCCAAAAGCTTTACCAAGTTTAGCTACTTCTTTGCCTATCCCTCCATAACCTAATATCAATAAAGTTTTGTTAGTTAATTCCCCGTCACCACCCATAGGACTCCAGTTTTTTTCATGCTGCAGCTCTATGTGCTGGTCTATTCTTTTATTCCAACGCAACATTTGAGAAAAAACATAGTGAGAAATAGGAATTGCATGAATACTGCTTGCATTGGCAATAACTGCCTTAGATTCTTTTAACATCGCTTGGCAAAAGGGGTCGTCCATCCCAGCATATCCAGTCTGAATGAATTGCATGCGCTTGCACAGATTCAATAGTGGCTTAAAAAGTTTTTGGTTGTCTCTAATTGCAAATAAAAATTGATACGAAAGAAAAAGCGCGTCACAGTTTGGAATAGAATCCCAAGGAGGATTTGAAGCATCTTCAGGATCTATGGGAAAAATTTCAACTGGAAAATCGAGTTCTCTTAGTTGAGATCCAAAATATTGATCGGTGTCTTTAGCAATGACTAGCTTCATATAATTTAGAAACTATCTTAATCATTTGAACGCCGAAAACAACTCAATATTGCTTTCGGCATTCAGGAGACGTTTTAGAATTTATAGCGTAACTCTAAAACCTATACCTAAGTTTTTGCCTGGTAAAGGCACTTCATTTTTAACAGTAGATGAATGGTTTCTTGCTATTTCATCTAAGAGGTTATTAGCAAAAAGCACTACTTTAAAGTCTTCAACTCCTTCAACTGGGAAAGATCTGCTGATACTTAACTCGAGCAGCTCAAATCCAGCAGTAAATGAATCACCATCGGAACCAAAATCAGGCTGTGCATTTACTTCGGTTAAATCTACGTCAACTGACAAATTGTCTTCAGTATAAGACAGCGTATAAATGTCTCTCGCTGGAACCATTCTAGGAATATTGGAACCGTCTGTAAAAGTTCCATTCACAGAGTCTCTTCCAATTGTTACACCTAAGTTCCCATTTAGAAAATCTAAATCTGTTCCAACTTGAATCTCGTAACCATCAAGTTCAGCATCTTTTTGTACAAAATTTGCGATTTCGAGCTTCATTTCACCTGTGCCTTTTACTCCACTATCTTTACGATAAATGTAGTTGTCGACTTCATTTTGATAGAAGTTTATTGATCCATAGATGACATCGTTGTCAAAGCTCAAACCAAGGTCTATGTTTTGTGCTTCTTCAGCTTGCATATTTGGATTACCCCTTTCATTTCTCTGAACAGCAGCATGTTCTCCATTCATGAACATTTCAACGGATGAAGGTGCTCTTTCAACTGAACTAATACTAAGGCTTAAGTCGGTTGTTGAAGATAGATCAAAACCAAATCCAAGCACATAACTTGTTGAGTCAAAGTCTTTATCATAAGCAGTTGAACCAACTTTACTTTTTCTATTTACTTCGTCTCTTCTGATACCAAAATCAAGATCGAAGTTAGAAAATTCTCTACTAAGGTAGTATCCAAAGCTTGTTTCTTCACTTTCGACATTTTCCATGAAAGCTTCTTCACCAAGAATAGAAGTGTCTTCTTCCATCGAACGAATCACAACTTTTTGCGTCAAAGCATCATTAGATAAATCTAGAATTGCTCCAAGTTCTTGCGCATCATTAAGGAAAGTCGTTTTTTCACCGTTATGCTCGCCACCGATGTGTAACTCAACAAGCTCATAATCAGTGTCGCTATAGAAATAGTCAATTTGATTGATGTAATCACTTGCTATTTTGTAAGCCCCTTTTATGTTCGTGGTGTCAGAATCAGTTGAAGATTCAATTCTTTCTTCTTCGTGTTCTTCTTCTCCTCCTCCTCCTTCCTCTTCCTCGTGTTCTCCGTGAAAAAGAATACCATAAACGTTTTCAATATTTTTGAATGAGACTCCAAAATAACCCCAATCTTCAACAATAGAAACACCAGTTTTGTATGCTGCTATTTTCGCATCGGAATTTTCTAGATGATCTTTCTCTTCCTCTGTATGACCAGGCTCATGTATTACTGCTTCATCAGGAATTTCAAAATTATTAAAATTTTGATGCTTGTAGGCAAGACTCATATTAAAGCCTTCAATATTGTCGCTAAAACTTATGTTGTGAACATCGCCATCATTCACTGAGTTGTGCTCAAAGCCAAGTTTTATTTCTTGTTCAGAAAAATCTTCTTGGGTGATTGTGTTATCGACCACGTTAACAATACCACCAAGCGCACCATTGCTATAAAGCAAGGAACTCGGTCCTCTGACAATTTCAACTTGTTGAATATTATTCAAGTCAATGTCAATTGGGTGGTCTGCACCAATTCCTGAAACGTCTCTATTTACTAATCCATTTTCAAGAACCTTAACTCTTGCTCCAGAAAGTCCTCTAATAACAGGTTGCCCAACGATAGATCCAAAATCCGTATTGCTTACACCAAGTAAATTATCTATGGATTCACCTATGCTGTGACTTCCAGACTTATTAAGAGTTTCCTCGTCAATGACGTGAATGGGATTTTCAATTTGGCTTTTTGTACCCAAGATCGATGAAGTTACAACCACATCTTCAATATCTTGAGCAAAAGCCGGGCTTATCGCCACTATGCTCATTATTGTGAGCATTCTTGTAAATTTTTTCATAATACCTCCTATGAAAAATTAAAATTTAAAAAATTTGTTATGAGTTTTTAAATTTTAGGAGGTGCTCTAGTTAAGTAGGGAGATGAATGAGATAAAAAATAAGAAGAATACTCTTCTTTAAATAAGTTCTTGTTGAGGTTATCGGAAATCTCTAAATGATTGAAATAATCGATTGAAGATATTTCAACAAAATGACAAACAACGCAAAATTCTTCATGATGGTTTTCATCATGATGATCATGGGCTAAGGGTTCTGCAGATACGGAAATCGCAAAAAGCAGAAAGCTTAGTAATAAAAAAATTCTCCTGCCCTTCATTTTTAATGAGCTACTGTATCAGAATCTTTTTGAATATAGGTAAATATCCCTCAGAAATCTCCATTTGATCAGTAAAGCCTTTTTCTCTGAGCATTTGATGAGCTCTAGGTAAGTTATACCAAGGACAGTAAGTGAATAAATGATGTTCAATATGATAATTTACATTGAGTGGCGCTAAAAAATATTTGAGATACCAAGGCACAAGAGTTGTTCTGGTAAATGTAAAATCGTTACTACCGCTTAGCCCTGAATGCTCAGTAATACTTCTGATTCTGTAAAAAAGACTAAAAAAGGTCAGCATTGGTAACCACCATAAAAACAAGTATAACCATCCTTGATCTACGGAAATTAAACTAGCAAGAATTATAAAATTGGTGATGAAAAAACCTTTTAATTTAAATGCAAATCTTTTTAAACTTTTAAGAAAAGAATCTTCATTGCCCCAAGCAGAAATCAGAACTGCTAAATATCTTCTAACCCCAGCAATGCCGGATAAATCTCTAGTAAATTTTCTAACGAGACTTTTTTTAGATGCTGGAAACGCTTGAGTAAGACCTAAATCAGGGTCCTTTTCAGTATCTGTATGCTTGTGATGTTGAGAATGGACTTTTCTGTAAGGCATCGTATCCGTCATCACTGGATAGGCGCAGAGCCATTGAGAAGCAATATCGTTTAATTTTCTATTTTTAAAAATAAGACCATGTGCGCCATCATGCATAAAAACAACCATTTGAAATTGTTTAGCAGCAATAATTATTGCCGAAATAAAAAATGTTAGAGGATTAGGAAATAAAACGAACAGCAAAAAAGCCAGTACTACTTGAGCCCACATAGACGCTAAAGTAAAAACATTAATAAGATCTTTTTTCTGTTTAAGTTCGCTTACTTCAGAATCATTCAATAATTTATCAATCGACATAGAAGAATTATATAAATTAAAAAAAATAAGTAAAAACTATTTAACAGCTGTTCCGGCAATAAAACTTTTTAATTGCTCTGCCTCTTCACAAGAATTTGGACAAAGAATGTTGAGTTTTTCTAAATTAGCTTGTGCTAATGCAGGCATTTCCAATTCCACGAAGAGTTCACCTTGATATTCTAAAGCTGCTTTGTTATCAGCATCCAGTGATAAAGCCTTCTCATACAATCCTTTTGCTTTTTCTAAGCCTCCAAGCTTTCTTTCACTAAAAGCATATAAGGTCCAGCCGTAAGAATCTTCTGGCTTAGATTTTGTATATGCTTTGAGTACTTTTTTTGCTTCAAAAAATCTTTCTTGCTCAATGAAGTTGAGCGCTCTCGAATAAAGCTTGTCAGGATCGGTTTTTCCATATTTTGCCGAAAAAACAAAAGAAGAAGACATTAAAAACAGAAAAACAATAAAAAATTTTATTTTCATATAAAAATTATAGCCATTACAATTGGAATTTACATTCGCAAGAACTTTATAAAATAAGCTTTTAACCTTTAAAAATATGAATTTAGGATCAACTTTTTTTATTTTAATCTCTGGCATAAGTGCAGGAGTAATTTTGTTTCAATCTTTTGTAGTTGCTTCTTCTATTTTTAAAGTTTTGCCTGAAGATAATGCAGGAATTTTATTAAGAAATCTTTTTCCAAAATTTTTTCAATTTTTAGCGGCTCTCGCTTTGGCCGCTTTAACAATAGGTCTAGTATATGGGCTAGAATTTTTTCCTTTGGTTTTTATGCAATTAGCAAATTTTATCTTCTTTGTTATTTGTTATTCTTTGATACCGGCAACAAATAGAGCAAGAGATGAAAACAATAAAAAAAAATTTGGAATACTTCACACAGTAAGCGTTTTACTAACTTTGTTAGCTTTAATAATTAATTTATCTTTGGTTTTTTTAATTTAAAATTGGTCAATGGTTGATTATTTAAAAGCTCAAAAAGTCATTCACTGGTTGATGGCCATAATAATAATGTTGGATTTAAATGTTGCCCAAAAGTTTGGTGGCGACATGGAGCTTTGGGACAGACTTGAGTCTAGAGTAGATCATGCTCAAGCGGGGTTAATAGTGACGTTTCTTTTTTTGTTGAGAATTTTCCTGAGATACAGATACGGTGCTCCAGCGCTTCCTACTGAGATGCCCGGTTGGCAAGTAATATCGGCGAAAGCAGGACATTACGGACTTTATATTTTAATGGGTATGTTAATTGTAACTGGAATTTTGTCTGCCAATTTCACTTCCGATCCGGTTTTGGTTTTTGGGTTGTTGAATTTATCTTCAGAAACTCAAAATATTGAAATGTTCAATCTGATTCGGGGAATTCATGAGTTTTCAACAAATGCCATTATTTTACTAATTGTTATTCATATTCTTGCAGCTCTTTATCATCACTTCATAGTCAAAGATCAGACAACAGTCAATATGACAAAATTTTGGACTTCCAAAGTTAAAAACTAAGAATGAAAAAACTTTCTTTTCTTCTTCTTTTAATTTCAATTCCTTTTCAATCTTTTGCCGATCTTGCTAAATATGAAATAACAGTATTAGCTACTAATATTGCAAACTATGGAGGCTTTGGAGAATGGAGCTTTTCTGCTTTGTATGAAAGCGGGGAAGAATCTATTCTTTTTGATACTGGTTTTCATGAAGATACAGTCATTCATAATGCTCAACTATTAAAGAAAGATCTCTCTAAAGTAGAGAAAGTTGTATTAAGTCACTTTCACTCTGATCATACTGGAGGACTGTTAAAATTAAGAAAAAAATATCGTATTGTAAATAAAAAAGCTTTTTCAAAAGTTTTTGTGGCTGAAGGTTTTTTCCAACAAAGGTTTACAAAAGATGGTTCAAAAATAAAAAAAAATGGAGTTGGCCCTGGAGGATATGGCGAAGCTTTAATTTTTAAAGAGGAAGCTGAAAGGCTCGGTATAAAGTTTTTTATCGTGGATTCAAATACTGAAATAAGCAAAGACCTGTTCATTACTGGCCCAGTAAAAAGAAAAGTTGAAAAATACATTGGACCTGAAAACTTATATGTCAAAGACAGCAATAATCAACTCCAACCAGATGTCATAATGGATGATCAGTCAATGGGCATGCTTACTGAAAAAGGTTGGGTGATGATGTCTGGTTGCGGGCATGCAGGAATTATTAATAGCGGGGAATCTTTAAAAGAAATTAAAGACTTGCCAATATATGGAGCCATGGGAGGCTTTCATTTGTGGCAAGCAAATGAAAAGACTCTCACTCAGACTGCCAAATGGTTGAAAAAAGAGGGCTTGGGTAAATTCATGGGCGGACATTGCACCGGAATTAATGCTACAAGAAAAATATCAGACTTTGTTGGTTTAGAGCGAGAAGATATGTCCCATACAGCAGTAGGCAGTGTTTTAACAAAAGACTTAGAGATTATTAGAAGTTCCGTAGAGTAACCTTATTTAAAATTATAAGTTTTCTGAAAGAGCTGCAATACCTAAAAAAGTATTACCAAGTATCAAGGGGTCATCAGGTTCGGGATGAGATGATAATTTTACAATTACTACTTTATTTTTTTGGTCAATGTATATGGCCTGACCATAGATACCGATGCAAATCATGGTTTCAGGACCACCAACCCAAATCTGATTTTTGTAGTGAAAACCAGGCAGTCTTAGACCATACTCGCTTTTTGAAAAAATATTCTTATATTGGTCAGATTCTTCAAGAGTCGATTTAATCCAACTTTCTGGAACAATTTGATTATCATTAAAAGTTCCATTGTTCATCAACATTAAGCCAAATTTAGCAAGATCCCTGGCGCTTGCATTCATTCCAGCTCCCATGTAAGGGAAATCATTTCCGTCCGAGACAATTTGCGCATCATGTTCAGCTTTTAACTTATCCCATATAAAGGTTTGGAGAAGGTCTTGAAATTTCATTTGGCAAGACCTTTCTGCAGCCAGTGCTAGAATGTTTGTTAGGACTGTGCGGTAATTAAAAATTTCAAATTCTTTTTGTGAAGTTTCTTTCAAACTTGCCATAAACTCTAAAAGATTTTTTGGGGAAACTTCATTTTTCAGATCCGGGCGCCAACCAACTACAGCTGCCTCGTGCCAAAATTCTGAAGAAGAATCATTATAATCTTCTGTAAATCTAACAGCAGCAGTCATATCTAAAGCATGTTGAATAGTTGTCTCTTGAAAGGCAGAATTTTGCAGCTCTGGAATATATTTAATTACTTTATCTTTTGTATTTAGTTTCGCTTCATTCTCTAAAATTCCTATAAGCATGCCAACAAAAGATTTTGATACTGAATTCATTAGATGAAGGTCGTTATCTTTCATTTCATTTTGATACTCTTCAAAAATTATGTTGCTATCTTTTAGAATCACAAATGCATCGGTGTAACTTGAATCTAGCATTTCTCTTAAGTTAGTCTTTCCTTCAAGACCATCAAATTCAAAAGAATCTAGATTAAGTATATTTTTTGGAATAATGAAAGGATCATCAGATTTGAATAATTTAACAGTCTCGAATATAGAGCTCATATTTCTAAAGCTCCATCTATTATTTGGAGGATTCAGCCAGTTAGTTGTATTTATGTTATTCATTTCTTAAAGAAGCAAGTTGATGTTTCTTAACTATCAAGCTAGTCTAAACAGGTACATTAAAAAACAAAAGGACAAAAAATATGAAAAAGATTTTAACGGTTTTAATTTTTTCGCTGACACTATCTCTTCAAGCTATGCATCATGGTGATTCACCAATGAGTGCTGAGGAACTAGTTAAAAAAGCTTATGCAACATTTGCTGCCGGTGATTCGGAGGCTTGGGCAAAGCTTCATGCAGTTGACTTAAAATTTACTATCTTAGGACAGCTACCGCATTCGGGAACCTTCAATGGAACCGAAGCGACGATAAAAAACGTTTTTGAAGTGATTCCAGTCTATTGGCCAAGTTTCAAATTAGAAACTATCAACATTGATACCGTCGATAGTAAATCAGGCAAAACAGTCTATGTGTTGAATAAGTTGATGGGTGATAATCTAAATAGTTTTGCACTTCACATGTTTACAATTGAAGACAACAAAATTGCTACTTTTACAGCTTTTGATGATTATGATTCAATGCGTCAAGCAATGGTTGAATAAAATACTATAGGAGAAAAAATGAAGATTTTAATATTTATGATGGGTTGCTTCATTTCTTTTGGCGCACTTGCAGGAGGTCACGAGCAAAATGAAAAACATAAATCACCTTATTCAAAAAATGCACTTATAAAGATGGCAAAAAAAGCGGCTCCATCTTCTATTACAGATAGTGCAACATTTATGGACTTTGATGGATCACTGCTTAAAAAAGGCTCTAATGATTGGGTCTGCATGACCGGTAGCACTCCTCAAAGAATAGCTCCAATGTGTTTAGATGAAGAATGGCGAAAGTGGAATGAAAGATTTATGGCTGGGGAAAAAAATGATATTGAAAATCAAAAGTTTGGACAAGCTTACATGTTGATGGGAGACGTTCCAGTAGATAATGACGTTCCAACCAGTGTCGGAATGGAAGACCACAAAAAGTCCGCCGAGACAGGAAATTTTCACGACTCAGGACCTCATCTTATGTTGCTGCTTCCAAGGGGAGTCTTAAAACAAATAACGTCCAATCCATATGCTGGAGGTTCATACGTTATGTTTCCAAATACTGAGTGGGAACATTTGATGATTCCAATTACAAACGTAGTGCCATCTTTTGATTAAAATTAAGACAATTAAAAAATTATTAGAAAGCTTTAAAACTCAATGATAAATTGAGATAATCAATTTTGTTGAAGGTTAAATATGGTAATAAATACAGATAATTTTAATTTTGATCCAGATCAATTAAGAGACAAATATAGGCAAGAGAGAGATAAGAGGCTCAGAGCTGACGGAAATGATCAATACAAAGAAGTTGAAGGTGACTTCAAGTACTTTGTTGAAGATCCGTATACAGAAAAAGTTGAAAAAAATTCAGAAAGCCTTATTACAGAAGTTGCAATAATTGGTGGAGGTTTTGGAGGAATTTTAGCTGCTTCTAGACTTAGAATGTCTGGAATAGACGATTTTAAAATAATTGAAAAAGGTGGAGATTTTGGAGGAACTTGGTACTGGAATCGCTATCCAGGAGCATCATGCGATATAGAATCATACATTTACTTTCCTTTGCTTGAAGAAACCAAATTTGTACCTAAGCACAAATATACTAATGCTCCTGAAACCTTAGAATACATTGGTAAAATTTCGGAAAAATTTAAACTTGCAGAAAACGCTATTTTTCAGACTGAAGTAACGGAAGTAATCTGGCTAGAAAAAGAAGGTTTGTGGAAAATATCGACAAATAACGGCGACGACATTAGAGCAAAATATGTGGTTCATTCTAATGGTCCCTTAAATAGACCAAAATTACCAGCTATTGAAGGAATCAATGATTTTGAAGGGCATACCTTTCATACAAGCAGGTGGGACTATGCTTATACAGGTGGAAGTTCTAAGGGAAATCTAGAAAATTTAAAAGATAAGAAAGTAGCAATTATAGGAACAGGCGCTACCGCAGTTCAATGCATCCCTCATTTAGGAGAAGCAGCCAAAGAATTATATGTTTTTCAAAGGACTCCATCATCAATAGACGAAAGAAATAACTCTGAAACGGATGAAGAGTGGTTTAAAAAATTAAAACCTGGTTGGCATAACGAAAGGAGAGAAAACTTTGAAGGCTTCTTAACAGGAAATTTCCAGCAAAAAGATTTGGTTAATGACGGTTGGACAGAAATTTTCAGGACTATATTAGGAAGCATTAGAAGCAGTGCACCATCAAAAATAACTATGTTCTTTTGGTTTTTAGGCGGGTTATTTACAAGAGATTTTTACAAGAAAGGAATTAAAAATTATCTGATGGATAAATTTATCAAACATGTTGGCGAAGATAATTTAATGAACAAAGTTGAGATGGTTGATTTTGAAAAAATGGAAAAAATAAGAGCCAGAGCTGAGGAAATTGTAAATGATCCAAAAACTGCCGAATCTTTAAAACCTTATTATAGACAGTTTTGCAAACGTCCTTGTTTTCACGATGAATACCTAAAAACTTATAATCGAGAATCAGTGACGCTCGTAGATACCGATGGTAAAGGATTAGATAAGATTACAGAAAAAGGAATTTTCTTTAACGGGAAAGAATATGAAGTTGATTGCATAATTTTTGCAACAGGTTTCGAGGTAGGCACAGAATATACTCGAAGAAGTGGATATGAGATTGTAGGCAAAAATAATTTATCAATTTCAGAAAAATGGAAAGATGGTCTAGTCACATATCACGGTATGCATTGCAGAGGCTTTCCAAATACTTTCTTTTTTGGACCAGCTCAGGGCGGCTTCACAGCAAACTATACTCACTCTTTGGATGAGCAAAGCATTCATTTGTCATATATTTTGGATACGATGAAGAAAGATGGCAAAAATTATGTAGAGGCTTCAGAAGATGCAGAAAAAAACTGGGTAAACACTGTGATAGAAAAAGCTAGAAATATGCAGGCTTTTCAAGAGAGTTGTACACCGGGATATTATAATAATGAAGGTAAGCCTAATACATCACCGCAAAATAATCCCTATGGCGGCGGTTCTTTAGAATTTTTTAGTTTAATGAAAAAATGGAGAAAAAAAGGTTCTTTAGAGGGCTTGGAACTTCAAAGTAATTCTTTTAACTAAGAAAGAGAAAAAGGGGAGAACTTAATGGAAACATTTCCAGTAGCTGGTTATTGCGATCCAAAATTTAAAAAAATTGAATCAATTTTTTCTGAAGCAATTAATTCAGGGCACGAATTAGGTGCATCCGTAGCTATCGAGTATGAAGGCGAAATGGTTGTTAATTTATTTGGCGGACACAAAGATGAAAAAAGAGAAAAAGTTTGGGAACAAAATACTTGGGTAAATGTTTTTTCGGTAACCAAAGCGGTAACCGCCACTTGCATAGCTAAATTAATTGAAGAGGGGAAACTGGATTGTAATGAAAAAGTAACTGCTTATTGGCCTGAATATGGAAACAATGGCAAGGAAAATACAAAAGTAAGTGACTTTTTATGTCATCGCGCAGGAATGTTTGGGTTTTCGGAAGGTATTCCAATTACCAATTGGACAAAATTTGAACATTTTAGAGAAGCTTTAGAAAAACAAAAACCTATTCGAGAACCGGGGTCGTCTCAAGGCTATCACGCGTTAACTTATGGATGGCTTGTTGGAGAGATAATTAAAAGAGTCGACGGCAGATCTGTCGGAAAATATTTTGAAGAGGAAATTGCTGTTCCGTTTGGAATAGATTTCAAAATTGGACTAACCCATGAAGATTTTTCTAATTGTGCCGATATGATCATGATAGAAAGAGATGATGCCCAAGTTTTTCCTCTAGAAAAAATTAAATACATACCATCGTTTCTTTTGCCTAGACAACTTAAAAATATGAAAAATGCAATTATCGGCGGAGATTTCTATTGGGCATTTCAATCGATAGCACAAGGAGCGGGATTGACAGGAGTTAATGATCCAGAATGGCGATGTGCAGAAATCCCTTCTGCAAATGGACACGGTAGTGCAGAAGGTTTGGCTAAGCTTTATGGAATCTTAAGTTCGGGTGGTTCAAGGGACAACAAAAAGCTTATTTCTCCTCAGACTTTAGATTTAATAACTACGCAAATTTCTAATGGTCCTGATACCGTTCTGATGGGAGGCGACGTAGCTTTTGGTCTTGGTTATATGTTGTATAACAAGACTGCTAGAGTAGAAGAATCGCCAAAGCATACCAAAGGATACTTTGGACATGCAGGAATAGGAGGGGCAGTAGCTTATGGTGATAAAGATAAGAATTTAGGTTTTGCCTTTGTGTGTAATAAAGAACATGAAATTAGGGAGCTCTATAAAACTTCTAATGAAATGTCTAAAGCACTGCACTCTATTATTTAGAAATGTTTAGTCATATTATGGTGGGAGCCAATGATATCGAAGCTTCAAAAAAGTTTTACGATTCTATTTTTGAAGTTTTAGGATGTAAATCAGGCAGATTTTTTCCTAATCTTACCGGCCAAACTCGATATTTCTATTTTCACGAAAATATGACTTTTTGCGTTTCTGAACCTATAAACAACGAACCTGCTTCACATGGAAATGGAACGACAATCGGCTTTAAAATAAAAAATATAGAATTGGGCGATCGCTGGTATGCTGCTGGAATAAAAAATGGTGGCACAACCTGTGAGGATCCGCCTGGAATCAGAGAGGGAGAGGGCTTCAAAATGTACCTTGCTTATTTGAAAGATCCCTCTGGAAATAAGCTATGTGGATTTTTAAATTTTAATTAAGTAGAGTTTTTTATGTTAAAAAACCATTGGTTTATTTCTGCAGTTATTTATCTTATCTTCTTTTTTTGGTACACAAATACCTCAGGCCCACTGTCTCCAGCTGAAATAGATCTTGTAATAGATAGAATAGATAAAGGCGAATCTACGATTTCTAAAGAAGATAGATCAAGCTTTCTTCGCTTTCTTCGTAATGACGACGGAGGTGATTTTTATATGGTTAATTTCTTAGATATCAATGAAAATCCTCCGACTATGGAAAAGACTGGTGAGTCGGCTACAGCATCTGATCTCTTGGATTATTATATGGAGTATATGTATCCAGAATTATTTATGAGAGCTTCTCATCCTGTATTTGCAGGAAATGTTTCTGCAAGTGCATTGGACCACATAGGCGCAGAAGAGACTAAGGAGTGGGATCGAACTGCAATTATGCGATACAGAAGTATTAGAGACATGTTAGAAATAGCTAATAATGAAATATTCTCAGAAAGACACGAATATAAAATAAATGCATTAATAAAAACTATAGCAATACCTGTAAGAGCGCCTATTTTTCTTGATTTTAGAATAATAATTTTCTTCTTTTTATTAACATTAACTTTACTTATAGATAAATTAAGAGTTCGAAATAAAATTTGATGGAGGGTCAAAATGCCAGCAATTTCCTTTTTGGGTTGGGTTCATACTATTTTGGGTATCTCTGCACTTCTAATAGGTTTTTATTCTTTAGCGAAATACAGATTCATAAAAGCTAAAAACCTTTCAGGCGAAATGTACCTTTTTACAACTTTGATTGTGGCAATATCTTCTTTGTTTATTTATCACCAAGGAGGATTTGGTCCAGCTCATTTTATGGGCGTATTAGCAATATTAGCGGTACTAGTTGGATATGTGATGGAAAAGAAAAGAATTTTTGGAATTTTCTCGCCTTATTTAGAAACAATTGCATACACCTCCACTTTTCTATTCCATGTTCTGCCTGCCATTACAGATGGACTTAGAAGACTTCCGCCCAGCGATCCTTTCATAGATTCTTTTGAAGATCCGCTCTTACTAAATTTCTTTTTGCTTTTTACAAGTATGTATATAGTAGGGCTTGGAATTCAATTTATATTAATTTTTAGAAACAAACATTTAGCTTAGAAGGGGAGAAAAAAATGACAGATTTAAAATCAAAAGAAATTAGATCGGAAATAACTAGCGAAGGTAAATTAAATTTATCTATTGTTACCTCGGATGTACCAACACCAAGTGACGACGAAGTTTTAATAAAAGTCGAAGCATCACCTATCAACCCCTCTGATTTGGGCTTACTGATAAGTTTTGCAGCTGATCTCGATAGTATTTCTTCTCAAGGTTCGGGTGACGACACAGTAACAACAATGGGAATTCATCCGGGTTTGATGCAGTCTATGAAACCAAGAATAGACAAATCCATGAAAGTTGGAAATGAGGGCGGAGGAGTTGTAGTCGATGCAGGAAAAAATGCAAAAAATTTAATAGGTAAAACAGTTGGTGTTGCCGGAGGCGCGATGTATTCACAATACCGCTGTTTGCCAGCAATGAGTTGTTTGGTTATGAATGAAGGAACGACTTCAGCTGAAGCTGCTTCTTCCTTCGTGAATCCTTTAACGGCACTTGGGTTTACTGAAACAATGAAATTAGAAAATCATTCAGCTTTGGTTCACACAGCTGCCGCTTCTAATCTCGGACAAATGCTGGTAAAAATCTGTCTGGCCGACGATATACCTCTTGTCAATATTGTAAGAAAAGAGGAACACGTTGAGTTATTAAAAAATTTAGGTGCTAAATATATTTGTAATACTTCAGATGAAAATTTTATGAAGAATTTAATAGATTGCTTGGTGGAGACTGGAGCCACGTTAGGATTCGACGCGACTGGGGGTGGAAACGAGGGTAAATTGGCAGGACAGATTTTATCGGCCATGGAAGTAGCAGCAAATAAAAATGCTACAGAATATAGTCGTTACGGTTCTGATACATACAAACAGGTTTACATTTATGGTGGTCTAGACCCAACTCCAACGGTACTCAATAGGTCATTTGGATTATCCTGGGGGCTAGGCGGATGGCTATTGACCCCTTTTATAGGAAGAGTAGGAATGGAGAAGTTTCAGGAAATGCGAGATAGAGTTGCTAAAGAAATTAAAACCACTTTTGCAAGCAGCTACACAAAAGAAGTTTCCTTAGAAGAAATGCTTGAACCGGATGCAATTAAAACCTATGCAAAACAAGCAACTGGAACTAAATATTTAGTTACGCCACATAAGTAATTTATGTTTCTCAGACTATTTGGGGTGGGTTTAATCTTATTGTCTGTAGCTGTGTATCCATTAATAGGAGCAATAGCAATTAGTTCTTCACTCAATGTAACTGAAAAAGCAATATATTCCTCTTTAGTCTATGCCTTAAGTTGGATAATCTTAATAATAGGGGCTTATTTTGCTGGACCAGAGCTTGTAAAAAAATTAAAAACTATATCTGCAAACTTAAAAAATAGGATTTTTGCAAAAATAAGCAAGAAGGAATAATGAAAATGAACTGGATAATCTTTAGTAGCATCTTTATTCTGCTTATATTAGCTATAATATTTGGACCCAATGCCTGGAGGCTTTACAAAGTGGCTAACCTTTTTGATAAAAAAACTATTTCTTATAACTTCATAAATATGAAGGAGTTTTTTCCAACTTCCACGCCAATAAAAGCTTCAACCAGTCCCTATGTCTTTAAAAGAAGAGAAGGTTTTACTCTGCCTGAGTTTTACGAATTTGAAGGAAAAGAAGAGAGGATTCAAGCAGCCATAGATTACTTTAATACCGATGGATTAATGATCTTACAAGATGGGGAAGTTTTATATGAAAATTATTGGAATGAAAACAAAGAAAACAGTAGACATATTATTTGGTCTGTTTCCAAATCTTTCTTGTCTGCTTTGGTAGGAATAGCTCTAGATGAAGGTTTAATAGATGATATCAACGATCCAATAATTAAATATCTAAAGGATTTTAAAGGAACAGGCTATGAAGGAGTCTCAATTAAAAATTTATTACAAATGTCATCTGGGATAGAATTTAATGAAGACTATGGAGATCCAGATTCGGATATTAATAGATACGCCAGAGTAACTGCTAGTGGAACTTCACAAAGAGAATTTGCTAAAACACTCAAGAATTCGAGAGAACCAGGCAGTTACAATCATTACATTAGTTTAGATTCTCAAATGTTGGGAATGTTAGTCGCAGAAGTTACTAATATGACCGTCAAGGAATATCTTCACGAAAAGATTTGGAGCCAAATCGGAATGCAAGATGATGCTTTTTATCTTACTGATAAACAAGAAGTAGAAATGTCTTTAGGAGGTTTGAATGTAACGCTTAGAGACATGGCTAAATTTGGGCAGCTATACTTGAACAAGGGGAGTTGGAACGGAAAACAAGTAGTGCCGACTGAATGGGTTTCAAACTCAACAATTCCACTGGACGAACACGTCCAACCCAATGCTGGAGAAGAATTTACTTCAGATGCTTGGGGCTACGGTTACCAATGGTGGGTTCCAGGTCCAAAAGTATCAGATTACTCTGCGCATGGAATTTATAATCAATTTATTTATGTTAATCCTGAGTCAAAAGTTGTAATAGCCAAAACATCATCTAATTATAATTTTGTTGAAGAGAGGCAATATACTAAAGACGCTCATATCGCTATTTTTAGAGCTATTGCAAAATCTATTTCCCAAAAATAAATATTTAAATTGAATTCTTCAATTAAAACAATTGTTCCTAAAATTCATCTGGCTAAGAGATCAAAATTTTTACAATGGTTGGGCAAAACTCTGCAAAAAATCTCTGGGTGGAAAGTGGAAGGCGAAATACCAAATTTAAAGAAATTTATCTTGGTTGGAGCTCCACATACATCTAATTGGGATTTTGTTCATGCTTTGATTTTAATTTGGGCCATTGATTTAAAAATAAACGTATTAGCAAAACACACTCTTTTCAATATTCCTTTTTTAAAAAATATTTTATCTGGTATCGGTGGAATTCCTGTGGATAGAGACAATCCTCAATTAGTGGTTGATGAAGTTTCAAAGCTAACTGAAGGTGATGGAGGTGTGATTATTGGATTAACTCCAGAGGGCACAAGAAAAAGAGTCGAAAAATGGAAAAGCGGATTTCTAAGAATTGCTGACCAAACGGAAAGTAAAATCGTTCTAATTGGAATAAATTTTGAAACCAAAACTTGCTCTTTTAGTGGTTTTTTTGAGCCAACAGGAGATAATGATCGAGATATAGAGTTTATAAAAAATTTTTATAAAAAATTTAAACCAAAAATACCTAGTAACTTTTAAGGAGGGATAATTAGTTATGGAAATTTATCAAATTGTATTTATTGGATTGTGGCTAATCCTCACAACAATTGTTCTTCAAGCAATGATTATGGTGGGAGCACACAGAGCCGAAAAAGATTATAAAGTTGGAAAAATTGACCCTAATTTAGGTCAAGAGTCTTTCTTTTTTAGAAGTCATAGAGCTTTTTGGAATTCATTGGAAAATATCATTCCTTTTTTAGGAATGTCTATTGTTGCAATCTTGGCCGGTTATAGTTCGTTTAAATTAGGAATAGTGGTTTGGATTTATGCAATTTCTAGAATTATTCACATGTTGCTTTACTATTATATAGCTACTGAAAAAAACCCCAGCCCTAGAAGTTATTTTTATGGATTCGGATTATTAGTTACACTTTATTTAATAGTAGACCTAGGAATCTTTTTGATATTTTAGATTCAACATATAATTAACTATGAGTCTTTTAAAGGAAAGTATTTCCTTTGTAATAGTATGCTATAAAAGTAGCGAAGCTTTAAAATTACTTTTGCTTTCAATTCCAAAAGAAATCGAAGTTATCTTAGTCGATAACTCTCAGGACGAAGAGACAAGAAAAATTGCTGACGCATATGATTGCATCTTAATACAAAACAAAGAAAACATTGGGTATGGTTCAGCATGCAACCTTGGAGCAATAAAAGCTACTGGTAATTATCTATTTTTTGTTAATCCTGATTCTGAGATTCAGCCTAATGCTCTGGAAGAATTGATCAAAGCGGTTAAAACCTATCCCGATGCAAGCGCCTTCAATCCTAAAATTGTCAATAAAGTTGGTAAACAAAACTTTAAAAGAAGATCTGTCCTTCTTGCAAGATCTGAATGGATGAGCAGAACTTCTCCCACATCTGATAGAGAAGTATCAGTTTTAAGTGGTGCCGCAATTTTTATCAAGAAAGAAAACTTTCTAAAAGTTTCAGGATTCGACGAAAAAATATTTTTGTATCATGAAGACGATGACATCTCTATTAGATTAAAAGAAGAAATTGGTTCACTAATGTATGTTCATAACTCAGTGATAAAGCATATTGGCGGAAGTTCAAGTTCAAGAGACAAGTCTATTGCAGCAATAAAGGGTTATCATATGGGCAGGTCAAGAGTATATTCACAAAAAAAACATAACCATAAAGCAGTTACTATAAAAAACGTGATATTTGCGATGATTCAAATTTTTTCTCCTGAAATGATTTTTTCCGAAAGAAAAAGAGCCAAATACATTTCTTTTTTAAAGGGTGTGCTTGCAGAAATAAATTTATTGGAATTAATTAGATGATTATTGTCACTGGCGGAGCTGGATTCATAGGCTCAAATTTTATTTTGAGGTGGCTAGAGAAGTTTGATGAAGATATTTTGAATATTGATAATTTGAGTTATGCAGCGGACTTAAATAATTTAAAAGATATCGAGCACAATTTAAATTATTCTTTTAAAAAATTAAATATACAAAATCAAGATGAAATTACAACATTAATCCTTGAGTCAAAACCTAGAGCAATATTAAATTTTGCAGCAGAAAGCCATGTCGATAGATCAATTGAAGGCCCAGAAAATTTTATTCATTCAAACATAGTTGGAACATATTCTCTCTTAGAAGCCTCTCTGCAATATTGGAATTCACTGGGCGAAAAGGAAAAAGATAATTTTAGATTTTTTCATATCTCTACGGATGAAGTTTTTGGATCATTGAATATGAGCGATGAAAAATCTACCGAAGAAAGTCCTTACAGACCCAATAGTCCTTATTCAGCATCAAAAGCAGCAAGCGATCACTTAGTAAGGGCTTGGCATCATACCTTTGAACTCCCCACTTTAATTTCAAATTGCACAAATAACTATGGCCCTCATCAACACCAAGAAAAACTTATTCCATTGATCATCACTAATGCTTTAGAAAATAAAAATCTTCCAATCTATGGAGATGGAAAAAATATAAGGGATTGGTTATATGTAGAAGATCATTGCGAGGCAATTATTAAAATACTAGAAAATGGGAATCCAGGAGAGACTTATAACATTGGCGGCAGTTGTGAAAAAAATAATTTAGAAGTGGTTAGCGAAATTTGTAAAATCTTAGATTCTATAAAACCGAAGCAGGATGGCTCTTCTTATAAAGAACAAATCGAGTTTGTAAAAGATCGACCAGGGCATGATTTTAGATATAGTTTGGATACTTCAAAAATAAAGAAAGATTTTAATTGGAAACCAAAAGAGTCTTTTTCTTCAGGACTAGAAAAAACTGTTCAATGGTATTTAGATAAGGCTTAAATTTATGAAAAAGATTTTAGTCTTAGGATCAACAGGTCAAATAGGAACGGCATTAAAAAAAGACTTAACCAAATGGTGTGATGCTACTTTTTTGAATCGCAATGATTTAGATTTTGCAGATATAGAATCTTTGAGTGCTAAATTAAAAGACTTCAAGCCAGATTTCATAATCAATAGCGCTGCATACACTGATGTTGATCAAGCTGAAGAATTTCAAGAAAATGCATTTCAAGTTAACAGTTTTGCTGTTGAAAAGTTATCTAAATTGGCAAACAGCATTGGAGCTGTATTAGTTCACTTTTCTACCGACTATGTTTTTGACGGAAAAAAGAATACGCCTTATACAGAAACAGAAACTCCTAACCCTTTATCAATATATGGAAAATCTAAATTAGAAGGCGAACGATTTGTCGAGAAGAATTGTTCAAAATTTTTAATTTTAAGAACTAGTGGAGTGATATCTAAAAATAATGATAATTTTGTTTCAAAAATTAAAAAACTTTCAAAAACTAAAAAAGAATTATCGGTAATCAATGATCAAATAACGGCTGTGAACTTTGCATCCTATATTTCTGAAGCTACTTCAAGAATATTAAAAAAAATTGAAGATAACACAGAAAATGAAAACAGATGGGGTATTTATCACATGTCCGGAGCTGAATCTGGATCTTGGTTTGATTTCGCAAGTTATGCTCAAAAAATCAACGCATTATGCGACCCTAAGTCGTCATTTTCCCAGATAAAAATTTTACCTATTTCTTCAGTTGAATTTAATCAAAAAGCAAAAAGACCTAATTATTCTTTTCTAACTTCTGATAAATTAAAAAATGATTTTGGTATAAGTTTGCCAAACTGGGAAAAAAGTATTTTAAAAGTTATTGAGTGATATGGAAAAAAATAGAAAAGGGATAATTTTAGCGGGGGGGATAGGTTCGAGACTTCATCCTCTAACGCAAGTTATCTCCAAACAACTATTACCGGTATTTGATAAACCAATGATTTATTATCCATTATCAACTCTGATGTTAACGGGCATTAAGCAAATTGCAATAATTACTACTCCTCAAGATCTACCAAAGTTTAAAAAGCTTCTGCGATCTGGTAAGCAGTGGGGACTAAAATTTTCTTATATAGTGCAAAAAAAACCTAATGGGATAGCAGAGGCTTTTATTTTGGCTAGAAATTTTATTAAAGACTCTCCGAGTTGCCTTATTCTTGGGGATAACATTTATCATGGTAATAATTTATCTAGTATTTTAAAAGAAGCAGATGAAGACAAAGAAAATGCGACGGTATTTACTTATCAGGTAAAGGATCCAGAAAGATTTGGAGTATTAAATCTTGATAGAAAAGGTAACCCGGCAAAAATTGAAGAAAAGCCTAAAGTGCCTAAAAGTAATTTAGCTATTACTGGCTTATACTTTTTTCCAAAAGATGTTGTTTTTCGAGCAAAGAATTTGAAACCCTCGAAAAGAGGTGAATTAGAAATTACAGATTTAAACCAAAGTTATCTTAATGATAAAAGATTAAAAGTTAAAATTTTAAATAGAGGCTTTACTTGGATGGATACAGGCACTTTCGATAGCTTGCTTGAAGCTTCAAATTTTATTTCTTTAGTTCAGAACAGACAAAACACTATAGTCGCTTGTCCAGAAGAAATTGCTTATGGAAATAAATGGATAAATAAGAGTGATGTTAAAAGAGTAGCAAAACTCATGCAAAGTACGTACGGTCAATATCTGAAAAACTTTATTAAATAAAATTATGAAAAGAGATATGCTGAAGGGTGTAAAAATTATAGTTCCAGAAATTTTCTCAGACGAAAGAGGAAACTTTTCAGAAAATTTTAATCAAAAAAAATTTAATGAGACTACAAATAATAATTTTTCTTTTGTTCAAGATAACAAAAGTTTTTCAAAAAAAGGCGTTTTTAGAGGATTACATTACCAATTAAATCAGCCACAAGGAAAACTTGTGCAAGTGCTGGCTGGAGAAGTTTATGACGTAGTAGTAGATTTAAGAGAAAGCTCTGAATCTTTTGGAGATTGGATGGGTATAATTCTATCTGAGCAAAATAATAAGCAACTATGGGTTCCTCCTGGTTTTGCACATGGATTTTTAGTTTTGAGTGAAATTGCTGAATTTTTTTATAAAGTTACAGATTATTGGAGTAAAGACGACGAAAGATGCATCAAATGGGATGATGAAAAAATTGGAATCGAATTCCCTAATAAGCCTAAAAATATTTCCGAGTCTGATCAAAAAGGAACTTCATTTGCAGATGCAGACTATTTTTTATAATTTAAAGTGGAGATAAATATGAATAGAGTGACGCAACATTTAGGCACTAAATACCCCATCATTCAAGCGCCAATGGGCTGGATTGCAAGAAGTAAACTTGCATCATCGGTATCTAATGCTGGGGGCTTAGGAGTAATTGAAACTTCCTCAGGTGAGGTGGAAATTTGCAAAGAAGAAATTAAAAAAATGTCAGATCTTACTGAAAATCCTTTTGGCGTAAATTTACCAATCTTATTTTTACAAGATGAATCTATAGTTGATTTTGTTGCAGAATGCGGAGTTAAATTTGTAACCACTTCCGCTGGAAGTCCAGCCAAATACATTGATAAATTAAAGGGAGCTGGATTAACTGTATATCATGCTGTTCCTAGTTTAGCTGGAGCGTTAAAAGCTGCAGAAGCTGGTGTTGATGGTTTAGTTGTTGAAGGAACGGAAGGTGGCGGTTTCAAAAGTCCGGAAGAAGTTGGTTTGTTTGTGTTGATTCAGGCAATAAAAAGAAAAGTTGATTTACCTATAATAGCTGCAGGCGGAATAGCAGATGGACAAGGAATGGCAGCAGCTTTTGCGGTTGGGGCGGAGGGTATTCAAATGGGAACTAGATTTGTTTCCAGTCAAGAAAGCCCAGTTCACGAAAATTGGAAGAACGCCATATTAAATGGTACTGAATCTGATACTTATGTGTTAAATAAAACCGGTTCTCCTTGTTTAAGAGCTATAAAAACTGACTACACAAAAGAAATATATGAAAAAGGATCGATGGATATGAGTGTATTTGGAGGAGTTCAAGATTTATATTTTGGAGGAAATTTAAATGCTGCACCAGCCTTAACAGGACAATCTATGGGTTTAATTGATGAAATTAAGTCAGTTGAAACAATCATTAGTGAGACAGTGGAAGAGTTTAATAAAACTTGTAAAAATCTTTCAGAAGCAAAGATTTGAGTTTTAATTAACTATTTGTTTCATAATTTAAAGAAAAGAATTAATCTATCTATCCGAATTTTTAAAATAAACAAATATGAATTTTTTTGTTGAAAACATTGCGTCTATTCTTCAGGGTTTGTCAGCTATTGGTGTTATTGGGACAGTCTTTTTTCTTGTTCGAGAGCTTAACGAACAGAATAAAGTAGCAAGAGCTAACGTCAGACAAAATGTAGCTGACAGTCATCAAAAAATGGCTCTAGCCGGAATGAAGAAAGATATAGTTAAAATTAAATTAAAGCTAAGAAAAGACGAAGAGCTTACTGAGTTAGAAGATGCGACATATTTATCTTATTTTGCTGTGATGTTGAGATCTAGGGAAAATCAATATTATCAATATACAATCGGCATGTTAGACGAAGAAGAATGGGATTCAATGCTTAAATCATTTAAAACTTTATTTAGATCCAAATACCATCTCAAGTTATGGTCTTTTATGCGAGATACTTTTGATGAAGAATTCGTGATAATTGTTGATGAGATTGTCGAAGGATTAAAATGAAGATAAAGCAGGGCCAAGAATTCTATTTAACGGAGTCTCTTCAACAACACCCAAGTGCTTTTATAATTTTTGATAAGGATTTAAAGATCAAATGGATGAATAATTCATCCAAATATATATTTACTTGTGAAGATTCAAAAGATTTACTAATTAAAGGAGTTTTTTCTTTGGAAGAGTCAAAAAAACTTGAAGAGGCAAATATTGCATCATCTTTTGAATCAAATATTGAAATTCAGCTAAGAAAAATCACTTTCTTTTTAAGATCAAGAGTTCATGAAGTCCCTTTAGAGGACGGTTCATCATTTTTTCTACTGGAAGTAATAACAAATTCTAAGGAGTCTTTAGAGGCCATGAAGGGAACCATCACTTGTATTGAGTATGACCGAATAGATTTAGCTTATCAAAAACAAATAAATCTTAAAACAGGAAAACTAGTTGGTCTGGAAGCTCTCTTAAGATTAAAAGATGAAGATGGAAATATAATTCCAAATGATAAATTTATTCCCCTGATTGAAGGCGAAAGTTTATTTTCTCTTGTAGTAATGTCTTCATTGCAAAAACTTAAAAAAGCTTTTGAACTTAAAAATGAATTTGATATGAATGGCGTAACCATTTATTTAAATGTCTCAGCACATACTGCGATGCAGAATAACTTTACAAAAATTTTTGCTGATTTTGTTAAAGACTTAAATTTAAAACCCGGCGAACTAGGATTGGAAATAACCGAAACAGCAGAATTAGCAGATGTTAAAAAAGCTGGAGAATCTTTTCAAAAATTAAAGGATGTTGGTATCCCATTAGCAATAGATGATTTTGGTGCTGGCTATTCTTCTTTGAGTTATTTAAGAGATTTGCCCGTTGATTCAGTAAAATTAGATAAAGTATTTGCTCAGACTATATCTGAAAAAACTACTTCTGAATTAATTAAATTTGTTGTTAGTGTATGCGACACGCTGTCTTTAAATATGTTGGGTGAAGGGATAGAAACAGATGACCAAAAAGAAAAATTTATTAAAATAGGATGTCCCAATGGACAAGGATATTTAATGCATAGGCCAGAATTTATAGAAGATTTAAAAAAAAGTTTGTAATGGAAATAAATCAAGACAAACCTTCCAAAGGAGCAGAACAAATACTTCTTGCTCAAATAAAGCAAGAGTTTACTGCTCCTGCAGATGCTATTGAACAATATATAGATTTAGTTTCTCAATACATTGAGGAAAATAATATAGCTGTTGAGGACGAGGTAGAACAAATAAAAACAGGACAAAAGAAACTTCTTTCTCAATATGAGGAAGCTTTTAGAGAAAATACGAAAAGTGATTCACAGAAAAATAAAACTGCTGAAGAATATTCTGAATTGAGACATAACTTGAGAACGCCTCTAAACGCAATAATTGGCTACAGTGAGATTTTGATGGAAGATTTTGAACATGATCTTTCTGAAAGCTGTATAAACGATCTCAATAATATTCTTTCTCACTCTAGAGAAACTGAAAAAGCAATAGAAAAATTTGTTGATTTCATTAAAGGGGACCTCAAACCCGAGCCAACAGATGACTCTGGCCAATCAAATGTAAAAAATGCTGAATCACTTTTTAAGTCTTTGGGAGATTTGGATTACAGTCTTGAGATTGATGACAACCTAAAGGATGCCGATATATTAATTGTTGATGATAATGTAACAAATTGTGAAGTTCTGCAAAGGAGGTTATCTCAACACGGTCTTCAGTGTAGGGTCGTATATGATGGGGAAAATGCACTTAAGGAGGTAGAAAAAAAAACTCCAGATTTAATTTTACTAGATGTCATACTCCCAGATATAAATGGTTTAGAGCTATTAAAAGAATTTAGATCTAAGCATACCGATGACGAGTTACCAATAATAATGGTTTCAGCTTTTAATGACGTGGATAGCACTGCCAAATGCATAAAGCTTGGAGCAACAGATTATTTGCCAAAACCACTAAATGGAACAATCTTGATGGCTAAAGCAGTTGCAAGCTTAGAGGCAAAATACTTTAGAGAGGCCAATAGAAAATTACTAGAAGAATTGCATGTTCGTGCCACCACATGCCCTTTGACAGGAATTGCAAATCGTAAAGTCATATTTGACCATGGAGAAAAATCTTTCTTGGAAAAGAAGAAGGGGAAGGGAAAAGATTTTTCTCTTTTATCCATTGACATAGATTTTTTCAAAAAAGTAAATGATACATATGGGCATCCCGGCGGAGATGAAGTTTTAATAGCTTTTTCAAAATTATTAGAAGAAAAAGGCAAACCAAATATTGTTGGAAGAGTTGGCGGGGAGGAGTTTATGGCGATTATTATGCATAGTGAATCTCAATCAGTAGAGGATTTTTGTTCTCTTCTTCGAGAGGAAGTAAATAATTTAGAAATACCATTCCAAGATGTCGTTATTAATATTAATATAAGTGGTGGTGTAGCTAGTTCTGAATCAGCTGAAAGTTGGGAAGATATGGTTAATCTTGCGGACGAAAGACTTTATAAGTCAAAAGAGAATGGACGAGACCAAATTACATATGACTGATTAAGGAGAGTAAAGTGAAGAAAATTTTGTATGTAGAAGACAATGAAATGAATAGAGATATGCTAGGCAGAAGATTGTCTAGACGAGATTTCGAAGTGATATTTGCTTTCGATGGTCAAGAGGGATTGGATAAAATGAAGTCTGAAAATCCTGATTTAGTTCTGATGGACATGGGTTTGCCAGTTATGGATGGTTGGGAAGCAACAACTAAAGCGAAAGAAGATCCAGAAATATCAGGTATTCCAATAATAGCTTTAACTGCTCATGCAATGGAGCACGACAGACAAAAAGCTTTAGATTGTGGAGCCGATGATTTTGATACCAAGCCAGTAGATTTTAAAAGACTGCTAGAGAAAATAGAGCAAAAAATATAATCAATTTTTGCTTAAAATTTTCGATACCATTCCGGGTAGCTGATTTATAGAAATATCATCCTTCTTGATCAAGCCCTCTACATTTTGCTTTAACAATTCCTCTTGAACATCGGTTAAATCTTTTCCTGAATAAACCAAAACGTTTGGCCTTTCGCTTTCTTCCTTAATTTCGATAAGATTTTCTAGAAATTCAAAACCGTCCATCCTAGGCATTTCTAAATCTAAAACAATTAAAGCGGGTTCTTTATCCAGTTTTGAAAGACCATCTTTACCATCTTTAGCCAAAATAGCTTCGTAACCTGCGTCTACTAGAGCCCTTTCTAAAATATCTCTGGTATTAGCATCATCATCTACCACTAAAATAGTTTTATTTTTATCGTCTGCACCTATTAAAGAAGAAACTGTCTTTAAAAACTTTGCTCTATCAATTGGTTTCGTTAAATAATCATCTGCTCCCAGAGAAGAAGCAAGTTTTTCTTGAGACATTTGGCTAACCATTACAACTGGGATATTTTTTATTTCCTCATCTGTTTTACATTCTTTTAAAATAGACCACCCATCCCTTCCTGGCATTAAAACATCTAAAAGAATTAATTTAGGCTTCACTTCACGAATCATTTTTAAACCTTGCTCACCATCAGTAGCCCCAATCAATCTCATGCCTGCTTTAACAATTGTTCGTCTAATTAAATCATGCATTGCAACATCATCGTCTATCAGTACACATATATTTTCATCGTCAATGTTTTCTACATTGACTTCGGAAATATCTTCTTGTTCAGAACAAATTCTAGGAATAAAAATAGAGAAAACTGACCCTTTACCTTTTTCAGAAGAAACCCCAACATCGCCACCCATTAGTTGAGCAAATCTTTTGCTTATTGGGAGTCCCAAACCGGTTCCTCCGTGAGTAGCAGAGGTTGAACGTTCGGCTTGGGTATATTCTTCAAAAACCTTTGCAACTCCTTCTTCGCTCATTCCTTCACCATCATCGGTTACTTTAAATTCAATCATTTCAATATCATCTCTAACAAAGGAAGAAACATCCAAAGTTACTAAGCCATTCTCTGTAAATTTGAAGGCATTACTCAGAAAGTTAGTAACACACTGCCTAAGTTTAGTTTCGTCTTGAGTCATCGAACCAATCGCGTCTTCTATATTTATTTTAAAACCATTATCATTTTTTGAAGCCAAAGGAGAGTTAACATCCTTTAAGGTATCTACTAATTTTTCAATTTCAAAACTAGTAAGATAAAGTTCCATTTTTCCAGCTTCAATTTTTGAAAGATCTAGAACGTTGTTAATTAGAGACAATAAATGAGTACCAGCAGAAGTGATCTTTTGAAGATCTGGCATTAAATCGTCATATCCAAGGTCTTCGCACTCCTCATAAAGCATCTCTCCATATCCCAAAATAGCATTAAGCGGGGTTCTTAGTTCATGACTCATATTTGCAAAAAACTTACTTTTTTGTTCGTTTGCCTCTTGAGCTTCGTCTCTAGATTCTTCCATTTCTTTTGTTCTTGAATCTATTAGAACCTGTACTTCGTCAGCCATTCTAGAAAAAGCCATCGTCATTAATTCAACTGATTTATCTTCGCTTGACTCTTCTTCGTTATCAGTAGCAAGATCTTGCATTTTCTTTATATCATTTAGTATCAATGTTCTTGAATCTCCTTCAAGCTCATCAGCAAGAATCGACATTTTATTTATTATTGCTTCGTCTCTTTCTTTTCGGCGTCTTGCTTGCTCCTCGCGAATATCCTCCATCTCTGTGAGATGACCTCTATATATTTCTAATGCTTTGCCTAATTGACCAACTTCATCATCATCAGATGTTAGGAAACTTCTTCTCTCAGGCATATTTTTAGACAAATCTCCACTAGTTAGAGCTTCTAAAACCTCAATAGCTTTGTTAATCGATCCGAACGTGCTTGCTGTAATTAGCGACATAATTAAAATTACTACCGTAATTACTATAAATATTAGAGTGTAGATAATATTTAAAATATTATTTTCTTGAGCAATACTCGCACTTTCATCTTTAAAAATGAAAAATTGAGCCATATCTGCTGAGGTATAAGAACTCAAAGGGAGCATTGTAATCGACGAACCTAGATCTGCATCTCTTACATTACTTCTGTTCCCATAATCAGTTAGATAGCTTTCTGCTTTCTGAACAAATAATGACAAATCATTTTCATTCCCAAAGGAATCAACTTGTTCTTCATTTAGTGCCGATTCGTATCTTGCGTAGTCATCTCCTAAGGAAATAATTCCTTGAGGTGTTCTTACTGCTGAAATTAATTCAAACTCATCTCCAAAAGTCTCTAAAGATTTTCTTATATCTATTCCCATAACCATCACAGCTTCAGCATTATTACTAAAAGCTTTAATCGGAAATGCCATTGCTTGATTTAAAGTCGATATTTCTTTTCCAGAGACGTCAATAATCGTAGAGAGAGTTCTTCTAGGCCTTTTACTTGCATCGGTTATATATTCTTCCAGATTTGAAAAAAAATCAGGTTCAGCTTTCGGGTTGCATGGATCAATACCTGATAAATCCAATGCACTACTACAATAAAATCTATTTCCATCTGGGTAATAAGCCATAACATAACTTAAATTTCCCTCATCTAAATCAAATTCAAACATTAGATCCAATAGATATCCCGCTTCCCCAGTATTTTTGGTTGTAATAAATTCAATTAAAGGATTTTTATATTCATCTTCAGGAGAAGAAAGTTCCTCTTCAGGAAAAATTTCGTTTTCAGGGTCCCAGAAAGTTCCTCTCTCTCCGCTAGGCAGCCAGCTAGAAATGGTATCAAAAGATGTTTCTAGAGTTTGAAACCAAGCTGCTTCATAAGTCGTTACGAGCGATTCAGAAGAATACTCTCTTTGAGTATTTTCTCTCCATGAATATAGACCATATAAGACTGCGGCAAGCAGGATATTTCCTACTAAACCAATTAAAATTAGTGTAGTTCTAATACGCATTTAGCGTTTGACTAAAAATTTTATTGTACTTTGAATGTAAGCTTTACTTGAACATCGTTAACTTTTACAGAAACTCCTTCGTAAACAGGAGGCTCATAAAGCCATTTTCTTATCGATTTCATAGCTGCTCTTTCAAATAATCCAGCTGGTTCACTTTCGACAACGTAAGGATCAATTACTGAACCATCGGTATCGATATCAAATTCAATTAACACATAACCATCTTTAGCTAGCCTTAATGCTTTTCTTGGGAACTTAGCTGGCTGCGTATAAATTCTGTTTACATCAATTTCTATCTTGTCATCTTCGCCGACATATCCTACGTCTGCAAAAGAAGAACTAGTAAAAATAAAAAGCGCAATACCTAAAAATAAGCTTTTTACACTTATATCTTTATATAAATTTTTCATTTAAATCTCCATGAGAAAGAAATATTATAAAACGTATCAATTTCAACGTAAAATCATTATTTATGAAACATAAAGTGAGCGAGATGCTTTTGAACCAAAGATATTGGGATATTTTTACCGTTACCGATAATTGTTCTGTAAAAAAAGCTATAAGGATGATGGATGAAAAAAAAATTGGGGCTCTTCTGGTTCACTGTCCTGAAAGTAATAATCCTCAAGATTTGACAGGCATATTAACAGAGAGAGACATTATCGAATTGTTGTCTAGAAGTGATGAAAATCTTGATAATTTTAAAGTCAAAGATATCATGTCAGAAAATATTATCAGCGTTACTTCTTCTCAAACAGCAGAAGATGCATTGTCTCTTATGATAGAAAATCAAATAAGACACCTAGCTGTAATGGAAGCAGGAAGTCTAGTAGGAGTTTTGTCAATGCGAGATATTTTGAAAAAACAATAGTTTAAAACCCAGTACTGTCTTTTGAAAAGTTTGATGGCATTGCTTTTTCATTTAATTCTGGATAATCAATTGTGTAATGCAAACCTCTACTTTCTTTTCTTCTTATAGCACTTTCAATAATAATTCTCGCCACTAATACAAGATTTCTCAATTCTATAAAATCAGACGTGATTTCATAGTTTTTGTAAAAATTTTCTACTTCTTCAAATATTAGCTTTATTTTTTCTTTAGCCATTTCGAGTCTATTATTGCTTCTTACAACGCCTACATAATCCCACATTAGTCTTCTTGTTGCGTCCCAATTATGAGCAATTACAATATTTTCTCCTGCTCTTATTACTTTTGAGTTATCCCAAATAGGCAAATCAATTATTTCTGAGTCAAAATTTAATTTGATGCTTTTAGCAGAGGATTTTGCAAAAACAATACATTCTAATAAAGAATTGCTTGCCATTCGATTTGCTCCGTGAAGACCAGTACAAGAAGTTTCGCCAATTGCATATAAGTTTTTTAAATTAGTTTGTCCGTTTAAATCAGTTTTCACACCTCCACAAGTATAATGAGCTGCAGGAACAACCGGAATAGGATCTTTTGTAATATCAAAACCAAATTCTAAGCATTTTTTTAAGATTGTAGGAAAAGCCTGTTTTATTTCTTCACTATCTTTATGACTGATATCGAGAAAAACATTATCATTTCCAGTTTTTTTCATCTCAGCATCTATTGATCTCGAAACAACATCTCTAGGAGCAAGTTCTTTTCTTGAATCATAAGCCTCCATAAACTGGTTACCTTTATAATTTTTTAGTTTTGCTCCTTCACCTCTGAGAGCTTCACTTATCAAAAAAGATTTTGCATCCGGATGATAAAGACAAGTAGGATGAAATTGATTGAATTCCATATTGGATAGTTTGCATCCAGCTCTCCATGCTAAAGCTATTCCATCACCACTAGCTCCATCTGGATTACTTGTGTAAAGATATACTTTGCTGGCTCCGCCTGTTGCTAAAACTGTTGCCCCAGCAGATATCGATAATACTTCCTCTTTCTTCTTGTCGAAGACATAGGCGCCTCGGCATTTTTTTTCTCCAATTATTAAATCAACAGCCAAATGGTTTTCTAATATTCTAATTTTTTTATTTTTTAAAACTTTTGTAGCTAAGGAATCGGAAACTTCTTTACCTGTCGCATCGGCGGCATGAATTATCCTTCGATGAGAATGACCACCTTCTTGAGTTAAATGAAAATCATTTGTTGTATCATTTTTTGTGAAAGTTACGCCAGAGTTTATTAACCAATCAATTGCAGATTTACCATTTTCTATACAAAATCTGACAGCTTTTTCATCACAGAGACCATCTCCTGCAATTAAAGTGTCTTTGATATGACTTTCAGTAGTATCTTCTTTTGCAAGAACAGCAGCAATTCCCCCTTGTGCATACCAAGTTGAACTATCAACTAATGTCTCTTTTGAAATTATTAAAACATTGAATTTATCAGCTAATTCTAATGCAGCCGTTAGCCCAGCAGCACCACTTCCTATAATTAGGACGTCTGTTTTTATTAACATTTAGAAAAAAAATCTTATTAAAAGCGATATTGATAGTATTGAAACAAGCGCCCAAATAAAAATTTTTAATAACGGACTTCTTCCTTTAGACCAGTCGATTCTGTCCTCTCGATTTCTCTGCTTAGCAGATGCTCTTAACGGACCAAGAAAAAAAAATATGCCCAATGAGCTAATAGCTAAAAGCCCAAAAAAAATAGTGTTGAAATCCACTATCTACTTCTTAATTTTGCCAAGAGTCTTAGCATTTCTAAGTAGAGCCAAATCAAAGTAACCATTAAAGAGAAAGCTCCAAACCACTCCATATACTTAGGCGCCCCTTGTTCTGAACCTTGTTCGATAAAATCAAAATCTAAAACAAGATTAAGCGCTGCAATAGCAACAACGAATAAGCTAAATCCAATTCCAAATAAACCATTGGAATGAATAAAACCAATACCAGAAGAGCCAAACATGTTCATAACCATACTCACTACATAAAGCAATGCTATACCCATAGTTGCTGAGACAATCATTAATCTAAAATTTTCAGTAGGTTTGATAATTCCGGTCTTGTAAAGAACTAATAAAGAAGCCAAGGTTCCCATGGTAAGTCCGACTGCTTGTATAACAATTCCAGGAAATTGAAGTTCAAAAATAGCAGAAATAGCCCCCAAGAATAAACCTTGACTTAATGCATATAGAGGAGCTGTAACTGGAGCCCAAGTTTTTTTAAAGATAGTCGCAAGAGCAAAGCCAAACCCAAAAATTGCCCCACCGATAGCAATTGGCATGACAGTTTCAGGCAATCCAGTTGAAAAGAATTGATTCCAAGTATAAGTAGCCGTGATCATAACTAGTATTAGCAAGATTCCAGTTTTATTTACAGTTCCTTGTAGCGTCATAGTTTGTCCTGGAACTATTGAGTCAGGAGTAAAATTAGAAAAAGTAGCATCGTTCATCGCAGGGTTTCCAGATCTGCCGAACATATTTAGAGCATTGTGTTTAGACATATTTTAAATAGTTAGTTTAGGTTAATTTTAAAACATTTATGGAATTAGCCAACTGCTTTTTAATTGATTTGAACTCCAATCAAATAATGATCTTCGATGTCCTGCGCCTTTTAAAAAGAGAAACTCAAGAGAGTCGTAGCAAAATAGCAAAACAGCAAAATTCTCATAACCAAGTTCTATGTCGATTTCTTCTTTCACTATATCGAAAGATTCTGGGGAAGAAATTTTTAATCCCGGAGAGTCTTTGACTGAATAGCAAACTTTTGACATCTCTCTAGATTGAGACCATGCACTTTTAGAAATTTCATCCTCGATGTGAATATAGGTTTTTCCCTTTAATCTAATTTGAACTTTTAGGTCCGGATCATAACCATGGATTGAAGAAATGGAATTTTCTTTTAATTCATCTATTTTCCCAGATCTATTATCAGTGTGAAATCTAAGAATTCTCTTCTTTGCATTAAATTCTCTAAGGACAACAGTTCGAGTAGAAATCGTTTTGTTTACAAAAGTTGATAAAACAGGAGTATGAAATAATGATTTGCTATTGTTTACACCATCAGCGATTAGATTTTCTGCTTCAAGCAGAGTCAATTCTAAAGAGTTATAAAAATCTAATTTTTCTGACATTATTCTCGCGTTTACTATTTATAGCTTAAACTATAAAAAATGGATATCTCATATATTTTAGACGATTTAAACGAAGTACAAAGAGATGCAGTTACAGAGGAATTACCTTATTCACTTGTTTTAGCCGGAGCAGGCTCAGGAAAAACTAAAGTAATAACTCATAAAGTTGCCTGGTTGAGTAAAGTTAAAAATATCAATCCTTTAAGCCTTTTAACTGTCACATTTACTAATAAGGCCGCTAAGGAAATGCGAGGTCGGATTGAATCCATCCTCGGCGAACAATTGAATCAAATGTGGTGTGGTACTTTCCACGGCTTGTTTCATAGAATGCTGAAGATGCATTGGGAAGAAGCTGGCTTAATTAAATCGTTTTCTATCCTTGATGGCGATGACCAAAACAGAGTCATTAAAAGAGTGATAAAAAAAATGAATTTAGATGAGGCTACTTGGCAACCCAGACAAACACAATGGTTCATCAATAAACAAAAAGATGAAGGCCGAAGAATAGCTAAGCTTCCTAATAAAGCCACTTATGTTGAAGAAAAAATGGCTGATATCTATTTGGAATATCAAAAAACTTGCGAAGAAGAAGGTGTAGTCGATTTTGCTGAAATTCTATTGCGTTGCCATGAGATGCTCAATAAAAATCCTGATCTTTTATTGCATTATCAAAAAAGATTTCAACATATTCTTGTGGATGAGTTTCAAGATACGAATGAAATTCAATACCTATTGTTGAAACAGCTTGTTGGCAAGGATGGACACATAACTGTTGTTGGAGATGATGATCAATCTATTTACAGCTGGAGAGGGGCAAAAAGTTCAAACATCAATAGGTTTATTAAAGATTTCAAAGGAGCAAGAACTTTAAAGTTAGAACAAAATTACAGATCTACAACAAATATCTTAGCAGCTGCAAATGCAGTAATAAGAAATAATCCGGAAAGACTAGGCAAAGAGCTTTGGACAGAAAAAGAAGAAGGAGAGTTAATCAAAGTTTACAGAGCTTTTAATGAAAGAGACGAAGCAAAATTTATGGTAGACATAATTAAGAGTTGGGTTGACGAAGGGAGGAATTTATCAGAATGCGCCATCATTTACAGGTCTAATGCGCAATCAAGGATTCTTGAAGACTCCATTTTAAGAGCTGATTTGCCTTATAGAATATATGGAGGCGTTAGATTTTATGAAAGATTAGAGATAAAAAATGCACTTTCATATGCAAAATTAGCTATCGATAGTCAAAATGACGCTGCATTTGAAAGAATTATTAACGTTCCAAGCAGAGGAATAGGCGCAAAAACTATGGATCAAATTCGTGAGTTAGCTAGAGAAAATGTCCTTTCACTATGGGATGCAGCTGAAAAACTATCAGAAAGTTCAGGGCCCAAAGTTTCAAATGCGCTAAAAGAATTTTTTTCTGTTGTAAATAAAATTTCTGAAATAGCCAATAATAAAGAAATCGAAGAATTTTTCGAAAAACTTGTCGATTTATCTGGTCTAAAAGAATTTCACGGAAAAGAGCCGGGAGAAAAAGGAAGATCTAGAGTGGAAAACCTAGAAGAACTTGTTTCAGCAGCAGCAGGATTTTTTTCCATTGGTGAGGATGCCGATGACGAAAGGTCACAACTTGAATTATTTCTTGATCAGGCATCATTAGATGCAGGAGAAAATCAAGCTAAAGAAAATGAAGATGCAATTCAGATGATGACCTTGCACTCTTCTAAAGGACTTGAGTACCCATTGGTTTTTGTAGCCGGCTGTGAAGAGGGACTTTTCCCTCACAAAAGATCAGTAGAAGATCCTCGACAGTTAGCTGAAGAGCGAAGACTTTGTTATGTAGGAATGACACGAGCAATGGAAAGACTATATCTAACCTACGCAGAAGTTAGGAACGTTTTTGGAGTAGATGGCTTTAGTCCAGCTTCAAGATTTTTGAAGGAAATTCCTGACGAATTTAAATATGAAATTAGAATAGCTTCAGAAAATGTTAGTCAGGCAAAATCTTTTTCACCTAAAATAGTTGGTGGAACGGATCATAAAGTTGGAGGTTTTGCACTTGGCGATAGAGTGGGGCACCCATCTTTTGGAGAAGGCGTAATTTTAAATTATGAAGGTGATGGAAGTAATGCCAGAGTGCAAGTTAATTTTGATACAGAGGGGACAAAATGGTTAGTTTTAAGTTTTGCAAAACTAGACAAAATTTCTTAATTTTATTTCTAAGTTTTATTTTTATTTCTTGTTCGGAGCAAGAAACCTCGAATCAAACTTCAGAGGTTAAAGAAAGTTTTAAATGGCGCATGGTAACGACTTGGCCAAAAAATTATCCGGGCGTCGGCTTGGGAGCTGAAAACTTAGCCAAGCTTGTTGATGAAATGAGTGACGGAAGGTTGCAAATAAAAGTTTATGGTAATGGAGAATTAGTTCCGGCATTAGAGGTATTTGATACTGTTTCCAGAGGTAGTGTAGAAATGGGTCATGGTGCAGCTTATTATTGGATCGGAAAAGTTCCAGCAGCACAATTTTTCACTGCCATCCCTTTTGGCTTAAATGCTCAAGAAATGAATGCTTGGCTTCATTATGGAGGTGGCCAAGAATTGTGGGAAGAACTTTACGAGCCTTTCAATTTAATTCCTATAGCTGGGGGCAATACTGGTGTACAAATGGCTGGTTGGTTCAACAAAGAAATCAATAGTTTAGAGGATTTAAAGGGAATTCGCATGAGGATACCTGGCTTAGCTGGAAAAGTTTTTACTAGAGCTGGTGGAGAGGCCGTATTGATGCCAGGTAGTGAAATTTTTACAAATCTTCAAACTGGGGTCATTGATGCCGCTGAATGGATTGGCCCTTATAATGATTTAACTTTTGGATTTCATCAAGCTGCAAAATATTATTATTATCCTGGTTGGCACGAGCCTGGACCTACTTTAGAAACTATAATCAATAAAGAAGCTTATGATTCTTTACCAAAAGATCTTCAGGCAATTTTAAAAACAGCTTCAAGAGCTATTAATCAAGATATGTTGGACGAATACACTTCGAGAAATAACCAAGCGCTTATATCTTTGGTAAATGATCACAACGTTGAAGTCAGAAAATTACCAAATGACGTTCTAGCCGAATTTAAAAGAATAACCGAAGAGATATTAGTCGAGATGACGCAAGAAGATGAATCATCAAAAAAGATTTATGAATCTTTATCCAATTTTCAAAAAAATGTTTCTCAGTATCATGAGATATCAGAGGAAGCTATTTATAAGCTGAGATAGAGTTAATTTTTCTAATAATTAAAAGACCTATGAGTGTGGTGAAAAAAAACCTTAGAAAAAAAAGCAACGCTGCAGGGAGAGTTAATAGCCAGTTAATGTAGTTGCTTAATAAATAATTAAGCGCTCCCATCCATTCGAACAAATAAAGAGCTACTTGCCAATATTCTAAAAAATAATTTTCTACTGTTATCGGACTGACAAAAATGCTGTGAATGAAAAAAAGCACCAAATAAAAATCTCCCCAAATTAAAAAGTAACCAAAAGCTTTTAGAAAATTAAACATCTGCTAGGGCTCTGACCTCTTTCCAAACCCTTAGAATATTTTCATTTAATATTTTATCTATTTCACTTTCTGTGTATCCTCGAATCAAAAGTTCTTCAATTAAATTTGGAAATTTTGATACATCATTAATATCTTCTGGTAAAGGAACTTCTCCATCAAAATCAGAACCAAAACCAACATGATCGATGCCAACTAAATCTCTTACCCGATCAATGTGATCGACAACATTTTTGACAGAAACTTCAATATCAGGATTATCCTTTCGATTGGCGACAAAATCAGAACCAAAACAAAGCTGAATAACTCCTCCATTTTCAGCAAGAGCAATCAACATTTCATCAGAGACATTTCTCTCCCAACCCGGAGTGAAGTGTCTTAAAGAACTATGAGTCGCTACAACTGGTGCTTTACTTAGTTCAAGTACTTTCATAAAAGCTGCATCCGAAACATGAGAAATATCAATCATCACACCTTGTTTATTCATTTCTTTAACAACTTTGAACCCAAAAGGACTTAAGCCATCAGGCCATCTCTTATTTTCATCGTAAGAACTATCAGAAATATGATTACTTTTTGAATGAGCAAGAGTAATGTAATTAACTCCCAAATCTGCAAAAAACTTTATATTTTCTAAATTACCTTCAAGAGGAGCTCCATTTTCTATTCCATAAGCCATTCCAACTAAATTTTTATTACTCTTTAAAGTTTCAATATCCTCAGGATTTCTAATAAAAATAAATTTATCTGGATTTTCTTCAATGATTTCATTCATCATTTCAATTAACTCTATTGCTAAATCATAAGAGGTTCCTTCGGGCTCGGTTCTAGGAGGAATCCAAATACTTTGAAAGGTTAAGTTTAATCCACCTTCAATCGCTCTTGGATAATCAAAATGATAACTTGTGCTTCTAGTAATATCATCATTAGTACCAGTATTGTTTCTTTGTCTCCAAATCTGAAAAGGCGTATCTATATGTGTATCAATTATAATTTTTTCTTGGCTAAATTTTTTTGCTTTTTCAGAAAGGTCTTCTGCACATGAAAATAAAACAAACGGAATTAGAATTATTAAGAACTTTATGTATTTCATTTTATAAATATATCAAATTTAAAATTTTTATTAATCAGTAAATTACTGAAGGAAGATAAGTTGCCATAAAAGGAAAATATGCAACTAAACAAAGAATAAATAGTTGAATCAAAATAAAGGGAAGAACACCTTTATAAATAGTTTCTGTCTTTATTCTTTCTGGCGTTACGCCTCTTAAATAAAACAAAGCAAATCCAAAAGGAGGCGTTAAAAAAGAAGTTTGTAAATTTATAGCCAGCATTATTCCTAACCACAATGGATCAGCTCCCATCGCAATAAGAATTGGCCCAACAATTGGAACAACAACAAAGCTTATTTCAATGAAATCTAATATAAAACCTAATAAAAAAACCAAGATCATTACAATTAACATAGAGCCAAAAAGCCCTCCTGGTATGGCATCAAATAAGTTTGAAATTAATTCTTCTCCTCCATAACCTCTAAAAACTAAGGAAAATATTGAAGCTCCGATTAAAATCATAAAAACCATACTGCTAATAAAGGCGGTTTGTTTCACTGCATCCGATAAAACCATTAAAGATAATTTTTTGTTTAGTCCGGCAATCAAAATAGATCCCATTGCCCCAATTCCTGCTGCTTCAGTAGGCGAAGCTATTCCTAAAATAATCGATCCCAAGACAGAGAAGATCAGCAAGAAGGGCGGAATTAAAATCTTCAATATATTCTTAAAAGAAACAGAGGCTTTGGTTTCATTAAAATCAATATTTTTGTTTGAAATGTTTAAAACAAAATAAAAAGAATATGCAGTTACTAAAAGCAAACCTGGAATAATTGCCGCAATAAATAAATCACCCACAGATATTGATTTGGCAGAGAAATTACCCATACTCAATTGAGCTTGTTGATAGGCTGTTGCTAAAACATCACCTAATATAACTAAAGCTATTGAAGGCGGAATAATCTGCCCAAGTGTTCCTGTGGCAGCAATTAAACCAGTTGAAACCTCTTCTGAATAACCTTTCTTCAACATAACTGGTAAAGAGATCAAACCCATAGCTATTACCGTAGCTCCTACTATTCCAGTACTGGCTGCTAATAAGGTGCCAACAATGATTACTGAAATGCCTAAGCCACTTTTAAAATTTCCGAAAATCTCCGACATTGACTCAAGAAGTCTTTCTGCAATTTTTGATTTTTCTAAAATAACTCCCATGAAGACAAAGAGAGGAACTGCTACCAAAGTTGCATTAGTCATAATTCCAAATAATCTATTTGGAATTGTCTCCAACAGGTAAAGATCAAATACTCCAAATATTGCTCCTATACCTGCAAAAATTAATGAAACGCCACCCAAAGTGAAAGCAACCGGAAATCCTACAAGCAAGCTAGCACAAATAACAATAAATAAAATTAGTGGAATGAACTCAATCATCATTAAAATAAGAAAAAATAGATGCTAGACTTTGCAGGATTAGAATTACAGAAAAAATCAAAATACAGCTTTTGTATAGATAAACAAATGGCAGTCCTCCTGGCTCAGGAGAAACTTCATAAATGGACCAGGAAAATAAAACATAATTTAAGGACAAGATAAATATTGTCCATGCCATCGGCTGAAGAAAAATTAAGTTACCGATTAAATTAATTATTTTTTTATTTTTTTCACTCGATCGTCGATAAAAAATATCTACTCTTACGTGTTCATCGTTTTCATAGGCATATGCTGAGCAAAATAAAAAAGCTATACCATGAAGATAAATAACCATTTCTTGAAGACCTACAACCCCAATGCCTAAAAAGTATCTTAAAAAAACTATCAAGGTTGTAAGAATAATCATTAAAAAAATGGCCCATGAGCTTACAATTCCTAAAGAATGAGGAAAAATTGTAAGTAAATATTGAAATGTTTGATTAATATTTTTCATTTCGATTTTATGATTTAATAATATCTATGATTATTGTTTTATCACCTGCTAAAACCTTAGATTACGAATCTCCCCTCAATGGGTTTGATTATACAACTCCTAACTTCTTAGGTAAGTCAGAGTCGTTGATAAAAATAATGAGATCTTATGAACCTGAATACATTTCCGATTTAATGGGCTTAAGCGATAATCTTGCCTTTTTAAATTTTGAGAGATATCAAACTTGGAAAAAACAAAGCAAACCTTCTAAAGATTCAAGACAAGCGATATTCGCTTTTAAAGGAGATGTCTATCAAGGCTTGGACGCGGGTAATTTATCAAACTCAACTATTAATTATTCTCAAAATCATTTGAGAATACTTTCTGGCTTATACGGATTGCTTAAGCCATTGGATTTAATTGCACCTTACAGATTAGAAATGGGTACTAAGTTGAAGTCTGGAGAGATAAATGGCTTGTATAATTTTTGGAAACCCGAATTAACAAAAGCTATCAATTCTGATTTGGCGTCTCAAAAAGAAAATACTTTGGTTAATTTAGCTTCAAACGAGTATTTCTCAGCTTTGGATCAGACAATGATAAACGGAAAAATCATTTCTCCAGTTTTTAAAGATTATAAAAATGGAAAGTACAAGATAATCAGTTTTTATGCAAAAAAAGCGAGAGGATCAATGGCTAGGTTTATTTTGGAAAATAAAATAGAACATTCCAAAGAGTTAAAAAACTTCAATTTGGATGGTTACAAATTTAGCAGGGAAGCGTCTTCTGAAAAAAATCCTACTTTTTTAAGAAAAGAAACTTAAGTTATTTAGCGGAAGACTTTCCGTAGTCTTTGATCTCCTGCATGTCTTGAAACTCAGGATCTCTCTTTTCCATATTCGACATCATTGCTTCTGCCATGTCTTCTTGAGGCAGCATAGCTCCACTCCAAAGAGCGTTATATTCTAATCCCTCTGCTATGGTGTGATCCCTAGAAAAATTAAGAATCGCTTTTGTGCCGTAAACAGCTAAAGGGCTTTTGGAAGCTATCACAGCTGCCATTTCTTTTAAGCCAGATACCATCTCTTCATGGCTTTCATATACTTTATTGACTAAACCAGCCTCCAAAGCTTCTTCTGCAGGCATTCTTCTTCCGGTGTAAGCGAGTTCTCTTACTTTTCCTTCAGGAATAACTCTAGGTAACCTTTGAAGAGTTCCAATATCTGCTGCCATTCCAATATTTACTTCTTGAATGCAAAAGAAAGCATCTTTACTAGCAAATCTCATATCAGCAGCTGTAACTAAATCTAGTCCGCCACCAATACATCCACCATGAATCCCAGCGAGAACTGGTATTCTCAATTTTTCCAATTTGGAGAGCATATCTTGCAACTCTTTAGCTACTCTATAAAGATTTTCTCCAATTCTTGCTTTATCTGGAACATTCGTTTTCTTTTCCGAATCGCTACCAAGAGTTCCAAAGTTTTTAAGATCCATACCTGCGCAAAAATGTTTGCCAGTTGAGGAGAGAATCAACACCCTCAGAGAAGCATCTCTATCTATTTCATCTAAAATTCTCGGTAGTTCATACCAAAAATTCATAGTCATTTTATTTAAATCTTCTCCTTTATTTAAAACAAGGTGGCCAACACCTTCTTCTGATGAATATTTAAAACTTTCGTAATTCATAATTTCTCTCCTGAATTTTTATTTCAACTCTTTTAAATCTTTTACTAAACTGTCTGCCACTTCTTCAAGTTCTTCAATTAAATCGTACGAACTATGATATGGCATGACAACCTTTCGACTTTTTTTGCTCAATCTTTTTAAACCATTAGATATTTCTTCTGCTTTCTCTAACAATTCTTTGTTATTTTCGCTCATAATTAAAATTTAAAGAATTACATTGTAAATCAAAACTTAAAATTTAAAAGATTTCATTAAAAAATGAAGACAAAAGAGCTTGTTCAGCCAATAAAATTAATCATGGAGGGAGCTTCTAAATTAATTATTGAAATTTATCAAAGTCAGAAAAATATCGATGTTCAAAGGAAAAATGATGATTCTCCTCTAACAATTGCAGATTTAAGATCGAATGAATTGATTTCTGCTAATTTAAAAAAGTTATTTCCTGATATCCCAATTATTTCTGAGGAAGGAGAAGGGAAAACCAATAAGGAAGAAATTTTTTGGCTTATAGATCCTTTAGATGGAACCAAAGAGTTTATTCAAAAGAGTGACGAATTTACTATCAACATAGCCTTAATAAAAGATGAAAAACCTATATTTGGGGCAATATATATTCCTATTAAAAAAACTTTTATCGTTGGAGGTAAAGATTTTAAAGCTTTTAGTGAAAAAAATGGTGAAAAGAGAGACCTTAAAACTTTTTTTTCTAAAGAAACCTGTCGAATAACAATAAGCAAGCAGCATCAAACCGATGAAGAAAAAAGATTCATACGTTTTTTAAAAAATAAGTTTAAAAAAGTAGAACTTTTTCCTGCAGGAAGCTCTCTAAAAATTTGCTTAGTTGCTAGTGGTGATTGCCATATCTACCCACGTTTTGGTGACGTTGGTCAGTGGGACATTGCTGCAGGACACGCTATATTAAGAGCTTCAGGAGGTAACATTGTGGACTTGAATATGAATGAAATTAAATACAATACTAAAAAAACTTCAAAAATAAATGGATTTTATGCCTTATCAAACGAAGCATTTTTTAGTAAAATTATTCAATAAAATCAATAATTTAAGTAAAATAATATCTTTTTATATGCAAATAACGCATTTTTAGGTATAAAATTCGCCTTATATGAGTAGACAACTGCAACCGATGGATATTTCTGCCCCAGGTCAAAATCTGGAGTCATATCTATCTTCTATACAAAACATAGCTATCTTAACGCCAGAACAGGAAAAAAAATTAGCTGAAGACCTCTATTACAACGACGACCTCGAAGCAGCGCGTCAATTGGTTATGGCTCATCTTAGATTTGTAGTTCATATTGCCAGAGGATACGCAGGATACGGATTACCTCAAGCAGACTTAATTCAAGAAGGAAACGTAGGACTTATGAAAGCCGTTAAAAAATTTAATCCAGAGGTAGGAGTTAGGCTTATATCCTTTGCAGTGCACTGGATTAAATCTGAAATGCATGAATACATAATTAAAAATTGGAAAATAGTTAAGGTTGCTACGACAAAAGCCCAAAGAAAGCTTTTTTTCAATCTTAGAAGCCAAAAGAAAGAATTAAATTGGTTAAATCCTGAAGAGATTAAAGTCATTTCTGAAGAACTCGGAGTTGATGAAAAATCTGTAAAAGAAATGGAGTCAAGGCTTTCTTCATCTGACATGTCATTTGATCCTCCAACTGAGGCCAGTGATGAACAAGCCGCATTCAGTCCATCAGGTTTCTTAGCAGATGATACATGCGATCCTGCTGACATAGTAGAGAAGGAAGATTCTGATGATTTCAGTTACGAAGCTCTTCACAAAGCAATGGAAGAACTCGATCCTAGAAGTAAGGAGATACTTGTTGATAGATGGTTAGAAGAACAAAAGCTTACTCTTCATGAACTAGCAGATAAGTACGGCGTCAGTGCTGAAAGGATAAGGCAAATAGAAAAAGCTGCAATGGAAAAAGTTAGAAGCTTTATTTCCTAAAAATTTGATATCAAATGACTAAAATTAAGATACTTCTTAATGGCGAATCTCGTGAGGTTCCTGAAGATTTATCAATTAAAGACCTTTTTAAATTTTTGGAGCTATCTGAAAAACATTGTGCAGTGGAAATTAACAAAGAAATAATTTTTAAAACCAACTGGGATAAGAGGCTGCTTATCAATGAGGATAAGGTAGAGATAGTAAGAGCCATAGGAGGAGGTTAATTTTGGAAACAGATCCCTTTATTATTGCAGGGAAAGCATACAATTCTCGTTTACTTGTTGGTACGGGAAAATACTCAAGTGAAAAACAGGCTTTAGAAGCTATAAAAGCTTCAAATAGTGAAATCGTTACAGTAGCCATTAGAAGAGTAGAGCTAGATTCTGAAAACAAATCTGACTCAATTCTAAATTACATAACACCTGAAAAATATAAAATCCTACCAAATACTGCTGGATGCTTTAGTGCTAAAGAGGCGATTCGAATAGCCTGTTTAGGCAGAGAGTTATTAAATGGTGAGAATTTAATCAAACTAGAAGTTTTAAAAGATAAGGAAACTCTTATGCCTTTAATGAGTGAAACTGTCGTTGCTGCAAAAGAACTTGTTTTACTTGGTTTTGAAGTTATGGTGTATTGCACGGATGAAATTGACTATGCTATCAACCTTGAAGACATAGGTTGCGTTGCAATTATGCCTTTAGCTTCTCCGATTGGATCTGGACAAGGAATCATAAACCCCGATTCTATAAATAAAATAATTAAAAAAATTTCATGCCCAGTAATTATTGATGCAGGAATTGGAGCTGCATCAGAAGTCTCAGTTGCTATGGAAATGGGTTGTGACGGTGTCTTATTAAATACCGCAATAGCGAAGTCCAATAATCCAGTGTTAATGGCTGAAGCAATGAGAGATGCAGCAATAAGTGGGCGAAAATGTTTTCTAGCAGGCAGAATACCTGTAAAAAAAATAGCTGATCCAAGCTCTCCAACCAAAGGGATAGTTGATTCTTGAAAAATTCTATCAAAAGTTTTTCTAAAGCAAGGTCTCGTTCTTCATTAAAAAACAAAAGGCTTCTTTCGATAGCAGATAAAACAATTATTTGGTCTGAAAAAAACTTTAAAGACTTTAACTTTTTATTTAATGATCCTGCTAAATTAAATTTGGAAATCGGATTTGGCGATGGAATTTTTTTATTTGATCAAGCTTTAAATAATCTAGATGAGGCTTTTATTGGTATAGAAGTATTTGAATCTGGACTAACGAATACTTATAAAAAAATAAAAAAGTCTAATTTAAAAAACCTAAAACTTATCAACGGAGACGTAATTCAAATTTTATCTACAAATAAAAGTAAAAACTTATTCGATTTGATCATTATTCTTTTTCCTGATCCTTGGCCAAAATCGAAACACAAGAAAAGACGATTACTTAAAAGTGATTTTTTTATAGTTTTGCAATCTTTGCTTAAAAAAGATGGGAAGATCATCATAAAGACTGATTGGCAGGACTATGCTGAGGAAATTAGAGAGACTTTGAATAAATTGGACTACCAACATACTCACATTTATGAGACAAGCAACTTGAAAGAGCTCAAAACCAAATATGAAAAAATTGCATTAAAAGAAAACAGATCAATTAATAAATTTTTGATTCCTTCAATAAGGTAATCATCTTTAAAGTGGACATAGTTCGATGACTTATTCTCATCCTTTCAGTTTTGGAGATTTCAGCTAAGGTTAAATTTGAGTTTTTTACTTGAAATATTGGGTCATAACCAAAGCCGCCTTTACCTTTGGGAGAATCTATGATTTTTCCAAATAGCTCTCCATAGGAAAAAAAAGGATTTTTCAACTCAGGGTCCAAAAAAGACAAGATAGAAACAAATTTGGCAGATCTATTTTTTTTTAGACTTATTTCTTTTAATAATTTTTGGTTATTCAAAGAATCATTACCTTTTTCACCAGCATATCTAGCAGAAAAGATTCCTGGAGCCCCATCCAGAGCTTCCACCTCTAATCCAGAGTCATCTGCAAGAGAGGGAAGCCCCGCTATCTCAGCAGCATACTTTGCTTTTATGAAAGCATTCTCTTCATAGCTGTTTCCAGTTTCAGCAATATCTTCATTGCTAAATTTAGAAATAGGTATGAGTTCGATATTCGTGTTTTTAAATAAATAGTTAAATTCTTTTAACTTTCCAGAATTTCTTGAAGCCAGAACTATTTTCAAGATTTTTTTTCTAGTTTGTAAACCGCAATTTCAGCAAATAAGTTCGGAAAAAAATTGGACAAAAAAGTACTTTCGCCAGAAGCTTTTATTAATTTTTTTTCTGAGATTTTTATGTTTGAGTTTTCACATAAAGATTCAAAATCCTTTAAAGAACATAAATGAAGATTGGGAGTTGAATACCAAGAATGCGGCAAGGCTGAAGATACCGGCATTTTACCCGTTAAAAAAAGCTGTAACCTACATTTAAAGTTAGCAAAATTTGGAATACTGACAATACACTCTTTACCTATCCTGATGATTTCAGACAAAGCTAGATCGGGCCTTTTTAATGCTTGAATGGATTGACTCATCAAGACCAAATCAAAAGATTGATCTCCAAAGTTACTTAAACCTTGATCAATATCCTGTTCAATAACATTTAATCCTTTTGATAAACTAAGTTGAATATTATTTTCAGAAATATCCACTCCAAGTCCGTTAATATTCAATTCTTTTTTTAGTTCAAAGAGCATTGAACCATCACCACAGCCAAGATCTAGGATATGAGAGTTTTTAGGAATCCATTTATTAACTATTTTATACATCCGAATTCAAAAAGGTTTTGATAGTATTGACGTATCTATTATCTGGAAACAAAAATCCATCATGCCCCTGAAAAGATTCAATATTTATGTAACTGACAGGTTTTTTTGCTGCCACTAAAGAATTTACAATTTCTTTGGATCTTTTAGGCGAAAATCTCCAGTCTGAAGAAAAAGAAATTATTAGAAAATTTGACTTTGTTTGTTCGAGACTAGAAATTAAGTTTCCATCAAAATATTTAGCAGGATCAAAGTAATCTAATGCTTTTGTCATTAATAAGTAAGTATGAGCATCAAACTTATCTGAAAAATTGTCTGCTTGATATCTTAAATAGCTCTCTACTTCAAACTCAACATCATAGCCGTATTCAATTTTTTCTTTCTTTAAATCTCTATCAAATTTTTCCTTCATTACTTCTTCTGACAGATATGTAATGTGACCTAACATTCTAGCTAAGCCAAGACCTCTTTTCGGATGATGAGTACCTTTTTCAAAATCTGGATCATTGACAATTGCCTGTCTTGCAACTTCGTTAAAAGCTATATTTTGAGCACTTAATTTTGGAGCAGCTGCAATAACAATTGATTTTTCGACTAAATCAGGATAATCAATAGCCCATTGAAGTGCTTGCATGCCTCCTAAACTTCCCCCTGCAACAGCAAGCCAGCGGTCAATTCCTAAATAAGACCGTAATAAATTTTGGCTGTTGATCCAATCTTTAACCGTCACTAATGGAAATTCTTTTCCAAACTTTTCATTTGTCGAAGGGTTAATGCTTGAAGGCCCAGTTGAGCCATGGCAACCGCCTAAATTATTCAGAGAAACTACAAAATACTTTTCAGTATCAAATGCCTTCCCAGGCCCAATCAATTCATTCCACCAGCCAGGCCGCTTGTCATTTTCATTGCTTAAACCAGCGGCGTGATGATTTCCACTCAAAGCATGACAAATAAGAACAGCATTGTCTTTTTTATCAGAAAGTTTTCCATATGTTTCATATATAAGCTCAAAACCATCTAGACTTTTGCCAGATTCGAGCGAAAATGAATCTTCAAATAAAAAAGTTTCAGGTTCAATTATTCCTAATTCGCTCATTTAAAATAATGTTGGTAAGTTCATGCTGAATCTTAAATTATCTAAAATTCTATCAATTTGGATTAATAAAAAGAAAACAATAATTGGAGAAAAATCCATTCCTCCAAAGTTAGTTAGTCTCTGAAAAGGCCTTAAAAGAGGTTGAGTTATATTATGACAAATACTTAGAAAAGGGTTGTTAGAGGTTGGCGCTACCCAACTTCCAATGATTGAAATAAAAAGTGAGAATCTTAAAATTTGAGAAATTAAAAAAAATAAGCTCAAGATAGACCAAGAAATAGCGTTAACTAAATCAAAGTCCATTTCTTTACTGGAACTAAACAAATAAAAGGAAATAAACTTAAGGTCGATAATCCAAAAGATACAGGCTAAGTCTATTCCAAACATGATGGGTAAAAATATCCTAAATGGTTTACAGAAGGGGTCTAAGGTAGAAAAAGATAGTTTTACGATTGGATTGAGAAAACTTATCTCAAAAAATCTAAATAACAAATAAAAAGAAAATACAATTGCCAATAAATTTGTCAATACTGAAGAGGCATAAAGTGGATCCATTTTTAATCTCCTAAAGCCTTAGATTTAAGAATTGCTTCATTTATAGCCTCTTCCCATATTTTTTCTATTCCCTCAGAATTTATCCTATTAAGAGCTGCTTCAGTAACACCTCCTTTTGAAGCAACCATCTCCATGATGTCTCCAAATTTATTACTATCGTTAGATTTATGTATATAAGAAGTACCTTCCAATATATCTCTTATCCAAGGTTCAGGGTCAATAAAACCATGTTCCTTTGCAATTTTAGACAAAATATTTGATAAGTGGCTTATAAAAGCGGGCCCAGCGCCAAAAATTGAAGTAAATGCATCAAATTGTTCCTCTTCTATTTTTAAGCATCTTCCTAAGCTATTTAAAATATCCATGGCATTGTTTTTATCTATATCCAAATCAGTATGGAGAGCAATTGGACTTGAACCACTACTAATTCCAAGAGTAGGCATTGCTCTAATAATAGTTTCATGACCTCCTAATAAAGTTTTCAGCTTATTAAACTTAAGTCCGGCAACAAAAGAAATTATCAATTGATCGGATAAAAGATTTTTAAGTTGATGCAAAATTTTCTCAACTTTATTAGGCTTAATCGTTAAAAAAATTATTTCTGACCTATCCGCTAGATCCTTTATTTCAGTATATTTAGCACCTAAACCTATTATTCTCTTATCTTCAAAAGGATCACTTACAAGCAAAGGAAACTCACCAGCTAATTTTTCAATAGCATGTCTTCCTAAATTCCCAGCTCCGATAAAGCCTATTGTTTTATTTTTATTAATTTCTTTCACCAAATATTCCTGTTCCTATTCTAATCATTGTAGAGCCATTTTTAATGGCTAACTCAAAGTCATTACTCATTCCCATCGAAATTTCATTAACACCTTTGAAATTTTTATTTAACTCCAATGCAATTTGCTTTGTTTTAGCAAACGAAACTTCAGTTAATTTTGAGTCTGTCGTATTTTTAGGTATCACCATAATTCCTTTTAAATTTAAGTTAGGCAGAGAAATAATTTTTTTAGCTAAACTATAAATATCACCTTCATTGATGCCGTTTTTACTTTTTTCATCATCAATATTAACTTGAATGAGGACATTTATTGATTTGTTAAGGGGACAATTATCGTTCAAAAGCTTTGCAACCTTATATCTATCAACCGTATGAACCCAGTTAAAATTTTTTGCAATTTCTTTGCATTTATTAGACTGTATTTTTCCAATAAAGTGCCAACTTATATTTAAATGTTTAAGAATAGAAATTTTTGCTAGGGCTTCTTGTAAGTAGTTTTCTCCAAAATTTAATATTCCATTTTCATAAGCTTTTTCTATCAAGTCAGCAGGCTTTTTTTTGCTAACGGCAATGATCGTCGTATCGCTATTTATAATTTTTTTTAAGTTAGAAATGTTTTTCTTGATATCAGTCACTACATTTTCTCTGGAGTTTCTATTATCAATACGTCCATTCCACTTTTGATAGTTTTTTTAATTGCTAGTAGCAAGGTAAATTTTGCATTTCTTAATTTTTGATCATCATTAATAATAGTTTCAGAATTATAGTAAGAATGAAATTTTGAGGCTAAATCTCTCAAATAAAAACATACAGGATGTACTTCATAATTTTTACAGCATTGTTCAATGATAATTTTATAATCCTCCAAATAAGAGATGATTTCTAATTCTGATTTATTCTCTAAAAGATCTAAGTTGTCGATACCTTCTTTAAGATCAAAAATCATCTCTCTCTTTTTTAACTCTTTTTCTAAACTACAAATTCTTGCATAGGCATATTGAATATAATAAACAGGATTATTTTTGTCCTGAC
>CACMKG010000005.1 GCA_902614235.1 uncultured SAR86 cluster bacterium
ACAGGGCAGGAAATATAAATTCAGGCGTTCCCGCTTGTACGGGTTGTCACGGTGCTAAAGGAAAAGGCATAGAATCTGCTGGATATCCAATGTTGGGTGGTCAAAAGGCTGAATACGTAGTTACTTCTCTCATTGCCTATCAAAATGGTAACAGAGGACACGACACCAAAGGAAAATCAATGCAAGGAATAGCTGCCAGACTTACATTAGAAGAAATTCAAGCAGTGGCTAATTATGTCTCAGGTCTTTACTAAACTTTTTGCCTTTTCTTTAATTTTTCTTCTAAGCGCTCAGTGCTCCGAAGCGGCGGACAAGTATAAGCCTGGCAGGCATTATGAGGTTTTATCGCAGCCAGTTTTAACTAGAGATAATTCCAAGGTCGAAGTCATTGAATTTTTTTGGTTTGGCTGTGGCCATTGCTTTACCTTAGAAGGCTCTTTGACCGATTGGAAAAAAGAATTACCTAGTTCAGTTGATTTTTACAGGTATCCGGTCATCTGGAATAAAATGGTTGAAACTCATGGAAAGCTATTTTTTATTGCTGAGGCTCTAAACAAACCAGAGATAATTGATGGTGTTTTCTCTGCCATTCATATTCAACAAAAAATGCTTGCCTCAGATAAGGAGATTATTCCTTTTATTAAGACCTACGGAGTTTCAGAAGAACAGTATGTTGGCTTAATAAATTCCTTTGGTTTGAAAAATAATGTAAAAAAAGCCGATCTTTTTGGTCAAAAATACGGTATAAAAGGCGTCCCAACTTTCATTGTGAATGGTAAATACGCTGTTTCTGGAAATCGCGAGATAGGAACAAAGGATTTACTTGATGTAGTTGATTTTTTAATAGCGAAAGAAAGAAAACAATAAATGAGTAAATACAAGTCGAACCTGTTCATTCCGGGGCACACCCTTGACCGATTGGAGCGTGGCTTAAACAGCAATGCCGATGCCTTAATCATCGACTTAGAAGATGGTTGCCCTGCTGATAAAAAGATATTAGCCCGAGAAGAATTAATTAATCTTCTTAAAGAAAATGCTTTTACCAAACCAGTTTTTATCAGAGTCAACGATGCGATGGATGCCATCGGAAGAGAAGATATCGATGCCATTTCTCCATATCAAGATCAGATAGAAGCAATAATTCTTCCTAAAACTCAAAGTTTTGACTTTTTAGCAACCTTAGCTCCAATGATCGATTTTTCAAATAAATTGGTGCCCTTAATCGAAACACCAAGAGCAATTGATACCGTAACGCAAATCGCTGCCTTTAAAGATGTCGTTGGATTATTTTTTGGAGCTGCCGATTCCTCGGCTAGCTTGGGATGCAAGCTTGCATGGGAGCCTTTGTTATACGCTAGACAAAAAGTAGTGCTAGCAGCAGCAATGTATAACTTATTCACCATCGATGCGCCGTTTTTTTATATCGATGATAAAGAAGGGTTAAAAAAAGAAGCAGAAGCAGTTAAAAATTTAGGCTTCACAGGTAAAGCAGCTATTCACCCTGATCAAATTGATTTTATCAACGAATCTTTTGCCCCTACTTCTGAAGAAATTGCTGAAGGTAAAAAAGTCTTAGAAGAGTATCAAAAATCAGGCGGGGGCGCAGTTAAGATTGATGGCCAGATGGTTGACGAACCAATAGCTGAAGCTATGAGGCTCAAAATTTCTCTTGGAGAAGAAGAAAACGAAGACTAGATTCTATGTCGTCACCCCTTAAAGGAATTAAAATTCTCGATTTAACGCACATGTTGGCTGGTCCTTATGGGACTATGGTTTTGGCTGATCTTGGCGCAGAGATTATAAAAATCGAGCCTCCATTGAAAGGAGAGATAACAAGAAACCTGTTAAAAAACGATCCAGATTACTCTGTAGATGGAGTGGGTGCTTATCATTTAACACTTGGAAGAAATAAAAAAAGCTTAACCTTGGATCTAAAATCTGATCCGGGAAAGCATATTTTTTACCAATTAGTAAAAAAGGCCGATGTCGTCATAGATAACTTTAGCTCAGGTGTTACGAAACGACTTAAAATCGATCACGAAACTTTAAAGACTCACAATGAGAAAATTATTTCTTGCTCGATAAGTGGTTTTGGCGAAGATGCTGAGTCAAACAGACCTGCATACGACAACGTCATCCAAGGTGTGAGTGGTCTGATGTCTTTAACCGGCTTGAATCAAGAAAATCCAGTAAAGTCAGGAGTTCCAATAAGTGATTTATCGACTGGGCTCTTTGCCATCATTGGCATATTGACAGCTCTTAGAAAAAAAGAAGTAACTGGAATTGGTGAGAAAATTGATATATCTATGTTGGATTGTCAGGCTAGTTTATTGAATTACATGGCCACCATGCATTTAATTTCTGGGAAAGATCCAGAGCCTATTGGAAACGAACATCCTGTGCATACCCCCTTTAATTCATACAAGACCGCCGATGGTTTTATAATTTTGAGCGTTGTACATGAGGATTTTTGGCCCAACCTAGTCAAAGCTTTAGACTTAAAAGATTTAGACAAAGAGGAATATAAATCTGCCACTGGCAGGTCAAAAGATAGAGTCGAAATAGACTCAGTACTGCAAAAAATATTTATTACTAATTCGTCCGATCATTGGTTGAAGATATTAAATGATCATCGAGTACCTTGCGGGCCGGTAAATAAATTGTCCGAGGTTTTTAATGATCCAGATTTGATCAAAAGAGACATGATTGTTGAAGTCATACAACCTTCAGGGAAAGCAGTCAAAATGCCTGGCAACCCTCTAAAGATTGGAGATGCCAAAACAGAATATAAAAGTTCTCCAGAATTAGGCGAACATTCTGCTGAAATTCTTAACAATTGGTTGGGAATGACTGACGATCAAATAGCAGAGCTAAAAGAAGAAAATATTATTTAATAATAACTTGGACTACCTCTATAATGCTCATCAAATGAGCTTAACTAAAAAACTAATAATTCTATTAACTTTTTTTGCAAGTCTTGCGATGTCTTCTGATATGCGTGAATCCGCAATTGAAGAAAGAACCAAACCTATGGGTTCAATATGTTTGAAAGGCGATGGTTGTGGAATCTTAAGTGCTGGCCCTGGTTATAAAGTCAACCCTTTAGCTGCGATGACTGGTGCAGCGGTTGAAGTAAGTTCTAATAAAATTGCCTTATCGGAGGGTCCTGAGCACGAAGTTAAAATGCTTAATTCAGGAGCGGATGGAATAATGGTTTTCGAACCAGCAGTGATAAAAATTTCCAAAGGCGATACGGTCAATTTTGTAGCAACGGATATGTCTCATAATTCTGCATCTCTTGATGAGATGATTCCGGCAGGAGCAAATTCTTGGAATGGAGCCTTGAGTCAAGACATTAGCATTACTTTTACTGAGGAAGGAGTTTATGTCTATCAATGCACGCCTCATGCCATGATGGCTATGGTTGGTGTCATTCAAGTTGGCGAGGCTGTTAATTTGGATGCAGTGAAAGCGGAAGCCAGTCAGAAAAAATCTATTTTTGTATCCAATACCGACCGTCTAGACGAGTATCTTTCACAGCTTTAAAAAGCAGCAATTGTAGATTCTAAGTCTTTCCAATTTCTAACTTCTGGGACATGGCATTTTTGTCCATCGGGCCAAGAGTTCTCCAAAGCATTAAGCCATATTGCTTTGAATCCAACATTAAGTGCCCCTTCGATGTCATTCACAGGATGATCACCCACATGACAAATTTCATTCGCTTTGAGTTTTGTGATCGACATAGCTTCTTCAAACATTTTGGCACCAGGCTTACTGTCATTGACCATTTCTGCATTCAAATAAAAATCAAACAGATGATCAATACCTAAAGTTTTAATGCTTGCATTGCCGTTAGTCAAAACTCCCAGTTGGTAAGTCTCTTTTAGTTTTTTTAAAACTTCCAGCACATGATCAAAATAAGTTACCTTATGGCGCTCATCTAAAAAAATTTTAAAGGCCTCTTCAGAATCTTTCAAAGCAGCAGAATTTTCAACACCATTTTCCAGCAACAATGTCTCAATTACTTTTTTTCTTAACTCAGACAATCTATTTGCTAAGGAGGGCTCAGCTTTAATAAGCGTTTGCCACATTTCTCTTTCTTTTTTACTAAAAAGGATTCCATCCATTTGGGGATGTCTTTCGATCAACCAATCATTTGAAAGTTTGTGAGAATTCATAATGACGTCATAGAGAGGCCATAAGGTGTCATCTAGATCAAAAGTAACTGCTTTAATGGTCATATTATTTTTTGGCATGAGGATGGCTTTTGTCATAAACCTTAGCCAAATGCTGAAAATCTAATTTTGTATAAATTTGGGTAGTGGATAAATTAGCATGGCCAAGAAGTTCTTGTACAGCTCTTAAATCACCGCTTGATTCCAGAATATGAGAGGCAAAAGAATGTCTCAGCATATGGGGATGAATATATGGCAACCCCATCTTGCTACTCATTTTTTTCAAGCCATTTTGCACCGACCTTTGACTTAGCCTCTTTCCTAAATTATTAATAAATATTGCTCTCTCATTGTTCTCAACTCGAGCATCACGATGTTTGAACCAAATTTTGATAGCTTTTATAGCTTTTGAACCAATTGGGACTTCTCTTTCTTTTTGCCCTTTTCCTAAGACTCTGCACATTTGACCTTCAATGGAAAGATCGTTCATATCCAACTGACATAATTCAGAAAGCCTCAAACCAGAAGAATACAACAATTCAGCAATAGCTTTGTCTCTGAAGTCGCCCCAGGTTTTCGGTTCAAATTGCAACAATTTATTTACCATATCTGTATCCAAAGCTTTTGGTAAAAGTGAATTCAATTTAGGCGCAGAAATACCAAGTATGGGGTTTTCTTTTGTTAAACCCTCTAGGCTTAAATACTTATAGAAACTTCTCAATGAAGATAAGATCCTAGCAACGCTTCTTGGGCTTAGTCCTTGACGTCTATAGGCCCCAATGAAGTTTCTGATATCCGCTTGTTTTAAATCCGACCAAGAGGAAAATTTTTTTTCAGAAAGAAAGTTATCAAATTTGAGCAAATCATTTTCATAGCTTTTTATAGTATGGTCTGAGTAGTTTTTGGCATTCTTAAGATAATTTAAAAAGTTTCTAATATCTTTATGCATCAATCTCACCTAAAAGAGAGTCAATCTGATGGCTCAAAACAGCTAATACAAATTCTAAGAATAAAGTATCACTGTCTTCAGTGAATTTACCTGTTTTCGTACTTCCTAGAGCTAAAGTACCTGCAATTTTATCGGAGGAAAGCTTACAAATTGCGCCTTCTTCAACCATTGCTTTGCTTCCAAAAACCAATGCCGAAAGTTCAGATTTTAATCCTCCCAAATAAATCGTATTTTCTTTGAATACCTTTGAAAAAATAGGAGTAGCTATTTCTGGTGAGATTATTTTCTCCGCAGATAAATCATAAAGCTCTTCCTGGGTGAAAAAAAATAACTTACATTTTTCTGTACCAAATTCTTTTTTAAAGAATAACTCAACTTGATCGCTAAGATTATTTAAGTTCTTTGCTTTAAGAATTACCAAAATTAATTTTTGAACTTTGATAAATAACTTTTGATTAAATTCAGCGTTTGTTAGAAATTCACTTAACTTAGAATTTGTAAGCAAACTTTTCTTTTTGATTATTTCAACTTGTTTTTCAATCAAAGACACAGCCTCACCGCTTTCGTGTTTTATGTCTAAGTCTTCTAAAGAATCTGGGTTCTTTAAAAAAAAGTCTGGGTTTTCGCTTAAATATTTAATAACTTCACTTTCAGATATTTTTTTACCAAAGATACTCATATCTTCAATGTTACCGCTTTTGCTCTGTAGTTCGCAGTGCCGGTTAGAGAAACTTTTCCAGAAGATAAATCCGTTTCCGTTTCTAAAAATCCTTCGTTGAAATTTACTTTGATTTTTTGACTCAAATTCCTTGTTTTTCGCCCAATTATCGCAGCAGCACAAGCACCACTTCCACAAGCTTGGGTTTCGCCAACACCTCTTTCGATAACTCTCAGGTTTATTTCTGAATCATTGATGCTGTTGGCAAAGCCTACATTGACACCGTCTTTAAAAATTCCACTTTTCTGTAACGCCGCCCCAACTTCTGGCACATTGAGCTCTTTATCGTAATTGAAAATTACTGCATGAGGATTGCCTACGGAAACCGCGTCAAAAAATATTTCTTTGTCATTAAAACTAAAAGAATTAATGTCGTCATTTTTGATTCCAATATCTTCAGATTCAAAACTAATATTGAACATATCAACTTTCAATTGATTTTTTTTCGTATTGGAAACAATGACAAGATCGTTTCCGACCATAAAATTTATTTGATCAGAAAAAACTAATTTTTGATCAAAAATATATTTGGATATGCAGCGAATACCATTTACACAGTTTTCTGCCTCACTTCCATCTTTATTGAAAATTTTAATTTGAAAATCAAATTTACTATTACTAGGAGGTAAGATGAGCATAATTTGATCGATCGAAAAGCCATGATCAAAATTCAATACTTTGGAAATTTCTTTAGAACTTTGTTCGAAGAATTGAGTAACTCCATCGATAACAACGAAGTCATTTCCTAGAGACTCCATGTATTGAACTTCCAACATTCAAATATCCTCTAATTGTAAAGTATCCTCAAAACTCTCTGCTTTTCTAATCTCAGAAAAATTAGTTCCTGAAACTAATATTTCTGCCGGCTTTAGGCGCAAATTATAATTCGAACTCATACTCGATCCGTATGCACCGGCGGAATATATAACTAGATGATCGGCTTCTTTAGCTGAGATAGAAAAATCGTCCCCAAAAGAATCAGCGGTTTCACACACCGGACCGACTATGGAGAAGATAGCATCTTCATTTTCACTAGAAGAAATATTTTCTATTTTGTGTCTGGCATTATAAAGAGAAGGGCGCATGAGATCGTTCATGCCTGCATCAACAACTATAAATTTTCTTTGACCATTTTCTTTAATACCTATTACTTTAGTGATGAGTACTCCAGCCTGAGCAATCATTGATCTTCCCGGTTCTAAAAGAAGATCGTATTTTCCTGTTTTATTTTTAATTTTTTTAACAAGTTCTGAGGGATCAAAATTAGTTTGCATTTCGTAATCAATTGCCAATCCACCGCCAACGTCTAAATGATCAATAGGGTGACCTAGAGCCTCCATTTTACTTGCAAGGCCTTGCAATTTTGACAATAGCTCCAAATAGAGTGCTGTATCGGTAATTTGTGAGCCAATATGAGCTGTCAATCCAACCAAATTAATTTGTTCCTTTGAAAATTGTTTTGCTAAAAGCAATGCTTCTTCCTCTGACATACCAAATTTACAATCTGCCTTCCCTGTTTCAATGTAGGGATGAGTGTCGCCTTCCATATCTGGATTGATTCGAAAAGAAATCCTAGGACTTTTATTTAAATCAATTATGTTTTTCAATTCAAAAGCAGATTCCACATTTATAGAGTAAATGTCTAAGTCGGCAGCTAATTTTAACTCCGTACTAGTTTTGCCAACCCCTGAAAAGACAATCTTTTTTGGGTCAGCTCCTGCTTTTATTACCTTTTGTAACTCACCACCGGAAACAACATCAAACCCCAATCCTTTCTCCACAAAACTTCTTAATATATTTAGATTATTGTTAGCTTTCACCGAGTAACAAACCAAGTCAGAAGAATCCATATTCGACATGTAAGCTTCGCACGAGGCATCTAAGCTCGCTTTTGAATATAGATAAAACGGAGTAGGAATTTCTCTTGTTATTTCCTCAATTGAAATATCTTCAAGGAATAATTTTCCTTCTTTAAAAGTGAAATTATCTGGTCTCATGGTTGATAAAGTTTTCTGTTGGTAATGACAAAGGTCCCTTCACACCGCAAGCGGAGAAAGATATTAGAACGAGAAAAGTAAATACAGCTATTTTTTTCATTTTTAAAATCCTCTCTATTCAATGATGAGGCGGTTTCTCATATTGTATAGGATCAAAGTCGTGTTTAGACTTTTCTTGCTTGGATTTTGTTCTTACTTTTTTAGACTCTTTGGAAGTTTTTTTCAATTCAGTTAATAATAAACAGACTGAGCATATTTACTTTCAAAAGGAATTATTTCATCAAAGCGTTCTTCTCTAATTTTTTTAACCCAGTCAGGGTCTGACAACAGCGCTCGACCGACGGCGACCATGTCGAATTCTTCGGCATCTAACCTGCTGACGAGTTCATCTATCGGCGCACTTTCTACTGCATCCTCGCCCGCATATAGACCAATAAAATCTGATTTTAAGCCGACACTTCCTACGGTGATCGTTGGTAGGCCGGAAATCTTTTTGGTCCAACCCGCTAGATTAAGGTCCGAACCTTCAAATTCAGGTTCCCAGTATCTTCTATTGCTTGCATGAAAAACATCGACGCCGGCATCAACAAGAGGCATGAGAAATTTTTCTAATTCGTCCGGAGTGTGTGCCAATTTTGCTTCGTAGTCTTGTTGCTTCCACTGAGAAAATCTAATTGCAATTGGGAAATCTCTTCCTATTTCTTTTCTCGCTCTTTTGATAATTTCACAAGCAAATTTTGTTCGTTTGTCGATTTCGCCTCCGTAAGTATCATCTCTTTGATTGGTACCTTCCCAGAAGAAATTATCAATCAGATAGCCATGCGCGCCATGCAATTCAACACCATCAAAGCCAAGATCTTTGATTTTTAAAATATCTTTGACGAAGCACTCAATCAACATTTCAACCTCATCAGCTGTCATTGCGTGAGCAGCTTGTTTGTTAGTATTAACCAAACCAGATGGGGTGTAACCGGGCACTTTTGGATCTGGAGCCATGCCCTCTTTTCTCATAGCACCAACATGCCAAAGTTGTGGAAAAATTTTTGAACCTTCGGCCTGCACTACTTCAATTATTTTTTTCCAACCTTCATCTGCTTTATCCTGAAATCCAGGTACATTTGGGTAACCACTTGATGACGGGTGACTGACTTCAACACCCTCGGTAATTATCAAGCCCACCTCTCCCGCAGCACGTCTTTGGTAATAATCTTTAACATTATCTCCAGGGATGCCATCTGGAGACATCATGCGAGTCATCGGAGCCATCGCAATCCTATTGGGCACCTCTAGTTTATTAATTGTTATTGGTTTAAATAAAGATTTCATAATGTTCTCCTAAAATTTGAAACTTTTTTAAATTTTTAATTTACTTTTAGCCTGAATTATTTGTTTTGAAACTTGACTTGGAGCTGTTCCACCAATACTGCTTTTTGAAGAAATTGACTTCAAAGGATCCAAGTGTTTAAAAACATCTTTCTCAATTAATGCATTTAATTTTTTTAATTCTTTTAATGATAACTCAGATAATAAAAAATCTTTTGATTCTGCCAGTTGAACGGCTTTTCCTGAAATGGCATGGGCATCTCTAAAGGGTATACCCTTCATCACTAAATACTCAGCTAAGTCAGTAGCACAAATATGACCGTCATATACATCAGTCAACATTGAGTCTCTATTAAACTCAGCTCCTGCGACCATTGCCGCGGTGATATCTAGTGACCCCAGAGCGTAGTCGATGGAGTCAAAAAGAGGTCCTTTATCCTCTTGGTTGTCTCTATTGTAAGAAAGTGGCTGATTTTTAATCAAACTCAGAAGAGAAACCAAATTACCAATCGTTTTGCTTGATCCGCCTCTTACTAATTCCGCCATGTCAGGATTTTTTTTCTGGGGCATTATTGAAGATCCAGTACATAATTCTTCGGGTAGGTCCACATAATCAAATTGCGAAGAGGACCAAATAATCAATTCTTCTGCAATTCTAGATAGATGCACCCCCATTAGACTAATGTTAAACATCATTTCTATAACATAATCACGATCACTAACGGCATCTATAGAATTATTGGTAACTTCTGTGAAACCCAAAGATTTAGCCAACTTTTTTCTGTTTATCTTAAATTTATTTCCTGCTAAAGCGCCAGAACCTAAGGGACTTATCTTTAAGCGACTTTCACATTCTTTAAATCTATCTAGATCTCTAGATAACATCTCATACCAAGCCATTAGGTGATGACCGAGAGTTATGGGCTGAGCTATTTGCATGTGAGTGAAACCAGGCATTAAAGTTTCTACCTCTGATTCAGCTTTCAAAACGATTATTTCTAAAAGATCTGTGAGACAGATTTGAATATCTTTTGATTTTCCCAAAAGATACAGCTTTAGATCTGTCACCACTTGATCGTTTCGAGATCTGCCTGTGTGGAGTTTTTTTGCAGCAGCGCCAATTATCTTCTCTAGAGAAGATTCAATATTCATGTGAACGTCTTCAAGCGCCTCTTGCCAATTAAATTTACCGGATTCAATTTTCTGTTTTATTTGCTTCAGTCCAGATTTAATTTTTGATAGTTCGCTTTTATTGAGAACTCCGGCATTTTGCAAGGCTTCTGCATAAGCAATCGAACCAAGAATGTCTTCTTTATAAAGTTTGTTGTCGATGTCTATGGATGAAGAAAATTCTTGAGCCTTTTTTGCTGTATGTTTTTTAAAACGGCCACCCCAGCTAGTATTTTTTTTTGCCATCAATATTTGTAGCTCTCTGGTTTAAAAGGGCCCTCAACTTTTACATTGATATATTTGGCTTGATCTTTAGTTAGTTTCGTAACAACTCCTCCAAAACCCTCTACCATATAAGAGGCGACTTCTTCATCGAGTTCCATTGGCAAGACTTCTATTTTTAATAATTCTTTTTTTGTTTCCTCATCGTTAATTGTTGCAAATGCTTGTTTGTAAAGAAACATCTGAGCCAACACCTGATTAGCAAATGAACCATCCATTATTCTAGAAGGGTGACCCGTAGCATTCCCCAGATTAACCAATCTTCCTTCAGCTAAAAGAATCAAGTAATCTCCAGCTTTATCTGATCTAGAGACTTTATGAACTTGAGGCTTAACCTCTTCCCATTGCCAATTATCTCGCATGTATTGTGTGTCAATCTCATTATCGAAATGTCCAATATTACAAACGGTTGAGCCTGCTTTCAGATTATTTAAAATAAATTTGTCACAAACATTTATATTTCCGGTTGTCGTAACAATCAAATCCGTATCTTCTAAAAGTGTTTTATTAATGCATTCGTCATTGCCTTTATTTTCTCCATTAATATAAGGAGAAACTACTTCAAAGCCGTCCATGCAAGCTTGCATTGCACATATAGGGTCTATTTCAGTAATTCTTACAATCATACCTTCCTGTCTTAAGCTCATGGCTGAGCCTTTGCCCACATCGCCGTAACCGACCACTAAAGCCTTTCTTCCAGCCATAAGAATATCGGTCCCTCTTTTGATAGCATCATTTAGACTATGACGACAGCCATATTTATTATCATTTTTAGATTTAGTAACAGAATCATTTACGTTGATCGCTGGAACTTTTAATTCTCCTTTTTCTAACATTTCCCACAACCTGTGAACACCTGTTGTAGTCTCTTCGGAGATACCATGAATATTAGCTAACATTTCAGGAAATTTTGTGTGAACCATAGAAGTTAAATCACCTCCGTCATCAAGAATCATGTTTGCATCCCAGGGCGAGCCATCTGACAAAATAGTTTGCTCAATACACCAATCAAATTCTTCATCGTTCATACCCTTCCATGCAAAAACTGGAATACCAGCAGCTGCAATTGCAGCAGCAGCATGATCTTGAGTTGAAAAGATATTACATGAAGACCAACGAACAGAAGCGCCCAATGCCACCAAAGTTTCTATCAAAACAGCGGTTTGGACTGTCATGTGTATGCAGCCCATAATTTTGGCTCCTGCTAGAGGTTGAGAAGAACCATATTTCTCTCTCAATTTCATCAGTGCAGGCATTTCAGATTCTGCTAAAGCAATCTCTTTTCTTCCAAATTCTGCTAAAGAGATATCCGCTACTTTGTAGTCTTTAAAATCCATAATTTTCCTTTAACTTTTATTAATCGTACTTGATTTGTCTGTTTTTTCCCAAGAGAAATCGACATCTTCCCTACCAAAGTGACCATACGCTGCAGTATTTTGATAAATAGGTTTTTTTAAATTCAACATTTGGATTAATTCTTTTGGTTTAAGTTCAAAATTGTCACTGACAATATTTGCAATCTCTTCATCGGATACGTTTCCAGTTCCAAAAGTATTAATGCTGATCGAAGTGGGTTCGGCAACTCCAATTGCATAGGAGACTTGGATCTCACATTTTTCCGCTAAATTTGCTGCCACTATATTTTTAGCAACATAACGTCCTGCATAAGCAGCCGATCTATCTACTTTTGAAGGATCTTTTCCAGAGAATGCTCCGCCTCCATGACGCGCCATTCCGCCATAGGTATCGACAATAATTTTTCTACCCGTCAAACCACAATCTCCAACTGGTCCACCGATGACAAATCTACCAGTTGGATTTATATAAATTTTAGTTTTGTCAGTTATCCATTCAGAAGGGATAGTTTTATTGATAATTTCTTCTCTGATTCCTTCTTTCAGATCTTTTTGGGAAATTTCAGGGCTATGTTGTGAAGATAAAACTATTGCAGAAATATATTTTGGTTTGCCCAATTCATTATAAACAAAACTTAACTGACTTTTAGCATCTGGACGTAACCAAGGCAATAATCCAGATTTTCTTACTTCAGCTTGTTTTTTTACCAAAAGATGTGAGTAAGTAATAGGTGCAGGCATCAAAACACTTGTTTCGTTGTTGGCATAACCAAACATTAACCCTTGATCTCCAGCACCTTGACTTTCGTCGGTACCAGTTCCTTCATCAACGCCTTGAGCAATATCATTTGATTGCATACCAATTGCGTTAACTATTTCTACTTTTGATCCGTTAAACCCGACTTCGTCATTGTCATAACCAATATCATTTATAACTTTTCTAACGACTTCTTCTAAATTGGGCTCCGCATTGGAGGTTATTTCTCCAGCAATAACTACTAAGTCAGTTTTTACAAGGGTTTCACAAGCGACTCTTGACTCAGGATCATCTTTTAAAAAAGCATCCAAAATGGCATCTGAAATCTGATCTGACATTTTATCAGGATGTCCTTCAGAAACGGATTCGGAAGTAAAAGTTTTGTATTCGGACATGATTTAATTTTTTTAAACGGAATGAATTCTACTATGAAGTGAATAAGAAATAGTAGAAAATAGGCAAAAAAATTCATGGCCAACCAACAAGATTTAGCAAACGCAATAAGAGCTCTTTCCATGGATGCTGTTCAAGCTGCTAAATGCGGACATCCTGGAATGCCCATGGGAATGGCTGACATAGCGCAGGTTCTTTGGAAAAAACACTTAAAATATAACCCCAACAATCCAGACTGGTTTGATAGAGATCGATTCGTTTTATCGAATGGCCACGGCTCGATGCTGCTCTATTCTTTGTTGCATCTTACAGGCTTTGATTTACCAATGGCTGAATTGAAAGCTTTTCGACAATTGGGGTCCAAAACCCCTGGACATCCAGAATGTGATGTGACGCCAGGCGTTGAAACAACAACTGGTCCGTTAGGACAAGGCATTGCAAATGCTGTTGGAATGGCAATAGCAGAAAAGATTCTAGCTAAAAAATTCAATAAAAAAGAAACAGATTTGATTGATCATTACACGTATGTTTTTTGTGGCGACGGTTGTCTAATGGAAGGCATTTCTCATGAAGTATGTTCTTTTGCAGGCACTCAAAAACTCAACAAACTCATAATGCTCTATGACGATAATGAAATAAGCATTGATGGCAGAGTAGAAGGCTGGTTCACTGATGATACGCCTGGCAGATTCGAAAGTTATGGATGGAAAGTAATCAGAGAAATTGATGGACATAATTTTGAAAGCATAGATCAAGCTTTGAAAGAAGCTAAGAACTCGGATAAACCAACTCTGATCTGTTGCAAGACTGAAATAGGCAAAGGCTCACCAAACAAGGCAGGCTCAGCGGACGCACATGGAGCTGCACTTGGCGATGATGAAATCGTTCTCACAAAAGAAAACATAAATTGGCCGCATGAGCCTTTTTTCATTCCAGAAGATATTTACAATGACTGGGATCATAAAAGCATCGGTCAAAATATCGAAGATCAGTGGCTAGAAAAATTAAATGAATATGCAAAAAATCACCCAAGTGAAGCCAAAGAATTTGAGAGACTTGTATCCGGCGACCTACCAGTTGAATTTGAATCCACAATTTCAGATTTAATCAAAAGTTTTGAAACAGACGAGTCAGATTACGCTAGCAGAAAGTGTTCAGGAATTTGTTTAGATAGTATAGGGCCAGTCATGCCTGAGTTGATAGGCGGCTCCGCTGATCTAACTCCATCCAACAACACTCAATGGAAAGGAGCTGAACAACTAAGTTCAGATGGCACAGGAAATTATCTTAATTATGGAGTGAGAGAATTTGGCATGTCCGCAATAATGAATGGCTTAATATTACATGGCGGTATCAGACCTTATGCCGGCACTTTTTTAACTTTTCTTGATTATGCGAGAAACGCAGTAAGAATGTCTGCGTTGATGAAACTTCCAGTAGTTTACGTCTACACTCATGATTCAATAGGTGTTGGTGAAGATGGTCCAACTCATCAACCAGTCGAACACATATCAATGTTAAGAGCCACGCCTGGAATACACACTTGGAGACCTTGTGATGGAGTTGAAACTGCTTATGCTTGGAAGCATGCCCTAGAATCAAAGGATTTGCCTACCGCGTTAATACTATCCAGACAAAACTTACCGCCACAAAATAGAAATGATTCCGGATTGATTGCTAAAGGTGGTTATGTTTTACGAGAAGCAGAAGACGAAGATCTCGTCATTATTGCTACCGGCTCAGAAGTTGAATTAGCTATAAATTCTGCTGAACTTCTTCAAGCTGAGGACATCAAAGTAAAAGTGGTTTCTATCCCGTGTATAGAATTATTCGATTCACAATCTGAAGAGTACAAACTTCAGGTCTTAGGATCTAAGCCAAAAGTTGCTATCGAAGCGGGCTCAAAAGATTTTTGGTACAAATATTTAAATGTGGGAGATGAAGTAATTGGGTTGGATTGTTTTGGTGAGTCTGCACCTTTGAAAGACCTGCTTGAGCATTTTGGCTTTACCAATGAAAAGGTTATAGAGACTTGTAAAAAAGTCCTAGGAAAATGAGTCAAATTGAAAACTCTTTAAGCTCTTTAGACTTAACCAATAAAAGCGTCTTATTGCGAGTTGATTTCAATGTTCCTTTGAAAGGAAATGAGCTCTTAGACGACGAAAGACTTGTAAGAGCATTACCCACCATTGAATTTCTTGCGGAAAAAGCAAAATCTTTAAAAATCATTTCTCATCTTGGCAGGCCAGAAGAAACAGGTCTTGTGCAAGATAAGTTTTCACTGAAGCCTGTGGCAAAAAAACTTGGCGAATTGTTACACAAAGAAGTAAAACTTGTGAATTCAATAAAAGAATTAAAATCTTTGGACAGCATCTCTATGCTGGAAAATATAAGGTTTTATAAAGGCGAGAAACAAAACGAAGAAAAACTCTCTAAGGCTCTGGCAGATACAGCCGATGTGTTTGTCATGGATGCTTTTGGTACAGCGCATCGTAAACAAGCCTCAACTTATGGCGTAACAAGTTTCATAAAAGAAGCATGTGTAGGTTTTTTAGTAGAAGAAGAATTAAAAGCTTTAAAAAGGATAATAGGTTCTCCTGAAAAGCCTCTTTTAGGAATAATCGGTGGTTCAAAAATATCAACTAAAATGAAGGTGTTAGAGTCTTTGACGAAGCATGTTGATCATTTAATAATTGGTGGTGCTTTAGCTAATACTTGCCTTAAAGCATTGGGAAAAAATATTGGTAAGTCTTTATATGAAAAAGATTTCATCGAGCTTGCAAAGACAATTATAAAAAATAAAAAAATACTATTGCCTTCACATGTTGTCGTTACTAAAGGCAGAGATTCAGATTTAGAAGAAAAACATGTTGATCTTGTTGATGACGACGACATAATTTTTGATGTTGGCCAAACTTCAATTGAGGATTTTTCTAAATACATAAATTCTGCAAAAACGATAATCTGGAACGGACCCATGGGATATTTCGAAGAGGAAAGGTTTGCTCAAGGCACAGCAGGAATAGCCATTAAAATTTCTGAATCACAAGGCTATAGCATCATCGGCGGCGGTGAGACTTTGGCTTCTTTCTCAAATTTAAATATGATGGATTGCGTTGATTACGCATCTACAGCTGGAGGCGCCTTTCTAGAATATATAGAATTAGGTACATTACCTTGTATAGAAGTGATAAAAAATAAGAAATTGGGGAATTAGATATGTCATTGTCATCATTAGAAGAAATAGCAGCTTATTTGGTATCAGACGGAAAAGGATTTTTAGCTGCAGATGAGAGCACAGGGACAATTGGTAAAAGATTCGATGCGATAAATACAGAATCAACTGAAGACTCAAGAAGAGACTATCGGGAATTGTTATTCAGAGCGGAAGGCATGCAGGATAATATTGGTGGCGTTATATTATTTGACGAAACGCTTCGACAAAGTGCTGCAGATGGCACACCACTCAAAGATTTAATAAATTCAACCGGAGCTTTACCGGGTATCAAGGTAGACAAAGGTATTAGTCCTTTCAACGATTCAGATGAAGTTTTAACAGGCGGTCTTGAGGATCTCGACGAAAGATGTGCTGAATATTTCTCGTTAGGCGCAAAATTTACCAAGTGGCGCGCGGTGATAAAAATTGGTGAGGGCATACCTACTCAAGAATGTATTGATGCCAATATGAAGGCATTAGCAGATTATGCAAAAATTGTTCAAAACAACAAGATGGTTCCTATGGTTGAACCTGAAGTATTAATGGATGGTAAACATTCAGCTCAAACTTGTTTTGACATTACTGCCTACTGCTTAAAAACACTTTTTTCAATGTTGGCAGCAAATGGAGTAAATATTAAAGGAACAATTTTAAAACCCAATATGGTTGTCTCTGGAACCGAAGCTCCGGTGCAAGCGGGCGTGCAAGAAGTTGCTGAATTAACACTTAAGGTATTAAAAGAAAATGTTCCTTCTGAGTTGGCAGGAATTGCTTTTCTATCTGGCGGACAATCAGATCTTTTGGCCACAGAGCATTTAGATGCGATGAATAAAATCGGTGGATTGCCATGTCCTTTGAGTTTTTCCTATGGAAGAGCTTTGCAACAACCTGCTTTAAAAGCTTGGATGGGACAAAGCGATAATAAAGAGGCAGCTCAAAAGGCTTTCAGTCACCGAGCTTCAATGAATAGACTCGCTAGCAAAGGTGAATGGCAAAAGCAGTTAGAAAATTAAATTTATTTTTTAATTAACTTCGCTCCAAACAAACCCAGTTCAAATAAAATCCATGTAGGAATAGCTAAAAGAGTTTGCGAAATTATATCTGGCGGGGTTAGGAGCATTCCAACTACAAAACAACCAATAACTACATATGGTCTTGCATTTGAAAGAGTAGCTGTAGAGGTGATTTCACTTTTTACCAAGGTAAATATTACGATTGGCATTTGAAAAGCCAGACCAAAAGCTACCAAAAGTTTGATTACAAAGTTTAAATAACTAGAAATATCGGTCATAACTGCTACCCCCTCGGGAGCAGCGCTAATGAAAAAAGAAAAAATTAAAGGAAAGACTGCATAAAAAGCGAAAAAAGTTCCAAGGTAAAATAAGAGAGTGCTCAAGCCAGTTAAACCAATGGTATAAATTTTTTCAGATTTAAAGAGGCCAGGAGTAACAAATCTCCAAAGCTCAAACATTAGATATGGTACTGCAACGAAGATAGCCATATAAAAAGTCAATTTTAATGGCGTTAAAAAGGGCGAGGTAACTTCAGTTGCAATCATAGAAGAGTTATCTGGAAGAAAACGTATTAAAGGTTCAGAAATAGATAAATAAATTGAATCTTGAAAGAAGGCTAAACAAATAAAGATCAAGATCGTTACACCTAGAACCCTTAGAAGTAAATTACGAAGCAATCCCAATTGTTCCAACATGGAGCTGTTCTCACTCATCTTTTTCTTTTTCCCGCTTCTCGAAACCCTCGGAGTAAAATTCTTGCTTGAGACGATTTATCCCATTGCGACTTTTTATAAAAAGCTCTTCAACCGTTGTGATGAATTGAGGCAGTCTGGTTGGCCCTAAAATTAATAAAGAAATTACACAAATTAGTAGAAGTTCGAAAAACCCAATACCAAACATTGAAACTTTAAGTTAAGAGTCTTCCTCTTCTTTTTTGGCTGTTTCTGACATTACTTCGGCTGCATCATCAACTGCAGATGAAGGAGACGATTTTTCTGAATCGTCATTGACTGCTTTCTTGAAGCCTTTGAAGGCTGAACCTAAATCTCCACCCATATTTCTGAGCCTTTTGGTGCCAAAAATTAAAATGATAATCGCTAGAATTATCAATAATTGCCAAATACTTATTCCGCCAAATCCCATTAAGACCTCCTAGACTTTTCTTCTATGCCTGAAATTCCTTCTCTGCGTTCCAATTCGTTTAATATTTCCAAAGGATTAATTTCGTTAAAAGCTAATAATACCATGGTGTGAAACCAGAGATCGGCCGCTTCGTGAACAATTTCTTTCTTTATTACTCTTTCTTCAGAGCCTGCCTCTATTAATTCAGATGCTTCTTCTTCGATCTTTTTGAGAATCTTGGCATTTCCTGCACTATACAACTGATTTGTGTACGAGTTGTCTTCAGTATAATTTTTCCTTTCAATTAGTAGGCTGCTGAGTCTTTCGAGAATATCTTTTTTTTCGCTCATAAAAAAATTATTGAAGAAATTATAACGATAATTGCTGCAGTTGATGAAATAAACAAAAATCTTGAGTTTTGTTTTTGTTTCGACATGTCTCTTCTTAGACTCTTAATTTCATCATTAAATTCATCTAAATTCGCAAGATTGTTGAAAATTGATTCAAGTTTATCTGGCAATTCGTAAGCCTTCTCAGCAAAATCACCAGTATTATTTTTTAACTGTTCCATTATATTTTTAGGGTTGTACCGCTTTGAAATCCAATTTTGTATGAATGGCTTTGCCGTAGTCCACAAATCTAAATCGGGATAAATTTGACGGCCCAAACCTTCAATATTAATTAATGTTTTATGAAGCAATAAGAGCGAGGCCGGTAGGGAAAGCTCATAAGCTCTGGTTTCTTCGAATAAGAAAAGAAGCATTTCTCCAAAATTGATTTCACTGAATGGTTTTTCAAAAATTGGATCAATGGCTGTACGGATTGTGACTTCCAATTCTATGGGTTTAGTCGAGTTTGATACCCAGCCAGCACCGATCATTGTTTTGGCGACGCCCGAATAATTTCGACTGAACATATCAGCTAACATTTTTCCTATTAGCAGTTGTTCTTTTTCTGACAAACTGCCACAGATAGCATAATCGACTGCTACATATGTAGGCTCATCTGGATTTTCAGCACTTACAAAAATATTACCTGGATGCATATCAGCATGAAAAAAATTATCATCAAAGAGTTGTTTGAAAAATATACTCACTCCTCGTTCAGATAATTTTTTCAGATCCACTTTTTTATCTTCTAAAACTTTAAGATCAGTGACAGGAATTCCTTCAATTTTTTCCAAGGTCAAAGTTTTGTTGCTTGAATACTCAAGATAGACTTTTGGTACATAAAGCAGATTCGAATCTTCAAAAAATTTTGCAGTTTGAATGGTATTTCCTGCTTCTTTTTTTAAATCAACCTCTGAGGTGATTACGTATTCATATTCACGAATCATTTCTAACAGCTGAAGTCTTCTAGCATCGGCATCAAAGGTGTTAGCGACTTTCCCAATCATTTTTAAGATGGATACATCGTCTTTAATTTTTTTATCCAAATTTGGTCTCACAACTTTTACAACAACATTTTCGCCACTCTTTAAAGTTGCCTCATGCACTTGTGCAATCGAAGCAGCTGCTAAAGGAGACTCGTTAAACTCTGCAAATAGCTCATTGATTGGGTGACCCAAATCTCTTTCTATTATTTTTATAGCTTCTTCAGAGGGAAATGGTTTCAGATTATTTTGAAATTTTTGCAGTTCTTGAATCACATCTTCATCAAGAAAATCAGGCCTGGTTGAGAGAAGTTGTCCAAATTTCACAAAAATTGGACCAGCCATCTCCAAAGCCTCTGCTAATCTGATGCCAAGTTTTTTATTGGTTGGAATCAAGTTGAAAGGCGATAAGAAAAAAACTATTTTTAGCCAAAATGGCAAGATCTCTTTGGGAAATATCTCATTCAAACGAAATCTTAAAAAGATAAAAATTATTCTGACAAGCTTAAGGAAAGGCATCTAGGATTTATCCCCATAATGAAGAGCTACAATGCCACCGGTCATATTTTGATATTCGGTGTTTTGAAATCCTGCCACATTCATGAGTTTTAAAAATTCTTCTTGGTTTGGGTGCATGCGAATAGATTCAGCCAAATACTCGTAACTATCGGCATCTCCTGCAATCCATTGGCCCAAATGGGGTAAGACATTAAATGAATAAAGATCGTATAAATCAGATAATAAATTGGATTCAGGTTTGGAAAACTCCAAGACCAACAACCTTCCCTTTGGCTTCAAGCATCTATGAAATTCTTCAAGAGCCTTGTCTTTGTTAGTCACATTCCTGATCCCAAAAGCAATTGATATACAATCAAAAGAATTATCGGGAAAAGGCAAGTCTTCGGCGTCAGCAACTAGACTTTTGACATTCAAAAGGCCCGAATCTAAAACTCGATCACGACCTATTTCTAACATTTTTTCATTTATGTCAGTGAGAAAAACTTCTCCTTGGTTTCCAACTATTTCTGAAAATAAAATAGCTAAATCACCTGTGCCACCGGCAACATCTAATACTGAGCCGTTTGCTTTGAGATTACTCATTTGAACAGTAGCTTTCTTCCAGAGTCTATGGATTCCTAAAGACATTAAGTCATTCATCAGGTCGTATTTACTTGCGACGTAATCAAAAACTCCTTTCACCAAGTCAGGTTTTTCATTAGGATTAACCTTTTTATAACCAAAATCGGCTTCTTTTTCACTTTTGTCGTTCATAATATTTTTTTAGATAGTAGTATTGTAAAGTAAACACATGGAAAAAAAATTAATCTGGCTAGATTTAGAAATGACGGGCTTAGATCCGAATGCTGAAAGAATCATTGAGATTTACACTTGCATAACTAACGAAGATCTCACCGAAATAATTGAGGGCCCAGGAATGGTTATTTCTCAATCAAAAGAATTGATAGATGGAATGGACGAGTGGAATCAAGAACATCACTCATCTTCAGGCCTGATTGATGAAGTTTTGGCAAGCAAGATCTCTGAACAAGAGGCTGAGCAAAGAACTTTAGAGTTCATAAAGCAACATGTCGGCAAAAATGAATCACCGCTATGTGGAAATACTGTCTGGCACGATAGAAAATTTCTGAGTCTTTACATGCCAGAGCTTGAAGACTATTTTCATTATCGTTGTATAGATGTTAGCTCGGTTAAAGAACTAACAAAAAGATGGAGACCTGATATAAATATTCAACATGCTCAGAAAAATGCTGCTCACAGGGCAGAAGCTGATGTTTATGAATCCATTAACGAATTGAGATTTTATAGGGATACAATCTTTGCTCAATCTAGCTAATATCTGGATATTCTTTATAATTTGGCTCTCTAATTTTAGAAAATGAAAAAAGTTTTTATAAAGACACATGGCTGTCAAATGAACGAATATGATTCAGAAAAAATGCTGGATATGTTGTCTTTGGAAGAAAAATTTATTCAGACCACAAATCAAGACGAAGCAGATCTTCTGGTATTAAACACTTGTTCGATAAGAGAAAAAGCTCAAGAAAGAGTATTTCACCAAGTAGGCAGGTGGAAAAAATTGAAAGAGAAAAATCCTGATTTGAAAATTGCCATTGGAGGTTGTGTGGCTAGTCAAGAAGGTCAACAAATTACTAAGAGAGCACCCGCCGTCGATATAGTATTTGGGCCACAAACCTTGCATAGACTTCCCAATATGTACAGAAATGCAGTGAAGGAAGAAAAAAATCAAATAGATATATCATTTCCAAAAATAGAAAAATTTGACCATCTTCCTGATACAAAAACAGATGAACCAAGTGCTTTTGTTTCTATAGCGGAAGGCTGTAATAAATACTGCTCCTTTTGTGTGGTTCCTCATACAAGGGGTCATGAGGTAAGTAGGCCGGTTCAAGATATTATCGAAGAAATTAAAAACCTAGCTGATCAAGGTGTAAGAGAGATCAATCTGCTAGGTCAAAATGTAAACAACTACAAAGGAATAGAAGGTGGAGAAAAAAAATCCTTAGCTTTTTTGATTGAAAGAACAGCAAAAATCGATGGTATTGACCGAATAAGATATACCACAAGCCACCCATTTGAGTTTCGTGACGATTTGGTAGAACTATATGCACACTTGCCAGAACTAGTAAGTCACGTGCATTTACCAATTCAAAGCGGCTCGGATCGAATTCTTAAGTTAATGAGACGAAGATATACTGTTGAAAAGTATCTAGATTTAGTCTTCAAATTGAAAAAAAATAGACCTAATATAAATTTATCTTCTGATTTTATCGTAGGCTTTCCGAATGAATCTCAGCAGGATTTCGAAGATACTTTATCTGTTATAGACGAAATTAAATACGATGAATCGTTTAGTTTTATTTATAGCCCAAGGCCAAATACGCCTGCAGCTGAGATGGAGGATAACGTTAGTCCAGAAGAAAAAAAAGAAAGGTTAGCAATCTTACAAAACCGACTCAATCATCATGCATTTAATATCGGTAGAAAAATGGTTGGCACCATAGAAAGATGCCTAGTAACCGGAATTTCTAAAAAAAATCCTGGCGAATTGCAAGCAAGAACTGAAAATAATAGAGTTGTGAACTTCCCTTCAAGTGCTAAATTGATAGGAGAATTCGTAGATATTGAAATAGTCGATCAATTAACCAACTGTTTGAGAGGTAAGATAAAAACTGAAACTAATTTATGCCAAAACTAAAATTTAAACTTCCCGCCATAGAATCTGAAAACCTATCTTTGCTTTGTGGACCAGTAAACACAAATCTAAATCAAATTGAACAATCTCTCGAAGTAAAAATTAAAAGTAGAGGAAATAGCTTTTCTATTTCAGGAGAAAAAAATAACGTCATAAAAAGTAGATTAATAATTGAAGATTTAGCTACGTTAGCCAAATCTAGAGATTCGGTGAGTGCCGATGAAGTACACTTTTCCATCAGACGGGCATTAAATGGAGCTACCAAAGATAACAATGGACAAATTTTTGAATTAAAAAAAGAAAAAGATTTAACTATTCAGACTCCCAAACTTTACGTTTCTCCCAGAAATAAGTCACAAGTAGAATTTCTTTCCTCCATTTATGAAAAAGATATCGCATTTGGAATCGGTCCTGCAGGTACTGGGAAAACTTACTTAGCTGTTGCAGCAGCTGTAAATCAATTTATGGAGGACAAAGTAAACAAAATAATTTTAACTAGACCAGCAGTTGAAGCAGGAGAACATTTAGGTTTTTTACCTGGAGATCTTTCTGAAAAAATCGATCCTTATTTGCGACCTTTATACGATGCTCTTTACGAGATGATGGGTATGGAAAAAGTGAACCGATTGGTAGAAAACGGAAAAATTGAAGTAGCACCGTTAGCCTATATGAGAGGCCGAACTCTGAATGACGCTTTCTTAATCCTTGATGAAGCACAAAATTGTACACCCGCTCAAATGAAAATGTTTCTCACCAGAATAGGATTCGGTTCAACAGCAGTAGTAACAGGAGATATTACGCAAACTGATCTTCCAAAAGGCTCCACATCGGGTTTATCTGACGCAATTAAGGTTTTGGAAAAGGAAAAAGGAATTTCATTTTTTTATTTTCATCCAGAAGATGTTGTAAGACATGGCCTAGTACAAAAGATTATCGAAGCTTATGAAAAAAATTCTTGGTGATGAAAGTATTTCTTAATAGTTTTGAAAATTCATCGTCATCAATCACTAAAAATCAAGTTGCAACTATTTTGAATAAGACAATTGAAGAGGCAGGCTTTAAACAAGAAGAATTTACAGACAAAGAGTTGAGTATTTCTTGTGTTTCAGAGAAAGAAATTAAACTTCTCAATAAAAAATATAGAGGAAAAGATGAAGCGACCAATGTTTTATCATTTGGCGTTGATGAACTACTAACTAAGAACCTTGTGATTGGCGATATAGTTTTATGTATTGAAATCATCAAAAAAGAGGCCAAAGAATATTCAAAAGACTTTGAAAATAGACTAAAACATATGATAATTCACGGCTTCTTACATCTTTTGAACTTTAATCATGAAGCAAAGCATGAAAGAATAAAAATGGAAAATATCGAAAAAAATATAATGGATACCATATCAGCGGGAGAACCTTATTAGTTAATGAGAGAAGAACCTCCAAGTACAGAGGCTCAATCTGAAATAAAATTGGGCTTAGTAAAAAAAATCAAAAATTATTTTAGGGAGCTTTATATTAAGCTCTCCTACAAACCTTTGGACCAAGAAGAACTTACTTCTGTGCTTAGAGATGCAGAAGAAAACAATGTAATTGATAAAGGTATCTTGGGTATGATTGAGGAAACAATTGAGTTCTCTTCCATTCCTGTTAGGGACGTAATGGTGCCAAGATCCCAAATGATTTTAATTAATGACAATGACTCTTTAGACATTTTATTAAAAAAAGTCGTTGAATCTTCTCATTCAAGATTTCCAGTTTTAGACGAAGCCAAAAATAGCATAGTTGGCATTTTACTTGCGAAAGATCTCTTAAAGTTTGCTCCTGGACTTATAAAAGACGAGTTTGATAGTCAGGAATTTGAATTAACTAAAATTATCAGACCAGTAAAACACATACCAGAAAGTAAAAAAATAAATATTCTTTTAGAAGAATTTAAGTCAAATAGAAGTCACATGGCTTTGGTAGTGGATGAATTTGGTGAGGTAAGTGGTTTGGTGACAATTGAAGATGTTTTAGAAGAAATTGTGGGCGAAATAGAAGATGAGACCGATCAAGCAGATGATCAAAAAATCACTCAAATCTCAAGTCGTGAATACAGTGTTTCCGGTTTAACCGAAATAGAAGAATTTAATGAAAAATTTAATACTACTTTTGAAGATACAGATTTCGATACCATTGCGGGCTATGTCATGAATAAATTTGGAAAGTTCCCAGTTGTAAATGAATCGATTAAATTGGAAAAAATAAAATTTACTGTTTCGTCAGCAAATAAAAAGCAAATAAATAAATTAAGAGTAAAAGTTTAATTATTTATTGTATTTCCATGGTCTGGAAACTACACAAGGGTTATTTCCTGATCCCACCCATTTGTAGTATTTCAATAACATTGCTGGAGAGTAAGATTTTATTTCTTCGCCAACTTCCAAGTTATTTTCTTTAGCGTATTTTTCTATTTCCTTTAAAGAGCTTGCGTAGACAATTTCTGGTCGATTAGTTTCGCTTAGAAGCTCATAGAGGCAAACATCCATTTTAAAAATACTTTGGTTTTAGATATTAATTATAGATATGTTTCTAAACTTTAGGCTGTATTTTTAGAATATAATGTTTGTATGACTCAGAGAGCAATTTATCCTGGCACTTTTGATCCAATGACAAAAGGACACGTAGATCTCATTGAAAGAGCGTGCAAACTTTTTGACGAAATAGTTATTGCTATAGCAGCTAGCGAAGCAAAAAATCCACTTTTCACCTTAGATGAAAGAATTCAAATTGCCGAAAAGATTTTTGAAAGCAATGACAAAGTTAAAGTAGTTGGTTTTTCTGGATTATTAGTAGATTTAGCAAAAGATAATGATGCAAAAATTTTAATTCGCGGATTAAGAGTCGTTGCTGATTTTGAGTATGAATTTCAATTAGCCAATATGAATAGAGCTATGATGCCAGAATTAGAAAGTGTGTTTTTAACTCCTAAAGAGCAGTACAGCTATATTTCTTCTTCTTTAGTAAAAGAAATTTGCAAGATGGGCGGAGATGTTTCCGAGTTTGTTGATCCTATTTCATTATCGGAGTTAAAGAGAAAATATGGTTAACTCTGACAATTTGTGCAATAAACGGTCTGTCTATTCGATTGTCTAATTTCCTTGAGAGCTTTGCCACATGTTAAACAAGGTTCTCCAGCTCGATCGTAAACCTTCAATTCTTTTTTAAAATAACCAGGAGCTTCTTTAGCATTCGTGTAGTCCCTAAGTGTTGTTCCTCCAGCTTCAATTGCTTCTTTTAAAGTCATTACAATTGAGCGACTGAGCAGATCATACTTGGCTCTACTTATCGAGCCAGATTTTCTAGTTGGCCTTATTCCAGCCATAAATAAGGCTTCGTTCGCGTATATATTTCCTACTCCGACCACAATTTTAGAATCCATTATGAAGTTCTTAATTGGTAAAGTTCTTTTTCTAGATTTTTTAAATAAATATTCACCATTGAATCCATTCCCTAAAGGTTCAGGACCTAAATTTTTGATCAACACATGATTTGCAGGATCTTGTTTTGTTTTTAGTAAAGCTCCAAATTTTCTTATGTCCGTATATCTTAAAGTCCAGCCATCAGCAAAATTGATGTCCCAATGTTCATGTTTAACTGGTTGTTTTAAATTAGGAGAAATTCTTAATTTTCCTGACATTCCAAGATGAATTAATACAGAACCTTTTTTATTTGCCAAATTGAGAATGATATATTTTCCTCTTCGATAAGCGCTTTCAAAATTTTCATTTTTTAAAAAAGAACTCATGTTTTTGGGAATAGGCCACCTTAAACTCCTATCTCGGCAGTCGAAAGATTTAATTTTTTTATGAAGAATTCCATTAGATATTCCTCTCAAAGTTGTTTCTACTTCGGGAAGCTCGGGCATTATTCAGTCATGAAATTACTTAAATCATAAACATCTCTAGGCGAGAGTGAGCCTGAGGCTATTTTTAAAGCAAATTCTGACAAAATAAAATCATATCTAGCTGAATTTAAATCTCTTTGTGCTGAAAAAAAACTTTTTTCTGCATTTAATAAATCGACAATATTCCTTGTGTCTGACTCATATCCAAACCTAGTGGCTTTTAAGGCCAATTCCGATGAAGTTAATGCTTGATTTCTAGCTTTAACATTTGCAAGGTTAGTTAGGACCGAAGAGTATCTTGATTTTACATCTCTAATTGTAGATCTTTCAGCTAAAATTTCTTCTTGCTTTGCTTTTTCCAAAAGTGCATACGCTTCTCTTCTTTCAGAACTTACTAATCCTCCAGCCATCAAGGGCCACGAAAACTGAAGACTGTATCTAGTGTTTTCTATCTCTGTTTCATCAAAGCTAAAACTGTTTCCAGAAAAGCCAGAGATTGTTCTATTTGTATTTCTTGTAATATTTCCAACTAAATCTACATCAGGAAGATGGTTAGAAAGTTTGCTGCGTGCATTTCTTTTTGCAGCTGTTGTAGCCATTTGAGCAGCTTTTAAAAGGAAGTTATTACTCAAAGCTGTTCCAACCCATTCTTCTTGTGATTTAGGATTAGGAGAACTTATAGGGAAGTCTTGATTTAAATCTTTCAGCTCAGGGGCTTCGCCTATAATTGCTATCAGCGCCTCTCTAGCAAATTCAAGTTGACCTTCCCCAGCAATGGTTGAAACCTTTGCTAGATCGTAAAAGGCTTGAGCTTCCTGAAATTCTGTTACAGAAGATACACCTTCCTCGAAAAGTCTTTTCGAGCGATCACGTTGTTTTTTTATTGCCGCTTCTTCTGATTTTGCTACTTCCAAATCTTTTTTCGCTTTCAGCAGATTAAAGTATGTTTCAGTTACTCTTAATATGGTTTCTTGTTGAGCATAACCAAATTGAGCTTTTGCCACCTCACTCATTGCTCTTCCTTGACCAAATTGAAACCATCGATCCAATCTAAAAATTGGCTGAACAAGATCTGCTGAATAAGAGTAGGAATTATTTCCGCTGCTCCCTTCTTCATCAAAAGTCACGCTTCCACCTTTTATTACTTCAGATTCGTTCCAATTTGTTGTAGCTCGCGTTGTGATGGTTGGTAAAAGACCAGCAATTCCTTTTGCCTTAGCCTCTTTATTAGCTTTATAGGTTGCTTGCGCAATTTTTAGCTGTGGATCTTCTTTGAGAGCAATTTCATAGACTTCCGCGAGTGTCAAAGTTTCAGAAAAAATATTTAAAGAGAAAAATGTAAAAAAAACAGGTAAAAAAAACTTAAAAATATTCAACTTTAATCCCCGAAACTGTTAAAAGATTTATAATATAACTATATTAATTTTTTAAAGGTAAAAATACTATATAAATAGGATTGTCTTAAAAAATTTAAAAAATATATGAAAAAAATTAATTCTAAGTCATTAGAAAACACTCCTGAAGCTGGAGAGATACTCAAAACCGCCAGCAAGACCTTCAACGCATCAAAAAAAATCTATTTAACTGGCTCGAAACCCGAAATAAGGGTTCCAATGAGAGAAGTCATTCAAACAAATTCAATTAGCAAGGAAGGAGAACATAAAAACCCACCTATTTATTTATATGATTGTTCAGGACCATACACAGATCCTAAGGTAAAAATCGATATAGAAAAGGGCTTGCCTAAACTGAGAGAAAGTTGGCTTTCTTCTAGAAAATTAAAACATCCTGAAGAAACACAAATGTCTCTTGCAAAAAAAGGAGTAATAACAGAAGAAATGGAGTTTATTGCCATTCGCGAAAACCAAAACCATGATGAAAACTTAAAACTAAAGAACGGAAATTTCCATCAGGGCGAAGATTTTGGTGCAAACATCCCTGATGTGTATACGCCTGAATTCGTTAGGCAGGAAGTAGCGTCTGGAAGAGCTGTAATACCAGCCAACATAAATCATCCTGAAATCGAGCCGATGATTATTGGTAGAAATTTTAAGATAAAAGTAAATGCCAATATAGGAAACTCTGCACTTTCTTCGTCTATTCATGATGAGGTTGAAAAACTTACTTGGTCAACAAGATGGGGCGGAGATACGGTGATGGACTTAAGCACCGGAAAAAATATCCATGAAACTAGAGAATGGATTGTCAGAAATTCTCCTGTTCCAATCGGAACCGTTCCTATCTATCAGGCTTTAGAAAAAGTTAATGGAGTTGCCGAAGATTTAAATTGGGAAGTGTTTGAAGAAACATTAATCGAGCAAGCTGAACAAGGAGTCGATTATTTTACAATTCATGCTGGAGTTTTGCTCCGATATGTTCCTTTGACGGCAGAAAGAGTGACAGGGATAGTTTCAAGGGGAGGCTCTATTATGGCTAAATGGTGTTTGGCTCACCATAAAGAGAACTTCTTATACACTCGCTTTGAAGATATTTGCCAAATAATGAAGAAGTATGACATCACCTTCTCTTTAGGCGATGGTCTTCGTCCTGGATCAGTTGCAGACGCAAATGATGACGCACAATTTGGAGAATTAAAAACTTTGGGAGAATTAACTAAGATTGCTTGGAAGCATGACGTGCAAACTATGATTGAAGGACCGGGACATGTTCCTATGCAGCTCATAAAAGAAAATATGGATCTTCAATTAGAAGAATGTGATGAAGCCCCTTTTTACACTTTAGGGCCTTTGACAACTGACATAGCCCCCGGATATGACCACATCACATCTGCGATAGGTGCAGCAATGATAGGTTGGTATGGTTGCGCCATGCTTTGCTATGTAACTCCCAAAGAACACTTAGGGTTGCCTAATAAAGAAGATGTTAAGGAAGGTCTAATGGCTTATAGAATAGCTGCTCATGCAGGCGATTTAGCCAAAGGACTTCCGTCTGCGCAAATACGAGACAATGCATTGTCGGCATCTAGATTTGATTTTAGATGGGAAGATCAATTCAATTTGGGATTAGACCCAGAAAGAGCAAAGTCCTACCATGATGAAACATTACCTAAAGACTCAGCTAAAGTCGCTCACTTTTGTTCTATGTGTGGCCCTAAATTTTGTTCGATGAAAATATCTCAAGATGTAAGAGATTATGCGAAAAAAGAGCAAGAAGAGGCTATGCAAAAGAAAGCTCAAGAATTTAAAGACCTCGGAAGTAAAATATATAATGAGGTGTAGGAGGTCAGTATGATTGAAATTGGAAAAAAACTTCCTAGCGCATCACTTTTTAAAGTTGGTGAAAAAGGCATTGATGAAATAGATTCATTGGAATATGTTTTGGGTAAGAAAGTTGTGCTTGTAGGTGTACCGGGAGCATTCACTCCTACTTGTTCCTTGAAGCAGATGCCAGGATTTGTAAAAAATGCTGATGAAATTCTATCCAAGAACGTTGATGAAATTATTTGTGTATCAGTAACTAATCCTTTTGTTATGAAAGCTTGGGGAGAGAGTTTATCCGTTGGTGGAAAAATAACCATGCTTGCCGATGGCAACGGCGCCTTTGCACAAGCATGCGAGCTTGAATTAGATCTTTCTGTGATGGGGATTGGAAAAGTTTCATCAAGGTTTGCAATCATTATTGAAGACGGAACAGTTACTTCTTTATTAGCCGAAGAAGGCGGAGCATTTGATATAAGCAGTGCAGAAAATATTTTAGAGAAACTTTAAATTGGCAGCATCAAATTATACTTCCGAGTCTATTGAAGTCTTAACGGGGTTAGAGCCCGTTAGAAAAAGACCAGGAATGTATACAGATACGGCAAGTCCAAATCATCTGGTCATGGAGGTTATTGATAATAGTGTTGATGAGGCTTTAGCAGGTTTTGCAAAAGAAATATCAGTCAACTTACACAAAGATTTCTCTGTTACCGTAGAAGATGATGGAAGAGGAATGCCAGTTGATATCCACCCAGAAGAAAAGGTGCCAGGAGTTGAATTAATTTTTTCTAGACTTCACGCCGGTGCAAAGTTTACTAATAAAGAATATACATTTTCAGGAGGCTTACACGGGGTTGGAGTCTCTGTAGTAAATGCCTTATCAAAAAAATTAAAAGCAGAAATTAAAAGAGATGGAAAAAAGTTTGAGATATCTTTTGCGAATAGTCTTAAAAAAAAGGAGCTAAAAGAAATTGATAAAGTTGGCCAAAGAAATACTGGAACGAAAATAACTTTCAAACCTGACGAAAGTTTTTTTGATACAGAAAAAATATCTGCAAAGTCTTTATCTTACTCTTTAAGAGCTAAAGCAGTCCTTTGTCCTGGATTAAAAATAAAGTTTAAAAATGAAATTAGCGGCGATAAAGAAGAATGGTGTTTCGTTGATGGGTTAGGCGATTACCTTTCTACTGAATTAGGAGAGGGAACATATGTTCCAGGAGAGCCAATCATCGGAGAATTTAATGATGATGAAACTGCTTTATCCTGGGCAGTGATTTGGGAAAGAGGCGATAGAGAGAGCATAAACGAAAGTTATGTGAATCTTATTCCAACATTGCAGGGCGGTACTCATGTTTCAGGTATGAGAACAGGTATTACAGATGCAATAAAAGAGTTTTGTGATTATAGAAAATTACTTCCAAAGGGAGTAAAACTTACACCCGATGATGTTTGGAAAAATTGTTCGTATATTTTATCTGCAAAATTAAAAGATCCACAGTTTACTGGACAAACTAAAGAGAAATTATCTTCTAAAGACTTCCAGAACATCGCAACTTCAATCACAAAAGATTCATTTTCAATTTGGCTGAATCAGGAAACCCAAGCGGCAGAAGAAATTGCTTTTTTATGTATTGAAAATGCTCAAGCTCGTGCAAGGGCAAGTCAGAAAGTTGAAAGAAAAAAAATAACTAAAGGGATTACTTTGCCGGGAAAATTATCTGATTGTGTTTCATCAGATTTTGAAGAAACAGAGTTGTTTCTAGTTGAAGGAGAGTCAGCAGGTGGTTCAGCTAAGCAAGCAAGGAATAGAAACTTTCAAGCAGTCATGTCCTTAAAGGGTAAAATTTTAAATACTTGGGAAGTAAATACTGACTCAGTTACTCAATCACAAGAAGTCAAAGATATAGCCATGGCGGTTGGATTAGATCCTGGGTGCAAAGAGTTAACTGGTTTGCGCTACGGGAAAATATGTATTTTGGCAGATGCTGACACCGATGGCGCTCATATTGCAACTTTAATTTGTGCTTTATTTTTAAAACACTTCAGACCATTGGTAGAGAAAGGACACTTATTCGTTGCTCAACCTCCTTTATTTAGAATAGATCAAGGCAAAGACGTATTTTATGCCCTTGATGAAGACGAAAAGGATCAAATAGTTAAACAATTAACAAAACAAAATAAAGTGAAAAAAATAGAAATTCAAAGATTCAAAGGGCTTGGTGAGATGAATCCCTCTCAACTAAGAGAAACAACTATGCAGGTCAACGGAAGAAGGCTATTAAAATTAACACTCGAAAAAGGAAACACAGCTACTTCAATGATGGATAAATTGCTCTCTAAAAAACGAGCGGCTGACAGAAAGGATTGGTTAGAGACAAAAGGAAATTTAGCGACACTGAATGAGTAAAGAAGAAAGTTTACCGATTGGAGGATACGCAGAGAAAGCTTACCTGGAGTATTCCATGTATGTCATTTTGGATAGAGCTTTGCCTTTTGTGGGCGATGGACTCAAACCCGTGCAGAGAAGAATTGTATATGCGATGTCTGAACTGGGACTAAAATCTACTTCAAAATTTAAGAAAAGTGCAAGAACCGTTGGTGATGTCATTGGTAAATTTCATCCCCATGGAGACGGAGCTGCCTACGAAGCGATGGTCTTGATGGCACAAAGTTTCTCAACACGTTACCCTTTAATTGAGGGTCAAGGAAACTTCGGCTCTTTGGATGATCCTAAAAGTTTTGCAGCAATGCGTTACACCGAATGTCGACTTTCGGCATATGCTCAAACTTTGTTAAGTGAGATTTCTCAAGGTACCGTTGATTGGATGCCAAATTTTGATGGCACTTTAATAGAGCCAAAATTTCTCTCGTCAAGATTGCCGAATGTATTATTGAATGGTGCTTCTGGGATAGCTGTTGGAATGGCAACCGACATTCCGCCGCATAATTTGACCGATGTTGTAAAAGCTTCTATCTCTCTAATAGATAATCCAAAAATGACAGTCTCTGATTTGATGTCTTACATTCCGAGCCCTGATTTTCCAACAAAAGCAGAAATTATCTCTTCTCCTGAAGAGATGTTGGAGATGTATTCGACTGGTAGAGGTTCAGTAAAGCTGAGAGCTACCTACGAAATAGAGGAAGGCGAGATTGTGATTACTGCTTTGCCATACCAAGTTTCGACTTCAAAAATATTGGAGCAAATTGCTGCTCAGGTTGAAACCAAGAAAATAAATATGATTGATGACTTAAGAGATGAAAGCGATGAGGATAATCCTTCAAGAATAATTGTGGTTCCGAGGTCTAATAGGATTGATAAAGCTGCTTTAATGAGTCACCTTTTTGCTACAACAGATTTAGAAAAAAATATCAGAGTTAACATAAACGCTATTGGGTTGAATGGTAAACCACAGGTTTTTGATTTAAAAAAAATACTCAAGGAATGGCTTAAATTTAGAACCGACACTGTTAAAAGAAGGCTTCAAAATCGTTTGGATTGGGTTAACGACCGATTGCATATTTTAGAGGGACTTTTAGTTGCTTATTTGAATTTGGATAAAGTGATAAAAATTATTCGAACACATGACAAGCCAAAAAAAGAACTTATGAATAAATTCAAACTTTCTGAAATTCAAGCAAACGCGATTCTAGATATAAGGCTTAGACAATTGGCTAAGCTTGAAGAAGAAGCAATCTTATCAGAAAAAAATGAGCTCTCTCAAGAAGCAAAAGATATTGAAAAGACCTTAAGTTCGACCAGCAGATTAAAAACTTTGATTAAAAAAGAACTTAAAGAGGATTTAGAAGAATTTGGTGACGAAAGAAACAGCTCTTTGACGGAAGCCGAAGAATCAAAAGCGTTTGACGAAAAAGAGTTAATTTCCAATGACCCTATGACAGTAGTTTTATCTCAAAGAGGCTGGATTAGAGCTGCAAAAGGTCATGATGTTGATGCTGAATCACTCCAATATAGAGAAGGAGATGGATATCTCTCTTCTACTAAAGCGAGGAATAGTCAAAACGCAGTGATTTTAGATAATTTTGGGAAAGCTTACTCTATACCAATTCATAAGTTGCCAAGTGCTAGAGGTCAGGGCGATCCTGTTTCAGGAAGCATCAATGCTCAATCAGGTGCTTTCTTTTCAGGAGTCGTGGCTGGAACTGACGAAGATCTTTGTATCCTAGCAACTAATGCAGGCTATGGATTCATAGCCAAAATCTCTGACTTGCAAACAAAGAATAAATCTGGAAAGGCAGCTATAAATGTTAAAGGTGCCAAGCCACTGGATCCTAAAACTATAAAATCCATTGAAGACTCTTATATCGTTTCTATATCGAGTGAAGGAAAAATGCTTCTTATCGAAGCTACAGATTTACCTATTTTGTCGAAAGGAAAAGGAAATAAAATAATTTCAATTGATAAAACTAAACACGCAGCAGCAGAAGATGAATTGTTACATCTTGTTGTTTTGCCTAAAGGCGGGTCCTTAAAGTTAAATAGTGGAAAACAACACTATGTTATTAAACCAAATGATTTAAATAATTTTGTTGGGACAAGAGGTAGAAAAGGAAACTTTTTACCAAAAGGATTCAGAAGGGTGGATTCTACTGAAGTCATTGTTCCAGAAAATAATTAAGTTGAGATATACTCTTTCGAATAATAGGAGACGTAAATGTCAAAACCAGTTTTAAACTTAGATTTATACAAAAATTATAAATCAGATTTTCCACCTGATGCTTTTCATCACGTTGCTTGGAAGACAATGCAGTATGAAAAAATGGTAGATTTTTACACTAGATTATTTGGGTGTGAGGCACTTTACGAAAGCGATCAAATTACTTTTTTAGCTTTTGATCAAGAACATCATAGAGTAGCAATTGCTAACACTTCCCCTGTTTTGGAGAGAGTCGGTTTTATCCCAAGATTAATCATCAAAGTCAAAAATTGGATGAATAAAAATCTTCCAGATACAGTAGGACTAGATCACATTTCATATTTGTTAAATCCTATAGATAAGTGGTTTGAGTTTTATCAAAATGCAAAAAATAACGGCATAGAACCACACTGGACAATTAATCATGGATGGATAACTGGAATGTACTACAAAGATCCAGATGGTCACTTAGTCGAAATATTTTTTGAGCACTGGCGCAATCAAGATGAATTCAAATCTAATATTGCGCCAGATTTTATTGAAGAGCCAGTGGGAACGAATATGGATATAGAAGTGCTTTATGAAATGTTTAAAAATGGCGCAACCTTTGAAGAATTAATCGTAAAAGGAAATACTGTGCCTGAGGGTAAAAAACCGGTTTTTGGAATGGAAGCGGTAATGAATATGAGGAAAAAATTTAAATAAGCTAACTAATGATTAGAAGTTTATTTCTTTCATTAATCCTTTTTTTTCTTGTTAGTTGCGTGGCTCCTGGAACTACTTTTGAGGAGCTAGATCAAACTCAAATAGACGAAGCCATTGCGATTATAAAAAATACAGAACTCGATAAACCTGTTGAAAGAACAAGAAAAGAATCCGTAGTATTAGTCGAAGATATCATTGAAAAGATTTCACCAGTTACAGATAAATGGTGTGATGAAAATAACATTCCTGATGTTAGATGCAATTGGAAAGTAAATTATCTAGATGATGACATGTTTAATGCTTTTGCATCTGGTAGAAATACAATTACTTATACAAAAGGCTTAATGAATGGCGTTGCTTCTGAAGAAGAAGTAGCATTTGTTATTGCTCATGAAATAGCTCATCACTTAGGCAATCATGTCGCCAATGCACAAAGGAATATTTTACTGGGTAGTTTGGCTGGAAGGGTTTTAGGGAGTGTCATAGACGGATCCGACGATTTAATTTCTCAAACTACAGACTTAGGAGCAAGGTTTGGATCTTTGGTTTTTTCCAGGGATCAAGAAAAAGAGGCAGATTATTTTTCTTTGTTGATCTTAAAAGATTCTGGATATGATTTGCTGGAAGCAAGAAATATTATTATTAGAATGGCACAAAAATCAGAAAGAGATGATCGATCTACTTTTTTTGATACACATCCTACTGGACCGGAAAGGTTGGCTAGGTTTAATGAGGTTTATAAGGAGTTTTTAAAGTAATTATTTGCTTGAAAAAAAAGGGGCATAGAAATGCCCCTTAATTTTAAGATATGATCTTCAAAAAAGTAATTTAAGAGATACTTGGTTCATTTCTTCTATGTCTTCGTAACCTAGTCTAAACATATTGTCTGAATTAGGAATCGAGAACATAACTCCGACACCGAAACCCAAGTCAGTATCGCTAGCTGAAGCGCTTAAAGCGCCTGCGGTTGCCGTAGCTTCAATATTTCCCCAAATCGCATTAACGTAAAAATTGTCATTGATATTATAAAAACCTCTAACAAAGAAACTAGTATCAAGTTCAGCTGTTACAGACCCAAGACTATCATCACCAATACCTTCTGCAATGCCGACTTCTGCTGCAAATCCATTATCGAAGGATCTAAAAGCGGTTAATTCTAATGAACCTAAACTTAAAGAATCTCCTTCGTTAATAATGTCATCCCATGAAGAAGTTGTATAACCTACTCCAAATTTTGTGTCGTCAGCTTGGATGTAGAAAGTTCCAAACGCCAGGATTATTAATAGTATTTTTTTCATTTAGCCCTCCTAAAATGAAATTAAAAAATGAAACAAACTTTCTGTTTCACAATTCCATTGACTATCGAAAGGCCGAAGCATCCTGCTCCTTAGCAATATGTCTCTTAAATACTATAAACTTAATCTTTTAAATTGGGAATAGTAAAGTACGACAGTATGTCATATTACTTAATCTTCTTTATAGCCTTTTCAAAACGTTTGAAGCCTTCTGTTATTTCTTGATCATCGATAATGAGAGAAGGAGCCAATCTAATCGTTTTATCTCCTGAGGCTTGCACTAGAATTAATCTTTGCTTGTAACATTCATTTATAAAATCTGCTGCCTTAATTTTTTTAAAGTCACAACAAATCCAAAGTCCTGCCGATCTAATATCTTTAAATAAATTATATTTTTCAGATAATTTATTTAGTTCTTGATTGAATTTAATAGTTTTTTGGATGACTCCTGTTAAAACTTTTTTAGTCGAAATTATTTCCACTACTTTTTTTGCAACTTCGCAAGCTAAAGGATTTCCACCGAAAGTACTGCCATGAGTTCCTGGCTGAAACGCCTGAGCAATTTTGGTTGTGGTTAAAGTTGCGCCAATTGGTATTCCTCCGCCTAAGCCTTTAGCTAAGGTTGAGATATCGGGAGTGACACCATAGCCCAAGTAGGCCATCAATGAGCCTGTTCTGCCAATACCACTTTGAACCTCATCAAAAATAAGCAGGCAATCGTTATCATCTGCTAATTTTCTAAGACCTTCTAAGAAAGGATTTTCTGCTCTGATTATTCCTGATTCACCCAGTATTGGCTCAATAAAAATTGCTGCAGTTTTTTTGCTTATTACTTTTTTTACTGATTTTAGGTCGTTGAAAGTAGCTCTTTTAAAGCCTTTAAGAAGTGGCCCAAAACCAGTTTTTTGAATTTTAGAATCTCCAGCAGTGATGTTAAGCATGGATCGACCATGAAAAGCTTTAGTAAAGACTATAATCTCATGTTTTTCAGGTTTCTTCTGATCAAAAAAATATTTTCTGGCTAATTTAATAGCTGCCTCATTGGCTTCATTTCCAGAATTAGAGAAAAAAACTTTGTCAGCAAAAGTTTTTTCGGCAAGCATTTCACTTAACTCCAGAGCTGGTTTGTTAAAAAGATAATTACTAACGTGCCAGAGTTTAGAAGATTGTTCTTTGAGAACTTTATTTAGTGCGGGATGAGAATGCCCGAGGCATGTGACGGCAATGCCTCCTCCAAAATCTACATAATCTTTGCCTTTATCATCCCAAAGCATAGATTTTTTTCCTTTGACAGGAATAAATTCTGCAGGGGCATAATTTGGCATCAATGCCGTTCTATCAATAGAATTATTTTTTTTCATTAAATATAATTTTTTTTAAAATAGTCATAATGACTTTTAAAGTATTATTAAAACATGGTTATAGCAGATCGTCTCAACTCTGATAATTCTTTTAGAGTTTCAATCACCCCTAATCGTTCGATTTCTTGGCGTGGTAATTTAATATTCGTTTTTTTAGTTTCTGTGCCTTTAACCATAATAGCTTTGGGATTTTTGTATGTTGGAGCACCTATTATTTTGCCTTTTGCTGGCTTAGAGATTCTACTAGTTCTTACTGCTTTATATTTTGTTTTCAAAGATGCAAATAGAAAAGAAATTCTTACATTCACTCCTGAAAAATTAATTATCGAAAAAGGTAGATTGAGACCAGAAACAACAACAGAATTTGTCAGAGAGTGGGCTTATGTATTTGTTGAAAAGGCCACTCACCCCTGGTATCCGCTGCATATAGTTATCTCTTCAAAAGGTGAAAGAGTGCCGATAGGAGATTTCCTAACGGAAGAAGATAAAAAAATTCTTATTGAAAAGATGGATGAAATTATCCAAGAATTAAGAACTGCGTAAGCTTACTTTGCTCTTTGATTAAATCTGCGACCAATCATAGCTGAAGCGATATTGACTTTCTGCACATCAATTGTGCCGCCTGCAATTCCCCAGCCAAAAGAATCTCTTACTTTGCGCTCCATGCCATATTCTTTATTAAAACCATAACCGCCCATTAATTGCATCGCGGTTGTTGTAACTTCTCTGGAAATTTCATTAGCAAAACATTTTGCAGAGCTTGATTCTAAAATGTCAGGCAGTCCGTTTGCCGCATTAAATACCGCACGATGGATTAGCAGACGAGAAGCTTCAACCTTCATCAACATATCAGCTAATTTGATTTGAACGGCTTGAAAATCAACAATGGGTTTTCCAAACTGTTCTCTTTCTTGAACATAATTTTGAACATAGTCCAAGGCAGAAGAAGCTTGAGCGAGAGCCATTGTGGCATTTCCACATCTTTCTAAATCAAAAGTCTCCATGAGCTTTTTAAAGCCATCTTCAGGTTCTACGAGAAGATTTTCAATTGGTACCTCAACGTTATCAAAATAAATATCTGCAGAGGGGATCCCTCGCCAACCCATGAGGTTTTCATTATTTCCAAAAGTCAAACCAGGAGTATCAATATCTACAAATACCGCTCCAATGCCTTTAGCTGCCGGAGCATCTGACATTCTTGCGTAGACTACATAGCCATCAGAATGACCAGCACCAGAACACCAGCGCTTATTTCCATTGATAACAATTTTATCACCTTTTATTTCTGCCTTAGTTTTCAAGTCGGTCAATCCAGTACCCGCTCCTGGTTCAGACATACTCACGGCGACAACCATTTCACCGCTGCAAACTTTGGGGATAACCCTTTCTTTTAAAGCGTCAGTTGCAAAATGTTGTAGAACTTTTACAGGTCCAGCATTTGCTTCAAAAACTGGCCAGCCAACTGCAGAAGAGATTTTTCCAAATTCTTCTAAAATAATAATTGCTTCTAAATTTGTAAGACCTTGACCACCATATTCGGTAGGTGTATTGACGCCAAGAAAACCCATCTCACCAATTTTCATTAAGGCGTCTTTAGGGACAGGATCGCCTGTTTCTTCCAATTCATCTGCTAAAGCTGGTAGCTCATTTTGCGCATATTCTCGTGCAACTTTTTGTAGTTCTAGTTGTTCTGGTGTTAGTTTGAAATCCATAATTTTTTTAATTTTGCGAGCAATTATACACATTGAGTTAAAATATCGACATGCCCAAAGAGAATAAATATCCCATTCCGGAAGGATTCGAACCTATCCATCAAACTGAACATCATATTCGTAACATTGGTGAAGGCTTTTATAGGCGTGATGAAGAAGGTAATCTGATAATGGCATTTTGGATTAAAAAAGAAAATTGTAATTCAGCTGATGTTGCTCATGGAGGCATGCTAATGAGTATTGCTGATTATTCGTTAGCTTCTGCCTCGATGCCTTCAAGGAATAAATATGTTGCAACAATAAGCTTTAGATCAGAATTCATCGCTCCTGCCAAGATACATTCATTAGCCGAAGTTCATACTTCAATAACAAGAGCAACTAAATCCTTAGTCTTTGGCGAAGGTAAAATATTCTGCGATGGAGAAATTGTTTTCAGTTTTAGCGGAGTTGTAAAGAAAATATAAAAAAGGCTTCTTATAGAAGCCTTTTTTAAATAGATTATTTAACCCAGGGCTTACCTAATCTTACCCTTTCCATTTGATAAACTCTTGGGCTGTCGCAACTTACCATTGAACCATAAGTTTCTAATTGCTTTAGAGGACCGCCATTATCTACAAAGGTTTGTGTCTCCTTTCCTCTTTGACTCCAAGAAGAATTTATATCCATCATTTTGAAATCAAAATCAGAATCTTGAGGTAAACCGGCCGTAGGGAAAATTCTAAATACTGGATCTTCTTTTTCTAATTTCTTTAGAAAAGCACTGTATTTAGCATCTGCTTTCAAAAGATCCGCATAGGTTACACCATCATTAATTGAACAATCCGAAAAAGAAAAAATCTCCGAAGTTCTTGGACCAGCGTAATTATCCTTTCTATTTTCTTCATAGGTAAGCAAGCTTGCAGCAAAAGAATGACTATTGCATTTCCATACAGAGTTAAAACTTTCAGCAATTTCAGATCCATTTGCATAATAATTCTCAAGACTATTTCCCATTCCTTCAAAATTATCCCAAACACCCATCCAAATAAGGGTGTTTTCAAAATCAATGTTGCTTGCTGCAATTGGAGTCAATAAAAAAGCTGTATAAGACTTATCCTTTGAGTCGTCGTTAAATTTATTCCATTTCTCAATGACATCATATAAATCAGCTTTTGTTTTTCCAGGTTGAAATTCACAATTAGCGTAAAATTCCATTGGTGTAACGTTTGCTTGTTCTTGAGCTAACGAAATTGAAGAAACCGTCAGTAAAGTTAGTGACAATAAAATTTTTAAAATATTTCTCATTTTCTCTCCTTAAGAAATCCTCATTCCCATCATTGAGAATGGCTATAAAGATTAGCACTTAAGCTTTGAAAAAAAAATGAGGAATTAATAATTTTAACGAAATTAAGTCGTATATTTAATTAAACTTTTTTAATTTCTTTTTTAATAGATCTTTCTTTAGAAAAGCTACATCAGGAATTCCAAGATTGAAATTAGTTTGGGCCTCACCTTGAATCAAAGGACTTAAATACTTTCTCCCTAAAGATGTAATTTTAAAACCATTTTTTGAGATAAACTTTTTTGGAACTGTTTTTTCTACATTTGCAACTTTCTTCAAAGATACAGTATCTATTTTCCATTTATAGGGTGCATCGCTTATTCTCTTTATAATTGGCATAACTGCAGTTTTTCCTGAAGTAGCAAGTTTTACTGCAAATTCTCCTACTGCATATGCCTGATCTAAATCTGTTTTAGATGCGATGTGTCTAGCTGAACGTTGAAGATAATCAGCCACAGCCCAATGATTTTTTAAACCAAGTTTTGAAATCATCCCTGACAATACTGGAGCCACTCCGCCAAGTTGCTTATGGCCAAAAGCATCGGTTAATCCTGAATCTGCTAGAAACTTACCATTTTTCATCTGAGTTCCCTCTGAAGCAACAATTACACAAAAGCCATTTTTCCTAATAGTCTGTTTTACTTGAGTGAGAAATTTATTTTTTTCGAAGGGCACTTCTGGTAACAAGATAATATGAGGCGGGTCTTCTGAATTAGATGACGCTAAACAAGATGCTGCTGCTATCCAACCAGCATGACGACCCATAACTTCTAAGATAAAGACCTTTGTTGAAGTTGCGGCCATACTTTTGACATCCAATCCGGCTTCAAGTGTTGAAGTTGCAACATACTTTGCGACCGAACCAAAACCAGGCGAACAATCAGTAAAGGGCAGATCATTATCTACAGTTTTTGGAATACCAATGCACTGAAGAGGAAACTTTAGCTTTTTAGCCATTTCAGATATCTTAAAGGTTGTGTCTTGACTATCGCCTCCGCCGTTATAAAAAAAATAATTAATATCATGAGCGGCAAAAACTTCAAAGAGACGTTCATACTCTTTTTTTTGTTTGACTGGATCTTGCAATTTAAATCGACAGGAACCAAATGCACCACCAGGTGTATTTTTTAATTTAGCAATGGTAGTTTTTGATTCTTTCGAGGTATCAATCAAATTTTCATTTAATGCCCCAAGAATACCATTCTCACCGCAAAGGACTTTATTGATTTTTTTTGATTTAGCAGCCGTCTCGATGACGCCACAGGCTGAAGCATTAATTACCGCAGTAACGCCACCTGATTGGGCATAAAAAGCATTCTTTTTTGAATTCATCATGAGAAATATAACTGAAAAAAGTAGTTCTGGAAAAAGATATAATCAGCATGATGAAAATTTACGTCTTAGGAGTATGTGGAACCTTCATGGGAGGACTTGCACAATTAGCGGTTCAAAAAGGTTTTGAAGTTGCTGGCTGCGATGAAAATGCTTACCCTCCAATGAGCAACGTATTGGCAGAACAAGGGATAAAAGTAGATCAAGGATTTAGTGTAAAAAATATAGCTGATGACACCGACCTCTTTGTTATAGGAAATGTTGTTTCCAGAGGAAATCCAATGATGGAAGAGATCTTAAAAAGAAGACTTAAGTTTGTCTCCGGCCCACAATTTTTAACGGAATCAATTTTAGAAGATAGACATGTCATAGCAGTCAGTGGAACGCATGGTAAAACTTCCACGTCTTCTATGTTGGCTAAGGTGCTTATTGATGCGGGTTTAGATATTGGTTATATGATTGCCGGTCGAGCAATAGATTTAGATGCAACAGCTTATCTTGGTAAACACAAATATTTTGTCATCGAAGCCGATGAGTATGACACTGCCTTTTTCGATAAGCGTTCTAAGTTTATTCACTATAGCCCGTCAACTTTATTGATTAATAATTTGGAATTCGATCATGCCGATATATTTGATGATTTAGATGCCATTAAAAAACAATTCCATCATTTACTAAGAATATTGCCTAAAGATGCAAAGCTATTTTACCCAGTTGATGACTTAAACATAAAAAAATTGTTAGAGATGGGTGTTTATTGCAAAGAAGAGTCATTTGATGCAGTGGGTAAGAGTAAGGGCTGGCACGCAAGAATTAAAAATCCAGAATGTTCTTCGTTTGATATCTTTCAAGATAAAAAAATTAAGGGGTCTATAAATTGGAATTTAATCGGAGAGCATAATAAAAAAAATGCTTTGGCAACTTTTATTATCGCCGCCTCTTTGGGACTTAAAAATAAACAAATTTCAGAGTCCCTTTCAGCATTTAAAGGAACGGCCAGAAGAATGGAAATGATAGGGGAGAAAAACTCCATTTCTGTTTACGATGATTTTGCTCATCATCCAACTGCTATCAAATACACTTTGGACGGTTTAAGAAAAAAAGTTGGTGATCAGAAAATCATTTGCTTACTAGAAATGAGATCCAACACAATGTCATCTGGATACCACGATGAAGCAATACCCAAATCTCTAGAAGATGCTGACAACGTCTTTCTTTTCTCGAAAAATCAAAATCAAATAAAAAAAATAGCTAAAAAAAGTAAAAAATTTTCAACTTGTTCCGGAACTAGAGAATTTTTAAATTTTTTGCCTGAGTTTAATGAACCTAATACTCACATAATATGCTTGTCAAATGGATCGTTTGATCAAATCCATCATGCTATTCTAGAGAGACTTTAAAAAGTAAAAGATTTCTTTCTGAGTCTTATAGCGCTTGGAGTCACTTCTACCAACTCATCATCTTCTATAAATTCCAAAGCTTGCTCCAAAGAATGTTCTATATGAGGAGTTAAAATTAGATTTTCATCAGTGCCTGAGGCTCTGACATTTGTAAGTTGTTTTGCCTTAGTGGGATTTACTGGCAAATCATTATCTCTTGAATGAAGACCGACAATTTGCCCTTTATAAATATCAAGTCCATGACCAACAAATAATTTTCCCCTATTTTGAAGATTGAATAGTGAATAAGACAAAGTTTTTCCGTTTGTCATCGATACTAAGACCCCGTTTTGTCTATTAGTAACTTCACCTTTTTTAGCTGGGCCGTAATGATCAAAAACACTTGTCAAAATTCCTGAGCCACTCGTTAAAGTTAAGAAATGCGACCTAAACCCAATCATTCCCCTCGAGGGCGCTATAAATTCGAGTTTGATTCTTCCTTTCCCATCTGGCTGCATATTTTTTAGTTCTGCTTTTCTTAAACCCATTTCTTCCATAATTGAGCCTTGATGCTCTTCCTCAAGATCGATAACAATTTGCTCAAAAGGCTCATGAATTTCCCCATTTACCTCTTTTTGAATTACTTCAGGTTTTGATACGCCTAATTCAAAACCATCTCTTCGCATACTTTCAATTAGAACTGACAAATGCAATTCGCCTCTACCTGAAACCTTAAATTTATCTGATGATTCGCCAGGTTCGACCTTAAGCGCAACATTACTCAAGAGTTCTTGTTCAAGTCTTTCTTTAATGTTTCTTGAAGTTACAAACTTTCCATCTTGCCCTGCAAAAGGCGAATCATTTACCTGAAATGTCATACTTACAGTAGGTTCGTCTACGGACAAAGGAGGAAGCGGTTCAACTTTTTCAGGGTCACACAAAGTATCTGATATATATAGGTTTTCTATTCCAGTTATACAAACAATATCTCCTGCTTCTGCTTCTTCAACTTCTATTCTTTCTAATCCATCATGACTCATGACCTGTAAAATTTTTGCTTTTCTTTGATCTTTTTTTACATCAATTACTATTACTTGATCGTTAGGCTTGAGCTTTCCACAAGTAATTCTTCCAACGCCGATCACCCCCACATAGCTATTACTGTCTAAAGCACTAATTTGCATTTGAAAAGGTTTTTCAGTATCAACATCTGGGGGACTAACTTCTTTAAGCACTAAGTCCAATAAAGGAGCCATGTCCTCTTTAATATCTTCTAACTCATTTCCCGCCACACCATTTAATGCAGAAGCATAAATGACAGGGAAATCCATTTGCTGATCATTTCCTCCAAGTCGGTCAAATAGATCGAAAACTTGATCTAAAACCCAATCAGGTCTAGCTCCAGGTCTATCAATTTTATTAATAACTAATATTGGATTGAGACCTTGTTCGAAGGCTTTTTCAGTAACAAATCTAGTCTGTGGCATTGGTCCATCTACAGCATCAACTAGCAAAAGAACAGAGTCGACCATGGATAAAACCCTTTCAACTTCTCCTCCAAAATCGGCATGACCAGGGGTATCTACAATATTTATTTTATGATCTTTCCATTTTATAGCTGTATTTTTTGCCAAAATTGTAATGCCTCTTTCTTTCTCCTGATCATTCGAATCCATAATTCTCTCAGAACCAATATCTTTTCTATCAAGAGTTCCTGATTGCTGAAGCAACTTATCAACCAAAGTAGTTTTTCCATGATCAACATGAGCAATAATTGCGATATTTCTTATATCTTTCGGATTCATAAAATTTCAGATTTTAAAAGAGCAATCTTCAAACGAATAACTTTAATGAAAGTTAGCTAAGGATTATTCTTTTTCTTTTGGTGTTTCTTCTTCAACAACTTCTTCAGTTGGAGCTTCAGTTACATCTTCTTGGACTTCTTCAACTGGAGCTTCAGATACTTCTTCTTGAGCTACTTCAACAACTTCTTCAGTTGAAGCTTCGGCTAACTTTTGTTCAGCTGATGCAGTTTTAGCAAAACGTTTTTTGAATCTATCTACTCTTCCGCCAGTATCTACAATTTTGTGTTTTCCTGTGTAAAAAGGATGAGAAGCAGATGAAATATCAAGAGGGTAATAAGGATAAGTTTTACCATCTTCCCACTCTTTGGTTTGATCGGTATTCAACGTTGATGGAATTAAAAAATACTTGTCCACGCTCGTGTCATGGAACAGTACTTCTCTATATTCTGGATGGGTTTCCTTTTTCATGATTCTTTAACAATATGCTGGCGCATAATACCAGAAGAATTTTTTTTAAGAAATAGAATTTACTTCTTATTTTTCTTTAAACTTTTACTTTTTTCAGTAATATTAACCACTTTTTTTATGCCAAAAGGCTCAGTGTGTTTTTTTCCATCAAGAAAATAAAATCCTTTGTTTTTAATATACCACTTGGAGATTTCTAGCTTATTTTCTTCCTCTACCCAAGAAATATCGTACATTGATTCTTTAACAGAGTTTGATTTTGTCTGATTACTAAAAATAAAGGGGCTTCCTTTTAATTTATGTGCTTTAGAAAGCCAAGCGTTAAGAAATCTTTTTATCCCCCTTTTAGTTTTTCTTCTAGATGGATTAGCTTGACACCATTCTCTAGCTGCATTTATTTCATGATAAACATTGCATTCATGATAAGTTCTCTGCCAAGAAATTAAATCGCTTTGCTCAATCTCATAGTAAGAACCATCTTTTAAAATAATTTCCATCTTTTAACTGTTTACCTGAAATAATATAGAAGTATTTAAAAAAAAGTAATTAAGTTAAGGAGAATTTATGTCCTATCAAAAAGATGTCGAAGATTTTATGAGCGCTGGAGATCAACCAATAAATAAAGAACTTTCTCTGCAGGGAGATCAGCAAAAACTTTATATGAATTTAATAACGGAAGAATATAAAGAGACGCTCGAAGCATTTGAAAACAATGATTTGGTAGAAGTAGCTGACGGGCTCGCAGATATGGTATGGGTAATTATGGGAATGTGTTCTAGTTGCGGCATAGAGTTCAATAAAGTTTGGGAGGAAGTAAGATCCTCAAACATGAGCAAATTTGTTGACGGAAAAGCTGTAAAAAACGATGCAGGTAAAATCATGAAGCCTGATACTTATTTCAAACCTGATTTAAAAAAAATTCTAGGTATTTAGTTCAATTCTGCATTTTCTTTCGTTTTCAGACAAATGTTTCAAGGAAATTTTCAAATCAAATTTTTTTAAATATCCGTAGCTTTTCTCAGGCCATTCTATAAATATTATTGCATTTGATTCGTTTAAATATTCTCTAAGGCCAATAATTTCAAGCTCAGAGGGATCAATTATTCTATAGAGATCAACATGATAGATATTTTCATTATTAAGTTCGTAAGGTTCAATGATGGTAAATGTTGGACTTTTAACTTTCTCTTTCACTCCTAGGGTAAAAATAATCTCTTTAACAAGGGTTGTTTTGCCTGTTCCAAGGTCGCCATCAAGAAAAACAACAAATGCAGCTTCCCCTTTTCTTTTTAATATTTCTTTAGCTAATTCTTGACCTAATTTCTTTGTATCTTCTAAAGAGCTTAACGTTAATTTATTCTTCATTAGAATTATTAAATAAGTTCTTTAATAATATCTAGGACATCGGTTGGGGTTAGACTATTTATTCCAATAGCTTCGGAGTATTCATCTGCAGCTTCGGCATGTAATTCGACACCTAAACATGCAGCATCTAACAACGTCATTTTTTGAGCAATAAAACTACTTATTATTCCGCTTAAGACATCTCCCATTCCTCCAGTAGCCATTCCAGCGTTCCCTTTTTCACAGATAAAATATTTGTCTTTCCAACAAATAATTGAGTTTTCTCCTTTTAAAACAACAACCGCTGAATATTTTTTTGAAATTCTTTTAGCGCTCATTACTCTATTTTTTTTTATTTTTTCTTTGGATGTATTTAAAAGTATTGAAGCTTCCCCAACATGCGGGGTAAGAACTATTTTTTTTGGTAGAGGTAATTTTTTTGTAAACTTAGGCAAAAGATTCAGGCCATCTGCATCAATAAGCATGGGCACATTATTTTTTTTAGCCGCTTCTAAAGATTTATATATCATTTGTTCGGACCAAAAGTCCTGCCCTAGACCTGGACCTAAACAAATTACCGATGGCGAATCCAAGTATTTTTCAAGCGCCTGACCCGAGTCAACAGGCTTGACCATAACTTCAGGGCAAAAGTTCAACGAGGCAGATACATGACTGGATCTGGTTGCTAAAGATACTAAACCGGCTCCACAATTAACTGAAGCTTTGGAAGCCAATAGACCAGCTCCCCCAAATCCAATATTTCCTCCAATAACTAACACATGTCCAAATTCCCCTTTATGAGCATCGGAAGATCTAGTTAGTTTCTTTTTAAGTATTAAGGAATTTATTTTTTGCGCTTTCATTATTTTTTTGAAGTTGTTTGTATCATTTATTGCAACCCTCGTCATTATAGATATAGTAATGTACTAATTAATTTTTTTGGAGAGATAAAAGATGATTAAAACGAAAATCACAGAAATGTTTGAAATTAAACACCCAATCATTCAAGGGGGAATGCATTATGTAGGTTTTGCGGAAATGGCATCCGCAGTTGCAAATGCTGGAGGGCTAGGAATCATAACTGGCCTTACTCAAAAAAGTCCTGAAGACTTAGCAAAGGAAATAGCAAAATGTCATGAAATGACTGATAAACCTTTTGGAGTTAATTTAACTTTTTTACCAGGATTTCAGGAGCCAGATTATCCTGGTTATATCCAAGCTATTGTTGAAGGTGGCATAAAGATAGTTGAAACTGCTGGAAGAAGTCCTGAAGCTTACATGCCGGACTTGAAGGGCGCAGGAATCAAGGTGATTCATAAATGTACCTCTGTTAGACACTCATTAAAGGCAGAAAAAATTGGATGTGATGCAGTTAGTGTCGATGGTTTCGAGTGTGGTGGGCACCCAGGAGAAGATGATATTCCAAACATGATTCTCCTTCCAAGAGCTGCAGAGGAATTATCTATTCCTTTTGTTGCGTCAGGAGGCATGGGTAATGGACAACAATTAGCTGCTGCCTTATCAATGGGAGCAGACGGAATAAATATGGGTACCAGATTTATTGCTACTAAAGAAGCTCCTGTTCATCAAAACGTTAAAGAAGCATTAGTAGCTGCGTCAGAGCTTGATACCAAGTTAATTATGAGACCTTTAAGAAATACTGAGAGAGTCTTAGCGAATGGAGCAGTAGATAAAATTTTAGAGAAAGAAAAAGCTCTTGGAGATGATATTCAAATTACAGATATCATGGATGAAGTTGCAGGAGTATATCCAAAAATTATGCAGGAAGGCACCATGGATGCAGGCGCTTGGAGTTGTGGAATGGTTGCGGGCTTGATTAATGATATTCCAACTTGTTCTGATCTTGTTGAAAGAATTGTTTCAGATGCAGAAGAAATAATAAAAGCCAGACTTTCTAAATTCGTTGCCTAGTTTTAAATGGCAAAAGATCAAGAATTTCCTGAAATCTTGTCTAAACAAGAATCTGTAAACATTCAGAAAGCTGAGCCTGGAGCTCCACCTTCAGATCCTAAACCAGCAGCCACAGTGCTGTTGGTTAGGGCCCTTGAAAATGAAATTGAAGTTTTTATGATCAAGAGAAATGCAAAAACAAATTTTGGGGGAGCGTGGGTTTTTCCAGGGGGAAAACTTGATCCTGTTGATGAAGAAATAGAAATAAATAGTTTTTGTTCGGGTTTAACTGATGAGATGGCTTCACAAATTCTCAATGTTAAAAGCGGTGGATTAAATTATTGGATAGCATGCATAAGAGAGTGCTTTGAAGAATGTGGCGTGCTACTTGCTTACAGAGAAAATGGCGATTTGTTTGGAGCTTCCGATGAAGAAGAGACAGAAATACTAGCTTCATATAGAGATAAACTTAATAGAGGTGAGCCAGTTTTATTGGAGTTGTGTAAACAATTAAATTTAAAATTAGCTGTTGACAGGCTGGCCTATGTATCACATTGGATTACACCTAAAATGGAAATGAAACGATATAGCACAAGATTTTTTATTGCTTTAGCGCCATCAGATCAAAAAGCAATTCATGATGGAAGCGAAGGAGTAGAAAGCACATGGATAACTCCAGAAAATGCGATCAAAGGCGGAGAAGAAGGAAAATTTCCAATAATATTGCCGACAATAAGAAATCTTGAGGCAATAGTAGGATTTTCGTCTACAGATGATTTATTAGAAAACAAAGTTAAGTGTCAAAGCGAGGTTTCGTCAATCGAACCAAAATTTTTTATGAAAGATGGAAAAATGATAGGTTTGCTTCCAGGCGACGAAGGTTATGAAGATCATTGAAATATCCCCCTTGGTAAGAAGAATTACTGCTGATAATGGAGGAGTATTTACTGGTGGAGGCACCAATACATATTTAGTCGGCCATCAAGAAATTACAGTCATTGATCCAGGCCCTGCATCAACAGAGCATGTAGAAAATATCGCAAAGATTTGCGGAGAAGATATAAAACAAATTTTAGTTACTCATACTCACAACGACCATTCTCCGGGCGCAAAATTACTTCACCAAAGGACAGCTGCACCTGTTATGGGGATGTATCCTCTTCACAAGGAAATGCAAGATCCTACTTTCAAAACAAAAAAAGAATTGAAACATGGCGATGAAATCAATGAAGCAGAATATACTTTGAAAGTTATTCACACTCCCGGGCATGCTTCCAATCATCTTTGTTTTTTGCTTGAAGAAGAAAAGTTAATCTTTACTGGCGATCATATTATGGATGGATCAACTGTAGTCATAGCTCCTCCAGATGGAAATATGAAACAATATATTGATTCTTTAGAATTACTGAAAGAATTAGATTTAAAATATATTGCACCTGGACATGGTAACGTTCTAGAAAACCCTCATTCAGTAGTTGATTGGATTGTTGGTCATCGAATGTATCGAGAAAAAAAAGTAATCGATTCAATTACTGAAGCATCTAAAGCAACAATTGATGAGCTCATTTATTCTGTCTATGACGATGTTGACAAGAATCTATATGGAATAGCTAAATATTCATTAGAGGCGCATCTTAATAAACTTATCGAAGAAGATAGAGTTCTCAAAGACAAAGATAATTATTTCTGGAAAGGCTAGAAAATATAATTACAAGAAGTAAATTAATTGATTTCTTAGTCTTTAAAATTTACTCCACAGCCACCATGCCCGCAGTAACCATTAGGGTTTTTTGCTAGGTATTGTTGATGATAATCCTCAGCATAAAATTCTTGAGTGACGGGTAAGATTTCAGTAACAATTTCACCAAATCCTTTAGCCTTAAGCTTGGCTTGGTAGATGTCTTTTGTCTTGTGAGCCAATTCTTCTTGAGTTTTATCTAAAAAATAAATACCAGATCTATATTGAGTTCCAACATCACCGCCTTGATGCATGAATTGGGTAGGATCATGCCCTTCCCAAAAAACTTGCAGTAAATCTTCCAAATTAGATTCATCTTCATACGTCACAAAAACAATTTCCGAATGCGCGGTTAATCCCGAACAAACTTCTTCATAAGTAGGATTCTGAGTATATCCAGCGGCATAGCCAACGCCTGTAACTTTGACGCAATCTAAATCCCAAAACATTTTTTCAGCACCCCAGAAACAACCCATTCCAAAAAGAATCCTAGGTTTTTCTTTAGACATGCACTCTGACATAGGTGCACCAGTTACAAAATGATTTTCTGGATTATAAATTCGTTGACTTCTACCCGGAAGACAATCATTTTTTGAAGGCATTTCTAAGCTTTTAAATCTGAACATTTATTTATTTAATCTTTCTTTTATCAATATGTCTACGATGCTTGGATCTGCAAGCGTTGTAGTATCTCCTAAATTATTTAATTCATTCTCAGCAATCTTTCTTAAAATCCTTCGCATGATTTTTCCTGATCTAGTTTTTGGTAAATCATAACAAAACTGTATGGAATCAGGTTTCGCAATTGGTCCAATTTCTTTGACAATAAGATTTACTAATTCTCCGGTTATTACATCGGATGGTTTTGCTTCTTTCATGAGATTTACATAACAGTAAATGCCTTGCCCTTTAATTTCGTGTTCATAGCCAACTACTGCCGCTTCTGCAACTGATTCATGCAGGACTAACGCACTTTCTATTTCAGCAGTGCCTAATCTATGACCAGAAACATTCAAAACATCATCAACTCTTCCAGTAATTCTATAAAAACCATCAGCATCTCTTTCAGCGCCATCGCCTGTGAAGTAATAACCTCTGTAGTTTGAATAATAAGTATCAACGCACCTTTGATGATCGCCATAGACTGTTCTTATTTGAGAAGGCCAAGAACTTTTTATAACTAAGTTGCCTTTTCCAGCACCTTCGATCTCCTTTCCCTGTTCGTCTATGAGCGCAGGGTTAATGCCAAGAAATGGTTTACCTGCGCAACCAGGTTTTTGATTAGAAAAGCCTGCTAAACCTGAAATCATTATGCTGCCAGTTTCGGTCTGCCACCAAGTATCAACGATTGGACACTTGCTTTTGCCAACTTCGTGATAGTACCACTCCCAAGCTTCTGGATTTATAGGCTCTCCTACCGTTCCTAAAACTTTTAGTGAATCTCTGGAAGAGGATTTTAGCGGTACATTGCCATGCGCCATTAGCGCTCTTATCGCTGTGGGAGCAGTATAAAAAATATTCACCTTATGTTTATCAATGACATTCCAAAATCTTGAAGTATCAGGGTAAGTTGGTATGCCCTCGAACATTAAGGTTGTGGAAGCATTGGCTAGGGGCCCATAAACAATATAAGTGTGCCCTGTTACCCATCCTACATCTGCTGTACACCAATAAATACTGTCTTCTTTTAAATTAAAAATATATTTATGACTTAAAGCAGCGCCTAATAAATATCCTGCTGTCGTATGTAAAACTCCTTTGGGCTTGCCTGTAGATCCTGAGGTATAAAGGATAAATAATGGATCTTCAGCATCCATTTCTTCGCATGGACATTCTGCATCGAAAGAGTCGATAACATCGTAATAATCAATATCGACTTTATCGTCTTTAACAAGAAGATTTTCTGTTCTATTAACAACTACTACACTATGAACATCTGGACAATCTTCCAAGGCTTTATCTACATTATTTTTAAGCGGAATAAGTTTTCCGCCTCTTATTCCTTCATTTGCTGTGATAACGCTCGTGCAATTTGAATCTAAAATTCTGTCTTTCAATGACTCAATGGAAAATCCGCCAAAAACAACGGAATGAATTGCTCCAATTCTTGCACATGCTAGCATTGCATAAGCAGCCTCAGGAATCATTGGCATATAAATACAAACTCGATCTCCTTTTTTAATTTTTCTAGATTTTAGAAGATTTGCAAATTTACAAACATTTTCATGAAGTTCCTCAAAAGATATCTTTTCGTTATCTTCAGGACTATCGCCTTCCCAAATAATGGCAGTTTTATTACTATAATTTTCAAGGTGACGATCAACACAATTAAAACAAGCATTTAATTTTCCATTTTTGAACCATTCAACTTTACCTTCTTCTAAATTTGAAGAAATGACTTCATCCCAATTAGAAAACCATTCTAAGGTCTCTTCTGCTTTTTCTTTCCAAAACTTTTTTGGATTATTAATTGATTCAAGATAATCTGACTCGAAATCTGCTTCATTTATTACAGAATTTTTCTTTTGTTTTTCGCTTACTGAGTATATTTTCATTGAATAATTCTATCTTGAAAGTTTCAGGCAAACTTTAAGTTTTTAAATTCTTCCGCCTGACAATTTATTTCTTGAAGAGGTTTAACAAAAAAATCTCGGTTTTGCCAATCATAATGAGGTATTTTTAACCTAGAAGTTTCTATTTTCTCGTTATCAAAAAAAACGATATCTATATCAATCGTACGGGGTTTCATGTGTGAATCTTTTTCCCTTTTTAGCCTTTTTTCAATCTGTTGAAAATGATCAAGTAATTCTAGGGGTAGAAGTTCTGTTTCAACTTCTAATGCAAGATTAAAAAAAAATGGCTGTTTAATAGGACCATAAGCAGGAGATTTAAAAATTTTACTTTTTTTTAAAATTCTAGTCTGGGGAAGATCGTTTATTTCTGACCTTGCATTAAAAAGATTTTTATTTCTGTTACCTAGATTAGTTCCTAAAACTAAATAAGCAATATGAGAAGACATTAACCGTATTGCTGTTTTTCTTTTATTTCATCTACAGTTTTGCAATCAATACACTGTGTAGCAGTTGGCCTTGCTTCTAAGCGCTTTATTCCAATTTCCACTCCACAAGTTTCACAATAACCATAAAGATCATCTTCAATATCTTTCAAAGAAAGTTCTATTTTAGAGATCAGTTTTCTCTCTCTTTCTCTTTTTCTTAACTCAAGCATAAATTCTTCCTCTTTTGATGCTCTATCAAGAGAATCGGGAAAATTACTTTGATCTTGTTGGATCAATTTTTCCGTTTTTTCTTGTTCATTATCTAAAGCATTTTTCCAAGAATTTAAAATGTTTATAAAATGTTTTTGCTGAGATTTGTTCATATATTTCTCAGTCTTTGAAATTTTGTAAGGAACAAATGACTTGGCAAAGGAATCATAATCCGATGGATTTATTGTTGTTTTTTTTGCAGCCGATTTTCTTTTAGCTACAATTTTTTTTGAGAGAGCTTTCTTTTTTATTGCTACTTTCTTTTTCGTAGCAGTTTTCTTAGGAGAAGCTTTAATGCTTTTAGTATTTTTTGGTGTAATTTTTTTCTTTGCTATTGCCATAATTAATTAGAGGGAAGGCAATTTATCAAATAGAAAGATATCTTGCCACTTATTTCTTTATATTTTTTCAAATAAATTTTTATTATTTAAGTAATCTTGATCGGATAATCTAGGGCCAAAGTTTTCCACTCCTTTTGAAGCTAAAAAACAACCAAATTTAGCCGAAACCTCTAAATCAAGCCCGTCTGAAAGCTTATGAAGCACGCCTCCAGCAAACATATCGCCTGCACCATTAGTGTCAATTGCTTTAGCTGGAAAACCATCAATCACAATTCTTTTTTCTTCAGACAATACCACTGCACCCTCTTTCCCCAAAGTTATGAACGAAACTTCTGAAAATTTCTTCAATTTTTTGACAGCACTATCTGCGTTCGAAGAATTTGAGAATGTTTTTGCTTCTTCTTCATTACAAAATAGAAAGTCTATTTTATTTTCCATCCATTTTAATAATCTATCTTTAAAAGTGGCAACGATAAATGAGTCCGAAAGACTTACGGCTATTTTTGTATTATTTTTTTTCGCTATTTCTATTATTTTTGTCGTTGTTTCAAAATTACTATCTGAAGAAACTAAATATGCTTCTAAGTAAACAATTTCAGCTTCTTTAATCATATTTTCATCTAAATCATTGATCTTCAGTTCTGAGCTAATTCCTAAAAAAGTACTCATCGTTCTTTCCGCATCTGGAGTAACCATAACTAAGCAACTTCCAGAAACTCCTTTCTCTAAGGACATGCACTTGTTTTTGATATTGGCACCTATTAAATTATCAACATAAAATTTTCCATTAAGATCGTTTGCAACTTTGCCAATAAAACTGCAACTGGAGCCAAGAATCGATGCTGCGTAAATAGTATTGGTAGATGAGCCGCCACAAGCATCTTTACTTGAACCGTATAGATGAAATAATTTCTTATATATCTGATTTTGTGTCTCTTGGTCCTTAAGATCCATCGATCCCTTTCTTAATTTAAGCTCCTCTAATAAATTATCTTCAATGTAAAATTGTCGATCTACTAACGCAGCTCCTACACCCAGGATATTAATTTTCTTCATTCAAATTTTTGATAATGTTTTCGAGGTCTTTTTTAAAAAAAATTCCTTTAGATAAAGCGATTGTCTCATAACCTAGAGATAATACTGAATCCATATTTTGATAATTAATTCCTCCAATCGCTACGAGTGGCTTTGATGATATTGTCAAAGGATAAGATTTATCTTTATTTTTTAAAAGACTGACATTTTTTTTTGTCTCTGATTTAAAAAATGCCCCTACAGCTAAATAGTTCCATGTTATTAAATCTTCTGGAGGATTTTTAACCAATTCGTAATCCCACTTACACGAAAGCCCTTTAATATAATCGGAGTTGATGGTTTCTTTATGTTCTTTGATAAATTTTAAATTTTTAGGGCTCAGATAATCTTCCATACCTAAATGAAATCCATCTGCTCCTATTTCAACAGCAATTCTAGGACTGTCATTAATTAATAATTTTCCATTATTTTTTTTAATGACTTCCAGCAAAATACTAGCATTATTTTTTAATTGCTCTTCGCTTAAACTTTTTTCTCTATACTGAAATAGTTTTATGCCAAGACTTAACATTTTTTCTATTTCATTGATTAATTTTTTAAAATCTATGCCTGATGGAGTGATAGCATAAATAGATTTCATTTTTTAAAATTTAATATGTCTTGCCCATTTGTTTTTACAGAGTTTTTGACTAAATGGGAAAGAAATTTATGAGATAAAGAACAAGAATCTTTAATAGACTTCTTATTTACAAGGTTACATAAAATTGCGGTTGAAAGCGCGCATCCTGTTCCATGAATATTTTTTTTAAGATATTTTGACGAGGTTTCTTTTATAAGAAATCCATTTGAATAGAGTGAATTTATTATTTTATTTTTATTAACTTTTCCAGTTACATAAATATTTTTAATTCCTTTATCAAATAGAAATTTTATAGAATCTTCTTCGGATTTATTCTTAGATAGAATTTTTAATTCCTCAATGTTTGGAGTCAGTATGCTTGAATGAGGATAAAAAGAATCTCTCAAAAAACTTAAATCTTTTTTATTGGTAAATTTACCTCCACCTCCTGCAAAAAAAATAGGATCTATTACGACGGGAATTTTCAAACTAGAAATTATTTTTATGATTTCACAAGCTATATCTCTATTCGGTACAACACCAATTTTGATTCCAGATAAATTAGTACTTTTAATTATATGATCAATATTTTGTTTAAAAAATTTGACTTTAGTTGGATCTAATTTAAATAACTTTTTCGTAGTTTGCACTGTCTGACATGTAAGACTGGAAACACAATGAAGATTAAAAAAGTTTGAAGTTAAAATATCTGTTTGCAGGCCTGCTCCTCCTGAAGGATCATGTCCAGAAATTGATAAAATAACTTTCTTTTTATTCACGATTTATTAATTATAATGCCGCTCTAATCAAGTTAGGATAGTATAAGAAATGGACAAGAAAAATGTTGGAATAGTTGGTGCAACGGGATATGTTGGCGAAGAGCTTCTGTCTATTTTAGACAACCACGAAAAAGTAAATGTTTCTTTTGTATCTTCTCACAACAATCAAGGGAAATCGCTTTTTGAAATTACAAAGAAATTTTCAAATATAGAAAATTTGGTACTAGATTCAGTAGAAAATATTAAAAATTACGACTTAGATTTAGTTTTTTTTGCAACTAAGCATAATTTTTCTATGAATTATGTACCTTTTTTGATAGAAAAGGGTATCAAAGTAATAGATTTATCTGCTGATTTTAGATTTAACGATGAAAATATTTGGGAGAAAACATACGGAGATAAGCATTTTGCCCCTGAGCTACTTGAAAAATCAGTATATGGTTTACCAGAAATTAATGCCGAAAAGATAAAAAAAAGTGACTTAGTCGCGGTTCCTGGATGCTATCCAACTGCAAGTATACTAGGCATTTTACCCTTATTAGACTATGTAAAACCTAACTCAAAAATCATTCTAGATGTAAAATCCGGAATAAGTGGTGCAGGAAGAAATTCAGTGGAGAACTCATTAGAAAATGATTTGAAAAATAACTTCAAAGCGTATTCCCCTGAATTCCATAGACATCAACCTGAAATTAAGTCATTTTTAGCTTCAATAAAAGGTACAAATAATAAAATTGTTTTTACTCCACATTTATTGCCATTATTCAGAGGAGAATACATAACAGCATATTTAGAAGTTGAAAATTTCAATGAAGACCTTAATAATTGTTATGAAAACTACTATAATAAAAGTAAGTTTGTAAGAATTTTAAAAAAAGGTACAATACCTGAATTGTCAAAGGTACAAAATACAAATTTTTGTGACATTGGCGTTTTTAAAAATGAAAATACAGTAGTTGTCCACTCAGCTATAGATAATTTAATAAAAGGTGCAGCAGGACAGGCTATTCAGTGTTTGAACTTAATGATAGGTGAAAAAGAAGAATATATTTTAGAATAAATCATGATAGAAAAATTCAAACCTCAAGAACTCAATGTCTCTGACCAGGCAATAGCAAAAATCAAAAATCTTCTGGATGAAGAAACTAAAGATAATTTGTCTTTAAGAGTATTTGTTACAGGAGGAGGATGTTCTGGATTTCAATACGGTTTTAAATTAGACGACGAAAGAGATTCCGAAGATACAACCATATCGAGTTGTGGAGTTTCTGTTGTTATAGATTCTTTAAGTATGCAGTACATCTATGGATCTACGCTTGATTACACTGAAGATTTAGAGGGATCTAAATTTATAATCGACAATCCTAATGCTTTAACAACATGCGGTTGTGGATCTTCTTTTTCTATTTAGAAAATCTCTCCTAATAAAGAGGGTTTAGCTCCTGTAGAGTTCAGTAAATTTATCTCCTCTTTCTTAATTCTTTTTTTGCTAAGCCAAGCAAATGTGCAGGCTTCTATCAGCATAGGATCAATCCCAAGATTGTTTATTTTTTTAATCTCATAGTCCTCGTTGAGTAGATCGCAAATTCTTTTGATTAAAAAATTATTTTTACTACCTCCACCACAAAAATAAATTTCAACTTTTTTTGCCTTACAAAACTTTTCTAAGTCCCTAACTATACTTAAAGCGGTTATTTCAGTCATAGCTGAGGCCCAATCATTAAAAGAATGATTTTTTAACTTTGATCTAGATATTTTTTTAAAATTAAAATTTATTATCGCCTGACTTTTTGGCAAGTTTTCTTGGAAATAATCGGAGGATAAAAAACTTTCTATTATTTTTGTCAAATCTTTTAAGCTCCCTTTTTCCGCAATTCTTCCCTTGTTATCAAATTGACTTTTCTTTGCCGTAAATTCTTGAACGCATTGATCAATTAAGCAGTTTCCAGGTCCAGAGTCCCATCCAATTATTTTTTTACTTGGAATCAATCTTGTAATATTTGTAATACCTCCAATATTAATAATTACTCGATTAACTTTTTTAGAAAAGAAAATTTCTTTATGAAATGCTGGAGTGAGGGGAGCACCTATCCCGCCATTATCAATATTAGCTTTTCTAAAATTTCCTACAGTTTTTATACTTGTTTTTTCAGAGATAATTTTTGGGCATCCTATTTGCAGAGAGTAGGGATTTTTAATGTCAGGAAAATGCTGGATTGTCTGACCATGAGACCCAATAGCTTTAATCAAGTTTTTATCAATTTTCAGTTTTGATATAAGTTGATTTATTAAATTGCTTGTTTCCATAGCAAAATGATTATCGAGTTCTATTAATTCTTTTGTAGGGCGCTCATAAAGATTCCTTTTTGAATTGGAAAATTTAATTATTTTTGATTTTAAATTCTGAGGAATTTTTTTTGAAAGAGATCCAATGACTTTTATGTTCTTTCCTAAATCAAATAATGCAGCATCAATGGAATCTGCACTCGTGCCGGAAAGAGTACCAATGTATAGATTTGATTCTTTCACTTAATTTGATTCAGCATAAAGTTTCAAGTAATAATCGTCCATCATATTCATAGCTTCAATAGCAGTTTTAAAAAAAGAATCTTTTTCATTTTCGCTTATCGGCTTTGCTGCAGGAAGTTTTACGGTTAAAGGGTCTGTATGCATGCCATTAACTCTAAATTCATAGTGAAGATGCGGTCCAGTAGATCTTCCGGTACTTCCGACATAGCCTATTACTTCTCCTTGAGAAACTTTATCACCCACTTTAAGATTTTTTTTATATCTAGATAAATGCGCGTACCTTGTTGAATAATCTTCGGAGTGTTTAATTTCAATAAGTTTTCCATATCCCCCGTTATTGCCTCTGAAAGAGACGGTTCCATCCCCAGTAGTTCTTACAGGAGTTCCGGTAGGAGCAGCATAATCAACGCCAGTATGTGCTTTAATTTTATTTAGAATTGGGTGCATTCTTTTCAAATTATACTTAGAGCTAATATAACTAAATTCTACAGGAGACCTTAAAAAAGCTTTCTCAACATTCTTGCCTCTAATGGAAAAAAATTCCTTTTCGCCGTTTTTAAGAAAATATCTTATAGCCGTATAAACCTTTTTGCCTCTCTTGAATCTTGCAGCTTTAATATCACCATTCTTCACTTGATTTCCTTTTAAAAAATATTCTTCGTAGAGAATATCAAAGGAATCGCCAGGCCTTATATCAAAAATAAAATCTATATCCCATCCAAATATGTAAACCATGTCCATTATGACGCTGTCAGGAATACCTGATTTCAAAGCAGAGCTATATAAAGAATCATCTATTTGTACTGATGCAAATCTCTCTAGAACATCTGGCTGTCTAGATGCTGTGTTTATTGAGAAAAGGCCATTTTTAAAATTTGCGCTAATTCCGTTTAATCCATCAGAAGTAAGAAATATATTTTCTGGGACCTGATCTCTATTAATATCTATTTCTAGTTTGTCTCCTATTTTTAGATTAGCTAACTTCTCCGAGCCTTTTGCTTTGATTAGAGCTCTTATGTATTTATTAGAGAGACCTGCCTTATCAAGTAATTCAATTAAAGTATTATTTTTTTCAACGTAAATAATGTGAGTTCTATTGGAGGTTTGCTCTTTCTCACTGTTAAGTGGTAAAAATTTTTCTAAATCAATATTAGATCTTTCTATTTCTCTAGAATTGAAATTTTCGTTTATCGAATTAGTTGAACTTTCCGAACTAAATATTAACGTTAAAAAAAATCCAACAGATAGAACTAAAAAAAGTAAGTAGTATCTAATTTCAAATATAATATTTTTCATTCTTAATTTTTTAACTCTTTTAAAATGTTAATCTTACTAAATATTTTTAACTAGATTGAAGTTTTAGTCATGAAATCAAATAAAGAAATTCTAGAAATCCTTGAGAGGGGAGTTGAAGAAATTATTCCAGAAAAAGATTTCAAGAGCCTTTTAAGATCTAAGAAAAAATTAATTATAAAAGCAGGCTTTGATCCTACCTCATCTGACTTACATTTAGGCCATACTGTTTTGTTAAATAAATTGAAACAGTTTCAAGACTTAGGACACAAAATAATATTTTTAATCGGAGACTTTACAGGTCAAATTGGTGATCCTTCTGGAGCTAACGAAACTCGACCGTCAGTATCTAAATCAGATCTTAAAAAGAATGCAAAAACTTACTCAGAACAGGTTTTTAAAATTTTAGATTCTAAAAAAACTATAATTGAATATAACTCTTCTTGGTTTGATAAAATGAAACCTTCTGAAATTATTAAATTAGCATCTTCAATGACAGTTGCTAGAATGTTAGAACGAGATGATTTCAGTAAGAGATTCAAAGGTAATCGTCCCATTTCTATTCATGAATTTTTATACCCTTTAGTTCAGGGTTATGACTCTTATGCGTTAAAGGCAGATGTTGAACTTGGCGGAACTGATCAGAAATTTAATCTTTTAGTAGGTAGAGATATTCAGAGATCAAATAAAATGAAGGAACAGGTTGTGATGACAATGCCAATTTTGGAAGGATTAGATGGTGTTAAAAAGATGTCAAAATCTTTAAACAATTACATAGGTTTAAAAGAAAAACCGGAAATGATGTTTGGAAAAATAATGTCAATTTCTGATGAATTAATGTGGAAATATTATGATCTTTTAAGCTTTAAGCCAAACAAAGATATAGATTCATACAAAGCTGAAGTCAAAAAGGGAGCTAATCCAATGGAATTTAAAATTCTTTTAGGCGAGGAAATAGTTGAAAGATTTCACAGTAAAAAAGCTGCTCAAGATACTAAAGAAGAATTTAAAAATAGGTTTAGTAAGAAAAAGGCTCCTTCCAAAATAAAAAAAGTAAGTATTAAAATCCACGCTGAAGATATTTCTCTAATAGATCTATTAGCAGAGCCCAAACTTAAAAAAAATATTTTGTGTTCGAGCAAATCTGAAGCTAGAAGAATGATAAAACAATCGGCTGTAAAAATTGACAATAATAGAATTAATGATGAGAAATTTTTTGTCAAAAAAGGCTCAAAACATACCTTTCAAGTTGGTAAGCACAAACATCTGATTATTGATTTAACCTAAGCTTTAATTAAAGCTTTGAATTAACCACAACCTATGTATAATCCCGATTTCGTGTGGCATTTATTGTCTACCTCGAGAGTTATTTTATAGTTTAGTTCATGTAATTCGTGCGGGCACTTACCTTTAGATAATTAAGGTTTGTGTCAATATGTACATCTTTGATTTTTAATCAAAGGTCACTCATTTTTTTGATATTTTTTTTATAAAAAATTATCCGTTTAATTTAATTGAAGAGTTTGATCATGGCTCAGATTGAACGCTGGCGGCAGCCCTTACACATGCAAGTCGAGCGAGAAAGTTTCTTCGGAAGCGAGTAAAGCGGCGGACGGGTGAGTAACGCGTAGGAATCTACCATTCAGTGGGGGATAGCTCGGGGAAACCCGAATTAATACCGCATATACCCTAAGGGGGAAAGAGGGCCTATCCTTGGAAGCTCTTGCTGTTTGATGAGCCTGCGTGAGATTAGTTTGTTGGTGAGGTAATGGCTCACCAAGGCTACGATCTCTAGCTGGTCTGAGAGGACGATCAGCCACACTGGGACTGAGACACGGCCCAGACTCCTACGGGAGGCAGCAGTGGGGAATATTGGACAATGGGGGCAACCCTGATCCAGGCATGCCGCGTGTGTGAAGAAGGCCTTCGGGTTGTAAAGCACTTTAGGTAAGGAAGAAAAGTTATTGGTTAATACCCAATGACCATGACATTACTTACAGAATAAGGACCGGCTAACTCCGTGCCAGCAGCCGCGGTAATACGGAGGGTCCAAGCGTTAATCGGAATTACTGGGCGTAAAGCGCGCGTAGGCGGTTTGACAAGTTGGGTGTGAAATCCCCGGGCTTAACCTGGGAACTGCATTCAAAACTTTTAAACTGGAGTACGGGAGAGGAGAGTAGAATTCATGGTGTAGCGGTGAAATGCGTAGATATCATGAGGAATACCAATGGCGAAGGCAACTCTCTGGACCGTAACTGACGCTGAGGTGCGAAAGCGTGGGTAGCAAACAGGATTAGATACCCTGGTAGTCCACGCCGTAAACGATGACAACTAGCCGTTGGACCTTCGGGTTCAGTGGCACAGCTAACGCATTAAGTTGTCCGCCTGGGGAGTACGGCCGCAAGGCTAAAACTCAAATGAATTGACGGGGGCCCGCACAAGCGGTGGAGCATGTGGTTTAATTCGATGCAACGCGAAAAACCTTACCAACCCTTGACATCTAGTGAAATTTCTAGAGATAGATTTGTGCCTTCGGGAACACTAAGACAGGTGTTGCATGGCTGTCGTCAGCTCGTGTCGTGAGATGTATGGTTAAGTCCAGTAACGAGCGCAACCCTTATCCTTATTTGCCAGCACTTCGGGTGGGAACTCTAAGGAGACTGCCGTGAATAACACGGAGGAAGGTGGGGACGACGTCAAGTCATCATGGCCCTTACGGGTTGGGCTACACACGTGCTACAATGGGAGATACAGATGGTTGCGAAAGCGCGAGCTGGAGCCAATCCCACAAAGTCTTCCTTAGTCCGGATTGGAGTCTGCAACTCGACTCCATGAAGCAGGAATCGCTAGTAATCGCGAATCAGAATGTCGCGGTGAATACGTTCTCGGGCCTTGTACACACCGCCCGTCACGTCATGGGAGTGTGTTGTACCAGAAGTGGTTTGTCTAACCTTCGGGAGGACGGCCCCCACGGTATGATACGCGACTGGGACGAAGTCGTAACAAGGTAGCCCTAGGGGAACCTGGGGCTGGATCACCTCCTATATATTTATACACAGCCTAAATTATTCGTGAGTGTCCGTTCGAATTATATGAATTTTTACCCTTTTGTTTTTTCAACTGGGTACGTGTGTTTTTTAAAAGTATTGTAATCCAACGATTAATGAATGAGATTGATGAGATCTCTTTAATTCATTAATTTAGATTAATAATTATTGTTATCAATTATTAATCAACTATTTTAAAAGCGATATTCGCTTTTACGATAGATCAAGTTCGGAATAAATTTATTTATTCCAAATTTATACAATAATGTTCTGGAAATTTATTTTCAGAATGCTAATGGCAAATTTAATTGGCGCTTATTATTCAAAAAAGTCTTAATACTTTTTTAAAATTAGTTTTTTAAAAACATATTGTTAAGTAATTAAGTGCATATGACGGATGCCTTGGCAGTTAGAGGCGATGAAGGACGTGATAATCTGCGATAAGCTTCGGTAAGCTGATAAATAAGCTACAACCCGAAGATCTCCGAATGGGAAAACCCTCTTAGGATAACCTAAGAATTTTTATCTGAATACATAGGATAAAGAAGCTAACGTAGGGAACTGAAACATCTAAGTACCTATAGGAAAAGAAATCAATTGAGATTCTGTTAGTAGCGGCGAGCGAAAGCGGAACAGCCCTTAAGCAATTAAAGAAAAAACTTAACAAGTTGGGAAGCTTGACCATAGAAGGTGATAGTCCTGTAAATTAATTTTCTTTTTTTGTGAAATCGAGTAGGTCGGGACACGAGAAATCTTGACTGAATATGGGGGGACCATCCTCCAAGGCTAAATACTCCTAACTGACCGATAGTGAACTAGTACCGTGAGGGAAAGGCGAAAAGAACCCCGGAGAGGGGAGTGAAATAGAACCTGAAATCATATGCATACAAGCTGTAGGAGCTCTAAGTTTATCTTCGGATAAACGGAGTGACTGCGTACCTTTTGTATAATGGGTCAGCGAGTTACTGTCTGTGGCAAGCTTAACTTTATAAGGTAGGCATAGGGAAACCGAGTCTTAATAGGGCGTTGAGTCGCAGGGAGTAGACCCGAAACCGGGCGATCTATCCATGGCCAGTGTGAAGGTAAGGTAATACTTATTGGAGGCGCGAACCCACTTATGTTGAAAAATGAGGGGATGAGCTGTGGATCGGAGTGAAAGGCTAATCAAGCTCGGAGATATCTGGTTCTCCTCGAAAGCTATTTAGGTAGCGCCTCGTGTATTACTGTTGGGGGTAGAGCACTGTCTCGGCTAGGGGGTCATCCCGACTTACCAAACCGACGCAAACTCCGAATACCAACAAGTATTAGCACGGGAGACACACTGCGGGTGCTAACGTCCGTAGTGGAAAGGGAAACAACCCAGACCGCCAGCTAAGGTCCCAAATTATGATTAAGTGGGAAACGATGTGGGAAGGCTTAAACAGCTAGGAGGTTGGCTTAGAAGCAGCCATCCTTTAAAGATAGCGTAACAGCTCACTAGTCGAGTCGGCCCGCGCGGAAGATATAACGGGGCTAAATCATAAACCGAAGCTGCGGATAGATCCTTTTGGATCTATGGTAGAGGAGCGTTCTGTACGCCAGTGAAGGAGGATTGTGAAATTCTCTGGAGGTATCAGAAGTGAGAATGCTGACATGAGTAACGAGAGAAAGGTGAAAAACCTTTCCGCCGAATGATCAAGGTTTCCTGTCCAACGCTAATCGGGACAGGGTAAGTCGGTGCCTAAGGCGAGGGCGAAAGCCGTAGTCGATGGAAAACAGGTTAATATTCCTGTACTTCCTATTATTGCGATGGAGTGACGGAGAAGGCTATATCAGCAGGGCGATGGTTGTCCCTGTTTAAGGTTGTAGGCTGGTGTTTTAGTTAAATGCGGAACACCTTTAGCTGAGAACTGATGACGATCAACTTTTTAAGTTGAGAAGTGATAGATGCCATGCTTCCAGGAAAAACTTCTAAGCTATAGATAGTAGGGAGCCGTACTGTAAACCGACACAGGTGATCAAGTAGAGAATACTAAGGCGATTGAGAGAACTTGGGTTAAGGAACTAGGCAAAATGGTACCGTAACTTCGGGAGAAGGTACGCCTCTATTACGTGAAAGAACTTGCTTCTGGAGCGGAAAGAGGTCGAAGATACCAGGTGGCTGCGACTGTTTACTAAAAACATAGCACTCTGCAAACACGTAAGTGGAAGTATAGGGTGTGACGCCTGCCCGGTGCCGGAAGGTTAATTGATCAGGTTAGTCCTCGGACGAAGCTTGTGATCGAAGCCCCGGTGAACGGCGGCCGTAACTATAACGGTCCTAAGGTAGCGAAATTCCTTGTCGGGTAAGTTCCGACCTGCACGAATGGCGTAACGATGGCCATACTGTCTCGACCCAGGACTCAGTGAAATTGAATTTGCGGTGAAGATGCCGTATACGCGCGGCAAGACGGAAAGACCCCGTGCACCTTTACTATAGCTTCACACTGGACTTTGAATTTATATGTGTAGGATAGGTGGGAGACTTTGAAGCAGGAGCGCTAGCTCTTGTGGAGTCATCCTTGAAATACCACCCTTATACATTTGAGGTTCTAACTTAGGCCCGTAATCCGGGTCAAGGACAGTGTGTGGTGGGTAGTTTGACTGGGGCGGTCTCCTCCTAAAGAGTAACGGAGGAGTACGAAGGTTACCTCAGCACGGTCAGACATCGTGCATTGAGTGCAATGGCATAAGGTAGCTTAACTGCGAGACCGACGGGTCGAGCAGGTACGAAAGTAGGTCATAGTGATCCGGTGGTTCTGTATGGAAGGGCCATCGCTCAACGGATAAAAGGTACGCCGGGGATAACAGGCTTATACCCCCCAAGAGTTCACATCGACGGGGGTGTTTGGCACCTCGATGTCGGCTCATCACATCCTGGGGCTGGAGCAGGTCCCAAGGGTATGGCTGTTCGCCATTTAAAGTGGTACGCGAGCTGGGTTTAGAACGTCGTGAGACAGTTCGGTCCCTATCTGCCGTGCGCGTTGGAGATTTGAGAGGAGTTGTTCCTAGTACGAGAGGACCGGAATGAACGAACCTCTGGTGTTCGGGTTGTCACGCCAGTGGCATTGCCCGGTAGCTATGTTCGGAAAGGATAACCGCTGAAAGCATCTAAGTGGGAAGCCTACCTCAAGACCAGATCTCCCTGAACCTTCGGGTTCCTAAAGAGCCGTTCAAGACTAGGACGTTGATAGGCAGGGTGTGTAAGTGCTGTAAGGCATTGAGCTAACCTGTACTAATTGCTCGTGAGGCTTAACTTTATGTTTTTAGACAACTAAGATAATAAACGTCAAGCAGTTTGCCATTAAGGGATTACAATATTTTCAATAAATAAGAATTTTGTCCGATGATAATAGCAAGTGTGACCCACCTGATCCATTTCGAACTCAGAAGTGAAACCACTTAGCGCCGATGGTAGTGTAGTTTTTTCTATGCGAGAGTAGGACATCGTCGGACTTCTTATTAAATAAGCCAGCTTATGCTGGTTTTTTTATATTGTTCCTAGGCAGATTGCATATTCC
>CACMKG010000006.1 GCA_902614235.1 uncultured SAR86 cluster bacterium
TTTTTAACTTTAATTCAAAAGGATGGAAAAATTATTTATTCTGAAGTTTTAGGGTATAACGATGTAAAAAATAAAACATCTTTAAAGAGAGATTCGTTATTTAGAATTTATTCAATGACAAAGCCAGTTACAGGAGTAGCTCTTATGATTGCTGTGGATAAAGGTCTTTTGAAACTCTCTGATCCCGTATCTAAATTTATCCCTGAATTTAAAAATACGAAAGTGCTGTTGAGAAATAATAAAACTGAAAATCTTGAGAGAGAAATAACGCTCTTAGATTTAGCAACTCACACATCAGGACTTGCTTATACTTTTAGCGTAAAAGGAAAATTACAAGATATTTATCTCGAGGAGAAAATTTATCCTTACTTTGCACTCGATTCTCTCAATAACGATTTAAAGCCCGACAAAATTTACAAAAATATTTGCAGTTTTAGTAAAAAGGTTGCTTCGGTGCCCTTGGCACATCAGCCTGGAGAAAAATGGACCTATTCTATTGGAATGGATATTTTAGGCTGCGTCATTGAGAAAGCTTCGAATAAAAGTTTTGGCGATTTTTTAAAAGCTAATATATTTAAGCCTCTTGATATGGAAGATACATTTTTTAGGGTTCCTGAAGACAAAAGAGAAAGAATGACAAATTTATATGCACACCATAATGCTTTCAGAGTATTCAATGTTGATAAACCAAAGGATTTAAAGGGTAAAAAACCAAAAATGTACTTGGTAGATTCTCCTGAAAACAGTCTCTTTTATAAGGAGGTAAAAGTTGAAGATGGCGGTTCTGGGCTGGTTTCAACTGCAGATGACTATCTAAATTTTGCTGAAATGCTTCTTAACAAAGGTGTTTATAAAGATAAAAGAATACTATCAGCCAATTCTTTTAATACTTTAATAAGTAACCAGTTGGATGAAAATAACTCTATCTTTCCTGGATTAGGTCAGGGTATTACTTTGGGTGTTGTTTTAGATAGTAAAAAAATTCGTCTTAATAGAGGAGATAATTCTTTTTTTTGGGGAGGAGCAGCTAAAACTAAATTTTGGGTTGATCCAAAGAATAACCTAACAGTTGTTCATATGACTCAATTGATTGGAACTCCAAGAGATCTAACTAATCAAATTGACAAAAGAATCTACAGAGAAATTAATAGATTTGAAAAACTTAATAAAAAATCAGGATATTAGAAAAAAACTATTAGATCTTCTTTCTAGAAGAGAACATTCTAAATACGAACTTCTGACTAAATTAAAACTTAAAGTCGAATCTCAGAGTTCTTTAGAAGAAGAAATCAATAAATTAAGCACAGAAAACTTACAAAGCGATCTCAGGTTTTCAGAATCATATATACGATCAAGGTATAATTCAGGTTTTGGTCCGACAAGAATAAAATATGACTTATCAGTTCGTAGAGTTAAAGAATCAGTTGTTTTAAATGCTTTCAATGAAATTGATTTGGATTGGGTAGAAAAATTAAAAAAAGAAAAAATAAAAAAATATGGCAATTCTTCATCGGAAAATATGCAAGAATTATCTAAGAGAATAAAATTTTTCATTCAGAGAGGCTTTGAAAAAGAAATGATTAACAAAGTTATAAATTGAGCTATCAAGTATTAGCACGGAAATGGAGACCTAAGCTTTTTAGTGAGGTAGTAGGACAGGATCATGTTGTTCAAGCTTTAAAAAACTCGATACTCGACGAAAAAGTAAATCAAGCTTACATATTTAACGGCACTAGAGGTGTAGGAAAAACCTCCATTGCACGAATTTTAACCAAAGCTCTTAATTGTGAAAAACATATAAAAGGTGAACCCTGTGACAAATGCGATCATTGTCTTGCTTTGAACGAAAATTCTTTAATAGATTTCCAAGAAATAGATGCTGCCTCTAGACGGTCTAGAGAAGAAACAATGAATTTATTAGAAACAGTTCCTTATTTGCCTGCTTCCTCTAAATATAAAGTGTATTTAATAGATGAGGTTCACATGCTTACTAAAGAAAGTTTTAACGCTCTTTTAAAAACTTTGGAGGAACCTCCGCCTCATGTTATTTTTATGTTTGCCACCACAGAAATAGATAAAGTTCCAGCTACGATATTATCTAGGTGTTTGCAGTTAAATTTAAGACTTTTGTCTGAAGAAGAGATCACCAAACAATTATCCAAAATATTCAAAGAAGAAAAAATTTCTTTTGATGATGAATCATTGAAGATAATTTCTAAATCTGCATCTGGAAGCATGAGAGATGCTTTAACAATTTCAGAAAAAGTTGTTTCTTATTGCAGTGGTAAATTAAAAAAAGAAGATGTGCAAATGCTTCTAGGGATTCCTAGCGAAGAAAAAGTTTTTACATTACTAAATATCCTTAAAGACAAAGATTCGAAAGGTCTTTATGAGTTTTTTGAGAATTTTGATGAAAATGACTCTTGTCAAAATTTATTAGAATCTTTAATGAAATCAATACAAGAAATTTCTTTGATGCAATTTAGCCCTGACAAAGAATCAAATTTATCTAATTATGCAGAGATGACTCCTGAATACTTGCAATTGATTTATCAAATAGGATTATCCAATAAAATTTATTTTGAAACCTCTAGTGATCCTAAAGGATTATTATCTATGACTCTGATAAAGATGATTGCTTTTTGTCCTGAAGAAAAAAAAAATTTTAAACTAGGCTATTTAAATTCTATAAAAGATGAAAGTCCTTTTGATTGGGATAATGTTTTAAAAGAAATTGATTTATCGACTCTACTTAATCAGGTTTTATCTTTTTCGTCTGCAAAAAAAGATAAAAAAAGTTTAATAATTTCTTTGCCGAAGGAAAAAATTGAAAGAATAAATGATGAATATAAAAAAGAAATAGCATCAAGTTTAAATATTTATTTCAATGAAATTTTAGAAATATCCTACGATTCAAATGTAGATTTAAACAAAACTCCAGCATTCATTAAAGAAAAATTAGATTTAAAAAATTCAAATGAGGCAGTTGAGATGATCTCTAATGATGAAGGTTTTAAAAAAATAAGTTCCGAATTCAAGACTGATATAAAAAATATTAGTAAAAAATGAAAATAAGTGAAAACATAGAAGCATTGATAGATGCTTTAAAAATATTACCCGGCGTAGGACCTAAAACAGCAAAAAGGATGGCGTTGAATCTATTGAGCACAAACAAACAAGGAGCTGAATTGATTTCAAATTCAATAAATATTGCATTGGATACAATACGACCCTGTCAATGTTGTGGAGTTATAAATGATTTAGAAATATGTAATATTTGTTCCAGCGAGACAAGAGATAATGATTTACTATGCATAGTAGAATCAACTTCGGATTTATTCTCAATCGAAGAAACGAGAGAGTTTTCTGGAAAATATTTTGTTTTAAACGGCTTGCTATCTCCAATCGAAAATATTGGACCTGATGATTTAAGAATTTCTAAATTAATTGAGATCTGCGAAGAAAGAAATGTAAAGGAAGTTATAATTGCTTTAAATTCAACATTGGAAGGTGAAGCAACTAGTTATTACTTATTGGATAAATTAGAAAAAACAGATATTAAAATTTCAAAACTTGCTCAAGGAGTACCCGCAGGAGGAGACTTGAATTATGTTGATAATAATACTCTCAAACAAGCCTTTTCTTGGAGAAGAGAATTAGAAAAAAATAAATAATTTATATGGCTATAAAATCAGATAAATGGATAAAAGAAATGTGCAAAGAAAATCAAATGATTTCTCCTTTCGTAGAGTCTCAAATAAAGTTAGACAAAGAAGCAGACAGAAAATTGATTTCATTCGGTTTATCCAGTTATGGTTATGATGTTAGATGCTCAAGAAAATTTAAAATTTTTACTAATATCAACTCTGCTACGGTGGATCCAAAAAATTTTGATCCAGATAGCTTTGTTGATTTTGAAGGTGATGAATGTATCATTCCGCCTAACTCTTTTGCACTAGCAAGCACAATAGAATTTTTTAAAATTCCTAGGAATGTTTTAACTATTTGTCTTGGCAAATCTACATATGCACGGTGTGGAATCATAGTAAATGTTACGCCTCTAGAACCTGAATGGGAGGGCCACGTAACTCTAGAATTCTCTAATACAACTAGTTTGCCTGCAAAAATTTATGCCGAAGAAGGAGTTGCGCAAATGTTATTTTTTCAGTCAGATGAAGATTGTGAAGTAAGTTATAAAGATAGAGGTGGGAAATATCAGGGTCAAAAAGGAGTTACTCTTCCAAAAGCTTAGATTGAAGATTCCAAGTTAAGTCTTGAGAACCAAAATCTTGATAAATCTTATAGGTTGTATAATTTATTAGCGGATCAAACCAAAGAGTAAATCCTTTATCATCATCACGAATTTCACTAAATTTTATTTTATTCGCATCCGTACCTCGGTCAGTATCTATACTGTTTTCTATTTGAAATACTTTTTCTTTGATTTTTCCTTTATCTAAATAATTGAATTTTATATCTAACGGTAATTCTTTGTTTGTTAGTGATAATTTAGATTGGATTTGCAGAGTTAGATTGTCGAAGAATCTGCAATCAGAATAATTTTCACAATTAAAAGGTATCGTTCCTTTTTCTTTGTTGTATTCATAGGCGATTTCACTTTTATCATAATTAATTACAAAAGATTGTTTTTCTTTTCTAAACCCTCCGAAAGCTCTAGTTTTTCTGAAAGCATTCAATAAAAAAACTTTATTATCTTCAATTTTAAAGGTAGCTTCCTGAGTGACTTGAAAGATAGAATGTTCTATTTTTGAAGACATCTTCCACACATTGTTTTCAATATTTTTTAATGATTCTTCAGCAGAATTTTTTCCTGAATTATAAAATGTTGAATATTCTTGCAAGTTGAATGCACTTATATTGCAAGAAGAAACAAGAAGAAAACTAAAAAATAATTTCTTTGCTTTTTTGATTCGATTGTCCATTTATTAAAATATCTTCCTTACCTAAAATTATTTTTTTTGTTGCTATTAGACTACAAATTTGAGGCAAAAGTTTGTGTTCAATTTCATGAGTCTTAGCTAATAATGAATCGTAATTATCATAACTTTCAACCTTAAATCTTGAAAATCCTATTATTTTACCGGTATCTAGGCCTTCATCCACCATATGAACGGTGGCTCCATGAAATTTATCTTTATTTTCTATAACTTTCTCATGTGTATTTAACCCTGGATATTTAGGTAAAAGTGAAGGGTGTAAATTAATGATTTTATTTTCATATTTCTTAATAAATTCTCTACCCAAAATTCTCATAAAACCAGCAAGAACAATTAAATCAAAATCTATTTTTTTTAAAATGTTACTCAAAGTTGAATCAAATTCCTTTCTGGTTTTGAAGTTTTTGTGATCCAAAGTAAAAGTAGGAATATTGTTTTGCGAAGCTCTTTTTAAAGCATAGACATCTGGATTATTGGAAAATACAAGCTTTATCTCATATGGACAGTTTAAATTCTTACTAACATCTATCAAGGCTTGTAAGTTAGAACCATTTCCCGAAACAAAGACAGCTATCTTAAATTTCTTCATTTTTAAAATTCAATTAATATTTACTGAAGAATTTCCTTTTTTTAAATTAGAGCAAGCGCCAATAATTTTATAACCGATTTTTAATTTGATAAGTAATTTTTTTGTTTTTTCTAATTCATTTTCACTAATGACGATGACCATGCCATTACCACAATTAAATGTATTTAACATTTCTTCATCAGACAAATTAGATGCCTCTTGTATGAGTAAAAATAATTTTTTATTGAAATTAAATAAGGAATTCTTAAAAAGATTAATTTCAATTTTCTCAGGGATTATTCTTTTTAAATTACCAATAAGTCCTCCACCAGTAATATGAGCTATTGCTTTTAAATTTATATTTTTTTGCAATTCAAGAATCTCTTTCACATATATTTTTGTTGGATGAAGTAATATTTCACCTAAATTTTTACTTCCAATTTTTGCTTTTAAATTTAATTTTTTTCTTTTAATTAACTCCCTTATAAGAGAAAAACCGTTTGAATGAAGTCCTGAGGATTTTAGTGAAATTAGTAAATCACCATTTTTTAATTTGTTTTTCCTTAAAATATTTTTTTTCTCAACTACTCCAACACTAAATCCAGCAAGATCGTATTTTTCTTTAGGGAATGCATTAGGATGCTCAGCAGTTTCTCCACCTATTAAAGAACAGTTTGCAATTTCACAACCTTTAGCTATGCCTTTGATTATTTCTTTAGTCTTTAACAGATTAATTTTTTCTGTTACAAGATAATCTAGAAAAAATAGTGGCTCTGCTCCACAGGTAATAAGATCGTTTACACACATAGCAACTAAATCTTCACCAATTGTAGAATGATTTTTCATGAGTTCTGCTATTTCAATTTTTGTTCCTACTCCGTCAGTAGCACTAACAATCAATGGGTCTTTATATCTTTTTGGTATCGAGGTAATTGCTGAAAATCCACCAATACTTTCCATGATTTCTGTTCTGTTAGTTTTTTTAGCAAAAGGCTTAATTAGATTAATTAAAGCGTCACCTTTCTTAACATCAACACCAGAAGTTTTGTAAGATATTTTATTTTTTTTGGACAAGATAAACCTATTGACGGAATTTTAAGAAAATTATCTGAATAACATTATAATTCAATATTAGTATGAAACCGTTAATAAAAAATCTTTATCTATTTATTTTTTTGAGTCTTTTTTCAACTCATATTCTAAGTTCTTTTCCAAATGAGCATGTAATTATTTTGGATGACGAAAAATCAAATACAAATAATTCTCTCAGAAAGGCTATAAACATATCTTCTATCAGAATTTTGGGAAGCAGAAGCGAATTCGACCAGCAAATAAATTTAATAAGAAATTTACTTCCACAAACTTATATTAAGTCTTATGAATTTATCAATCCAAACAAAATAAAAATTATAGTAAATGCAAAACTTTTGAGAAAAAAGTTTTTAGACAGCAATCTTTCAATTTCTCTTGAAGAAAGATCGTCTATAGCTGCTTGGATTTTATGTAAAACAGATCTAAATTCTAAAAATGAATATGATTTGTTGAATAATAAATGTAAAAAATTCAAGAAGGATTTATTAAAATTATCAAATGAACGAGATATAAAATTAATATTTCCAATCTTAGACTCAAATGACCTTAATTTTTTAGGGATAAAGCAAAAACAGGAAAGGGAGAATAGCTCTTATATTAATAATAGATATTTAAGCGATGAATCTTTTTATTGTGAAGTAACTCTAATAGAAGAAAATTGTTATAAGACATATTCTTCAAAAAGTAAAAAAATAGATTTCTCAAAGAAATACTCATCACAAAGTATCTTCGATCTAACTGCAGATTCTCTCCAAAAAAAGAAAAAAGTTTATCTCAATAAAAAAGCTTTTAAACCCGTTTTTATTCGTATTTCAAATATAAAATCAATTGAAGAATACGATTTAGTTTCCCAAGAGTTAGAAAATATAATTTTTTTTGATGATCTTCTTCTTAACAAACTTAATAACAATGATGTTATTTTTTCTTCTAATCTTTTAGGTAAGACAAGTGATATTGAAAAACTTTTTAAAAATAATTCATTGTTCAGTATTAATTCTATTAACTACGCAGAGATCTTTTTAGAATTTAATCCAATATAAAATGTTTAGAGTATTACCCAATTTACTGACAATTTTCAGATTTTTCTTGGTTTACCCAATTGTCTTATTCATTCTAGATAATAATTTCTTGTGGGCGATTCTTTTATATATTTTGGCTGCAATTACAGATTTTTTTGATGGATTGATAGCTAGAAAATATGATCTTGTAAGCGAATTTGGCAAAATCGCTGACCCAATTTCAGATAAAACATTGATATTAGGAGCCCTGATATCTTTATCTTTAATTGGAGAGATAGATTCAATCATGGCCTTTATAATTTTAGGAAGAGATGTTTTTGTAATAGTTGGTTTTATTTTAGCTTCTCTTTTAGTGAAAGATTATGAAGTTAGACCTCACTTTTCAGGAAAACTAAATGCACTATTTTTAATGGTCTACTTAGGGTTAATAATTATTAATGCCTCAGGATATTTTATATTAAAAGAAATAATTACTTTTCTAGAAATTCTTTTAATAGTTACCATTATTTTAAGTATTTATAATTATCTAAAATATCCTGGAAGAGCAGTTTTTAAGCAAATTTTTTAAACTTATGATTCAAACAACTCTTGATTTAAGTCTCAGCTATAAAATTCATTTCGATGATATTAAAAGTTTGAGTTTTTGCGAAGAAGTAAGAAATAAATCCAATGACTTTTTGTCAACTGATAATCACTGTTTAATTTTTAAGGGAGATGAGCTTATAAATTCCTATATTTTTCAGGCTTTATACAATGATTTAGAAAAAAATTCTAAATGCATATTTATTTCTATGAGAGATAATAAAAGTGAAGTCTTAAAAAATTTAGATAATTTTAGTCATATTTTTATTGATTCATATAATGAATGTTTTGAAAATAAAATTTCTGAAATTAATTTGTTCAATCTCTACAATTCATCAAAAATTAATAACTCTAGATTAATAATGAGAGAAAATTCATTAATTCAGAAAAATATTCTTTTACCTGATTTAAAATCTAGAATAAATTCAAATATAGAACTAGTGATACCCAGATTAACTGATAAAGACAAGAAACATATAATAGAAATTGAATTAATAAAAAGAGGATTGTCTATTAAAGAAAAAAACTTAGACTTTATTATGAATCACAGTTCAAGAAATCTAGAAACATTGCAAATACTAGTAAATAAACTCGACAAACTTACTATGGAAAGAAAACAAAATATTTCGATTCCTCTTATAAAAGAGCTTATTTAATTGAGCAATTTATGCAGTCTAATCTTAAGTCTATGATATTTTTTTCCAAAAAATAGAATTCTTCAAATAAGAAATCTTTCAAGCTTAATTCTTTAGAAAAAAGGTTTAAAAAGGACTTAAAATTAAAAATATTACTTCTTACAAAATCTAAAAAAGTTTGTTCAAAATTTAAATATTCAACTTCAATTTCTTCAATTCCGATTATTTCTTTTAATCGATTTAATGCTTCTGATTGAGTTCCTAGGTTATCAACAAGCCCATTATTCAATGCTTGTGTTCCAGTCCATACCTTTCCGTTTGAAATTTCTTTAACTGAATCCGTATCAATTTCCCTGCCGTCAGAAACAAGTTCAATAAAATCTAGATAAGCTCTGTCTACATAATTCTGAATATAATTTTTAAGATTTGAATCTGGATTTGAAATAAGTGAAGGATTAAATTCTGTTGTGCTTATTCCATCGTATTCAATACCATAATTTGATAAAGCATCTTCGATTGAAGGTAGTAAAGCAAAAACCCCTATAGAACCAGTCACAGATAAAGGAGTAGCCCAAATCTCATTAGCATTTGCAGATATCCAATAACCTCCAGAGGCAGCTACATCTGAAATAGACACAATAAAAGGTATTCCAAGTTTTTTTAAATTAAGAAGCTCTTGTCTGATTACTTCTGAGGCAAAGCCACTACCACCAGGAGAATTAACTCTCAAAAGCAAACCTTTTATTTCAGGATCATTAGAAATTTCTCTAATTTTTCTTGCAAAGAATTCACTAGCAATTTGATTCTCTTGAAAAGAGCCATCAATTATTTCTCCATATGCATTGAGTATTACGATTTTCTCGCTCATTGATTCAGATGGTTTTTTTGACTGAAAATAGGACTCAAGGCTTAGAATTTTTGGATCGGCACTTTCATTGTTTTGATCGAGGCTGTTTAAATCTAAAAAATAATTACGTAGTTCAACTCTATTCAATATTTTATCAACCAAACCATATTTTTTTGCTTTTTCAGCGGCAGTTAAATTTATATCCAAGTCATTAAAATTATTTATAAAATAATTAATGTCGATGTTTAGATTTTTTCTGTTTTTATTTATTTCCAAAAGCCAGTTATTCCATAGATCGGTTAAAAAAATTTTTGACTGTTGTTTGTCTTCGAGAGACATTTCAGAATTAGTAAAAATCTCAGTGGCTGATTTGTAATCACCAGCAACAAAAGTATTCACATTTATTTTGTTATTAATTAAAAATTCCTTTAAATAAATCTGATATTTCTTAAATCCTTCTAAATAAACCATACCAAAAGGATTCAGTATTATTTCATTAGCATATGAAGCTAATAAATATTGTGACTGTGTTAAAAAATCTCCATAAGCGATAACTTTTTTTCCTTTTTCTTTAAGAAGATTTATTGATTTACCAACTTCATAAGCTGAAACAGAAGAAATGTTAAGATAAGAGATATCAATAAAAATAATTTCAACATCATCATCTTCAGATGCAATTTCAAAAGCCTTTACAACTTCATATATTGTTAAATTACTTTGAGGATTTAAATATGAGGAATTTTTATCCGATATATCATTAGTTTTAAGACTTAATATATGACCTTTAACGTCTACATTATCATCTGAAAAAAAAGGAAATATAAATAGACCTATAAGAAAGATTGTTAAAAAAATAACAAAAAAGAAATTTATAATTATTTTTCTTAAGAAATCTAATCTGTCTATTATTTTCGTGAACATTAAATGGATGATATCTGAAGTTAATAGAGTTTGAAATTATGAAATTAAAAAAAATATCAGTTTATATATTTATCTTCTTACTAGTTGGTTGCGCTAAACCTGATTTAATGACGAGCGATAATAAAAAAATATTTTTAGATGATTTAAAAGGTAAATGGGTAGTCATCAATTACTGGGCAGATTGGTGCCCACCTTGCATAAAGGAAATTCCAGAATTGAATAAACTAAATGCTAAATATAGTAATGAATTAAATGTTTTCTTATTTAATTTTGATAGGTTAGAGGGCGAGGAATTAAAAACTCAATTAAAAAAAATTAATGCTGAAGTTCCTTCATTAATAACCGATCCTCAAAATATTTATAGCTACACGGTTCCAGAATCTTTGCCTGTTACTTTTGTTATTAATAAAAAAGGTGAATTAAGCAGTATTCTTCAAGGCCCTCAAACTCTTGAACAAATGGAAAAGGTCCTTAATCTTTAGTTAGAAAAACTTCTGGATTTAACTTTTCTCCTATAAAAATTACTTCAAAATGCAAATGTGGACCGGTTACTCTTCCAGTTGCGCCCATAAATCCAATTAATTCTCCTCTTTTAACCAGATCCCCCTCATTGACAAGAATTTCTGCAAGATGTGAATAAGAAGTTTTAAAATCAAAACCATGATCAATTAAAATATTATTTCCTCTATAAAAGAAATCTCTAGCTAAAACGATTAATCCTGATTCAGCGGCATAAATTGGTGTACCATTTGAGCCTGCTATGTCTAATCCCAAGTGTGGATTTCTAGGAATATTATTTATAAAGCGTTTTACTCCATATTCGCTTGAAATTATTCCAGAAGCAGGAGGGTGAAGAGGAAAATTTATATTTTCGGAATAAAATTTAGATAGAATCTTTTTCCTTAAAATTTCGGATTCAATTTTTATTCTTTGTAAATCTTCTTTAGAAATATTATTAAATTTCCTTCCTTTAATAACAATTTTTGATTCTCTAAACATTCTATTATTAAGTTCGACTCCATCGTTGATATAAATCGTGCTGTCAGAAAAAAAAGAAATAGGTGAAATTATTTTTTTTACGGCTCCTTCGTAGCAAGAGATATTTTTTTTAAAAATATTCCTTTCTTTCTGAATAGAATTAAAAGTATTTTTAATTAATCCTCCTTTTTCCATAACAGAGGCAGGAAAATTACACTGAGGAGAATATGAAACCTTACTAGCGCAGCTAAGAAGGCTGAGAATTAATATAAGTAAAACCTTAATCAATTTTAGTGATCTTCGACTCTATTTCTGAATCGGCAACAACAGAAGAAATTATGTCTCCAATTTTTAAATTTTTTGAATCTCTGATTATTCTCTGCGATGATTTAAGTTTAGTAATTGAATATCCTCGAGCTAATATTTCTAAGGGACTGAGAGCTTCAAGCTCCTTGACTATTCCTTTAAAAGTCTCTTTTTTAATATTCACTATATTTTTTGAAAGAACTTTTAAACTTTTTTCTAGCGCAGAAATTTGATGATTTACAGTATTAATATAATTCTTAGGATTTAGTTTTTTAATGGTAAGAACATTCCGTTCAATAAGATATTTTTTTTCAGTAACAAATGAGTTCAATAAATATTTTAGTCTATTACTTAATTCGTCAGTTTTTAAAGAATCTTCATTTAATTTTGTTTGCGGATTTATTAAACTTTTTGAAGTTATTTCTAAAGAGTTACTCAAAATTAAAAGTTTAGAATTAAGCTCTTTTTTTAATTGGCTTTTATACAAAGTTATTGAATCTATTATGTTCACAAAAAACTCACTCAAGATTTCTGCTGCCGATGAAGGAGTGGGCGCTCTCAAATCACTTACAAAATCACAAATTGTAAAATCTGTTTCATGACCAATAGCACTAATCACAGGAATTTCGAATTCATGAATTTTTCTCGCAAGGTTTTCGGAATTGAAACTCCATAAGTCTTCTAAAGAACCTCCGCCTCTTGCAATTACCACCACATCTATTTTTTCTTTTTTATGTAATTTAAGAATTTTTTCAAATGAATCAATAAGGTTAATTTCTGATCCTTCGCCTTGGACTAGACTTGGTATTAAGTAAACTTTCATTAGGGGAGCTCTTCTCGAAAGGACATTTTTGATATCCTGAATAACAGCTCCATTTGGAGAAGTTATAACAGCGATATTTTTAATTAATTTTGGAATTATTTTTTTGTGCTCTGCATCAAAAATACCTTCTTCTGTTAATCTTTTTTTTAAATCTTCAAAGTTCTTTAGCAAAACTCCTTCACCAGCATATTCAATTTGATCTACTTGAAATTGGTAAGATCCTCTAGCAACGTACATGGACACGTTTCCTTTAAGAATTAAGTTGTCACCATCTAAAGGCTTTTTATTTATTGAGCTATTTCTAAATTTAAACATTACGCATTGAATTTCAGAGTTTTTATCTTTAATTTTGAAATACCAATGGCCAGAATCATATGATCTAAAATTTGATACTTCTCCTGTTACCCAAACAGAAGATAAATCATTCTCTAATAATTTTTTTGCTGAGGTATTGAGTTCAGTAACAGAGATAATATTTGTATTTTTCTTTTGAACAAACTCTGACATTAATGCAGTATAGCGAATCTATTTAAAAATATGGCTACTAGAAAGTTAAATATTATTCCCATTATCTTAACCTGTATTGGAGGCTGTTTAATTGGCTTAGCTCCGATCTTTGTAAGATTTAGTGAAATAGGACCCTCTTTCACAGGTTTTTACAGGTTCTTATTTGCAACAATTTTAATTTTTTTCTATGGAATTTTTACAAATAAAATTAAAGTTTTAACCTTAAAAGAGTTATTAGTCATAAGTATTCCAGGATTATGCTTTGGCACAGATATTGCTTTGTGGCACTCATCGATAGTTTATACTTCAATTGCTCATGCAACATTATTTGTTAATACGGCTCCTCTTTATGTTTGCATATTTGGGTTTCTAATATTTAAGGATAAATTAAACAACCTTTTTTTAATTTCCTTATTCATAAGTTTGATGGGTGTTTATGTTTTGGTAAGTAACAACCCAAGTTATAGTGGATCATATTTTTCTTTTGGTGATTTGTTAGCTTTATTAGCTGCATTTTTTTATGCAGGTTATTTATTATCAGTAAATAAGCTTTCAAACAGATTCAACACATTTAATTTAATATTTTATTCTTCACTTTTTGCGTGCATTCCTTTCGGAATAGCATCACTTTATGAGCTTGATAATCCAATTCCTTATTCAGTATTTGGTTGGTTTAATTTCTTAGGTCAAGCTATTTTTGTTCAGATTTTAGGACAAGGATTAGTGATTTATGGTTTATCAAAAATTAGACCGCAACTTTCATCATTATTACTATTATTTCAACCTATTACAGCAACTATTCTGGGAGCTTATTTTTTTTCAGAGATGTTATTATTTGGACAACTCATAGGTGTTATTATTCTGTTAATTGGTATTTACTTTGCCGGTTTGAGTGAGAGATTGAGAGAGATTAATGAAAAGTGATTCAATAAGAATAGCAAATTGCAGTGGATTTTATGGAGATAAATTATCTGTTGCTAGAGATATGATTGAAGGGGGGCCTATTGATGTTTTAACTGGTGATTATTTAGCAGAACTAACGATGACCATTCTATATAATCAAAGGCTTAAAAGGGGAGAACAACATGGTTATGTAGGTACTTTTTTAAAACAATTTAGAGATATAGCAAAATTAGCTCAAGAAAAAAATATAAAAATTGTCACAAATGCAGGGGGCCTAAACCCTTCATCTATGGCTGAATCGGTTAAAAAAATTATTGACGAATTGAATTTAGATTTGAAAGTAGCTCACATTGAGGGCGATGACTTAATGCCAAGAATCGATGAACTATATCAAGGCGGCGAAAATTTAACGAACATTGATAAATCATTAGATTTACAAGAATATGAAAAAAAACCAATTACTGCCAATGCCTATCTAGGGGCATGGGGAATAAAAGAAGCTTTAGATAATGGAGCAGATGTAGTTATCTGTCCAAGAGTTACAGACGCTGCTGTCGTCATAGGTCCAGCAGCGTGGAAATATAATTGGTCACGTGATCAATATGATGAACTTGCTGGTGCACTTGCTGCAGGGCATATAATTGAATGTGGAGCTCAAGCTACCGGAGGTAATTATTCTTTTTTTCAAGAGGTTCCTACCTTTGATAATATTGGATATCCAATTGCAGAGATATATGAAGATGGTAGTTTTGTAATCACAAAACATGAAAATACTGGTGGACTAGTTTCAGTAGGAACAGTTACAGCTCAGTTACTTTATGAGATAGGTTCACCGGCCTATTTAAATCCAGACGTGATTAGTCATTTTGACACTTTAGAAATTACTCAAGAATCAAAAGATAGAGTTTTAGTTACCAATAATAGAGGAAGTAGTCCTACCAAAACTCATAAAGTTTGCATTAACTTAGTAGGAGGTTTTAGAAATGGGGTTGAATTGCTTCTCACAGGTTTAGATATCGAAGAGAAATCTAAATTAATAGTTGACCAAATATTTAAATCTGTTGGTGGCCAAGATCAATTTGATAAAGTTGATATTCAATTACACAGAACTGATAAAGAAAATCCAATTTCAAATGAGGAAGCTCAAGCTTTTTTAAGAATAGATGTGATGTCTTCAAATCCAGATCTCGTTGGAAGGTTGTTTAATGCAAAAATTGTTGAATTAGCATTAGCAAATTTTCCTGGATGGACTGGAAGAAGTGGAGTCGTGCCTAATGGAGCTTATATTGAATATTGGCCTGCATTAGTAGACAGTAAATTCATAAAAGAGCACATACATGTTGATGGAAAGATCATAGATGTCATTCCAACCAGTCAGTTAAATCTTGAAGAAAAATATTATCAAAAAATTCCATATGAAAATCCAAAAATTAGTATCGATAATTTAAAGGAAGATTATTTTGGAAAGATTTTTGGAACTAGATCTGGCGATAAAGGGGGTTGCGCAAATTTAGGGGTATGGGCTAAATCGCAAGAGGCATATTCTTTTTTATTTGATTTCTTAACTGTAAAAAAACTTAAAGAACTTTTACCAGATTTGGAGAAATTTGAGATAGATAGATTTGAATTACCTAATATTTATTCCTTAAATTTTTATGTTCACGGCATACTTCAAGATGGTGTATCTTCATCAACTAGAATGGATGGACAAGCAAAATCATTGGGAGAATACTTAAGAGCAAAAAAGATAAATTTCCCTGAACAATTATTAAAACAAATATGAGTCAAGAAAAGTTATCTCTAAAGGGTTTGAATTTTCAAGCAACTAAAATTGAGGAGAACAAAAATATACTAACAATTACCTTGAACCGTCCTGAGAAGAAAAATGCTCTGAACAATGTAATGGTAAATGAAATTTGTTATGCATTGGCATATGCAAAACAAGAAAGATCAGTCAGAGTAATAATTATTGCAGCAGAGGGAGATATTTTTTGTGCAGGTGCAGACCTAAGAAGAGAGGAATCTGAATCAAACGTTCCTAAAATAGAGGGAGCTGATGATATAAGTTTAATGTTAAGACATTTGTATAAGCCTGTAATTTGTAAAATTCAGGGTTCTGTCTTGGCGGGAGCGTTATTGATGGTAACCAATTCAACTCATGCCATTGCAATCAAAGAAGCAAAGTTTTCGGCACCAGAGATCCTTAGAGGACTTTGGCCTCATATGGTGATGGCTGGATTGTTCAGAGTAATGCCGAAGAGAGCTGGCTTGGATTTTATAATGAGAGGGCAGTCAATCGATGCATCTAAAGCCAAAGAGTGGGGTTTGATAAATGATTTTGTTGAAAAAGAACAATTAGATGAGCATGTAAAAAATCTATCGGAAGAATTATCTAATCTAGCTCCCGGTACAATGCAATTTGGTTTAGAAGCATATGAAAAACAAGATGCAATGGCTTTTGATGAAGCATTACCATTTTTGCAAAAACAGATAGCTAAAACTTTTGAAGGGCCAGATGCCAAAGAAGGAATAGCTGCATTTTTAGAAAAAAGAAAACCAAATTGGGATTAATTCAATGTCATACACAAAACCAAATTTAAAAAGCAAACATTATGACAATTTGTTCAATTCTTTACCCTCATTAGAGGGAAAAACCATCGCAATTACAGGTACTACTTCTGGAACTGGATATGTTGCTGCGAATGCATGTGGAAAACTTGGTGCAAAGGTTTTACTTTTAAATAGACAATCTGAAAGATCTGTAAAATCGTATGAAAGTCTTAAGGCGAATACCCCAAATGGAGACTTTATAAGGATAGAATGTGATCTACAAAATTTTAATTCAGTTAAAGAATCTACTAAAAATATTGAAGAATCTGCAATAGAAGGATTAGATGTTCTTTGTAATAATGCTGGAGTAATGGCACTAGAAGATATTGCAACCGTAGATGGATATGATGTACAAATGCAAACCAATCACCTTTCTCATTTTTTATTAGTAAAACTTTTATTTCCTTTATTAAAAAAAGCAGAATCTTTGAGAGGCGAAGCGAGAATAATTAACCATTCAAGTATTGCGAGAAAACAACCATCAAAGAATTTAAAATCTGCATATTTAGAAAAAAATGGTGGGAATTTAGGTGGTAATGGCACAAGCATAATGGGAGGAGCTAGGTGGTTAAGATATAACCAAACCAAGCTCGCAAATGCTGCTTTTACAGCTGCTTTGCATCATAAATTAAGTGCTACGAATCTTAATATAAAGGCAATTGTTGCTCATCCAGGATTAGCTGAAACTGATCTTCAAACCACAACAGTTAAAGATGGTGGCATGGGAAAATGGATCACTCGACAAATGATGAAGTTAGGACAATCAAGAGAAGATGGAGCCCTTGGAATTCTTAAATCTATTGCCGATTCATCTATCAATTCTGGAGACTTTGTTGGCCCTGGTATGGGCGGAATGTTTTCGGCCATAAAAGGAGAGGCAAAAGCTTATCCTCTTGAAAGTTTTTATGACAATGAAGAAGTAAGAAATCTTTTATGGTCTAAAAGTTGCCAAGCTATTGGTCAAGAATTTTCTATTAAATAATGAAAGTTTTAGCTTTAGGTGGAAGCGGAGGAATGGGCAGATTTTCTTCCTTTGCCATTTCTAATTATCCTAATATTTCAAAAGTTACTATTGCTGATTTAAATGAGGCCAATGCTATAGAATTTTCGAATCATTTTGATGACAGGTTCACTGGAATTGGTCTAGATGTAACTAATAAAGAACACCTTGAAAAAGTAATGTCGAACCATGATGTTGTTTTGAATACAACCGGGCCATTTTTTAAATTTGGCTTACCTATTCTAAAGTCAGCAATAAAATGTAAATGTCATTACTTTGATATTTGCGATGATTGGGAACCAACAGAGGAGATGCTTAAATTAAACGATGAAGCTTTAAAAAATGATATTACTGCTATTGTCGGCTTAGGCGCTAGTCCAGGAATTAGCAATCTGCTGGGTCTAAAAGCTATGAATGAGCTTGATGAAACTGAATCGATTATAACTGGTTGGGATGTGAGTAGCGCAAAACCTGAAGATGAGTCTTCTCAAAAGGGAACAAACGCAGCAATGGAACATGGTTTACAACAAATATCTGGTGAAATTAAAGTTTACAAAGATAAAAAATATAAGCTAACCAAACCATTGGAGAAAATTAAAATTCATTATCCTGGTCGCGGTAATCATGATGCTTTTATTTTTGGTCATCCAGAGGCAATTACTTTTCCTCATCATTTTAATGATTTAAAAGAATCAGTTAATGCTTGTCACGGGAGTAAGCAGAGTAATATTTATATTATTAAAATCTTAAGATGGCTAGTCGATAAAAAATTAATTAGTTTTAAACAAGGAGCTTCTTTGATGGAATGGTTGGAAAGAAAAATTGGTACTCCAAGTATTGAAAAGCAGATTAAGGGATTACCGTCAATTTATGGCTTAGCTAGAGGTCTTAAAGAAAATAAAAATGCATCAGTTGCCGTTACCTTGTCAGAAGAAGAGCTTTCAAACTCATGGGGGATGGGAGCAATCACCGGATTTCCTCTCGCTTTTGGATTAAAACTTTTATTGGAAAACAAGATTAACAAAAAAGGGGTGTTCGCGCCTGAAGGTGGAGCTATAGATCCCGATGATTTTTTTTCTTTACTAACAGATCATCCACTTTCAGTATCTAGATCTTGGGAAACTTAATCAAGGACAACTAAAGTCTGTCCATTTTCTACTTGATCATTTTCTTTAATCAATACTTCTTTAATCTTTCCATTATCTGGCGCCAAAACCTTATGTTCCATTTTCATTGCTTCTAGTATTAGTAAAGTATCGCCTTTTTTAATATTTGATCCTTTCTTAATCTTTATTTCTACAACCTTTCCGGGCATAGGCGCAGTAAGCCCACCTTTTATTGCTTCTTCCTGAGTAACATTAAATTTCGGTAAAATTTTAAATAACAAATTTCCTTTATGTGTTTGAATGAGAAGCAAATCATCGTCCATGGTAATTTTAGATCGATATCTAACATTAGATATTTCCACATCAATAAAATCTTCATGCCAATCAAACATTCTAATAATTTCGCTTTCTGCACTAACAAAATTTCCATCTTTTAATGACTTATATTTCATCCTGTATTCTTGATCATCAAGCGATAATTTGACTTCTTGGTAGGGGAGTCTTGCATTATTCCAACCAGATTGAATATTTTGTAAAACCATCGCTTCACTTCTGTTTTTGCCTTGCATCCACATAGCGCCAACTTTTGCGAAATTAAAAATTTCTTCTTCTGTTAAATCTACTTCAGAATTTAAATTAATCCTCTCAACAAAATCAGTAGTTGTATCTCCATCCAGGTACTCTTTTGATCTCAAAATAGAGACTAAATAATCTCTATTTGTTTTCATTCCACCAAAGTGACTATTTTCCAAAGCAAGAGCTAGTTTGTTAGCTGCTTCCAACCTAGTTTCTCCAAAAGAAATTACTTTTGCCAACAAAGGATCAAAATTAGCAGTTATATTTGAACCGCTTTCAATTCCAACATCCCAACGAACTAATGGATCATCACTTGGCTCAAAAGCTATCATTTTACCTGTCACTGGAAGGAAATCATTTCCAGGATCCTCCGCATAAAGTCTTACTTCTATCGACGAGCCATAAAAATCTATATCTTCTTGTTCATAACCCAACTCTTCTCCAGATGCTATTCTTAATTGTTCTTTAACCAAATCTATTCCAGTCACCTCTTCGGTTATAGGGTGTTCAACTTGTAGTCTTGTATTTACTTCTAAAAACCAAAATTCTTTAGTTTTTTCATCAACCAAAAACTCTACCGTTCCGGCTGATTCGTATTTAAGTTTCGAAGCTAGCTTTATTGCTGCTTCTCCCATCTTTTCACGCATTTCTTCATCAACCATGGGGGAAGGTGATTCTTCTACAATTTTTTGATGACGTCTTTGAATGGAACATTCTCTTTCACCAAGATGAACAATATTTCCAAATGCATCTCCTAATATTTGTATTTCTATGTGCCTCGATCTTTTAATATATCTTTCTAGAAATACTCTTTTATCACCAAAACCACCTTCAGCTTCTCTTTCTGCAGCTTTGATAGACTCTTTCAAGTCTTTTGCCTTTTCGACGATACGCATTCCTTTCCCACCACCTCCGGCAGCAGCTTTCACAAGTATTGGATATCCAATAGAATTAGCTTTTTTAGGATCTGAAGTCATTGGTAAAGTAGGAACGTTTACTTTTATTGCAATTTCTTTTGCAGTTAATTTGTCTCCCATTTTTTTTATGGCATTTGAAGAAGGACCAACCCATTTAATATTTAATTTTTTAACTTGATTGGCAAAAGCTGCATTTTCAGATAAAAAACCGTAGCCAGGGTGAATTGCGTCTGAATTTGATTTAAGAGCTATATCTAAAATTTCTTTTGAGTTCAAATAAGAATCAGAAAGTTTAAAAGCTTGATCAGCTTCTCTAACATATGGTGTGTCTTTATCAGCTTCTGTATAGATTGCAACACAACTTATGCCCATGTCATGCGCACTAGAAATAATCCTACTAGCGATTTCTCCTCTGTTGGCAATAAGGAGTTTTTTGATGGTCATAATCTAAATACTCCAAAACCCTCTGAGCCTTTTACTTCTTTATTATTTACTATCGAAAGACACATTCCTAAAATATTTCTGGTGTCTCTAGGATCGATTATCCCGTCGTCACTCAAAACACTTGTCGCTTTTAGGGCAACCGATGCCTTGTCATGTCCAATCTGCTGATTTTTTACAATCTCAGCATCAGCTTTCTCATCAAATTTAATTCCTTTTCTCGCTGCTTGTCCTCTTCTAACTATAGACATTACTCCTGCAATTACTTCTCCGCCCATGACAGCAATTTTTGCAGTAGGCCATAAAAATGTAAAAGAATTACCAAATTCTCTTCCTGACATAGCATAGGTGCCGGCTCCATAGGAATTTCCAATAATGACAGTTAAATGCGGTACATTAGAATTTGAAACAGCATTAAGCATTTGGGCTCCTTTTTTAATTGATCCATCTTGCTCATAGTCTTTTCCAACCATGAATCCTGTTATGTTTTGCAAAAAGACAAGTGGTATATTTCTTTTGTTACACAACTGAATAAAGTGTGCTGCTTTTTGAGAAGCATCTGGAAATAACATTCCATTATTTCCTAAAATTCCAACTGGATAACCATGAATTGAAATGAACCCACAAATCAATGTTGGGCCAAAAAGGGGTTTAAACTCTTCAAATTGAGAGCCATCAGCTATTCGACCTATTATTTCTCTTATATCAAATGGAGTTTTTAAACTAGGCTCCACTATTCCAAGCAAATCTTCTTGGTCATAAAGCGGGGGTTTTATAGAAAATCTCGGCTCATTACCTTCTTTAACCCAATTTAAATGAGACATTACTTCTCTAGCAATTCGAATCCCATCCAAATCATCATCAGCCAAATATTCAGCCAGTCCAGATTTTTCAGCATGCATTTTTGCTCCACCAATGTCTTCTCTGCTTGATATCTCACCAGTGGCCATTTGAACTAAAGGTGGTCCAGCTAAAGCGACATCTGCTTGATCCTTAACAAAAATATTATAGTCAGACATACCTGGTTGATAAGCTCCTCCAGCTGTAGCAGTTCCAAACGTTACCGTTACTGTAGGTATATTTAATTTTGAAAGCTCAGTTATTTCATAAAATTGTCTTCCAGATTCAGCGAAGTGTCCCATAGCTCCTGCAGACATTGCTCCTCTTGGTCTTAAATCTCCCCCAGCGGATTCAACAAACTGAATAAATGGAATTCTGCAGTCTCTGGCAATGGCCATAGATCTCATCCATTTCTTTACAGAATAATAATGCATTGCTCCTGCTAAAACAGTTGGATCATTTGCAAAAATAATACATTCAATTCCAGAACAAACACCGATGCCAGCTACTGCTCCACCACCAACAGGGTAATCAGATTTGTATCCTGCAAGACCGCTTATTTCTAAAAAGGGACTATCAGGATCTAAAAAATTAAAGATTCTTTCTCTAACTGGAAGTTTGCCTCTGGCAGCCAATCTTTTTTGGTGATCTGGTCCTCCTCCGGCTTCGGCTTCATCTAAAAGGATATCTATTTCCTCCAACATTCCGATCATAGACTCTTTATTTTTTTTGAACTCTTCGGATGTAGTTTGTAATTTAGATTTGAATATCTGAGATTCTAATTTATGCATTCTTCTCCTAAAATGGATAAAAAATATGCCTGATTTTTATAGATATGTCCATTTTGATTTTATCTTGTGTATGTATAATGCTTTCAATATTTTGGGCGATTAACTCAATTGGTAGAGTGCCACCTTTACACGGTGGAAGTTACAGGTTCAAGTCCTGTATCGCCCACCACAATTTCCAAATAGTTTTCCTAGAAGTCATTAAATATTTACATTTAAATGATAAGTTAAAATATGGATAAAAATAGAAGGCTATTTTTAAAAGGGTTAACCTTTTTTTCATTGGCTCTACCGTTAAAAATTTATCCTTTGCCAAAAGAAAATAAATTTGTTTCTTTTAAGCACGGAGTGGCTAGTGGAGACCCAACTCAGTCTAATATAATTTTGTGGACAAAATTATCAGATGTTCAGGCTAATACTGCTCTAGTAACTTGGCAAATTTCTGAATATAAAAATTTTAGTAGCCTTATTGCTCAAGGAAAAACGAGAACTGATTCTTTTAAAGATTTCACAGTAAAGGTAGATGCAAAGATTCCGAAAAAATATAATGGATTAAAAATTTATTACCGGTTCAAAGTTGGGAACAATATATCTGATATTGGAACAACCTCTACCTTACCTATAACAAATCCAGAAAAATTTAATATAGCCTTCTGTAGCTGTTCAAATTATCCAGCGGGATATTTTAATGCCTATAGAGAAATAGCACTCAATAAAAAAATTGATCTTGTATTGCATCTTGGAGATTATTTATATGAATATTCTTCTGATGGGTATGCTTCTGAAAATGCACAGTCGATGGGAAGGGAAGTTTTTCCTAAAAATGAAATTTTAAGTCTGGAAGATTATAGAAAACGACATGCTACTTACAAAAAAGATAAAGATCTTCAGTTACTTCACTCTAGCAAACCAATGATTGCTGTTTGGGATGATCACGAAATTTCTAATGATAGCTGGAAAGAAGGGGCTGAAAATCATTCTCCCGACGAGGGTTCTTTTAGCAAAAGAAAAGAATATGCTATCCAGGCTTACTTTGAATGGATGCCAATTCGAGAAAAAAATAATAAAAAGCATATATGGAGAAATTTTTCTGTCGGAAACCTTTTTAATTTGATGATGCTTGATACTCGATCAGCAATGAGAGACAAGCAATTGAATATTGAAGAATATTTTCAAGATTCAAACTTTGATCATAAGAATTATTTAAAAGATTTAGAGAAGCCAAGAAAATTATTAGGCAAGGATCAATTTAAGTGGATTAAGAGAAAAAATAGCGACAAATTCAGATGGTCAATTTTTGGACAACAAATATTAATTGGACCCAAATATCTGCCAAAAATATTCAAAGATGTAGATAAGAATAATTTTCCAAAATATCTTCATAAATACATATCATTAGCTGGAAAGGAAATACCTTACAATACTGATCAGTGGGACGGATATCCCAAAGAGAGAGAAAAGTTTTATAAATCAATTCAATCTTCTCAATCAAACTTAATTTTAGCTGGAGATTCTCATAATTCTTGGATTTCTAATCTATATAGCCAACAAAAAAAATTTGTTGGAATAGAAATTGGAGCTCCCTCTATATCATCTCCGAACTTTGTAGATGCTTTTGGAGATATGGTAGATCCAATTGATAAATCATTCATAGAAACAAATAAAAATTTAATTTGGACAAATGGAAAAAATAAGGGCTATGTGGAATTAGAAATTTATCCAGAATTCGTAGAGGTAAAATTTAATTATGTATCTACAGTTAAATCCAAAAGATATAACAAACTAGAACCAATTTCTTTTAAAGTTAATCACAACAAACCTTTGATTTAAATTTTTAATTCTATTAAAGAAATAATTTAAATTTTCTTCTTTCATCTATGTATAATCTCAATTTTTGTGGACCGGTAGTTCAGTTCTGGTTAGAACGCCGCCCTGTCACGGCGGAGGTCGCGGGTTCGAGCCCCGTCCGGTCCGCCACTTTAATTAGAAAATGTTGATAACAGTTTTAAAAGCAAAAATTCATCGAGTGCCTGTTACGCATACAGAAATAGACTATGAAGGATCTTGTGCAATCGATCTTGATTATCTAGAACAAACCGGAATAAAACCAAACGAACAAATACATATTTACAATTTAAATAATGGGGAAAGATTAATTACTTACGCATTCGAAGCTGAAAGAGGCTCCAAGATAATTTCTATGAACGGGGCAGCGGCTTTAAAGGCAACAGTTGGCGATCTTGTAATCATTGCAGCTTATGGTCAAATTGATGAAAATGAAGAATATAAACCAAAAATATTAAAAATAAATTCTTAGGGAGAGTAGAAATGAAATTAGATGAAATTTTTTCAGTCAAAGGTAAAGTGGCTTTCGTAACAGGTGGATCAAGAGGTATCGGGGAGATGATAGCTTCAGCTTATTTAGCCAACGGTGCAAAAGTATACATATCAGCACGAAAGGCAGATGCGTGTGATGCAAAGGCGATAGAACTTTCAAAAAAATATTCAGCAGAATGCATTTCTATCCCAGGCGATGGTTCAACAATGGAAGGTATAGAGAAACTTGTTGAGGAGCTTACAGCTTATGAACCAAAGCTTGATATTTTGGTAAATAATGCCGGAGCTTCATGGGGTGAACCCATCGATGAGTTTGCTGAAAAAGGCTGGGACAAAGTAATGAATATCAATGTGAAAGGTCTTTTTTATATGACACAAAAATGTTTACCTTTATTAAGACCTGCAGGTACAAGAGAAAATCCAGCTAGAGTTATCAATATTGGTTCCATTGATGGAATAGGAACGCCAGTATACGAAAGTTATGTTTACAGCTCTTCAAAAGCTGCCGTGCATCACTTAACAAGAGTTTTGGGAGCTAGACTAGTTAAAGAAAATATACTTGTAAATGCAATTGCTCCTGGGGCTTTTCCAAGTAACATGCTTGGTTCAGCAGTTGGGCACGATTACAGTTATATTGAAAAAACCAATCCTGTTAAAAGAATTGGAACTGCTGAAGATATAGGAGGGTTAGCGCTTTATCTTTCATCCAGAGCGGGCTGTTATACAGTAGGGGAAACCATTACTTGCGATGGCGGAGCCGTTTGTGCCTCAGGTCACGCATTAATTACTGAATAAAAAAAACCCCGCCGAAGCGGGGTTTTTAAAAATACGCATCTCAGCTATATTTTTCTAATAACGGTCGAAACGGTTATTAGTCGGAATAAGGGTAAACCCTTGTCAGATGGTAACCCCTGAAATTCCTGATAAATTGTTAATATTAATTTTTGATCACCTCCTGCACAGGGTAAATTGAAAGAATGCTAAATTTAGAGACCCTGATGTTAATTCTAAAATAGCGACATTTAATAGAATTTTACTCTTACTTTCTTCAACTAACAATTGCTTAAATTAAATTTGGAATAAGAAAATAAGAGATTATAAAAACATACAAAATACTTGAGATATTGATGAATATTCCAGCTCTTACCATCTTTTGAATTGGTATTAAATTTGACGCATAAACTATTGAGTTTGGTGGAGTAGCAACAGGCAACATAAATGCACAACTTGCTGAAATTGTTAATGGCAAAATAAGTAGAAGGGGATCAATACCCATATTTAATCCTACACTTGCAACGACGGGCAAGAATGTAATTGTAGTTGTTAAGTTGCTTGTTAGCTCAGTAAGTAAGACAACCATAACAATTATTGTTAATAAAATTATCCAAAAATAAGTTTCAGATGGAATCAAAGATGCTAACCATAAAGCTAATCCTGAATCATTTACGACATATGCCAGAGCCATACCTCCACCAAATAAAAAAATTAGACCCCAAGGAAAGCCGCTTTGCACGTCATCCCATATAAGTAGTTTATTTTTATTATTGCTTTCATTTATAAAAAAAAGCGAGATAGCTCCGGTGATAGCAATTACTGAATCATCTAACAATGATAGGCCTGGCAAGTTATCAATCAATTGTCTAAATATCCAAAAAAAGGCAGTAATTAAGAAAACCACTATCACTTTTTTTTCTTCATTTGACATTGGACCAAGTTCTTTTAGCATCAAATTCAACTTTTCTTTAGATTCTTGAGTAGCAGAAAAATTTACTGGAAATATTATCCGAGTGAGGAATATCCAAATTAACGGCCCTAAACCTAATGTGATTGGTAAGCCAATTGATATCCAATTTGCAAAACCAATATCATAATCGTAATTATTACTAGCAAATTGAATTAACACTCCATTTGGCGAGGTACCAATTGGTGTAGCAATTCCACCAACAGAGGCCGCATAGGCTATTCCCAAAAGCAAACAGAGTTGAAAATTAAATTTTTGATTATCACTAATGTCATTCACTGTATCACTTATAACTTTGATTACTGATATCCCAACAGGCAGCAGCATGATTGCAGTAGAAGTATTCATTACCCACATACTCAAAACAGCACTAGCCACCATAAAAGAAGCCACAATACCCCGTGAGTTCAGACCACTAAATTTAAGAATATTTAAAGCAACTCTTTTGTGAAGATTCCATTTTTGAATGGCAAGAGCAATTATAAATCCACCTGCAAAAAGAAATTGAACCTTGTTCATGTACTCTCGACTAATTACGGCTATTTCCTCTACACTAAGTAGTGGAAATAGAATTAACGGCATTAATGCAGTTACCTGAAGTGGAATTGCTTCAAAAGCCCACCAGATGCCCATCAATAAAAATACCGCAGCTGTAATTCTTCCTTCTGAAGACAAGCCCTCTGGATTGGGCAAATACAAAACTAGCAAAAAAGAAATAATTCCCAACCAAAACCCAATTGTTTTTAAATCTATAGATTGCATTTTATGTATAAAAGAAAAAATAAATAATATCAGCTAAAATAATAAATTAAATTAAATAATTTATGACTAAGTATGTGCTTTCTTTAGATGGGGGGGGAGTTCGGGGTTTAGCATCAGCTAATTTTTTAAGAAAATTAGAATTTGAAATGCACAAGCCGCTGTTGGAAAAGTTTGATTTAGTTTGCGGTTCTTCTACAGGAGGAATTTTAGCCATAGCTCTATCAGTTTTAAAATTGAATGGATCTCGTCTAGTAAATATTTATTCCTCAAGAAATCTAAAAAGAATTTTTAGCACTTCAATGCCAAGGGTTATAGGCCCTAAATATGGAGGAAGAAGAAAAAATAATGTGCTTAGAGAATATTTTGGCTCTTTGACACTGGCTGAAGCTGAAACTCCGGCAATTGCTGTTTCGTATGATCTAAAAAATAGATCAACTCGACTTTTTAAAACTTTCGTCGATAAAAACTTGGAAGCCTGGAAAGTTGCATCTGCTACCTCAGCTGCCCCAACCTTTTTTCCTGCGATAAAAATTAATGATAATTGGTATATAGATGGTGCAATCTCATCAAATAATCCAGTTTTAATTGCTTATGCTGAAGCAAAGAAATTATGGCCTGAAGAAAATATAAAAATATTAAGTATCGGTACTGGCTACGATGATAAGCCTTATAAAGGAAAGAAAACAAAAAATTGGGGCATATTTTCATGGTTAAGAGGAGGTATTATTCAGGTACTTATGGAATCAAACAGCGAACATTTAATTGCCGAATCATTATTTAAAGATAATTATTTAAGGATCAACTCTAAATTGGATTCTGTAGACTCAGCAATAGATAATTCTTCTGATCATAATTTAGAGGAGTGTTTAAAAATGGGAGATCAGTGGTGGGATCAATTTGGTTTTGAAACTTTAGATTTTTTAATAACAAATTAACCATGAAGGAATTTTCAGTTATTGGAGCAGGATCTTGGGGCACAGTTTTATCCAATTTATTAGCCTTTAATGGCCACAAAGTAAAAATTTGGACAAAAAATAATTCTATTTATGAAGAAATACTATCAGCAAATAAAAATTCTAAATATTTGCCAAATTTACATCTTTCAGAAAATGTATCTCCCACTCTAGATTTAAAAGAATGTTTTGGTGAAGAAAAGACTGTAATTATAGCAATCCCCTCAGATGGTATAAAAATAATTTCCAAAGAAATAAAAAACTTTCACCGTGCTTCCAATCGATATATTCTCGCTTCAAAAGGAATTGATTTGAAAACTTTTGAGACCATGTCTGAAACTTTATCAAAAGAAGCAAATATAGAATCAAATAAAATTCTAGTATTATCCGGACCAAATCTGGCAGAAGAGGTTTCAGAAAACTTCTCTACAGCCTCAGTTCTGGCTGGAGAAGATTTGGAAGAAGCAAAAATTCTTTCAAATTTTTTTAATAATAAAACTTTTAAGATCTTTTTAAGCTCAGATAAAAAAGGAGTTGAATTAGCTGGAGCATTGAAAAATATTTATGCTATTTCAGCAGGTCTTTCCGACGGACTTGGTAGTAAATCAAATACTAAAGCAATGCTTTTAACTAGAAGCCTTTCTGAAATGACAGAACTATTCACTAAATTAAATGCTAATCCAGCAACCCTTCTTGGTTTAGCTGGTGTGGGAGATTTATTTGCTACTTCAAGCTCTTCTAAAAGTAGGAATTATTCTTTAGGTTATTATTTAGGAAAAAATATGTCTCCAAAAGAGGCTTTGTCTGAGATAGGACAGGTTGTTGAAGGCGTTAATACTCTTAAAACTGTATTCAATAAAAAAAATGAATTGAATTTAACAATGCCTATAGTTGATATTTTATACCAAATTGTTTTTTCTGAGATGGATCCAAAAGATTGCTTTGCTAATATTTTTCTTGAGAGTAATAATATAGATAGTAAATTCTAAAATATGACGAAAAACCAAGAAAAAAGTACTGAAAACTTATCGATTGATACAGCAGTTTTAACTGAGAATATTAAAGAACCTTCTATTTGGGTTAATTTCTTTTTAAAGATCTTCTATTTGGTTTTTCTAAACTTTATCGTTCCTTTTTTAGGTTTTATTACTTTATTACAATTGTTATTTAGTATTGGTTCAAAAAAACCTAATGAAAATCTTGTTTCTTTTTCAAAAAAAATCAGCAGTTATATTTATCAAATCATTAACTTTATAACTTATAGTTCTGACCAAAGACCATGGCCATTTAATTCATTTCCAGAATCGTCAGATTAATTGAAATCACCATACTTTAAACATATAATCCTATTTCTTTATTACTTTTAAATATAAAACTAAGATTCTGTTATGACTAAACCCACAGAAGAAGAAGCACTTAAAGCAGTAAGAACTTTACTTGCATTTACTGGCGATGATCCTGATAGAGAAGGATTAATTGAAACGCCTGACAGAGTAGTTAGAGCGTATAAAGAATTTTATGCTGGTTATGAAGTAGATCCTGAAGAAATTCTTTCTAAAACATTTGAAGAAGTTGAAGGCTATGACGAAATGGTCATCGTAAAGAATATTAGAGTTGAATCTCATTGCGAACATCATATGGTTCCTATTTTGGGTATGGGACACATTGGATATATTCCAAACAAACGAGTTGTAGGAATAAGTAAATTAGCCAGGATTGTTGATGTTTTTGGTAAAAGATTACAAACTCAAGAAACTATGACAGCTCAAATTGCAGATACAATTAATAAAGTATTACAACCTAAAGGCGTTGGAGTGATTATTGATGCAGCACACCAGTGCATGACTACAAGAGGAATTCATAAAACAGAAACTAGTACAGTAACTAGTAGAATGTTAGGTGATTTTAGAGATCCCGCAACCAGAACAGAATTCTTAAATTTAGTACAATCCGACAAAAACTAATTTTTGAGTAATATTTCTTTATTAAAGCCTTTAATAATTGCTACAGAATCCGAAATCAGAAAAAAAATCTTTTCTGATTTTAATTTTAAAGTAAGTTTTATTGCTTCAGAAGTTGATGAAGATTCAATAAAAGAAAATTTTCAATTTAAAAATTATTATGATCTAGCTATAGAATTAGCTTCCGCTAAAGCTCTCGAAATTTCAAAAAAAAATCCTGATCACTATGTTTTGGGAGTTGATCAAGTTTGTGAATTCAATAATGAAATTCTTAACAAGCCAGGAAACAAAGAAAAGTGTATTAAAACTTTACAAAAGTTATCTGGCAATACCCATTTTCAAAATTGTGGGATGGCCATTGCCTTCAATGACAGCGTTATTTGGACCTCATATGATGTGGCAAAATTGACTATGAAAAAACTTTCTTTAAAAGATATTGAAAATTATATTTCAAAAGATGCTCCTTTCATGTGTTGTGGCAGTTACAAATACGAATTAAATGGAAAGTATTTATTTTCTAATGTTGAAGGGTCAATTTATACAATTCAAGGATTAGATATTGATTCTCTATTGATCTATTTAAGACAAAATAAATTTATTTGAGATTTCTTTCAAAAATGAGTACTGTTTGTGATGTATGAAAAATTTTCAAGATAAAGTTGCTGTAATAACTGGATCAGGTTCAGGAATGGGAAGAGAACTCGCCATTGAGTTAGCTCAAGCTGGGGCCAATATTGCGCTAGTTGAATGGAATGAAGAAACATTAAATGAAACAGCAGAATTATTAAAGTCCTATAACGTTGGAGTATCAAAACATATAGTTGATGTAAGCGATAAAGAAGCAATTTATGCGCTGCCTAATCAAGTTATAGAAGAACATGGCTCTGTAGATATGGTGTTTAATAATGCCGGAGTTGCTCTGTCTTCGACAATTGAGGAATCAACAGATGAAGATTGGGATTGGGGCTTGGGAATTCTTCTACATGGAGTTATTAACGGAACAAGAGCTTTCTTGCCCCATCTAAAAGAAAGACCCGAGGCTGCAATCGTAAATACTTCTTCGATTTTTGGTTTACTAAGTGTACCTACTCAATCTATTTACCATGTTGGTAAATATGGAGTAAGAGCTTTTACTGAGAGTTTAGCTCTGGAAATGAAAATGGAAAATTCACCCGTCGAAGTTTATTCAGTTCATCCTGGTCATATTGGAACCAATATAGCTAACATTGCTGCTGAAAAAGGAAAAATGGAATTTGATGCAGAAGCAATGGAGAAAAGGCCAAATATTTTTGGACCAAAAGCTAAATCTATTGAAGAAGTTGGTCAATTATTCAAAAGCAACGCACCAGTTAATGCCAACACTGCTGCAAAGATTATCCTTAACAATATAAAAAAGAAAAACAAAAGAATATTGGTTGGCGCTGATGCCCATTGGTATGATCGAATTCAAAGGCTTTTTCCAAAAAAATATATTTACCTTTTACCTTTCGTTTCACTAATAAGAGGATGGTTTCCTAAAGATAAACCTTTAGATAGATAGTTTATAATTCAATATCTTTGTAATTAGATATAGATATTTTATCTCTCGTAATTTTTAGATCTTCTGTTGGATCAAGAATTTCTTCATTAAAACGGTAAATAAGATCATATTTTCCATTAACGCTTTCTTCGAGATAAATAGCACGCTTTTCTTCAGTTGCAGCAAGCTTTGCTTCATAATTTTTTAAATCATTTTTATTCATTTTCGATTTAATAAAACTTGGGCTCACTACACCACAAGACCCATTGTTCCCACCAAAACCTTTTGCATTTAAATAGATTGCATCTATTTTTTCTACATCAACTTCTTTAGATTTTAAGCAATAATCTAAATTATCGGATAGCACGTCATCAGCCAATTTTTTTGTTGTGTTTATTCCGGGAACCAAACCATGATTCCAAATTCCAATGGCTGTCATTAATTCGTCTCCAGCTGCAGGCCCCATAGTATGACCCAACATGCCTTTTAGAGCTGTAACTTTCCAATTTTTTAATTCAAAACCTTTTGCAACTCTATTTAAAACATCAGACTCAGTACTGCGATTTTGAAAGGTGCCTGTTCCATGCGCAATAACAATACTATCTTGGATAGAACACCCTAATTTTAATGTATTGGAAATAGATTGAGCCATAGTTACATAATTACCAATTCCAGGTGAACTAATCGATTTTTTGAATCCATCTGCATTTATTGCAACATCTGTAAAACCACCAAGTATCTTGAGTCCGTTTGTTATGGCAAATTCTAAAGTAGTGACAGCTACAAATTGAGCAGCTTCTCCTAGAATCATTCCAGCATTATCCCCAAATGGTCGACAAGCATTTTGATGAATCACTTCTTTGGAATTTTCATCATTATTTCTGATCTGCATTTCTAAAATCTTTTTGTCATCTGCAATTCCTGTCGTAGCTAAAAAACCATCTGTTATTTCGGGATTAATAGGTGCTTCTGCAGATCCTACAATTGAGAAATCCAGTTCTTCATTTTTTATTCCCTTTAGAGCCAAATCCAAGTTATATAAAAAAGTTGCACAAGCGCCCGCTACAGTACCTGTTTTCCCCAAAGAACCTAATACGTATGCGTTTATGAAATCTGCAGACATGCCAATCAAAGACATTGATAAATGTTTGGAACTTGCTCTTTTTCCAATTTTCCTTGATTGCAAAAGTCCTCCCATTCCATCATAGTCTAACTGTCCTATTGCAGGACCGGAAAAAACTCCTATTTTTTTTGGATCCAATATTGGTTTTAATTCAGTATCCCAATCTTTACCAAGATTCTTTAAACAATCAGTAACACCAAAAATAGTCATTTGAATTCCTTTTGGATGTTGTCTCGAGTTATACATCTTAGAAAGATTAATACCTTCAGGAAGTTGACCTGCCGCATTAACATTCATGACATCTTTCATGAGTAATTCAGGATCGAAAAGATCTGAATTTATCTTTCTTACTAACGTTTTTTTTAAAATATCTTTTTCTGATGAAATTTCAGAGTTTGTTAAAGAATTTAAGTCTTTTAACAATAATTCTTTAGATCGTGTATCAAGGCTATCTAATACAAGTCGTTTGTATGAAAAATCAAAAGATGACCTTCCAGCTGAGTTTATTCCCCCAACACTACATATCACAGGAAATCTCTTAAAATCTTGCATGTATTTTTTTTTTAAATTAACTTATAAACCTAATATTACATTATTTAAAGGAGAGGACATGCATCCAGGAATAAATGGACCTAAATATAAAGATAAACCAGCCGTTATTATGGCGGGTAGTGGAGACATAATAACTCATCAAGAGTTGAATGAATTATCTAATCAAGGTGCCCAATTATTTAGATCTTTAGGTTTGAAACCTGGAGATAGTCTAGCTTTTATGATGGAAAATCATAAATTATTTTTTCCCATTGCATTTGCAGCTTATCGAAGCGGTCTAAAATATACAGCTATAAGTTGGAGATTGCAGGCTAGTGAAGTTGAATATATTGTTAAAGATTGTGGTGCAAAAGTTTTCATCACAAGTAAGTTTCTTGAAGAATCTGCAAAGTCTTTAGCCAACTCTTTGGAAGGAGTTCACAAATACATGCTTGATGGAATAACAGATGACTTCAAATCCTATGAAAAAGAAATAGATAAGATGCCACTGACACCTATAGAGGATGAGTGTCAAGGAGCTGCAATGTTATATTCGTCTGGAACAACTGGAAAGCCAAAAGGCGTCAGTCGCGAAGTAAATTTAAGTCCTCTCCCTTATAAAGCAGATGAAGATGATTTAGGCCTTACTCGAGTTGTTCAAGGATTGTATTCTGCTGATGAAGATTCGATTTATTTGTCGCCAGCTCCTCTATATCACTCAGCACCAATGGGCTTCAATACGGGATTTCTCGCTTTAGGAGCAACAAGCATCATCTTAGAGAAGTTTGATCCTGAAGCCGCGCTAGCTGCTATCGAAAAATACAAAATTACTCATAGCCAATGGGTTCCAACAATGTTTATAAGATTTCTAAAAAGCGACCATGAGATCTTAAATAAGTATGACTTATCATCACATCGAATAGCTATTCATGCTGCTGCACCATGTCCAGTAGAAGTGAAAGAAAAAATGATAGATTGGTGGGGTCCAATTATCCATGAATACTATGCAGGCACTGAATTTAATGGATTTGTGGCATGTAATTCTGAACAATGGCTTTCTCACAAAGGAACAGTTGGGCAGTCGTTACTGGGTCCAATACATATTTTAGATGACGATCAAAATGAAGTGCCTCTTGGAGATGAGGGAACAATTTATTTTGAAGGTCCTACAGCTAATGGTTTTTCTTATCATAATGACAAGGAAAAAACTAAAGGAGCTACCTCGAAACAGGGTTATACAACACTAGGAGACATAGGATATTTAGATGAAGAAGGTTTTCTTTATTTAACAGACAGGAAGGCTTTTATGATTATTTCTGGAGGGGTTAATATTTATCCAAAAGAGACTGAGGATACATTAATTATGCATCCTAAAGTTGCTGATGTTGCAGTATTCGGAGTTCCAAATGAAGAAATGGGTGAAGAAGTAAAAGCGGTAGTCCAGCCTGAAGACTCGAGTTTTGCAGGAGATGATTTAGAAGCGGAACTTATGGCATATTGTCGAGAACATATTTCTCATGTGAAATGCCCAAAATCAATAGATTTTAGGGAAGAGTTGCCTAGACACCCAACTGGGAAGCTTTACAAAAGACTTTTAAAAGATGAATACTGGAAAAGTTAATTTAGGCTCAATTGATTTTCACAACTTTCTAAAGTCTGCATTATTAAGGTATTAATGGTCATTGGTCCAACACCACCTGGAACAGGAGTGTAAGCAGATGATCTTGAAATGACACCCTCAAGATCAATATCGCCACATTTTTCAGGATGATATCCGGCATCAATAACAACGGACTCGTCTTTTATCCATTCTGATTTTATAAATTTAGGGATTCCAACAGCTCCAACCACAATATCGGCTTTAGAAATTATTGAGGGTAAATCTTCTGTTTTTGAGTGACAAATTGTTACGGTTGCATTTGCATTGAGAAGCATCATTGCCATCGGCTTTCCCAGAATTGGACTTCTTCCTACCACAACAGCATGCTTGCCACTTAATGGTATTTTGTAGTGTTCAAGTAGTCTCATAATTCCATAAGGAGTACATGAGCCATAAGCTTTTTCTAACATTGTCATTTTGCCAAAACCTAAACTCGTTACACCATCAACGTCTTTGTTTATTTTTATTGCATCAAAACATAATCGTTCATCAATTTGAGAAGGAGTTGGATGTTGTAGAAGAATTCCTGACACTTCTTCGTTGTCATTTAAATTATTGATTGTTTTTAATAAATCACTAGTAGAAGTTTCTTGGGGTAACTCAATCTTGATCGATTTCATACCAATTCTTTCGCAGGCATTTCCTTTCATTTTTACATAGGTCTCAGATGCAGGGTCATTTCCAACTAAAATTGTTGCTAAAACAGGGACGATTCCAGAATTATTCTTTATTAAAGAAACTCTTTTTTTAAAATCTTCTTCAGCTTGAAACGCTAAATCTTTTCCACTTAGTATAATTGTCATTTGTTGTTATGATACCACCGCTTCATTATTAGAATATAGTTTCGGAGTGTAGCGCAGCCTGGTAGCGCGCCTGCTTTGGGAGCAGGATGTCGGGGGTTCGAATCCCTCCACTCCGACCACACTTTTAGAATAATGAAAAAATTGATAAAGTGGTTTTTACCAAGTAGGGGGAGCAATACTCTCGGTTGCTCAACTTGGAAGAGCATTTCTGTAAAGTTGCGGGTTCGATGCCCCGGCCGAGAGACCCTAATAGTTAATTACAAGACTAATCTTTTCCTTTTAGATAGAATACTCTTCTGATTCTCCTGGTAGCTCAGCTGGATAGAGCATCTGCCTTCTAAGCAGAGGGTCGCAGGTTC
>CACMKG010000007.1 GCA_902614235.1 uncultured SAR86 cluster bacterium
GAAAAATCTATCTCTTGTTGTTGTTGATGAACAGCAAAGATTTGGTGTTAGGCAAAGATTTGAAATGCTTCAAAAATCAAAAGAAAAGCTCCTGCCTCATCAGCTTTTTATGACTGCAACACCTATACCCAGAACTTTGGCTATGACCATTTTTGCAGACCTCAGTGTCTCTAAAATTGATGAAATGCCTCCAGGAAGAAATCCCGTTATTACTTCAGTCATGTCAAATGACAAGAAAGATGACCTGGTAAAGCGGCTTGAAATAATATGCTCTGAAGGGAATCAAGCTTTCTGGCTATGCACAATGATCGAAGAATCTGAAAGTCTTGACGTTCAAGCAGCAGAATCAGCAAAAGATTGGATTTCAAAAAAGAGTAAAAACTTAAAGGTTGGTTTGGTACATAGCAAATTAAACAAATCTCAGAAAGATTCAGTCATTGAAGATTTTAGAACTGGAGAAATAGATGTCCTTGTTTGCACGACTGTAATCGAGGTTGGAATGGATGTCCCAAATGCTAGCTTAATGATTATTGAAAATGCGGAAAGACTAGGATTATCTCAATTACATCAACTAAGAGGGAGAGTAGGAAGAGGTCCAGATATGAATGCTCATTGTGTTCTTCTTTATCAAGGAAAGCTTGGAGAACTTGCTGAGTCTAGAATGGCAGCTATGAAAGAAACGACTGATGGTTTCAAAATTTCTGAAATTGACATGAAAATAAGAGGTTCAGGAGAAATTTTAGGCACTAAACAATCTGGAGGAATGGAACTTAAAATAGCTGATTTAATGAGAGATGCTCATCATTTAGATAGCGCTGAAAAACTTGCTAATATTCTTATTTCTTCACCAAATGAAGTAGAAATTCTAATGAAGAGATGGGTAGGTAATAAACAAGATTTAATAGCTGCTCAATAAAAAGCCGATTTGAAATCGGCTTTTTAATTTAAAGAAGTGGAGAAATTACCAAACTCACAATTGCCATAACATTTATTAAGATATTCATAGATGGTCCAGAAGTATCTTTAAAAGGATCTCCTACAGTGTCGCCAACTACTGCTGCAGCATGAGTTTCTGTACCTTTGCCTCCAAGATTTCCTTTTTCTATATATTTTTTAGCGTTATCCCATGCGCCCCCTGCATTTGCCATCATTAAAGCCATAGATACGCAACCAATAAGACCTCCGCCTAACATTCCTCCTAAAGATTCAGCTCCAAGACCAAACCCGACAACCGCAGGAGCAGAGACAGCAATGATTCCTGGCAGTAACATCCTTTTTAAAGCGGCTGAAGTTGCAATGTCTACACATTTTGCTGTATCTGGTTCAGCATTTCCTTCTAAAAGTCCTGGTATTTCCTTGAACTGTCTTCTAATTTCATTAATCATTTCAAATGCTGCATCACCCACTGCAGTCATTGTTATAGAAGAAATTAAAAATGGAATAGAAATACCAATAAACATTCCTACTAAGACTTTAGGATCAGAAAGTAATAAAACAAATTCGCCTCCTCTGCTATGAGCAATTGTTTCTACAAAAGCTGCAATGATTGCCAAAGCAGCTAAGGCTGCTGCGCCGATTGCAAAACCTTTTCCTATAGCTGCGGTAGAATTTCCTACCTCATCTAATGAGTCAGTTATCTTTCTTGTTTCTTCTCCCATACCAGCCATTTCAGCTATGCCGCCGGCGTTATCTGCAACTGGTCCATAAGCATCAATTGCCATTGTTATTCCGACAGTAGCAAGCATACCTACCGCAGCAATTCCAACTCCGTATAAACCTGTTAAGTAGGTTGAAATCCAAATTATCGAAGCTAAAACTAATATCGGTATTACAACAGATTGCATTCCGACAGCCAGTCCGGTGATCATGACGGTAGCTGGGCCTGTTTCTCCTGATTTTGCTATATTTTCAACCGGCTTGCTGCCAGTATAGTATTCTGTGATTAAACCAATCAATACTCCTCCAACAGCGCCAGTTAAGACAGCCAACCAAACATTTAGTCCGTCCTCTCCTAACATGGATTGAGTCAGGAAGAAGGCAATAATTATAAATATGACAGCCGAACCTATTGTTCCAGTCCTTAAAGCCACATCAGCATCTAGAGATGAAGCGGCCTTAACAATAAGTATTCCTAGAATAGATGAAATTAAACCTATTGATGCAAGTGCTAGAGGTAAAAGCATTCTTCCAGAATCGTCGAGGGTTGCAGCAATTGCTATTGAAGCGATCATTGCCCCACAATAGGATTCAAAAATATCCGAACCCATTCCAGCTACATCGCCAACATTATCTCCAACGTTATCAGCTATAACTCCTGGATTCCTCGGATCATCTTCTGGAATACCTGCCTCTATTTTTCCTACTAAATCAGCTCCAACATCCGCACTCTTTGTGAAAATTCCTCCTCCTACTCTTGAGAATAAAGCTACACAAGAAGCTCCCATTCCAAATCCTTCTATTGCTCTTGCTGTATCTGGATCTCCTCCAAAATAAAAATACAGACCTCCCAAACCCACTAAACCTAAAGAAGCAACGCAAAGACCCATGATAGATCCTCCATAAAAAGCTATAGATAAAGCTGTTTTAGCACCTTGATTAGCTGCTGCCGTAGCTGTTCTGGAATTTGCTTTTGTTGCGGAAAACATTCCCAACCAACCTGCAAGAGAAGATGAAATTGCTCCTGCAGTAACAGCTATTGCAGTATTAAGACCTAATGCCAAATATGAAAGAATGATTAAAACGGAAACAAAAAGAAAAAGATATGAATACTCTCTTCGCATGAACACCATCGCACCAAGGTGAATCTGATCTGCAATTTTTTTTACTTTATCTGTTCCACCATCGTATTTAAGAACCACAAAGTATATTAAAAGTGCAACCAATAATCCTGCCATTCCAAACAATGGTGGAATAATTAACATAGAACCCATAAGTTTCTCCTCCAGAAAAAAGTTAATTTAACAGAAAGATGAGTCAATTTCATTGATTAAACTTCGTAAAAATTTCTTCATCTAATTTATTTTCTGATTTTGCAACTATGCAAGAAACCATAGCGTCCCCGGAAACATTTACTGCCGTCCTAATCATATCCAGCAACCTATCCACGCCAATAATCAAAGCAATACCCTCAACAGGCAAACCTACCTGTTGTAGGACCATTGCCAACATAATTAATCCCACACCTGGTACGCCTGCAGTTCCAATTGAAGCCAAAGTTGCTGTTAAAACAACCATCAAATATTCTGTGAAAGACAAATCTATAGAAAATGCTTGAGCAATAAATACTGTAGCAACTCCTTGCATGATTGCTGTGCCATCCATGTTTATGGTGGTTCCTAAAGGAACACAAAAAGAACTTACAGATTTTCCTACACCAAGTTTTTCTTCAACTGTTTTAAGTGTTATTGGCATTGTGGCACTACTTGATGAAGTACTAAAAGCAAACAACATTGTTTCTCGCATCTTTGTAAAAAAAATGTAAGGGTTAAGTTTCGAAAGACTAAGAATTATGCTGTAAGTGAAAGAGGCATGAAAAATCAATATAAAAGTCAAAACTAAAAAATACTCAATTAAATCTGTAATGATTTCTATTCCTAATGTAGCAAATATATTAAAGATCAAACAAAAAACTCCAATTGGTGATATTAAAATTACGATATTTACAATCTGTAAAATAACTTGATATAGATTTTCAAAAAAAATTTTTATTTTCTCTCCGTTTTCGCCAATTTTTAAAAGGCCATATCCAAATAAAAGAGCAAATACAATTATCTGCAACATGTTACCTTCTGACATTGCATTCACCGGATTTGTAGGGAAAATATTTATTAAAGTTTCCTTAAAAGAAGGTGGATCCGGTGCCGAAAAAGTATTAACGGACTCAATATTTATCCCATCGCCGGGAGTAAAAAATGAAGCGATTAACAAAGCACTAAAGATAGCAAAAGAAGTTGTAAAAACATAAAGTAAAGCAGACTTTATTCCGATCGAGCCTAATTGAGATCCAGAAGAGACCTGACTCACTCCACATACAAGAGATACAAAAACTAAGGGAACAACTAAAAGTTTTAAAAGGCTTATAAAAATTTGTCCTAGTACATCAAATAATCCTGAAACTAAATAAGTATAAATAAGTTCGATAAAAAAGAAATTTTGAAAAGTATTAACTAGACTACCAAAGGAAATACCCAAAAACATAGCTAGTAAGATTCTTTTGGTGAAAGACATTTTTAGTAACTTTTTCCACCTTCTAGTGGGACCATGTCAAAATCTTCTTTACCCACTCCGCAATCCGGACAAACCCAATCTACAGGAACGTCTTCCCATTTTGTTCCTGGCTCAATACCCTCTTCTGGCAATCCTTGCTCTTCATCATAAATCCAACCACAGACTATACATTCCCATTTTTTAAATTCTTCCATAATATAAATATTGTTAAGCTATCGAAATAAAATTATATATCACTGTGATTAATTCTATAAAAAACTATTTACTTCTAATGCGTGCTGACAGGCCGATTGGAACTTTTTTATTGTTATGGCCTACATTGACTGCATTAACAATTGCAGGAAACGGAGAAATTGAAATTTATTTATTAATAGTTTTTTGTATAGGAGCCTTTTTGATGAGGTCAGCTGGCTGTGTAATAAACGATTACTTTGATCAAGATATAGACAAAAAAGTTTTTAGGACTAGTACGAGGCCTTTAGCTACAGGAAAAGTTAACAACTTCGAAGCGTTATCTTTATTTGTTTTCTTATTATCGTTATCTGCTCTGTTACTTATTTTTTTAAATCTCCTCAGCTTTTTGGTAGCAACCTCGCTTGCAATATTAGTTGCTTTATATCCTCTCGCTAAAAGAATAATGAAAATTCCACAAATTGTTTTAGGTATTGTCTTTTCTGGAGGAATACCAATGGCTTTCTCAGCTTCTATAAATGAAATACCTTTAATTGCTTTTATTCTAATGCTTGCAAATTTTTGTTGGATATTATCTTACGATACAGCTTATGCAATGACGGATAGAGACGACGATCAACTTTTGAATATAGGAAATTCCGCTATTTTTTTTAAGGGAAATGAAAAATTAATAATTTGTATAGGTAGTCTAATAAATTTTTTTTTGATATTAATGATAGGGTTAAATGAAAATATAAATTTATACTTTTATATCTTTTCTATCCTAAATGGATTTTTTCTAATTTATTCTATTAGTATGATTAGATTAGAGAACCCTGACACTTTTTTTGATTTTTTTAAAAAAAATAATTACATAGGTGTTTTAATTTTCATTTCTTTTTATGTAGGTCTAAATTAATTGAAAATAATATTCAACAAGTCAATAAATGAAATCAACAAAAATGATTGGGACAGCCTTGCTCCTAAAAATGAATATCCTTTTTTGAAATATGAATTTTTAAAACTTTTGGAGCTTACTGGTTCTACTGGAATTTCGTCAGGATGGGTCCCGATGCATATAACTTTGGAACATGAAGATAGTTTGGTAGCTGCAATGCCTCTTTATCTTAAGAATAATTCTCAAGGTGAATTCGTTTTTGATCATTCCTGGGCAAATGCTTTTTATCATCATGGAATTAATTATTATCCTAAATTAGTAAGTTCTATCCCTTATACTCCTGCAACCGGCCCAAGGGTGATGATTAAAGACACTTATAGCAAAAAAGATATTCTTCCTATTATTTTAGAAGGTATTAAAAGTATTTCTAAATCAAATGACATTTCTTCGTGGCATATTTTATTTCCCGATGATGGTGAAATAGCGTCTTATCAAGAAAACGATTTGAGCATAAGAAAAAATGCTCAATTTGTTTGGTTCAATGAAGACTATAGTAGTTTTGATGACTATTTAGATTCTTTTAGAGCTAGACATAGGAAAAATGTTAAAAAAGAGAGAAAGAAATTATCCAGTCAAAATCTTGAAGTACATCATTTTACCGGTGCTGATTTAAATGATGAATTAATGAATAATTTTTATAATTTTTATTTATCAACAAATTTAAAGAGGAGTGGTCATGAGGGTTATTTATCAAAAGAATTTTTTCTAAATGCTCCACAGTTTATAGCAGACAATATAGTTTTGATGATGGCTAATGAAAAAACAACGAAACATGTAGTTGGAGGATCGTTATTTTTTAAAGACAAGGAGAATCTCTATGGTCGATATTGGGGTTGCAATGAAGAGTTTGATTGTCTCCATTTTGAATGTTGCTATTATCAGGGCATAGATTTTTGTATTGAAAATAATTTAAAAAAATTTGATCCTGGCGTTCAAGGAGAACACAAAATTAAAAGAGGATTTAAACCGGTGGAAACTTTTTCTGCTCATTGGATTGCCGATGAAAAATTTAGAACTGCAATTGAAGATTTTGTTCTCAGAGAAGAATCCCAAATAAAAAGATATGTTAATGAAGCAAAAAAATATCTCCCTTTCAAATCTGTTTAGAGATCATCCGTACAAAGAAGAAATTATCTATCTTTCAAATATAGACAAAGATCTTAAAGATTTGTTTTTGAAATATCCCAAGTTTAGAACTTTTAGAAGACCTAGGGGCTTCGAAGGATTGATTAGATTGATAACGGAGCAACAACTTTCTGTTGCTTCAGCTAGAGCAGTTTTCTTGAGAATCAAAAGACTTATGCCAATTTTTTCACCCAAAGAATTTTTAAAAATCAAAAATTCTGATTTAAAAAAAACTGGTCTAAGCGGCCCCAAAATTAATTACTGTAAAATTTTAGCTAATGAAATTTCATCTGAGAGATTGTCCTTTAGATCTTTGCACAAACTTAGTGATGATGCTTTAAAAAAAAGATTGTGTGAAATTAAAGGCATAGGCGAATGGACTGCAGAATGCTACATGCTCGCATCACTTGGAAGAAAAGATATTTGGCCCGTTAAAGATCTAGGTTTACAAGCTGCCTTAAAAGAAGTGAAAAATTTAGATTTAAGGCCAAACGAAATAGAAATGTCTGAAATGGCAAATTCTTGGAAGCCTTATAGATCAATAGTTGCTAATGTGCTATGGACATCTCACGACTGATTTAAAAACAAAGATTTTATAAGTAGACTATGAAGATGGAAGACAAAGAAAAATATTCAAAACTTAAAAGTTTTCATTTTGTTTGTGAAAAAAATTATCTTTTATTCTCTCAAATTTTGCCAAGTTTAAATCAAGAGAGTATTTTTTCTTTTGGGTTGCCGATGGAAAATTCAAAATTAAATGAAGTGTCCATAAGTCTGAACAAAATCTCAAAATTTACTTCTGATGTTAAAGTCTGTTTTTCTGCTGAATTGTCAAAAGAAATTGAAATTGAAGTTCGTTTATACCACGAAGCCAAAATGTGCGAAGTAATAAGATTTCAAGGTTACCACCAAAGTTTAATTTCAATTCTTCCAAGTCAGAAAAAATTCGGATTTACCAAAGACGAAAAATATCAATGGAATTCATTTCTAAATAAGTTTTTAACAATTTGTAAAGAATCTGGAAGGTCACTTGAAAATTTTATACCTCCACGGGTTTAATTCCTCGTCTAATTCAAGCAAAGCACAAACATTCAAAAATTCTGAATTTGTAAAAAATTTAAAAGTTGAAATTATTTTACCTAACCTTCCAGTATCTCCAAAAAAAGCAATAGACGATATCTTAAAAATTCTTGAAAATTGTAATTTTAATGTTTCTCTTATAGGAAGCTCTTTAGGAGGTTTTTATGCCACTTATTTTTCTGATACTTACAATTTAAAGTCCGCAAATATTAATCCTGTTGTGCCGAAACATTTATTGAGGATGAAAAATCTTATTGGCAAGCACCAAAATTTTCAGACTATGGAAAATTATTATTTCACAAAAGAAATGTATGATTTTTTAAATAAAATTAAAATTGAGAATTTAAATAATCCCCTTAATCATCTATCTCTTGTGCAACTTGAGGATGAAGTATTAAATCATTTAGATACAATTACTTATTACAGAAACAGTCATTTATGTCTTGAAAGTCAAGGTTCACATAAATTCAATAACTTTGAAAGCAAAATACCCTATATTTTAGATTTTTTGGTCTAAAATAGTGCAATTTAAGCTTTAAAATAATACAATAATTGCACTATTTAGTTACATTTAATTTGATAACATTACTTTTCGTTTAAAACTGTAATTAAAAGGAGAAAAAAATTATGGCAGATTTCAAAACATACGAATATATATGGCTGGACGGCTACACCCCAGAAGCTAATATGAGAAGCAAAGTTAAAGCAACAGATGAGGACACAGCTCCTGATTGGTCTTTTGATGGTTCGTCAACACAACAGGCTGAAGGTGGAAGTTCAGACTGCTTGCTTCTTCCAGTTCAAACTTACTCTAATCCTAATGGACATGATTTAGTTCTTACTCAAGTTCAAGCAGCTGACCATACAACACATCCATCTAATTTCAGAGCTGCTGCTGCTGAGGTAGTAACTGATGAATGGTGGTTCGGATTTGAACAAGAATTCTTTTTTACCGATCCAAAAACTGGTGAGCCTTTAGGATGGGAAGATGGCACTCCTAAAGAACAAGGAGAATTCTACTGTGGAGTTGGCGCTGGAAATGTAGTAGGAAGAGAAATTTCCGACGCTCATTTACAAGCTTGCCTTGATCTTGGAATTACTTTGACTGGAACAAATGCTGAAGTTGCCTTGGGTCAATGGGAATATCAATGTTTTGGAAAAGGTATTAAAGCTGCAGATGATCTATGGATTAGTAGATACCTTTTATTCAAGATTGCAGAAGAATATGGCGTTGGAGTAAATCTTCATCCAAAACCTAAAACAGGAGATTGGAATGGTTCCGGTATGCATAGTAATTTTTCTAACGAAGAAATGAGGACAAAAGGATCAGAAGAATTATTCTCATCAATTTGCGAAAAACTTGGCGCTGTCCATGATGAAGGTATTGCTTCATACGGTTCTGATAACGATATGCGTCTTACTGGACTACATGAAACTCAAAAAATTACTGAGTTTTCTTATGGTGTGAGCGATAGAGGAGCAAGTATTAGAATCCCAGTTTATACCGTAGAACATGATTGGAACGGATACCTAGAAGATAGGAGACCAGCTTCTAATGCAGATCCATACAAGATACTTTCACATATTGTAGGGACTCTTACAAAGTAAAAGTTTGGAGAAAAGTGAAATGAGTTGATCTCAGATTCACAGGCATCAAATAAGACTTTAAAGTTCATTTACCAGTGTCTGAGATCTGCTCAAACTTTCTTAAAAAATGCAAAAATCTTTAGAAACAGCTTTACATAAGATCTCGTCAAAATTACTCATCACTGATAAAGATTTAAAAGTTTTATTCATAAATAGTTCGGCTGAAGACTTCTTAAATACAACTTCAAAAAAATGTGAGGGTAAATTGATTCATGATGTTTTTATTGAAAAACCAACTAATAATCTTGAACTTCTCGATCTGTTAGAGAAGAAAACCTACCTCAAAAGACACATAACAACTCTTTTCTTAGAAGGAGGCTTGAAGAAAAAATGTTCTTTTGTTGCTTATTATTTAGGAGAAGAAAGTGAATCGATAGTATTTGAATTTTTTGATGCTGAAAAACAAATTCTAGAAAAAAAGGCTAGAAGGAAATCTACTGGTGGAGTAATAACAGCAGCCTTTTCTAAGGGATTAGCTCATGAAATTAAAAATCCTTTAAGCGGTATTAAAGGTGCAGCACAATTGCTTTCAAACAAACTCAAAACTAAAGAAAATCAAGAACTTTTAGATATTATCTCTAGAGAATCTGACAGAATTACAAACATTGTTAATCAGGTTTCGGAAAAACAATTTCAACTCAGCTTGGCAAAAGAAAATATTCATGTTGTTCTAGAAAAATTACCCGACTTTATTAACTCTCTTGATAGCAGAGACATAAAGTTTATTAGAGATTATGATCCCAGTTTGCCTCTAGTGAACATTGATTCTTCACTTATTATGCAAGTCTTTTATAACCTGACCAGAAATTCCATTGAAGCTATGATTAAAGCAAAGGTTGGGACAAAAATTACTGTAAGAACTAGGGTTGCATCAGAGGTAATTATAAACGGTAGCTTCTTTAAAACTGCATGTGAGATTGATTTTATTGATAATGGGCCGGGTATTCCAGAGGAATACATAGACTCAATATTTTTTCCTTTGGTTTCAACCAAGAAAGTTGCTTCGGGTCTTGGTCTTGCAATTGCAAAAGGAATCATAAATCAACATCATGGTTCTATCGAATGTTCTAGTGACTCGAGTGGAACTAATTTTTCAATTTTGATCCCTTTCCCTGAAGAAAGTTTCGAAGAAGAAAATGCGGAGGTTTTAAATGTCTAAGTCAAAAAAAGTTTGGGTTGCTGATGACGATGAATCGATAAGATTTGTTTTAGAAAAAGGTTTGGTTGACGCTGGATTTGAAGTGTCTGTTTTTGAAGACGGAAATGAAGTTGTAAATCAACTTGACCTCGACAAACCTAATGTACTTTTAACAGACCTAAAAATGCCTGGCAGAGATGGCATGGATCTCTTGGATACTTTTAAAAATGAGTTTTCAAACATACCAGTTATTATGATGACTGCTCATTCAGACTTGGATACTACAGTAGACGCTTTTGAAAACGGAGCTTGGGATTACATAGCTAAACCATTCGATTTAAATGATGCGATATCAAAAATATCAAAAGCTCTGGATGAAAGAAAAATTAGATCAAAAAAAAGAAATAAAGAAGATGAAATCACTTTGGATAAGGGAAAAATTATTGGTAAATCTCCTGCAATGCAAGATCTTTTCAATTCTATCGGTAAGTTATCTCATTCAGATTCAACAGTGTTATTGGTAGGAGAATCTGGGACAGGAAAAGAGTTGGTTGCGAGAGCTATCTATGAACACAGCGAGAGAGCAGACAAAAAACTTATTTCTTTAAACATGGCTGATATTCCAATTGAATTATTAGAATCTGAGCTATTTGGTTATGAGAAAGGTGCTTTCACGGGAGCAGAAAAGAAAAAAATTGGAAGATTTGAGCAAGCTCATAAAGCAACTTTATTCTTAGATGAAATTGGAGACATGCCTTATGAAACTCAAACCAGAATTTTGAGAGTCCTGTCAAGTGGAGAATTTTATAGAATTGGAGGAAGTGAGCCTATCACAGTAGATGTAAGGATAATTGCGGCAACTAATCAAAACTTGAATGAAAAAGTTAAAACTGGAGCTTTTAGAGAAGATCTTTTTCACAGACTTAATGTAATAAGGATTCCGATGCCTGCCTTGAGAGAAAGAAAAGAGGACATACCATTACTAGCTGCATATTTTTTTGATAAGTTTTCCAAAGAAACTAAATCGGAAACCAAAATTTTAACCGATGAGGTTATAGATCTTTTTTCAAACTTAATATGGCCTGGAAATGTTTTACAACTCCAAAATCTTTGTCATTCGCTTACAGTTTTGTCTTCAGCTCAAGAGATAACAATTAGTGATTTACCTAATGATTTGTTAATTCAGAAAAAAGGACCTGAGTTAACTTGGAACGACTTGCTAGAAATTTGGGCCACTGAGAGATTATCAAATGGAGACGATCATATTCTTAATTCAACCATACCAGTTTTTGAAAAAACGATGATAAAAGTTGCTATGAAAGCTACTAAAGGCAAAAAAAGTGAGGCAGCAAATCTTTTAGGTTGGGGTAGAAATACTTTAGCAAGAAAAATGAATGAACTAGATCTTTAGGAGATTAAAGGCAAATTTTCATTTCGCCAGGAATTTATTCCGCCTTTCATAATAAAAACACTAATGTTTTCCTTTTTTAAGTCCGCAGCCATCCTTGAAGAATAATTTCCATTTTGGCAGACAATTATTATAGGTTTATCAGATACTTTATTGATCTCTTTTTTACATAATTCAATATCAGGGCCTACATGTTTTGCTTGGCTAATTTTTCCTTCTGAATATTCTTTATTATTTCTAATATCTATCAACAACGCATCTTTTCTATTTAAGTACAAAATAACTTGCTGCGGGTCTAATATAGAGGCCTTTCGAATACTCTCAATTCTTAAAAATACTGATATAGAAACTATTAAAGGTATCACTATGAACCAGTTATCTATTAAAAATTGAACAAAATAAGGCATAGGACGGGTATCATAAACTGAAATAAAACTTATAACTATGAATAAAGAAAAAAATCTTTCTTATCTCGTCTTGATAAGACATGGTCAAAGTGAATGGAACGAAAAAAACTTATTTACCGGATGGAAAAATCCTCCTTTAACGGAAAAAGGCATAGAGGAAGCTGAGCTCGCTGGAATAAGAATAAAAAATTTAAATATTGATTTTAGTCATTATTTTACCTCCGCATTAATTAGAGCTCAGGAAACAGGTGAAATTATTTTGAATCAATTAGAAAAAGAAAAAATTATAAAAACTAGAAGCCAAAATTTGAATGAACGAGATTATGGAGATTTGTCAGGATTAAATAAAGACGAAGCGAAAAAAGAATGGGGAGAAGACCAAGTTCATATTTGGAGAAGATCGTTTGATACACCTCCCCCAGGAGGAGAAAGCTTGAAGGATACTGCTGACAGAGTTTTGCCTTATTTTGAAGAGAAGATAAAACCTTTAGTAGAACAAGGAAATAATATTTTAATTTGCGCTCATGGGAATTCTCTTAGATCTCTCATTATGTCTCTAGAAGAAATATCTCCTAGCGAAATTGTTAAAGTTGAAATAGGAACTGGAGAACCTATTTTATTCAGCTATTCAACTGAATCTAGATTTAAAAGGAAAGATTTATAGTCTTATATCCAAGCCTTCTCTTTTCAACACTTCTTTAACTTTTCTAATTGAAATTTCTTTGTAGTGAAAGATACTAGCGGCTAAGACTGCGTCTGCTTTTCCTATTTTTATTGCATCCACTAAATGATTTAATTCTCCGGCGCCGCCAGAAGCTATTAGCGGTATATTAAGATTATTCGCCAAAGTTTCATTTAAATTATTATCAAAGCCTGTTTTAGTTCCGTCTCTATCCATTGAAGTCATCAAAATTTCTCCAGCGCCTAATTGCTCGACATTTTTTGACCATGATAATGCATCCAACTCTGTTTTATTTTTACCGCCATGGGTATAAACGCTCCAATTTTTTCCATTAAATTTTGCATCTATGGCTACGACAATACATTGAGAACCAAACTCTTTAGAAGCTTCTTCTATAAGTTTGGGATTAATAATTGCTGAAGTATTTATAGAAACTTTATCAGCTCCAGATCTAAGCAATACCTCGACATCTTGAACACTTTTAATCCCGCCTCCGACAGTAAATGGGATAAAGACTTGATTAGCTATTTTTTCAACAGTGTCTAATGTCGTTGATCTCGCTTCATATGAGGCATCTATATCAAGCATACAGATTTCATCTGCACCTTCTATGTCATACCTTTTCGCAGCTTCTGCAGGATCGCCAGCATCGACTATATCTTCAAAATTTATTCCTTTCACCACCCTGCCATTTCTGACATCTAAACAAGGAATGATCCTAATGGTAACGCTCATTTTTTCTTAAAAAAATTCATGGCTTCCTCGAGATCTAGAGTACCCTCGTACAATGCCCTTCCACAAATTGCGCCAAATATTTTTTTAGTTTTCTCAAGTTTAATTAAATCATTTAGATTTCGTACACCGCCCGATGCAATTGTTGGAATATTTGAAAAATCTGCTAATTCTTGAGTTTCTTCTACATTTGGACCCTCTAACATTCCGTCCTTGCTTATATCTGTGTAAATAATTGAGTTAATTGGCAAAGAAGAATATTCATTTATCAAATCTTCAGCTCTTATCTTTGAAGACTCCGTCCAGGCTTCGGTGGATATAAAACCTTTTTTTGCATCTAGGCCCAAAATAATTTGATTTGGATAATTTGTGCAAGCTTCTTTAAAAAAAGCTTTGTTCTTAATTGCCGCACTTCCAAGTATTAAAAAATCTATTTTATTTTTTACATAACTTTCAACTGTTTCAAAACTTCTTATTCCGCCTCCTAGTTGTATTTCTATATCTGGGAAAGAATTTCTAATTTCTAAAATCACTGAGAAATTAACAGACGCACCTTTTAAAGCTCCGTCAAGATCAACTATGTGCAGTCTTTTTGTTCCCTTTTCAATCCAAAATTCTGCTGCTTCGAGAGGATTCTCATAATAAATCTTTGCGCTATCTAGGTTACCCATTTTTAACCTAACGCATTTTCCACTTTGAATATCTATTGCTGGAATAGGTAACATATTAAATTTTCCAATCTAAAAAATTTTTTAATATCATTAATCCAGACTTTCCACTTTTTTCAGGGTGAAACTGTGTTGCAAAAATATTATCTTTTCCAACTGCGGAATTAAAAATTTCTCCATGAAAAGTTTTCGAGAATATCTCATTTTGATTAGCTTCTTTTGAAGCAAAAGAGTGAACAAAATAAAAGTTTTCATTTGATTTAATGCCTTTTAATAAAAAATGGTTTTGGCTGATCTCAACTTGGTTCCATCCCATGTGAGGTATTTTTACGGTTCTATCTTCAAATTCGCTAAATTTCTCAATTTTTTCTGAAAAAATATTTAATCCTTTTTCGCCCTCGCTTTCTTCACTTTCAGAGAATAATATTTGCAATCCCAAGCATATTCCCAAAAAAGGAAAGTTATTTAAGGCATCTATTAAAGAATCTCTTAAATTATTTTCTGATAATTTCTTTGAACATGAGCCCATAGAACCCTGCCCAGGAAAAACTAACTTATCTGTATTTTTAAAATCTTCAGGTGTTTTTACGATTTTTGTAGAAGCGCCTAGACTATTTAATGCCCTTACAACTGAAAAGATATTACTCGCACCATAATCAATGACGCCAACTTTCATATTTAATTCCGGCTATAAACTCCCCTTAGTTGAGGGAATTTGATCTAATTTTTGTTCGTCAATTGAGCAGGACTGTTTTAAAGCCAAAGCGAACGCTTTAAAAATTGTTTCAGCTTGATGATGAGCATTTTCACCTTTTAAATTATCAATATGAATCGTTGCCAAAGACTTATTAGTGAAACCCTGAAAAAATTCTCTTAGCAATTGCAAATCGAAGTCATTGATCGTTTGTTTTGTAAAATTGACATCCCATAAAAGACCGGGACGTCCTGAAAAGTCTATCACTACTCTTGATAAGGCTTCATCAAGAGGTGCATATGCATGACCATACCTCGTTATTCCTTTTTTATCCCCGAGAGCTTGGTTAAAAGCTTCTCCCATAGTTATACCTATATCTTCTACCGTGTGATGAGCATCGACTTCTAAATCTCCAGTTGCCTTTAGATCAATATCGAAACATCCATGCTTAGCCACTTGATCTAACATATGCGCAAAAAAAGGAAGCTTTACATCTTGGGAGCTTTTTCCTGAACCGTCTAATTCAAGACTAATACTAATTTGTGTTTCTTTGGTATTTCTTTCTATGCTAGCGTTTCTCATCTATTCCTCAAAGATTCTATTATAACGGACGCAAAAGGTTAAAATGCACAAGATGTCCTACTTCTCAAAAAAAATTATTTCCTGGCAAAAAATTAATGGTAGAAACAATTTGCCATGGCAAGCAAAAAGTCCATATCACATTTGGATTTCTGAAATTATGCTTCAACAGACTCAAGTAAAAACCGTAATTCCTTATTTTCATAAATTTATTAATTCTTTTCCTTCAATTAAATCGTTAGCAAAAAGTGATTTAGACAAAGTTTTGGCGAATTGGTCTGGTCTCGGTTACTACACTAGAGCGAAAAATATTCATCAGGCATCAAAAATTATTCATCAAAAATATCATGGCTCAATTCCCAAAAATTATGAACAACTGATTGAGCTTCCGGGTATTGGTGAATCAACTGCTGGCGCCCTTTTAACTCTTGCATTTGACAAGCCAGGAATAATTTTAGATGGAAATGTCAAAAGAGTCTTGTTGAGGGTTTTAGGAAATAAATCACCAATCAACCATTCTAAGACGCAAAAAGAACTAAAAAAGTTCGCAGCTGAGTTATTGCCAAAAAAATGATTTTCGCACCTATTCTCAAGGAATTATGGATTTAGGTTCAATGATATGTACTCCGATTAATCCAACATGTAAAAATTGTCCAATTCAAAACAAGTGCAAGTCTTTTCAATTGAATCTGCAAAATATGATTCCTGTAAAAACTTCTAAAAGTCAAAAAAAAGAAAAAAATATAAATTGGCTACTTATTGCTTCAAAAGATAAGGTTTTATTAAAAAGAAATGTCAATAAAGGTATTTGGCAAAACTTATGGCTTTTTCCAGAAGCAAATAGTCTAAATTATGAGAAATTTAACTTACTTGAAGAAAAAGAATCTCTTCCATTAATAGTTCACAATTTATCTCATCAGAAACTTTCTATTTTTACGAAAAAATATTTCCTCAAAAATAAAGACAGACTTCCAATTGACAGAAGAGGATTCGTTTGGGTAAATAAAAAGGAATCAGTTAAGATGGGAATACCTAAACCGGTAAAGACAATTTTAGAAAATCATTTATGAGTAACACGGTTTTTTGTAGAAAATTTAGAAAAGAATTGCCTAAAATGGATAGACCGCCTTATCCTGGTCCTAACGGAGAGGAAATATTCAATACCGTTTCAAAGCAAGCCTGGCAGGAATGGCTTGCCCTTCAAACTATGTTAATAAACGAAAAACAGCTTAGCTTGGCTGACAGCTCATCAAGAAAATACTTAAACGAACAGTTAGAAAAGTTTTTATCTAATGATGCAACAGATCAGCCTGAAGGCTTTTCTCCTCAAGATTTAAAGTAACTCGGTATTAAATGATTGATATAGACAAAATTGTTAACGAATTAACCTTAGAAGAAAAAATTAGTTTGCTGAGCGGTTTTAATAGTTGGTATACAAATAAAATAGAAAGACTAGATATTCCCAGCATAAAAATGTCCGATGGTCCCAATGGCATTAGAGGTGACGGTAATTCCGGAAAATCATCTGCCTGCTTTCCTTGCCCAATCCTTATGGGCTCTACATGGAATGAAGACCTATTTTTGGAAATTGGAGAAGCCTTAGGAGACGAAGCTAAAGATAAAGATGTTGATGTTTTATTAGGTCCAACAATTAATCTTCATAGACATCCGCTTGGTGGTAGGCATTTCGAAAATTACTCTGAAGATCCTTTTTTAGTCGGCAAATTAGCCACGGCTTATGTGAAAGGTGTTCAGTCTAAGAATGTTTCAGCCTGTTTAAAACACTTTATTGCCAACGATACTGAATTCGAAAGGCATACTGTGAGTTCAAATGTTGATGAAAGAACATTAAGAGAAATTTATTTACTACCCTTTGAAATGGGAGTCATAGAAGGAAAATCCAAATCAGTAATGTCTGCATACAATAAGTTAAATAATATTTATTGCAGTTCTCATAAAGAACTTTTGGTTGATATTTTAAAAGATGAATGGGGTTTCGATGGATATGTAGTTAGTGATTGGGGCGCTGCATTAGAAACTATTGAAAACGCCAACGGCGGATTAGATCTTGAAATGCCTGGGCCTGGAAATAATTGGGGGGAAAAATTATTAAGCGCGATATCAGATGGATTAGTTGAGGAAGAAATTATCAATGACAAAGTGACGAGAATATTAAAAGTAGGAGAATTTTCAGGAAGATTCAAATCGCCAGAAAATAAGCCTGAGAAGAGCAATATTAGAAAATCTCATAACCAACTTCTTAGAGACGTTGCTTGTGAAGGTATGGTTTTATTAAAAAATGAAAATGTTCTTCCGTTTAATGAAAATAAAATAAAAAAATTAGCAGTAATTGGTCCGAATGCGAAAAATAGTCAGATTATTGGCGGTGGAAGTGCTAGTTTAAAGCCTCACTATCAAATACATCCATACGATGCTTTGAAAGAAAGATTTTCTGATAATTTTTCAATTTCATATGCAGAAGGAACAAAGACAAATAAATTTTTACCTAAATTAGACGAAAAGCTTTTTTTAAATCCTGAAGAAGGATTTTTAGTTGAGTTTTTTGATAAAGAAATTAAGGAAGATAAATTAATTGATTCAGAAGTTTTAAAAGGAAATAAATTTTGGATATTTGAAGGGTTTGCAAAAGATATTATTAATAAAGAGGATCGTCCCTCCGTTATCGTTAGGTTTTCTTGTAATTACTCACCTGATGTATCTGGAAATCATGAATTCGAAGTTTTTGGAATTGGCCTCAGCAAAATAAAGATTGATGGAAATATCTTAATAGATAATTGGAATGAAACCTTTCCCGGAGAAGCATTCTTTTCTTTAGCTACTGCTGCAAAAAGGAACTCAATTAATCTTGAAAAAGATAAGAGTTATAAATTTGAAGTTGAATATTTTTTTGAAGGAAGATTTCCTGCCATTCATTTTGGTTGTATGCCTCCTGAAAAAACGAACCTTTTAGAGGAAGCTATTGAAGTTGCCAAAAATGCTGACACTGTCATTTTAATTGTTGGCACTAATTCTGATTGGGAAACTGAAGGAAATGACAGAACTGACCTCAGCCTTCCAGCTAATCAAGATCAATTAATAGAAAATATTTTAGAGGTAAATAAAAACACTGTTGTTGTATTAAATTCTGGCTCTCCCGTCTCAATGCCCTGGTTGAATGAAAGCAAAGCTGTTTTACAGTCATGGTTTGGCGGGCAAGAATATGGAAACTCGTTGGCTGACCTGTTATTTGGGAAAGTGAATCCGTCAGGAAAGCTTCCAACAACTTTTCCCAAAAAAATTGAAGATACACCTGCATTTGGTTGCTATCCAGGTAAGAACTCTCAAATGGATTATGAAGAAAAGCTTTTAGTCGGCCACAGGTGGTATGAAAAGAAGGATATTAAGCCCCTCTTCCCCTTTGGATTTGGACTTTCCTATACAGATTTTTCTTTTTCAGATCTAAAGCTTATTAAAAATGATAATTACAACATTGAATGTAAATTTAAATTAAAAAATGAGGGAATGATTGACGGTAGCGAAGTTGCTCAGTGCTATGTCTCATTTTCTAAAGCAGAAAAAGACGAGCCTTTAAAATCACTTCAATCATTCAAGAAAGTTTTCATGAAGCAAGGTAGAGAAATGGAATTAAAGCTAACTTTAAATAAAAGAAGCTTTTCTTACTGGGATATTCAAGAAAAAGATTGGATCGTGAGACCTGGAACCTACACTATTAGTATAGGTTCTTCTTCTGAGCAAATAGAACTAAAGAAAGATATTTTGTTATGAGGTTAGCCAATTCATTTGTCTATCATCAAGAGTAATCAAAGAAGCTTTCATACAACTTTCTGACTCATAAACAGATCTTGGTCCGACTAAAGGAAAAATATTAGGGTTTTTGTTTATAACATAGGCAAGTGCTAATTCTATTGGCAGGCATCCTAACTCTTCAGAAAGCTGAAAACATTTTTCCCTTCTTGATAGATTTATTTCGTCATGCCAAACCCTTAGCTCTTCTTCTAGAGACGGATTTGCAACATGCGCTGCCTTAGGATAAAGATCCTTTTCTAAGAAAAAACCCCTAGCCTGACTGGACCACGGAAAAAGATATATATCATTTTCAAACAAATAATTTAGATATTGTTCATTGCAATTTACACATCCAGGCCAAACAGGTTTATTCATATTGGCTAAACTGAAATTGTTACTCAAAACTTTAAAACCAATTTTTTTATTTTTCTTTGCGTAGTTGTTAGCATTTTCAAATCTCTCTAAAGTCCAATTTGAAGCTCCAATTGTAGAAACGAGCCCTGCTGAATGAATTTCATTTAAAGCATCAATAAATTCCTCAACGGGTATATCTAAATTATCTCTGTGCAAACAATATATATCTAACGATTCAAGCTTCAATCTTTCTAATGACTCTTCTAATTGTTGTTTAATAAACTTAGGTTCGCAATGTGGTGTATGAGCTCCTTTTCCAAGTACTATTATCTCTTTTGAAAGCCCATTTGTATTGATCCACTCTCCCAAATATTGATCAGATTTACCATCATTGTAAATATATGCTGTGTCAAAAATGTTTCCACCATTGTTATAAAAATGATCAAACATTGTTGACGCATGTAATTGAGAAGTTTGATTATCACAACCAAATACTAATCTTGAGCCTTTCTTTGAAACGCCATCAATCTCAGACTTGGCTAATTTTGCTACTGGCTCGTATTGACAAGAAAATATTGGAGACTTTTCAACTATGTTTTGAGGATATTTGACCCCTGTTTCTAAATACCACTTTTCTAACCAAAGCATATTACCCAAACTATCTTTATGAGACATCAATGAAGATTCAGAATCACCATGCAAAATACATTTAGACGCCTCATTGATTTCTCTGGTAAAAAGACCTACTTCATCTCTGTTAGAAATAATAGTTTTTTTGCCTTCGAGATTTAACTTAATTGAATATTTACCCTCTTGAAATTGTCCGCAGTGCCAAGGTTCAGAAACTTCAACTTCAACTTTATCAGATTTAATAATTAGGTTATTTTGTAACTCTTCATTTATCGACGTTTCAATGTAAGCTGAAATATTATCGTTAAATATCAAATTAGCGCTAGACTTGTTATCTACTCCTGTTGAATCTAGAGATCCTTTTACCTCGATGCTTTTAGGATCTAAATATTGCTCATCATTTATTGCTCCAGCGATTAGCCTAGCCATAGACAAAGGGTAACAACCAACATCTAATATTGCTCCTCCAGCCAAGTTGGGATTTCTTAATCTGTGACTTTTGTCTACTGGAGCGTCAAACCCAAAAGAGCTTGAAATTTTCACATTTGTTTCCTTTAAATATTTCTTACAAATCTTTAAGATTTCAAATGTTTGAGGATGAGTTCTATACATGAAAGCCTCCATCAAGAAAACATCATTTTTTTTTGCTTCATTCATTAAAATCATTGCTTCTGTTGAATTAACAGACAAAGGTTTTTCGCACAAAACATGTAATTTTCTTTTAATCACTTCCATTGAATAATGAAAATGGGAATCATGTGGGGTGGCTATGTAAACCGCTTCGATGTCGGAATCAAGAAATGAATCTAAATCTAAATAAGGCTGACAATTATGTTTTTCAACAAAGGAATTAACTTTTTCTTCACTTCTACCAAGCACACAAGAAAGCTTTGCATTTTCTGAGTATTTAATTGAATGCGCAAAAGCGTTAGCAATACTTCCTGCAGCAATTATTCCCCATTTAACTTCTTTCATTAATTTCTCTTATTAATTTCTTATGAAATTTAGAATCTATAGGATAGAAATATACCAAAATAAAACTCAAAACTACTCCTGCCAGGGGAATAAAAGTCATCAGGCTTTTTAAACTTTCTAAAGTCTCTTCTGATTGAACTGTATTTGGAATAAATCCTATATTCGTTAAAAGCATTCCTAAAATAAGTGCTGAGATAGCTATTCCACCTTTTTGTGCAAAGGTCATAAAGCCATATAGAGAAGACTCTGTTCTTACGCCTGTTTTCCATTCTCCGTATTCGATTGTGTCGGGCAACATAGACCAAAATAATACTCCAGTAGCACCATTGCCAATTCCTAAAGCTATTAAAACGATTAAAAGTTCCAATAAATTTTTAATTGGATATAAATAAAAAAATAAAAAACTAAATACCAAAAGAATCATAGAAATCAACCAGGAATTTCTTTTTCCTATTTTCAGTGCGAAGTAAGCCCAAACAGGTATAGCAAGAAAAGCAGATGCACTGCTCACTCCTAAAATTAAACCTTGGTAATCATGCAAACCTAATGCATATTTAGTGTAATAAATTAAATTTTTATTAAACATAATAGAAGTTGTAATCAACGTAAGAGTAGAAGCAAATACAATCAAAAAAGCATAGTTATTAACAATTGATTTACTTACTTCAGAGAAATTGGGTAATTTTGCAATCTCTATATCAAAATTTCTTTCTTTAACTGTTTTTACTGTGATTGCTAAAATTAAAACGGCTGCAAGCCCAGAACAAGTTCCTAAATAGACAAAACCTAAAGATTCTTCGCCATTTCCAAACCAATTAACGATTGGAAATCCAAGTGCAGAAATAGTTAGAGTTCCGAAAGAGGCACCCAACATTCTAGCTGTAGTTAGTTTTGTTCTTTCTTCACTGTCGTCAGAGATTCTTGCAGTCAGAGAACTATAAGGAACACTCACAATAGTAAAACAAGTCCTATGAAAAATATTCGCTATGATCAGAAAAACAAATAAAAATGTCCCTTCAAAAGGAGGTACCCAAAAAAGTAAAACGAAGGATAAAGCCAAAGGAATGGAGCCAAATAATATGTATGGCCGATAACTTCCCATTTTGGTCCTGGTCCTTTCAGCAATAAAACCCATATATGGATCTGTTATTGCGTCCCAGCCTATTCCTAAAGCGTAAATCCAACCAGCCAGTAAAGGCGAAATACCTACTACATCTGTGTAAAAATATAATAAATAAAGTCCTACGCCACTCCAATAGAGACAAATTGCATAATCACCTATTCCATAACCAACTCTTACCTTGTTACTTACTAAATTAGTATTAATTTTTCCCCCTATTTAAAAAGATAATTTATATCATTGAAGATATATATTTTCCTATTGCTAAACTACTAGTTATTCCAGGACTTTCAATGCCTTGTAAATTTACAAAACCTTCAATTTTGTGATCTTTAGGAAATTGAATAGAAAAGTCTTGCATTTTTTCTGATGGTTTTTGAATTTTAGGTCGTATTCCACAATAATCTGGATGTAGCCTTTCAGGTTCCATTCCAGGCCAGTAGTTATGTATTGAATGAATAAATTTTTCTTTAAGACTTTCATCGAATACATAATCTATTTCGTCAACCCAAGAAATATCTGGACCGAATCTAAGTTGGTGTGACATATCAAAACCGACATGCAAACCTTGCGAGGATTCGTTTGGCAAAGGATAAATTAAAGCATCGAAAGGATTTATACCAGAATATTTAAAATAATGTCCTTTGGCATAATGAATTTTATGTGTGAATTCTTCACCTAAAGGAGAAACACTTGACGAAACATTTTCAGAACCAAGCCCTGCTGAATTTATTAGAAAAGATGCCTCAATTTCGAATTCATTTCCATCACAACACTTTATACAAAAAGATTTACCATTTTTTTTAGCGCTCAAAAAATTTGTATTGAAAGAAACAACACCTTCGTTATGCTGAATATCGCCTTCTAAAGACGTAATGAATTCAGGTACATCGATTATTCCGGTTTCTGGCGAAAAAAGTGCTCCTGCAATATCTAATTCTGGTTCTTTTGTTTTAATTTCTTTTAAAGAGCTTTTTCTAAGATCGACGCCGTTTGATTGGCCCTGTAAAAATATCTTTTCTAAATTTGCTAATTCACTTTCATCAGATGCGATAATAAACTTGCCGGTCTTTTTGTGACTAATATTTTTTAATTTTGCATACTCGTACAGAAGCTTGTTTCCCTCGATACAAAATTTAGTCTTTAACGACTCCTTTGGATAATACATTCCTGCATGAATAACTCCGGAATTTCTTGATGAGACTCCTTCTCCAGCTCTTGATTCCTGCTCTATTACCAGAACCTTTTTGCCTTCTGCAGCTACATATTTTGCAATAGATAATCCTATTGCTCCCGCTCCTATGATTGCTATATCGAAAATTTTAGTCCTCCTAGAACTTTATTTTGTTTATTATGACAAACTTATATAAAATCGTTTTCTCTTTTTGCCCAGATAGCTCAGTTGGTAGAGCAAAGGACTGAAAATCCTTGTGTCGGTGGTTCGATTCCACCTCTGGGCACCACCAAACCCTTTCAAATCAACGTTTCCAGTCATTACAAGACTTTCGGGATAAGTGTTAATTTTTAACTCACTTTAACACAGTCACTTCTGTGTTAAATCGAGTCCTAAAGTGTGTTAAATATTTAACCCAGTTTTTAACACACGAACAAAATAATTCTTTAAATTCTTTTAATTCTTTAATATATTTAAGGAGTTAGTTATGAAAGTCTTGGGTAGTTTAGTGCTCTTAGTTTTTATATCTGCCTGTGGTGGTGGAGGTGGAACTGCTAGTTCTACTCCCCCTGCTTCTTCAACCCCAACAACCGACCCTGCTAGCAGATTCGAAGATTCAAAATTTGGCAGCAGTACATTCAATTAGGTGATTTCATGAGATATTTATCGTTATTAATAATTCTTTTTTCCATCAACTCTTTTTCTGAGGATTATAAAAGTGCAATACGCTTAAAAGAAGGTGATGTAATTTCTGCTGAAGTCTTTAATGATATTTTAGATAGAATTGAATTGACCTTAAAATCAGTAACTGAAACAGACCTAGTTGGAACATGGGATGTTGTGCAGTCAATCTGTCCAACTGGGGGTTTAGGAAATTGTACTGGTGGTTTATCTGTAACCGGTGCCGGAACTGCTGTAGATACTCTTTATAGGCAAAGATTAGATACTGTAACTTTTACTGATGATGGAGATGGCACGTATTCTTTTCAGACAACTAATTACTGCGCATTTGTAAGGTCTGGAGCGGGAAATTCTGCTTGTTCAGGACCATATGCTGTTTTGGATGGTAGATTTATTTTAAAAGAAGATCCAGTTTTTGCTGCCTATTCATTAAAAAAAGTAAGTAATACAAGAATAGTTTTAGGAACATTTAACAGTAGTTCTGGTTCCTACAATATAATTAGATTAGATAAAAAGAATCTTGCTCCAAACCCACCAACCACATTAACTGCCTCCTTATCTTCAAGTACCGTCAGTTTGTCTTGGACAGCAAGTGAAGGCGGCGCAACAAGTTATACAATTAAAGCAAAAACTTCTGCTACAGGGACTTATAGCGATGTAACGACTGGAAATACTTCAACTACTTATAGCGATTCTCTTTCAACTGGCACGAAATGGTATCGAATTTTTGCGGTGAATTCAGATGGGACAAGTATCGGTTCAAACGTAGTGAGTGTTACCGCTCCTTAAGAACTGAAAATCCTTGTGTCGGTGGTTCGATTCCACCTCTGGGCACCAACGAAATAACCTTTTTAAAACCAACATAATAATACTAAAATACCCCCAATGGGTATAAGAATTATTTGTCTCTTGTCTGTCATGTCGTTTGGACTTGATGCTAGACCTATATCCTACACAGGTGGTTCAACCTTAATGGCATTTTCAGATAACATAAAAAATTCTATCTACTACCATTATTCGCCATCCTATAAATACTCGATTGGGATTGAAGTTATAAGAAATAAATATTTTAATGATAATTATTCATATGTTAGATATACATACTTGATAAATAGAAAGAATACTGAAAACTCTCAAAGAAATTTGTATTTTCAATCTGGTGTTAGTTCAAAAGGTTTTGATGAATTTTTTTATGGTGTACATGGAGATTGGGAAACAAGAAGATTATTTGTTGGTTTTGGAATAAAGGAAACTGAAAGAAAAATTCAAGACTATTTAGAACAATACTATCAAATAGGAGTTGCACCCTATCTTGGTGATTACGGTGACTTGCACACATGGATAATGATTAAGGCAAAAGATAATTCTCTTGAGAATAAGTGGTCAACTTACCCTGTATTAAAATTTTTTAAAGGAAATGTTCTTATGGAATTTGGTTATAGTAAAAAAACTGAATGGGATATTCATCTAATGTATAGATTTTGAGAGGAAAAATGAAAAATATATTATTAATTCTTATTTTTACTTCAATGGCATGGGGAGAAAACCCTCATGACGGCATGCATCATACTCATGAAGGACATGTGCATGAAGAATTTGTAGATGGTAAGAAATTAGAAGTTGATCCTGAGAGATTTGATAAATTCGTTATGGATCTTAAAGATACCCAAATTGCAATCGTGAATGTTCAAGGTATGGTGTGTGATTTTTGTGCTAGAGGTATTGAAAAAACATTTAAAAAAGACACTAATGTAAAAAAAGTAGACGTTGATCTGAGCAAAGGAAAAGTTTTAATTGCATACAATGTTGCTCATGAAATCATCTTTGATGATATCAAGGAAAAAATTCTAATAAACGGACAAAATGCAATTGATATGCAGGTTATTAATCTTTAAAAATTATGCAAGATAAATCAGCAAATTTTTTATCCTTGTTTGCCTCGTCATCAACTTTAATATGTTGTGCACTTCCTTCATTGTTTATTGCAATTGGTGCAGGTGCTTCTTTTGCAAGTTTAATAACAGTCTTTCCATTTTTAATTGTCTTATCTCAATATAAATTATCTATAACAATATTTGCTTTAGTGATGATCATTTTTGCTGGATATGTGAATTATAAAACTTATTACATGCCTTGCCCCACAGATCCTGAGTTAGGTAGGTTATGTATGCAAACTAGAAAACAATCAAGATACGTTTATTACATTTCGGTTGTATTGTTTATTTTTGCTACAGTATTTACTTATTTAGTTCCTAAATTAATATGAAAAATCCATGCCATAAAGAAGAAATTCCTAATCTTAATAGAATTGAGGGGCAGGTTCGTGGAATTGCTAACATGATTGATGAAGAAAAGTATTGCATTGATATACTCAATCAAATCAAGGCAGTTAGAAATGCTCTTACAAGTATTGAAGGAAAAATATTAAAAAGACATATGAAAGAATGTGTTAAGGAAGCATTAAATGATGAGAAGGGTTTTGACAATAAGGTTGAAGAAATATTAAAAACCCTTAAAAGATAGATTAAATTGCTGCTTTCATGTGTGCGCTCTTTATATCAATGTTGTAAAGGTTTTTATCACGTTGGTGCACACTGGTGTGCACACAAATGGTCTTAAAGGTAATACTTTAAAGGAATTAGGACTTGCGAACGAAGAACTGAAAATCCTTGTGTCGGTGGTTCGATTCCACCTCTGGGCACCGCAAAATTTTAATCCTTTTTAAGGTATAGACCAGAAACTTCAGATAATATATTGCAGTGAGATTTTTTAAAAAAGAAAGAAAACTTTATCCATCCATTGAGCCGTTTGACACAGGCTTTATCAAAAAAGGGATTCATGAAATTTATTACGAACAGTGTGGAAATCCTAAGGGTAAACCTGCAGTTTTTTTACATGGAGGACCTGGAGGAGGAGCTGGAAAACTATCGAGAAGATTTTTCAATCCAAAAAAATATAGAATAATCCTTTTTGATCAAAGAGGTTGTGGTAAAAGTAAACCTCATACTTGCTTAGAGGAAAATACAACCTGGCATCTTGTAGATGACGTTGAATCCATAAGAAAAAAACTACAAATAGAAAAATGGCTTGTTTTTGGAGGTTCTTGGGGAAGTACTCTTGCCCTGGCTTATGCCCAAAAATATCCTGAACATGTTACTGAACTCGTTCTAAGGGGAATTTTTATGCTGAGAGAAAAAGAACTAAAGTGGTTTTATCAGTATGGAGCAAGTGAAATATATCCTGAAGCTTGGCAAGGATTTATCGATGAGATTCCAGAAGAAGAAAGATTCGATCTAATTGACGCCTATAGAAAAATTTTTAATGGTGAAGACAAAGAAAAAAAGCTGTCAGCTGCTAAAGCTTGGTCTAAGTGGGAAGCATCTGCAAGTTTTATCAATCACAACCCAAGTGCTGTCAAAGATTCTGTAAATGCAGAATTTGCTCTTGCATTTGCGCTCATAGAAAATCACTATTTTATTAATAAGGGTTTTTTAGATTACGAAAATCAACTTATAGATAACATAGATCCGATCAGGCACATACCGGCAGTAATAATTCAAGGAAGGTATGACGTGGTTTGTCCGTCCACTACTGCTTATGAACTTTATTCAAAATGGCCTGAAGCTGAACTAAAAATTGCACCTTTCTCTGGACACTCAGCTTTTGAAAAAGAAATTACAGAGCTGTTGATCGAAGCTACCGATACTTTTAGCAAAAATTAGTCTTATTTCAATCACATATTTATCCATGAGCTATGTTAAAAATGGACACAAATAGAATTCCACTTGCTAAAACTCCAAGAACAAGAACAAGATAGTCAACTACAAAAACAGAGAGTAATTTTGGCCACGAGGATTGATCATTTTTGGTTTTACGAAAAGCAGAAAACTTAAAAAAAGAAAAAGCAATAATAAAAGTAAGAGCGCCAATGATAAATATTCCGAGATTCATAATTCTGTCTATAAGTGATTGTGAAAATAGTTTTTATGAATATGTTCGTCTAGGAGATGAATTCTTCTTTGTAAGTAGTCTAAAAAATTATGAAGCTGGTTGTCATCATAGCTCTCTAACTTTGCCGAAAATACTCTAGTATTCAATTTTTTCACTACTTCGAGAACGTTAGCATTGTTTGGAAGAGAAGTAAGACTTTTTTCTGTTATGGAAAGGCATCTATAAATCGATCTTGGAAAATTCTCATTTTTCAAAAGAAAATTTATTACATCGCCTCTCTCTATTTCTCCTCGTATTTCTTTTCTGAAAGATTCATGAGCAGATAACGTTCTAAGCATACTTACCCATTCTAAAGTTGGAAAGTCATGGGTTTGCTCCTTTGATTTTGTAATGCATAAACTATCTATAATTCTTGAAATCATATCTATTCTTTCTACAAATCTTCCCAACCTCATGAACTCGAAAGCATATCCTCTGGAAAAGTTATCAGAAATGATTCCAAAAAATCTTTGTGCGCCAGAAATAGCATTGTAAATGTAGGCTGCTCGTCTTCTTCTGCTAGAAGAAGAAGCCATTCCACCACTAAATTCATTGAATAAATTATTGAGTTGCTCTGTTGCAGACCTAGGCAAATCGTCTTTGATAGCTCTGGCATTATATCGAGCCATATCTAAAGAAGAGATTATA
>CACMKG010000008.1 GCA_902614235.1 uncultured SAR86 cluster bacterium
TTCCCAGGGCTGTCAGCATGAGTGATCAAGGCATGAGAATGCATCAATCTTTGTATCTAGATGACGTTTATATAAGAAATAGTGATGTCCCGGGAGGTGCGGGATTCGTTGATGAAAATTTAGAATTTATTGGCGATCCAATGATTATGAAGGGTTTGAATACTCATAATGGATGGCCACCTATGCAATTTTTTCATCAGCCTTATACAGATCGAGAAATAAGAGAAAAGCTATTAAATTCTAATTGCGACGTATTTGTTGAGCATGAATTAACAGATATAGATGATGCTGATCAAATTACTAAATGTGCAATCACAGACCTTCAAAATAATGAAGTTTTTAAACCCGAGTGCAGATATCTTATCGGTGCTGATGGAGCAAATAGCAAAGTAAGAGAATTAAAAAAAATCGAGCAAGAAGATTTAAATTATGACAGAGATTGGATAATCATAGACATTGAATTGCTGGTAGAAAAGGAATTGGGAGAATTTGCAATTCAAATTTGTGATCCCAAGAGAATCGGGACATTTATTCCAACTCACTCTCCGTTTAAAAGGTGGGAATTTGAAATTCATGATGACGATGATATCGATGAATTTTCTTCGGATGAAAATATTAAAAAACTTCTTTCTCCATGGTTAAAGCCAGAAGAATATAAAATTTTAAGAAAAGCTATTTATCAATTTCATTCTGTCTTAGCTAATGAATTTCAAAAGGATAATTGTTATTTGATTGGCGATGCCGCTCATCAAAATCCTCCTTTCATGGGAGAAGGCATGATGACTGGTTGTCGCGATGCTGAAAATCTATCTTGGAAGATTGTCATGGATTTCAAATATAGTTTAGGAGAAAGTCTCCTAAAAAATTATCAAATAGAGAGAAAAGATCACGCGAGATTTATCGTTGAAAACTCTTTGGGTATTGGCTTATTGATGGAAGCTTATGCTCATACTGAAAATATAGAAGATGTTCCAGCTGAACTAGTTGCCAAAGGATATGGTTCTTTTGCAATTCCACCTTTAAATGAAGGTGTTTTTTACAATGGAAAATCAGATCAAAAACATATGTCTGGACAATTATTTCCTCAACCAATTAAATTTAATGGAAATGAAATAAAAGAAAGATGCGATTATTTATTAGGAGACAACTTTTCTTTGGTTTCAACAAATGAAATTATTTTATCCAAAGAAGAAGAAAATTTTCTCTCATCCATTGATACAAAAATTTTAGTTTTAGATAAAGAATTAGTTGAAACTAATATGTGGATGTCAACAATGATTGAAGGAGGTAAGATTTATCTTGTTAGACCAGATAAATATATATATGGCTCTACAAGTGAAGAAGTATCTCTCTCTCAATTGATAGGAGATTTAAAAACAAGAATAGGATTAAATAAAGAATAAAGGAGAAATTATGAGTTTTAAACTAGGTACAACAAACAATCGTGCAATTCTAATACAAGACGAGAATTATTATGATGTCGAAAAATTATCTGAAGGAAAAATTAGTTCAGATAGTGTACAAGCACTAGAATCAATAGAAGAATTAAAAAAACTAGCTAGTTTATTAACTGACTTTCCGCCATCAGGCAAATTATCTGAAATAGAGTTAGGTAATCCCGTTCCTTCTAGTAAAAATTCTTACGCCGTTGGTTTAAATTACAGAGGTCATGCCGAAGAAGGTGGCATGGAAATACCTGAAGTCCCAATGGTTTTTACCAAACATACCTCTTGTTTTGTCGGACCAAAAGATAATGTAGAACTACGAAGTGATTTTGTAGATTATGAAGCAGAATTAGTTGTGGTTATTGGCAAAGGTGGAAAAGATATAAAAGAAGAAAATGGCTGGGAACATGTAGCCGGCATGTGTATTGGGCAGGATATTTCAGATCGCCCTGCCCAGTTCGCAACACAACCACCGATGTTTAATCTTGGTAAATCTTTTGATACTTTTGGACCAATGGGTCCATACTTAGTGCCTCCTGATTCTCTAGATAATTATGAAGGCCTTGATCTTGAGTGCAAATTGAATGGTAAAACGATGCAAAAAGATAATACTAGCGATTTAATTTTTAATGTTCCAACAATCATTTCTTATTTATCGGGAATTGTTACTCTTAAAACTGGAGATACAATTTGGACAGGAACTCCTGCCGGAGTTGGTGCAACACAAGGTATATTTCTGAAAGATGGTGACGTACTAATAACATCTATAGAAGGATTAGGCGAAATGGAAAACAAATGTATTCGAGTCTCTGATCATCCCAGAGCAAATTATCTTCCTGATATGTTTAAAGGATTTATGCCCAAAGAAGAAAATTAATGTTGGAACATCAGAAAAGAAGTAAATTATTTACTTTTGCTCTAAAAGCACAAAGTTTATTTGGAAAAGTCTCGGGTTTAGTTATTCTGTGGTCACTTTGGGCAGTATTTTTTACTGAAATCAATAATATTTTCATAGCTAGCATCATTCTGTCTTCTATTTGTTTAGGTCTAGGACTAATTGCACCATTAATTGATTTCAACGAATCTCATGCAACTAATCCACTATGGACTGGTCACTCTAGATTTCACTTAGTTTGGCAAGTTAATGCGTTGGCTGTTACGGGTTTTTTTGTTTTATTCTTGCTATGGATAATTCCTTCACAAATGAATGTTTTGATTTCAATTATTCTGCTATATATTTGGCTTTTGAGCTTTGTCTTCGCTCTATTATTTATGCCCTTGTATGACGGAAAATTGAATGACGTAAATGGTGTTCCACCTATTGAAATTGATTTTTTTGGAAAGGAAATAAAAATTGATAGAAATGTACAAGCAATTTCTGCAGGATTATTTGCCTGTACTTATGCTTTATTGTTAGTACTTTTTAACTAGGAAGAAAGGGAATAGTCAAAAAAGTTAATAAAAAAGCAATCAGAGCACAAACAAACAGACTAAAATCTTCATTTTTACCTTCGTCTTTCTTAAAAGTTCCCCATGCCAGATAAACTCCGATATAAATAAAAAACCAAATAATAGGAATCAAAAAGGCAAACATCTCAATATTCTAGATAGCTTGTTTGAACGTGTCACTAATACTTTCATTTATTACTAGATCGGCAAAGCGATCAAATTCCGTAGGTTCATTATTAATAATTATCAACTTAGCTCCTTTTTCCTTGGCATATAAAGGGATAGTTGCAGCAGGAAAAACTACCAAAGAAGAACCTGCAACAATAAATAAATCAGATGATTCTGCTTCTATTTGTGCTCTTTCCATTTCTAATTCAGGCATAGGCTGACCAAATGAAATTGTTGCTGTTTTAACAGGCCCTGCACAAACATCACAAGTTGGGGATTTTTTTGTATTTGTGTATTGAGCATGAATATCACTTAATTCAAATTTTTTGGAGCAGTCCAAACAAACAGCATAAGTTGCATTGCCATGTATTTCCGTTACCTGATCGTTATTCAAGCCACCAGCTTGATGCAAATTATCAATGTTTTGAGTAATGCAATGACCTTTCTTCTTATCTTTAATAATTTTTGCGATTGCTTTGTGACCAAAATTAGGTTGGTAAGAATTGAAGTTGCTTTTGAATTGAATGCTTTGTTCCCAATATTTATTTCGCATTTCTTCTGAAGCCATAAAGTCTTGAAAATATATTGGTTGATTCTTTTTCCAGAAACCATTTGGTCCTCTAAAGTCAGGAATTCCTGAATCCGTACTTATTCCTGCGCCAGTAAAGAAAACAGGATAAGAGCATTCATCTATAAATTGTTTTAATTCAAGAAATTGATCCATTTATTCAGGAAAATCGATAGCGTTTTCCATATTCATCAAAATTGGTCTGCCATCATGAGCACTATGCAAAGGGATGATTTTTCCATCCATTTTGATACATAACGTAGGTGAGCTCTGTGTCTTCTTACCTAGGTTTACTTCAAGATCGACTAAGACTAACTCTGCTTGATCAAATACTTTTAATATCTTCATAAATTTAATTTGCTTTTATTTCTAAATGATCAAAGCCTCTAAAAATAAAATTTTTACCCCATTCTGGGTTTTCATCTATCAACTTCATATCAGGAAATCTATCAAACAGAGTTTCAAATGCTAATTTCGTTTCTATCCTGGCTAAATGAGCTCCAATACACATGTGAGGACCGTAGCCAAATGAGACGTGCTTAATATTTTCTCTTGTTATGTCAAATTCATTTGGGTTTTTATTAGCCAAAGGGTCTCTATTGGCCCCAGCAATACTAATTGCAAATGCAGTTCCTCTTTTAAATTTTTTTCCAGCATAAATCATGTCATCGTGTGCAAATCTAACAGTGGCATGAACTGGAGGTTCAAATCGGAGCATCTCTTCAATAGCATTAGGAATCAAATCAAAATTATTTTTTAAATGATTAAATTGTTCTTGGTGCTTGAATAAAGTAAATAAGCCATTCCCTATAAGTCTTGTAGTAGTTTCATGACCAGCAACTAAAAGTAACAAGCATGTACCAAACATTTCTTTAACGTTTAATTTATCACCCTCTTCCTCAGCTTGAATTAACTTGCCAATAAAGTCGTCTCCAGGATTGTCTTTCCTCTCAAGAATTATTCTTTCAAAATATCTTATTAATTCTTCATATGCGTCTCTAGCTTTCTTTCTTTGAGTTTCTGATGAAGTAATGCCACCAACTTCCAGCAAAAGATCTTCCGACCATTTCTGAAACTGATTCAAATCTTCATTGGGTAGACCCATCATTTTAGCTATAACAATTGCAGGCAAAGGTTTGGCTAACACATCTATCAAATCAAAAGAACTTTCATTATGAGTTTTATCTAGACAGTCGTTAATAGTTTCCTTGATTTCTGATTCTAAAGAAGAAATATATCTATTTGTAAAACCGTAGGATACCAATTTTCTTATTCTTGAATGATCTGGGGGGTCTAGTTTAAGGATGCTTGGATTATCAAACTGATCCAACATTATTTCCCTGCCATCTTTAATCAGTTCTTTTCTTCTCCTTTTTGCAATTGAATATTTTCTATCGTCAACACTGAAATCTTTGTTTCGAAGCATATCTTGGACATAATCCATATTTGTAACCCAATGAAGAAAAGTAGAAGATGAGTAATAAATTTTCTTTTTTGATCTCATTGACGAATAGGTTGAATAAGGATCGTCTATAAAATCAGTTGAAAGAATATTAAGCGCAAAACCATTATTTAAAAATCTTTCAAATCCGATCAAAAACTTAAAGGCTTTTAAATATAAATAGTTTCTTATTTTTTTAAAGTTTTTTTTCATGTATTAATAGATGCTAAATAAGACTAAATTTATAATTCCCCCAAAAACAAAACAAGCTATTATTTCTACGTTTTTATTTCTATCGCCATCTAAAACCCTTTCATAGGAAACAATTTGAACTACAAAATACGAAACCAGTGACCAAATAGCCCATAAAAACATAAAAGTCATAATTTTAAGAATTCCATTATAAATTATTGCAAAACCACATTCGGATCTATCAAATCAAGTTCATAGGAAATTACTCTGTCATCTACATCAAATCTTTTAAATACTTCATTTAAATTCTCAAACCCCAGAGGTTGGTACGCTGTTCTGATTCCCATTTCATACTTCGGAATTATTGCATATTCCGTATTAAATTTTTGTCTGTCGATTTCTTGTCCAAATTCAATTATAAATGAGCTATCTGAAATCATATATTTTTGTCCTCTAACTTCTACTAATCTTAGGTTTTTTTTATTCTCATTTATGTTTATTGTATTTTTATTGGATTGTTCAACAGCATTCAATTTGTATAGAAAATTGCCTAATTTTTTAAAACCTTCAATGATTGTTTCCTGGTCCCATTGAAGCACTATGGAGTCGTTTAATATTTTTTTATTAATATCAAACTTTACTATAGGAGTTTCCTCTTTTTTTTGATAAATAAAATCATTTTTTTCAATGGTATTCAAACCAGCAAATAAAGCAGAGTTAAAGAAAATAATAGTAAATAAGTAAATTTTAAATAAATTCATATTAGTTTCCATAAATTCTAATCTGCCAAGAATTAATAACTCCGCCAATGCCATCATTTGTATAATCTGAAACAATCAACTTCCAATCACCACTTATGTTCTCCCCGTAAAGAGAGTTGATTCCAATATCAAAAGGAGAAGATAAAGGATTATTTGTAATTATTGAATATGGGGATAGTATAGGAACGATTGTTCCATCCGGAGACAGTAACTCTAAACCCACATGATTGGGATTGCTTGTAGTCATAGATATTCTCACTCTGATAAATTCTATTTTTCCATTTGATGATGTTGGTTTTGTAACGTTTAAGGCAGAATTATTAAAAATAGCTCTATTGAAACTATCAAAACTTGTATTAATGGTACCACTGCTAACCCATCCCGAATCATTAAAAGTACCTAAACTACCAGATATATAGCTTCTCGCCGCCTCTACTGCCGCTACCCCATTAATTTTGCCAAATCCATACCAATTATGATGTTTGTAGCCTGCTGCGTTGGTAATCCATCTATGTTGATTTACACCTAAAAATGTTTTTTGACGATTCGAATCTATTTGATCTGAAGTTGAGGCGAGAATGTGTTTAACGTCTCTCCAAGTCAGATTGTTGTTTGCTTCTAACATTAAAGCAATTACTCCACTTATAGTTGGTGTTGCAGCACTAGTACCGTTAGCTGTAGATGTATAATTACAATTTTGATTTTCAGGATGAGAACTACTTTGAAAAGAATTTATATTTAGTCCTGAACCAACATCTATTCCAGCTCTAACATAGCCTTTGGAACATGAAGACTGATCCGTTGTCATTAAAGCCGGATTATTACCTCCAAAAACAGTTAATCCTGTATAAGTTAGATTATTTCCATACTCTCCTCCAAAACCAGAAATCCAAATACTTGATCCTGGCGTTGAATAGGATGATCTGACTCCAGATTCTTTCAAGGAAGCCACACCGATAACATAGGGAACAGTTAATTTAGTATCAAAACTAGAATCCCAACAAGGAAATCCTTCAGCTGAGTTATTTACCCCATAATTAGGTCCGCAATTATATATATTCGAATTTTCTCTGTAATTCCAGTGGTTTCCAGCAGATGTAACATAGATTGCGCCTTTTCCATTTCGAAGATTATCTGCACCATTTTTAAAAGCTGCTTCTATAGAAGAGTTTATAGGAGATGGAAAAAATCTTTCTGCATTTGTTCCAAAACTCATATTAAAAATATCAACTTGTTGAGTATCTGCTCCGCCTGAAGCACCGCCTAGAGCATCGACCATATTTGAAATTGTGTTATTGGATCCTCCAATAACGTTAAAACCCACTACTTTTGAATTTGGAGCGACACCCCTGACACCTATATTATTCCCACCTACTGCTGATGTCAGACCTGCAATAGAGGTACCATGATCACCCAAGGAATTAATTGGTTCAGGATTATTGTCTTGATCAGAGTAATCGTATGATTTTCCAGCAACAACGTTTGCATTCAAATCTTCATGAGAGAGTTCCAATCCTGTGTCGACAATTGCAATAATTGTGCCAAGTCCAGTTATTCCGGAGGAAATTACATCTTCTATGTTTAGGTCATGTGTTCCCTCACTTAGACTAGCAAAATTTGTTTGACCAGTATTTTTAAGATGCCATTGATACGAATACAATGGATCAGTATTCAAAGATAAAGAGATACTATTATTATTTGATCCTCCTGGTCCTTCACAAGTTAATATAAAATTTTTAGTGCCGGCTGAAGAAATGTTTATGACTTCTGTACCTGAAGTTCCATATGTTCCAGACCAATCACCTGTTGCTAAGCATGAAGTACTATTATTTGAACTCCACTGGATGGTTGTATTTCCTGGAACTAATAAGTCAGTTTTGCTTGCAGATAAATTAACTTCAGGTGCAGGATTATTAGAACTACTTCCTCCACCTCCGCTGCAAGAAGTTAACAAAACAAAGATAAAAAAAAGAATTATTCTCAAAATTATTTAATAATTTTTTTTATACCATCTATGGAAATTAACATCCCTTGATGAACCGCTTCAGCAAAAACTTCGGGCTCAATTTCGGTGCTCCATTCCAACTTACAATGGGATTCATCAATCGATAAAATTTGCATTGTAGCTAAATGATGTTGAATTGGCGAAGGAGTTTCTACAGCAGAATATTGCAGCCTCATGGATTCATTATCAAGCAAGAGAATTCTCTCTTTCACTGTTCCCATTCCTTCCATTTCAAATAATCTACAATCTCCTTCTAACTTAATTTCTTTAATAGTTGGAACCCAATCACATCTACTTACATTTGATAAAATTTCCCAAAGAGCTTTTGCAGAGCATTCAAAAATTTGTGTTTCACATAGTTTTTTCATATTCAGTCTTTCTTTCATGATATCTTATATTTATAAAACGAGGATATATTATGAAATTTTTAAAAATATTTTTTTTAATTCTATTTTTACTTCCTTCAATCCTAATGGCTAATGGCCACAAACTTGAAGAACAAAATTTAAAAGTTGTAGATCTTTTCTGGGATAATATTTTATCCAATCCAGATGCAGCGATGGAATTAATTCATGAAGATTTTGAATTTGAATTTATGGGCATCTGTGAAATTTGTAAGAAATATAACAAAGAAACTTATGAATCAACCTGGTTGAACGAGGTTATTCCTTCAGTTCTGCCCGATGGCATTACTCTTAATATAACTAATAGAATAGCTGGCGGAGATATGGTCGTTTTTACTATTGAGGGAGAAGCAGAAGGTATAAATGGCGAGTACAACAACAACTATGCAATGGTGATGAGATTAAAAGATAAAAAGATCATATTCTTTCAAGAGTACATGAGCGATTTATTAGCTGAAACTAGGTTACATAAGAAAAAAATTGTTGATATTGATTAAGTTTTAATCGAGATAAGCAATACACTTAATTTCAATTTTATACTTAGGATCTACCAAAGCAGACACTCCAATTAAAGTTTGGGAGACTTCTGGTTTGCAGCCATAGATTTTCTCCCTAGAATCAAAAATCTCGCCGACATTGGTCATGCATTCTTCTATGTCTGTTACAAACCATGTTTCATCAATAATATTATCTAACGACGCATTGAATTCTTTCAAAATAATTTTTATGTTTTTGTAACAATTTTCCATCTGACATTGCAAATCATTTGGAACATTGCCTTCTAAGTCATCTCCCAATTGACCTGCTAAAGTAAGAATATTCCCTGTTTGCACACCTTGCGAAAAAAAATCTGCGTAAGGGCCATTTCTATAAAGTTTTTTATCCATTGTATTTATGAACTAGTTTGTAACTTTCTTAAATTGTAGCCAACAATTATTGCAAGAATAAATAAAGCTGGAATATCGCCAAGAAAGTGTCCCATTTCATGAGTATCTATTATTGCCTGAAAAGCCATAATTCCACCATGCACAAAACTACTCCAGACTACAAACCAAACAAATAAAGGATTTTTTAAAGGATCATTCGCTGCAATTAACATCATTACCCCAAGTATCATATAAACCCCTTGAATCATCATTTCATATTCCCATTGTCCTGGACTCCAAGCCCATCCTCCAAGTGGATCTA
>CACMKG010000009.1 GCA_902614235.1 uncultured SAR86 cluster bacterium
GGATAAGCGCTACCAAGATTATCAATTAACTCATTAGCTGATTTAGATAATATATGATTTTCTTCTGTATTTAATTTATAGGCGTGTCTTAGCGCTCTTCTAATAATTCTTCTTAAAACATAGCTCCTTCCTTCGTTTCCAATTATTACTCCATCTGATAAAAGAAATGATGAAGATCTTAAATGATCTGCAATAACCCTCAGAGAAGGATCTGATATGTCATTTACTTTCAATTTTTTTGCAATAGTTTTTATTAAATTGTCAAAAATATCAGTCTTGTAATTATCATTCGTGTTTTGCATTACTGCAGTAATTCTTTCAAAACCCATTCCAGTATCAACTGATGGTTTGGGTAAAGGAGCCATATTTCCATTTGCGTCTCTGTCAAATTGCATGAAGACTAGATTGTAAATTTCTATATACCTGTCTCCAGATTCATTACCTTCTGCAGGCGGATCTCCTAAAAAATCGCTCCCATGATCGTAAAATATCTCTGAACAAGGGCCACAAGGACCTGTGTCTCCCATCGACCAAAAATTATCTTCATCTAATCTATTAACTCTTTCTTTTGGAACCCCAATTTTATTTAGCCAGATATCTTCAGATTCATCGTCATCAATATGGACCGTTATCCATAATTTTTCTTGCGGTAATTCATATCTTTCAGTCAACAACTCCCATGCGAATTTGATTGCATCTTCTTTAAAATAATCTCCAAAACTAAAATTTCCTAACATCTCAAAAAAAGTATGATGTCTTAAGGTATATCCAACATTCTCTAAGTCATTATGTTTTCCTCCAGCCCTTATGCATTTTTGGGATGAAGTAGCTCTTTTGAAAGGAGTTTTTTCTGCGCCAAGGAACACATCTTTAAACTGAATCATCCCAGCATTAGTGAACAATAAAGTTGAATCGTTTTGAGGAATTAATGGGGAACTTTTAACAAGTTCGTGATTTTTTTCTTTAAAAAAATCTAGAAAAGTTTTCCGGACTTCAGAAGAATTCATTCTTTATTTAAAAAAGCTCCTTTAGGAGATCTGTAAAAATTTTCCATGATCTCTCATCAGCATTTTTAGAGTACACAGCTCCAAAGTCCGGATCGTTTGCTTCAGGATTTGTAAAAGAATGCATTGCACCTCCAAAAACATGTAGCTGCCAATCAACCTTTTTGCTTGTCATTTCTTGTCTGAAAGATTCAATTTGATCTTGTCCTACCATTGGGTCTGAATCGCCATGAAGAGCTAAAAGTTTCGCTTTTATTTCGTTAGTTGAATTTTCAGGACCGGCAAGAAAACCATGAAAGCTAACAGCGCCTTTGATGTCAGCTCCTGTTCTAGCAAGATCCATTGCAACTAATCCTCCAAAACAATAACCCATGATTACAATTTTACTTGCATCGATACTATCAATTTTAGAAACAGCATCCAAAGAAGCCAGAGCTCGCCTTGCCAGTTCTTCTCTGTCGTCGAGCAATGGTTGCATCATGCCTGCATTTTCTTCATTTGATGTACCAATTTTTCCATCTCCATACATATCTATTGCAAATGCAGCATATCCAAGTTCGGTTAATAATTTAGCTTTTTCTTCTACAAAAGCATCTCTTCCTGCCCAAGTGTGTGCAATTAGCACGCAAGGGTTTGAATCTCCTTCTGGTTGAGCCAAAAATCCTTCAAATGAATTCTCTCCAGATTGATATGTTATTTTTTCTGTCTTCATGTTTTTTGCTCCATTAAGTCTTTTTTAAATCTTTTATAATTTTCTACGTAGTGACTTGCGCTACCAATTAAAATATCCTTCATTGAAGGATCTAGCTCTTTTTTAACTTTCGCAGGTGATCCCATCACTAGAGAATTATCTGGAATTTCTATTCCTTCTGTAATAAGAGAATTTGCTCCAATTAAACAATTTCTACCTACTTTAGCTCCATTTAAAATTACGCTATTAATTCCAATTAAAGAATTATCTCCAATAGAACATCCATGCAACATGACTTTGTGCCCTACGGTAACATTTTTGCCAATCAGAAGAGGATGTCCTGGATCAGCATGCAAAACGGATAAGTCTTGGACATTAGAATTCTCTCCTATTTTTATTTCTTCAACGTCCCCTCTTACAACAGCACCAAACCATACGCTTGCATGTTTTGCTAGAAAAACTCTACCCATAACTGAAGCAGACGGCGCAATAAAAAAATTATCACCATCAGTCGATACTTCGTTTTCGCCTAATTTATAAATCATAATCGAATTTTATATCTAATAAGGCTAAAAAGTTAATTGTAAAGGCTAAAGTAAGGCCCCAGATTTTATAGTTTTCAAAATTGAATACAGGAGTTTTAAAAGTTTCCCCCTTATAATTAGTTACTTTTTCTGAAATATTTGGTTCATTTTTAAAAAATGATAACGGAATGTAAAAGATATCTTCAACTTCATTTGAATTAGCTTTGAGAATCAATTTTTCATCAGCAACAGCTATAAAAGGAGTTACACTTAAACCAAATCTAGATTTTAAAGTATCAATCTCTCCTATTACTTTAATTTTACTTTCGTCTAAATCAATTTCTTCGGATGCTTCTCTCAAAGCTGTTTCTATAAGCGATGCATCATTTTTTTCTCTTTTACCTCCAGGATAAGCTACTTCACCAGGATGACTTGGGAGATTTTTTGATCGTTGAGTCATCACGATAAATATTTCTCCATCAGCCTCATAGCAAATGATCAAAACAGCTGCTTGAGGATGATCTTTTAAAATCCCATTCGGGGCATAATTTTCAAGTTTTGATTTTAGGGTAGATATCATTTTTAAAGGTATTAAAGATCAATTATACTTCTGATTCTTTTTAATTAATTAAATTTATCTTGAATTATTGTTCTATTTGCTCAGGAAAAGTTATTCTCAAAGTCCCTGAAGGTGATAACAGAGAAAGATATGTCTGTACTAATTGTGGAGCAATTCATTATTCGAATCCAAATGTAGTTGTAGGTACTTTGCCTACTTTTGAAGATAAAATTCTTCTTTGTAAAAGAGCTATAGAACCCAGAGTAGGATTATGGACAGTGCCTGCAGGTTTTTTAGAAAATGGAGAATCATTACTAGAAGGAGCTTGGAGAGAAACAAAAGAAGAAACTCAAGCAGAGGTAGATATGAGAGATATCTTTACGATATTCAATATTCCTCAAATAAATCAAATTTATGTTATTTACCTTGCCGATATTGAAGATAACTCTTTCGGACCTACTTCTGAAAGTTTAGATGTAAAACTATTTTCTTATGATGAGATTCCTTGGGAAGAACTTGCTTTTCCATTCGTGCCAAAAACTATTGAACATTACTATCAGTGTTTAGAAAAAAAATCTTTCAATCTTCATGTTGAAGATATAGTAAGAAAAAAGAGTTAATTTATAAATTGTCTTGCATTTAAGAACATTTCAAACCAAGGACTAAAACCTGAATCCTCGTTATTTGTCCATGAAAGTTGTTTATTTAAAAAAGCTCTTTCGGGATGTGGCATAAGAATAGTTACTCTTCCATCATTAGAGCAAACGGAAGAAATTCCTTCAGTTGTACCATTTGGATTGGAAGGATAACTGGTGGCAATTTCACCTTCTGAATCAACATATTGCAAAGGAATTTGATTATTTGAAATTAATTTTCTTAAATTAGAAGGATCAGAAAATTCCATTCTTCCTTCACCATGAGCCACAGGAACAATAAGTTGAGAATCTTTCATATTTTGAAAAAATATAGATCTTGAGTCATTAACTTTTAATTGAACTAATCTAGCTTCAAATTGATTTGAAAGATTCTTTTTTAAACTAGGCCATTCTTCTGCACCAGGAATTATTTCCTTTAGTTCAGATAAGACCTGACATCCATTGCATACTCCAAGAGAAAAAGTATCAGATCGATTAAAGAAATTTTCAAAATCATCCCTTAATTCATTATTCATTAAGATTGAATTTGCCCAACCTCTGCCTGCTCCAAGAACATCTCCATATGAAAAACCTCCGGGAAAAGCTAAACCTTTGAAGTCATCTAAATTAAAAATTTTATTTTTTAAATCTGTCATATGAACATCAAAAACCTTAAATCCAGCTTTTGTAAAAGCAGCTGACATTTCAATTTGCCCATTAATTCCTTGATCTCTAATAACAGCGATTTTCGGCTTAATTGAAAAAACATTTTTAAAATTTGAACTTTTAAAATGTGTTTTTTGATTTAATTTATTTTTTTTTCTTTCAATAAAAGATTTTGATTCATCTAAAGCAGATATTGGATTATCTCTCAAAGATTTAATTTTTGTTGATACGTGTGTCCAATTTAAAATTAATGTTTCTAGATTGATTGTTTCATTGAATTCGCTAGAGGAAATAGTCAAACCATTTTTTTCATTTGTATTCCCAAGAATAGTAAGCATTTCGTCTGCTTTGATAGCTTTCATGAAATCTTCAATTTCATTGAAGGTTTCTTTAGAAACCTGCATAACGAATCCCAGTTCTTCTGAAAATAAAAAATCCTGTAGATCTTTTTTTGATAACTCTGTTTTTAAATCAAAGCCACTGTTTCCAGAAATTATCATTTCTGCTAAGCAGGCAATGAGGCCTCCATCAGAAATATCATGGTAAGAAAATATTTTTTTGTCTTTTATTAATTTTGCAACAAAATTAAAAATCTTGGGAAATTCTTCAATCGCATTCATATCAGGAACTTCTCCTAAATCCTTTTTAAGAGTCTCAGATAAAACTGAACCACCTAATCTATAATTTTTTGAGTTGAAATTAATTCTCAAGACAACTAAATCTGGATTCTGGCTAAAATCAGGAGTAATACTTTTGGTAACATCTGGAATCGGTGAAAACGCAGAAACTATCAGAGATTGTGGAGAAGTATTTTTCTTGTTATCCCAGGCAGTTTCCATTGATAAAGAATCTTTTCCCACTGGAATTGTTAGGTTCCATTTATTGCAAAGATCTTTAGAAATCGATTTAACAGTCTCATACAAATCATAATCATTAGAGTCATTATTCGGCGAGGCCATCCAATTTGCAGATAGTTTTACTTTAGATATTTCCTCAACTCCCGAGGAGAGAATGTTTGTCAAAGCTTCAGTTATAGCAACCCTTCCTGAAGCCGGAGCATCAAAAATAGCTATTGGAGATCTTTCTCCTATAGACATTGCTTCTCCTTCTATAGAATCAAAATGAGACATTGTAATTCCATTGTCGGCTACTGGAACTTGATATGGCCCTACCATTTGATCGCGATATGTCAGACCTCCAACATTTCTGTCTCCAATGGTAATTAAAAAGTTTTTACTTCCTACCGTGGGATGTCTCAAAACATCTAAAATAGATTTTTTTATATTTAAATCAAAATCAATATTGTCGGGTTTGTTTTTAGAAAAGTCTTTTAGGGTTCTTTTTAATTGCTCTTTAGCTCCAAAAATAAAATCCATATCAAGATCAATAGAATTTTCATTTAAGTTTTTATCTACTAGTTTTAGTTTTTTTTGCTTAGTAAAGCCACCAACTATAGAAAAAGGACAATTTTCTCTTATGCAGATAATTTGAAATTTTTCTATATCATCTTTTTCTATGGCCAACACATACCTCTCTTGAGATTCATTGCACCAAATTTCTAATGAACTCATAGATTTATCTACTATTGGTATTTTATTTAAATCTATAACAGCGCCTAAATCACAATCTTTTGCTAACTCTGGAATAGCATTTGACAAGCCTCCTGCGCCCACATCATGAATAAATGCAATTGGATTATTTTCATCAAGCTGCCAACATTGATCTATAACTTCTTGGCATCTTCTTTGCATTTCAGGGTTAGATCTTTGAACAGATGCAAAATCTAAATCTTCACTTGATTTACCAGATTCAACTGAAGATGCTGAGCCTCCTCCTAATCCAATAAGATAACCCGGTCCTCCTAAAACAACTATTTTTGCTGAACTTGATACTTTTGCTTTATTGGTATGTATAGGCTTAATATTTCCGAGACCTCCTGCCAACATGATAGGTTTGTGAAAACCAAAATATGAATTTTTAGCTCTATATTCATAAGATCTGAAATAACCCAAAATGTTTGGTCTTCCAAATTCATTATTGAAGGAAGCAGCTCCAATTGGCCCACTAATCATAATTTCTAAAGGCCCTGCTATTCTGCTAGGTTTATCCTCTTTCCCTTCCCAATCTTCATTTTCATTAGGTATTCTTAAATAAGAAACAGAGAATCCGCATAATCCAGCTTTGGGTTTAGCTCCCCTACCAGTTGCTCCCTCATCTCTAATTTCTCCTCCAGAACCAGTCGCAGCTCCGGAAAAAGGTGATATAGCAGTTGGGTGATTATGAGTTTCTACTTTTATACAAAAGTTATTATTTTCATCTACAGACTTATATTCTCTAGTAACAGGATCCGGATAAAATCTTTTTTTACCCTGACCTGAAATAATGGCAGCATTATCACTATAAGCTGATAAAACATCCGTTGAATAATTTTTATAAGTATCTTTTATCATGTCAAAAAGACTATCTTTCTTATCTTTCCCATTCGATGTCCATGTCGAGTTAAATATTTTATGACGACAGTGTTCTGAATTTATTTGAGAAAACATCATCAACTCAGTATCTGATGCTTCTTTTTTTGAAAGCTCATAACCTTTGGTTAAGTAATTTATTTCGTATTCATTCAAAGCTAAGCCCATTGAAGAATTCAAAGTATTTAAATTTTTTTCATTTTTATTAATTTTTATAAATTTAGTTTTCTTTTTTTCTAAGTCAGAAAATAATTCTTTTAAAAACTTAAAATCTACAAAAAAAGATTCGGTCAACGGATCAAAGAGAGTTTTTTTTAAATTTGATTTATTTGTAAGCTCCTTCGAAAATTTTATAGCTTTCAATTTTTCAATTTTAATAACTTCAGTTAACCCGCAGCTTTCAAAAATATTTATAGTTTTAGTTGCCCAGGGAGATTGCACTCCCTTTCTTGGAGATGAAAAATAAAATTCTTTCAATTCATATTTTTTTAAGTCGACTTCTGCTTGAAGCAACTTAAAAATTTGTGCCTTTTTTTCTTCGGGAAGTTTTTTCCACTCTATTGATAACTCTAAAAGATAA
>CACMKG010000010.1 GCA_902614235.1 uncultured SAR86 cluster bacterium
TTAAGCTTTAGCGCTTCAATTGCCGCTTTTACTCTTGGAAGGTAGCCGTGGTGGTCTGCTCCCCAAATATTAATTAGTTCATCATAATTTCTTTGAAATTTATCTTTATGATATGCAATATCAGATAAAAAATAAGTTTCTTGATTATCAGATCTAATTAAAACCCTATCTTTGTCGTCTCCAAACTTCGTTGATTTAAACCAAAGTGCGCCTTCTTTTTCAAAAGAATGATCACTTTTTAAATCTTCTAAGATCTCTTGTATTTTATTTACTTTTTTATCGTATAAATAACTCTCTGAAAAAAAAGAATCAAAATTTACTTTAAAATTATTTAAAGTCTCTTTGATGCCAAGCATCATTTCGTTAATTATTAAATTAACAAATTCTTTCTCATTTTTTATATTTATAAACGTATCTTTTTTAAGATTTTTAATTTTTGATGCCAGCTCGTCTATATATGAGCCTTTGTAAAAATTTGTATTGTCTATTTCTGATGTGTCTATATTAAATTTTTCTAAATACTTTATATGGACGCTATCAGCTAAAATTTTTGTCTGTAAACCTTGATCATTTACGTAATACTCCTCCGTAACTTTATTACCAGATTTTTTAAGCAAATTACTCAAGGACGAACCAAAAGCAGCTCCTCTTCCATGTCCTACATGCAATGGCCCTGTTGGGTTCGATGAAACATACTCAATTAAAATATTTTTTTTATTTTTTTCTTTATATGGGAAAAAAGACTCTTTGTTATCTAAGATTTCCTTCAAATATTTTAAATTAGCTTTTTTGCTCAAAAAGAAATTTATAAAGCCAGGCCCAGCAAGTTCTATTTTTTCAATCCAATCTTCTTTTGAGATTGAGTTAATTATTTTTTTTGCTAATTCTTTTGGGTTCTCTCCTCTTTTTTTGGCTTCAATCATTGCAACATTAGAACTCCAGTCTCCATATTCTTCAGATTTTGTTTTGACTATTTCAATTGATAAATCTTTACTTTCATAAAGTTCACTAATAGCAGACACAAGCAATCCATGAATTTTATCTTTCATTTGTTAACTCTACTTTGGTACTCATTGGTTCTTGTATCTACCTTGATAAAATCACCTTCCTCAATAAAAAGTGGAACTTTTACTTCAAGACCATTAGATAATTTTGCCGATTTAAGGGTGTTTGTGGAGGTATCTCCTTTAAAACCAGGCTCAGTTTCTAAAACATCTATTTCTGCAAAAGTTTCAATTTCGACTGAGACTAAAGTATTTTCCCACATCGCTATCTCGTATTTCTCACCTTCTTTGATCCATAAACTTTTAGGGCCTAGTAATGTTAAATCAAAACCAGTTTGTTCATAATTAGTTAAATTCATGAAAATCGCATTATTTCCCTCTTTATAAAGATATTGCATTTCAATTGAAGATATATCAGCTTTTTCAACCGATTCTCCAGTTTTAAAGGTTTTATCGAGCACACGTCCATTTAATAGACACTTATATTTAACTCTCATTACAGCTTGCCCTTTTCCTGGTTTGTGAAAGTCATTTTCAATGATTTCACATAATTCTTTATCAATAATTATCTTTAAACCCGGTCTAAACTCATTGGTACTAACTTCAATCATTTTAATTTCAATATTTTTTGATATAAATTTGATTCTATGTTTGTAAAATTATTACTATAGGTTGCAAATAAAGTTTTTAAAACATAAAGTACTTGCCTACAATTGTAGTTTACATAAGGATAAATAAGTTTTTGTTGTTTTTCTTATGAAAAAACTTAAAATTTTAGGGGATTCTATGACCAACAATTTATTCAAATTTATATTACCTATAGCTTTGACTTTTTCATTGACTGTAGCTTCTCAATTAGATTCTGTTCTTGAAGTGAATAAAGAAAGAACTACTGCTGCTACTACTTCTCAGGCAAAAATCGATTCAACTCAAATTAAGACAGATAAAGCTGCCACGGAATATAAAAGTGTCAGCAAACAAATTGAAGGTCTTAAAGTTTATAACGCTCAAAAAAGAAAACAGATTAAAAGACAAAAAGAGCGCATAGTTGAAATTGAAAAAACAATGAAATATGCATCTGTCTTACAAAGACAAATACCGCCATTAGCAAGAAGAATGCATTCGGGCTTAGATCAATTTGTTAAATTGGATTTGCCTTTTAACACAGGTGAGAGAACTGAAAGACTTAAATTTATTAAGGACGCATTGGACAACCCAACTGTTTCTCCTGCTGAAAAACTAAGACAAGTTTTGGAAGGTTTTAATATTGAAGCCGAGTATGGAAGAAAAATAGACACTTATAAAGATACTGTTTTAATAGACGAACAGGAGCGAGATGTAAATATCCTTAGAATAGGTAGATTAGTGCTGGCTTATCAAACCTCAGACTTGGATGAAACTGGTATTTGGAATAAAGAAACTAATTCTTGGGAAAGTCTGCCAGGACGTTATAGGGGTGTCGTTAGAGATGGTATCAGCATGGCTAAAAAATTAAAAACTGTTGATATGTTAGAACTTCCTATACCTGCAGCGGAGGTGGTTCAATGAAAAACGTCATTTTAAAAATACTTCTATTTGGAGCTTTGTCTTTTTCTTCTTTCGGTTTAATAGCTCAAGAAGAAAAGCCTCAATCTCAAGCTTTAAGCCTTGATGAGCTTTTAGAGCTTGTAAAATCTGGAAAATTTGCAGAAAGCGAAGAAGCAACTAAAAGAGAAAATAGATTTAACAGAGAAAAGAATAGACAACAAACATTATTAGCAAATGCTAAAGCGGAAAGAGCAAAATTAGAAGCAATTGCAACGTCATTAGAAGCAACTTTTGAGGCCAATGAGGCAAAATTAAATCTCTTAGAAGATCAATTAAAAACGAGATTGGGTTCCTTATATGAAACATTTGGTCATTTACAAGGAGTTGCGTCTGATACCGAAGATTACTTTAAAACTGCTATTACTTCTGGTCAATTTGGAAAAGATAGAGAAGTTTTTTTAGGGGATCTTGCCAAAAAGATGGGAGAGGGTGTTAGCGTAGCAACAATTGAAGAAATAGAAGAGCTTTGGTACGAATTATCTAGAGAATTAGTAGCTTCAGGTACTGTAGAAAAATTTAAAGCTACTGTGGTTGACAATGATGGAGAGTCATCTGTTGAAGACGTTGTAAGAATAGGAAACTTTAATGCTGTTGCAGAGGGAAAATATCTAACATACTTGTCTAAAAGAGGAGCTTATGAAACTTTACCAAGACAGCCCGGACGATATTTAGATGGTACTTATGATATTTTCGATGAAGATTCTGGTTTTGTGCAATTTGCTGTAGATCCTACTGGCCCTCAGGGAGGTGCGCTATTAGTAAATTTAATTTCTTTGCCCTCATTTTTCGAACAAATTCAATATGGAAGAATTACAGGTTATACAATCATTTTATTATTCTTGATCGCAATAGGCATTTTTGGCTGGCGTTTTTACGCTTTATTTACAATTAATGGCGCCGTTAAAAAACAAGCTGCGGGTGAAAGTGCATCAGAAAATCCTCTATCAAGAATTTTTGCTGTGGCAGATCAAAATAAAACTGATACAGAGACTTTAGAGCTGAAACTTGCTGAACAAATTCTAATTGAACGAGCAGAAATAGATCAGTACATATGGGTTGTTAGATTGATTGCAGTTATTTCACCTCTTTTAGGTTTATTTGGGACAATTATTGGAATGATAAATACTTTCCAAGCGATAACTTTATTTGGTACCGGTGATCCTAAAACTATGGCTGGTGGGATCTCTGAAGCATTGGTCACAACTATGTTGGGACTAATGTGTGCAATACCGGCAACATTCATGGCCGCAGCATTATCAAACTATTCTAAAGGAATACTCGCTATTTTGGAGGAGCAAAGTACAGGTATGGTTGCAGTAAGAGCCGAAGAAACAAATACCAGTGGGTCGCTCTAGAGTTTAATCATGTCCTGGTTTTTTAACCTTCAAGATACTCTTTTTTCTTTTTTAGAAAAAGGTGGAGGAGTAGTATTGATTATAAGCTTCCTTGTTGTGTTGATGTGGTTCTTTATTTTTGAAAGGATTTGGTACTTTAGATTTGTTCATCCTGCTGTTGAAAAAGAAACCATTGAAGAATGGTCAAAAGTATCGGAACACAAATCTTGGAAAGGACACATGGTTAGGGCAATGTTGATTTCTAAGGCGAATCTTAAAATTAAAAGCAATTTAGAATTAATAAGAGTGAGCATAGCAATTGCTCCTTTGTTAGGACTTTTTGGAACTATAGTTGGAATGATTGAAGTATTTCATATTCTTGCTGTCACTGGAGGTGGAGATGCCAAAGCTATGGCTGGAGGTGTTGCAAGGTCAACTATTCCCGCAATGGCTGGCTTAATGGCAGCTATTCCTGCAAGTATTGCGGCGAGATGGTTAGAGCAAAATGCTAAGAAAAAATCAGATTTAGTATCAGAACATTTAACTTACGAATAATATCAGATGAGAAGATCGTTAATTAGTCAAGCAGTAGAAGAAGCAGAAGAACCAAACATTACTCCAATGTTGGACGTGGTATTCATTCTTCTTATTTTTTTCATTGTTACTGCAAATTTTATAAAAGATCCGGGTCTTGAAATTAATAGACCCGATTCAGAAACGGCCGAGATTACAGAAAATGCAGCTATTCTTATAGCCATTGGACCAGCCGGCGAAATTTATATGGATGGAAGAAGAATTGATGTCCGTCAGGTCAAAGCAAATGTCATTAGATTAATGGCTGAGAATCCTCAAGGAGCAGTTGTAATGCAAGCTGATGAAAAAGCTACAGCTGAAAAAATAATTGCTGTAATGGATGAAGTTAGAGAAGCTGGCGTTATTGATATTTCAATCGCATCAGAACCTAATTTTTAATGATTCAAAATATATTAAATTTTTTAAAAAAACTTATTCCCATTGACCTAGATTCTATGGTTTTAGAGTCGTCCGAAAATGAATCAAATGTTTATCAAAAATATGGGGTAGCAGCAGCAGCTGGCACAGCAGTCGCCTTATTTTCTTTATTTATTATGGCTTTTTTAATTGCAACTGGAGAAGTTCAATTAGATGAAATTAAAACGAGAAAAATCGTTGATATTGTGATGCCGCAGAGAGATCCTGAGTTGTTGGATAGTGTTGAAAGGCCAGAAGAAGCCGAGCCCGAGCCCGAGCAAACTCCTCCAGACGTCGATATAGAAAATATCGACGACGTCTTGGATGATTCTTTAAACTTGAATTTCAAATTTAAAGCCAAAAAACAAGGAGTATTTGCAGACGGTTCGTATGTGCCGATTTTCCAAGTGCCTCCTCAATATCCAAGAAGAGCAATGGAAAGAGGTATAGAAGGCTGCGTTTTATTAGAATACACAGTTACAATAGCCGGTGCGGTCTCAGAACCAAAGGTCATAAAAGCTATACCACCAAATATATTTGACAGAGCAGCAACAAGAGCAGCGTTAAGATATAAATATAAACCCCTAATAAGAGATGGGGTTGCCGTTCCTGTAGAAGGCGTTAGACAAAGAATTACTTTTGTTTTAGAGTCTGTAGAAAAAGGAGCAGGATACATTCCGGAAAATTGTAGAGGTCAAATGTAATGAAAATTTTTAGAATCTTTTCAACTTTAATTGTCTTATCGTTTATGTCTTTAAACGCTTTAGCTCAGGAAAAAAAGGAAGAATATAATTTTCCTGGATTTACCTTAAAAAAATGCTTAGCCGATTACGAAATACAGAGATCAAATGTAAGAAGAACAGCTAAACTTCCTAGTAGCGCTGCTCAAAAGTATCTGAAAGCACTCTATCCTGCTTTAGAGGCAGACGATTTAGTTGCTGCTAAAGCGACTTTGGATGAAATGAATTTGGATCAAGATATTTCCGAAACAGATAAAGCACAGATGTATTATTATTATGCTTATGTTTATTTTAGTGAAGATAATTTAAGAAAAGCTAAACAATCTTATAAATCTTTTCTTAATATTGAAGGTGCAGATCCTAGATTAAAATCAAATGTTATTTTTAGCTTGGCTCAAATAGCTTACACAGAAGAAAATTACAAAGAAGCGATTAAGCTTTTAAAAGAATGGCTTTCCAATGAAGCAAACCCAAGTTCCACAGGTTTTGACATTATTGCTGCTTCTCACTGGCAATTAAAAAATAAAAAACTAGCTCTTAAAAACGCAGAAGCAGGCTTATGCGTTGCAAAGGCAAATAAATCAAAACCTAGAGAGTCAACATATAATCTTTTATTAGCTTTGTACAATGAAGATGGAGAAACTAAGAAAATGTTGGAGCTTTATGAAGAATTAGTAATATTTCATCCAAAGAAAAAGTATTGGACTCAATTATCTGGAATATATGGAGAACTTAAACAGGAAAGTAATCAACTTACTGCGTTAGAAGCGGCATTTGATCAAGAATTATTAGATAAAAAAAATGAATATACAGCTCTTTATCAGTTACTAATGAGAGCGGAAGCTCCTTATAAAGCTGCAAAAGTTATGGATTATGGTATCAAGAATGGTTTCGTAAAGGATGATGAAAAACATCTAAAAATGCTAGCTCAAGGATGGCACATGGCTCAAGAATTAGAAACCGCAGAGCCAATATATGAACAAGCAGCCAAAAAATCTGAAGAGGGCGAACTTTTTGTTTTTCTAGGCCAAATTTATCTAGCGACTGATAGGTACGACCTAGCAAAAAAAACTTTAAAAGAGGGTTTGAAAAAAGGAAAGTTAAAGGATCCAGTCACAGTTAACATTTTATTAGGACAAGTTTCTTACGAACAACAAAATTTTGAAGACGCTACAAAGTTCTTCCGTACAGCTTTAGATCGTTTGACGGATTTAAAAATCAAAGATAAGAAACAGCTAGAAAAAAGACAGGATAAACTAAGAGCTCAAGCACTCACTTGGCTGACCTATACTGAAAAAGAAGCAAGAAGAGTAAAAACTTTAGAACTGAGAAGAAAAGATTTAGAAGAAAGCTAAGCTTTTCTTAAGTACTTCTCTAACTTACAAGAAATACCAC
>CACMKG010000011.1 GCA_902614235.1 uncultured SAR86 cluster bacterium
TTTTAATGAAAGGCCTTTTCCAAAGTTTACTGCACTAGAATTTTTTGGAAGATTGCCTATTGGACCAGAAACCACATCTGAAAGAATATGATCGACTTTTGTTACATCTCCATTTAGAGATAAAGAATTTATTTTTACAGGATCATCCTCATTAAACAATAATTTGCATAATCCTCTAATTGTTTCACCGCCAAGCCCCGTTCCTCCGACATGAACATAACCTTCATCATTACCAAGCACACAAGCTGTTCCTGATCCGCAACTTACAACAAGAAAATTACTATTTTGGTCTTTTTTTAAAGCTCTAGCACCTCTCCCAATTGCGTCTACCTCATTAAAGTGGGCAACAAGTACGTTATCAATTTCATTTGGAAGATCGTTATGCCTGCCACCCGTAACTCCAATTGTTTCTATGTCGTTTATATTTAAATTTGCTTCTGAAAGTATTTTTTTTAGATAACTTTCAGTTACCTGTTCTGAAGGAAAAGTTGAATAAGAAATTTGGTCATGGTGAGCTGTAACCAAATCAGTATTAGTTATACCAAAATCAATACCAATACTTATTTTACTCACGAGGCAGTTTTAACTGAACAGCTTTTTTAAAAAGGAACTTAAACCATGTCTTATTTTGTGACTTGCAGCCGATTCCTTTTTTACATAATTCATTTGCATGGACAGTCTTTTGCCTTCTACTGGATGAAAACCGTGCCAACAATTTTCAGTTACTTTAAATACAACCAAACTCCCAAAAGAGGCTGGAATTTCTCTAATAAAATCTTCTAAATCAAAATCATTTTTTAACATTCTTAATAATCCTTTCTCGTTATTCCATTCCTCATTTAAGTACAAAAGAAAAGTTAAAACTTTAGATTTTGAATCGGTATGAATTTTTCCATCTTTCATTCTTGAGTAGCCTCTTAAAGTTGTAATGACTTCAGTATTAGATAAATCAACTTGGAATTTTTTGGAAAGAACCTCTTTCATTGCGTCGCTTTCAATTTCTGAAATAAGTTGTTTAATTTTGTCAGAAAGACCAGGTAAGTTGCTTGGATAACTTCCACCTTTTTCGAGATCAGGAAAATCTTTAGCTATAGATTTATCATGATCCAACATACAATTTGGAACTGAAAAAAAAGGAAAAAAAGCATCATCAACGGGTGCTGATTTAATTGAATTTAAATCAATTAAGGCACCCATCGAAGATGATATTAATTATTTGCTGCTTCTTGAGCTTTTATAATTTGAGCTAGCATTTCATCAGACTCAGCTTTTACTTGGTCTGAAGACTCTAAAGGTTTAGTTATTTCAGCCCAATCAATCTCAAAGTCACTTGGTGCATGTTCATATTCTAAAATTCCTAAAGCTTCATATTTCGGTCTAACTGAATCAGTTAAAAGACCGATTTTTTTAAGATTAGGCATGACTCTTGAAAATAGAAAACTTCTGAATTGGTCCATAGCACCATTACCAAGTTGGAAATCTCTTACTTCCTCTTCGCTCATTTTTAAATATTTCTGCATTGCTTTGGTGTTAATTAATCTGTCTCTAGAAATTACACAAGCTTCATAGGCAAATTGCGCCCTTTCTTCAATTTCTTCCGGAGATAAAGTTTTAACAAAATCTTCAAGATAATTGATTCCAAAAGTAACGTGTCTAGCTTCATCTCTAATTACATAATGAAGTAGAGTTTTTAAAAGAGGATCACGAGCTGATAACTTCATATTGGTAAAGGCGGCTAGAGCCAATCCTTCAATTATTATTTGCATACCAATAAATTTTAAATCCCATCTTTCATCAGTAAGAATTTTATCAAGTAGGGCCTTAAGGTTTGGATTAATAGGATAATGAAAGCCAACTTTTTCTTGAAGATATCTATTAAAAACTTCAACGTGTCTTGCTTCATCAAAAGTTTGAGACGCCGCATACATTTTTGCATTAAAAGTTGGAGCGCAACTAACTATTTGAGATGCAACTAAGAGAGCACCTTGTTCGCCATGTAAAAATTGACTCATAACCTCAGCGGTTTCATGCCTGTCAAATTCAATTTTTTCCTCGTCAGTTAAATTCTTCCAAGCATTTAGTTCCTCGTGCGGATAGGGGGCTTCATCTATTCCAAGAAGAGGTTCATCTTTAGGATGGTTGTAACTCCAATCTAAATCAATTGATCCATTCCAATTTAATTCTTTACCGAGCTCATAAAGTTTTTTAATGCGGTTATCGGCTACTGTGTAATCCCAGTTGTAAGATCCAGTAAGTGGAGTTTTAAAAATTTCAGCCACATCCTCAACATCTTGAGGACTTAAATCTAATTCATCATCTTTATATTCTTCATTAAAATAAAGAACGTCCTTAGGAGGACCATCCGTCTTAGTAATTTTCATAGAAAAATTCTAGTCTTTTAGTCCTTAAAGTCAACAAAAAAGGTACATCTTTTATGTGAATTATGCTTTTTTGTCTATGAATAATTCAGTCAATTGTTCCAACATCACGCCTCCTAATTCTTCCGCTCGATGAATTGTTACTGCTTTAGAATAATACCTAGTAACATCGTGACCTATTCCAATTGCAACTAAATCTATATCTGTTTTATTTTCGATTTCTTTTATTACTTGCTTCAAGTGATTATCTAAATAACTAGTTGAGTTAGTCGAAAGAGTACTATCATCGACCGGTGCTCCATCTGAAATAACCATTAAAATTTGTCTTTGCTCTGGTCGCTTAAATAACCTGCCACAAGCCCATAACAAAGCTTCACCATCTACATTTTCTTTTAAAAGACCTTCTCTTAGCATTAAACCAAGATTTTTTTTAGCTCTACGCCATGCTAAATCAGCAGGTTTAAAGATTATATGTCTAAGATCATTTAACCTGCCCGGGTTACTAGGCTTTCCACATTCCACCCAGAGTTTTCGACTGTCTCCACCTTTCCAATGTTTAGTAGTAAAACCTAAAATTTCAGTTTTAATATTGCATCTGTCTAAAGTAGCACCGATTATGTCAGCTGATATAGCTGCAGTCGTCATGGATCTTCCTCTCATCGATCCAGAACTATCCACTAAAATTGTCACAACTGTATCTTTAAATTTAGTATCTTTTTCTTGTTTAAAACTAAGAGAAGTAAGGGGGTCCGTAATAATTTTATGCAATTTGGAAGTGTCTAAGATACCCTCGTCCTTATCATATTCCCAAGATCTATTTTGCTGGGCCAATAATAGTCTTTGAAGCCTATTTGCAAGTTTTGCTATGACCGATTTGCTAGGGTCTATTAGTTGATCTAATCTGGTTCTCAGACGTCTTAATTCTTCTGATGAGCACAAATCTTCAGCGTCAATTACTTCATCGTAATCTCTTGAAAAAACCTTGTATTCGGTCTCCCTCTCTTGGCCGAGAAGTTCTTCTAGTTTAGTTCTATTCTCTAACCATTCCTCTTCTGTTTCTTCTGTTTCGCCGTCTTCTACATCAAATTCTTCGGAAGATTCTATTTCCGTTTCTTGCTGTTCTGCGGATGACTCTTCTTCCGATTGATCTTCATCTTGTTCATCTTCATTATTTGATTCATCTTGGTCTTCTTGATCAGAATTTGATTCCTCCTCTTCCATTTCCTCTTCATCAAAAGAAATTTTTAATTCTTCTAAAATCAGCTGAATTTGGTTTAAATAATCTTCTTTTTCGTCAAGGGCTTCTTTGATCTTAGGTATGTATTTTCTTTCTAGCGCACTCAAATCTTTTTTAAAGGGTTCGATAAGAGTTTTTTCTTTTTCTGACAAACTAATATCTAAAAGATTTGTTTTCAGCCATATCTGAAGAGCTTTGCTAGTATTTTCGTAAGTAGTTTCCGGAGCAAAACTCTCTAGAGAATCTAGAAAGTTTTTATGTAAATTCTTTTTTACGCCTGCAAATTGCAAAGAACCCAGAATGTCTAACCTGATATCATTTTGCTCAAAGAGAATTTGATCTAACTCTTGAATGCCAGTTATTTTATTTGGCTTTTCGAAAGAATATTTTTCTTTTAGAGCGATTTTGTCTGCCTTTCCTCTAGATGCTACTAAATCTTTTTTAGAAGAAGAAACCTTAGGAATAGAGTTTCCAGAAAGAGAATCTAATCCAAAAGTAATTTCTAACTCTTTTTTTTGAGAAATTGCCCTTGTCGAAGAAGAGAGGGCATCTTTAACAACTTGTTCTCTAGATTTATCGTTCAATCCTAATCTACTAAGTTCGAAACTGAGTCATCAATTTCAATGTCAAAACATCTTTGCAAATATTCTGAAATAATTGGTTTTTCAGTTTCATCGCATTTATTCAAGAAGCTTAATTCAAAAGAAGAAGCCAGATCAGAAAAGATTTGATAATTTTCAGCCCAACTAATTACCGTTCTGGGAGACATCAAATTTGAAATATCTCCATTTTTAAAACCTTCTCTAGTTAAATTTGCTAGCTCAATCATATTTTTTACCGCTCCTGTTCCTTTCTTATTATTAAGTTCTGGAACCTTCGAAAGCACCACTTTAGTTTCTAAATCAACTGATAAGTAATTTAAACAAGATACAATTTGCCATCTGTCCATTTGGCCTTGGTTTATTTGCTGAGTTCCATGATAAAGACCTGTGCTATCCCCTAATCCCACCGTATTAGCTGTAGCAAACAATCTAAAAAATGGATTAGGAGTTAAAACTCTGTTTTGATCTAGTAAAGTTAATTTTCCGTCTACTTCTAATACTCTTTGTATTACAAACATAACGTCAGGTCTTCCAGCGTCGTACTCATCAAACACCAAGGCCGTTGGATTTTGAATTGCCCAAGGCAAAATACCCTCTTGAAATTTTGTAACTTGTTTATCTTTTTCAATAACAATGGCGTCCTTACCAAGCAAATCTAAACGACTGATATGACTATCTAAGTTAATTCTTATGCAAGGCCAATTTAAACGGGCTGCAACTTGTTCAATATGAGTTGATTTTCCAGAGCCATGCAAACCTTGAACCATGACACGTCTATTATTCGAAAAGCCAGCTAAAATTGAAAGAGTCGTAGATCGATCAAAGCAATAAGCTTCATCAACTGCTGGAACATATTCATTAGAGTCCGCAAAAGCAGGAACTTCAAAGTCAGCATCAAAACCGAAAGTGTTGCCAACATTAACTTTAATGTCAGGAGTGGAATCAGAGAAATTATTATATGTAGTTGCCATAAAAAGAGTTTATTATCCCTTTTTTAAAAGAGACAGCAAGAATTTATCTGCTTCTTAAAGTAAACTTAACTTAGAATTTTTAATCTAAATCTAAAAAAAATGAAATCTTTAGAAATTTGGTCTGAAATGAAAGACGAGGCTTCAACTTTTGGAAAAAGCGATACCGATGCTTCTGTTTTTTTAAATGCCTACATAGAACCTTTTGAAACTTTGGGCTCCGCACTTTCTTTTAAGCTTTCAAAGGATCTAGCATGCGATGAAAATCAAGAGGGCTTTAGCCAAGATTATTTATTTCAAGAACTAAATAAAACCTTTGCAGATGAAGAAATCTTGTCGGGTGTAATTAAAGATTTATTGGCAGTTAAAAAAAGAGACCCAGCCGCAACTGGATTTCTGATGACACTGTTATTCTCCAAAGGTTTTTTGGCTTTGCAGTCACATCGAGCAGCCAGTAACTTTATGATTTCAAAAAAAACTTTTATGGCTTTCTACTTGCAAAGTCAATCTTCAAAAAATTATGGCGTGGATATACATCCCTCTGCATCAATTGGAAATGGAGTTATGCTGGATCATGCTACTGGCATAGTTATCGGTGAGACTAGTGTAGTGGAAGATGATGTCTCTATATTTCAAGACGTTACTCTAGGGGGTACAGGGAAAATAACTGGAGACCGTCATCCAAAAGTAAGAAAAGGTGTATTAATAAGTGCCGGAGCAAAAATTATAGGAAATGTTGAAATAGGAGAAGGAGCGAAAGTTGCCGCTGGAAGTGTTGTCCTTGAAGATGTAAAAATGAATACTACTGTTGCTGGAGTTCCAGCAATTGCGGTAGGAAAACCTGCTACTGATTCACCAGCAAAAACAGTTGATCACTCAATAAAGGATTAAAAATGGCAAATCAGAAGCTTTTAGATGGACTTGTAAAAACATTGGCATTAGAAAAATTTGAGGAAAATTTGTTTCGTGGCCAAAGTGAAAAAACTTCGTGGGGCCGAGTATTCGGCGGACAAGTTATTGGGCAAGCTCTCAGCGCAGCAAGTCAAACAGTTGAAAGTTCTAGAATTGCGCATTCTCTTCACGCTTATTTTTTGAGACCCGGAAGAGTAGACATGCCCATTCTGTATAACGTTGAAAGAATAAGAGATGGAAAGAGTTTTACCACTAGAACAGTCAATGCCATCCAAAATGGAGAAATCATATTTAATATGTCAGTTTCTTTTAAAGTTGAAGAAGATGGTTTGGAACATCAATTTGATATGCCAGATGTCCCTGGACCTGAGGATTTAAAAAGCGATGCAGAAGTAAGAGAAGAAGCCAAAGGAAAGGTTCCAAAAGAAATGTTGGATGCTTTTTTAAGAGAAAAACCTATCGAAATAAGAAACGTAGAACCTTGGAATCCGTTTTCAGGAGAAAAGGGACCTCCGATAAAACATATGTGGATTAAAGCTGTCGGAAAATTGTCTGATGATATATTAGTTCATCAAGCTGTCCTTGCTTACGCATCTGACATGGGATTGATGGGGACTAGTCAAAAACCTCATGCCGTAGGTTGGGGTAGCTACAATAGATCCATACAAGCTGCGAGCTTGGATCACGCGATGTGGTTTCACAGAAAATTTAGAGCAGACGAATGGCTTTTATACGCATTAGATAGTCCAACTGCTAGTAACGCAAATGGATTCAATAGAGGTAGTATTTATAC
>CACMKG010000012.1 GCA_902614235.1 uncultured SAR86 cluster bacterium
TCGCCCATTGAAATAAAATCAATTTCTAACTGCGAAAGTTTGGTTAAATCTTTTTCATTCTTTAAACCCGATACCTCAATTTTTGCTCTTTGATTGACAATCTTTATTCCTTTTTTTATTTGATTTAAAGAAAAATTATCAAACATTAAAATATCCGGCTTTAGTGAAATCGCGGGTTCTATTTCATTTATTTTTTTTACTTCGATTTCAAAAAAAAATTTGTTTGTTTGGTCGTGTTTATAGTTTATTGAGTTAAGTCCACCTATAGTTTTAAGATGATTGTCTTTCAACATCAATCCATCAGAGAGACTAAATCTATGATTTTTAATACCTGCTATTTTTGTTGCATACTTTTGTTCATATCGCAATCCAGGCAGTGTTTTTCTAGTATCTAAAAGCTGAATTTTTTCATTATTTAAAATATGTAAGTATGATTTAGCTTTGGTAGAAATACCTGACATAAATTGAATAAAATTTATTGCTGTTCTTTCAGAAGATAAAATTGTTTTTGCTGTTCCTGATACTTTACATATTTCTTGATTAGGAGGAATAGCATCGCCCTCCTTAAAATACCATTTAACTTTGATTGAGTTGTCTATGAGCTTGAATGAATGATTAAACCAATCGATTCCTGAAAGAACCAGCTCTTCTTTATTTGTTAAGAAAGCATTAATTTTTTTTAAAGCATCTTTGCCTAAAACTTTGTGAGATAGATCTTTGTTAACGCAATCTTCTTTCAAAGCATTTTTAACGCTTTTAATTAAGATCTTTTTATCGATCATTGTTTTAGTAAGTAAAATTAATCATTTTCGATAAGGATCTATTAGCTAAATTAGAAACGTCAGGATCTACTATTATTTCATTATCTAAATTCTGTAGAACCTCTTGCAAATTAGTTAAAGAATTTAGTCCCATCCAAGGGCATTGTGAACAACTTTTACATGTTGCTCCTTCGCCAGCAGTAGGAGTTTCGTAGAATTCTTTATCAGGGTTATTTTTAATTAATTGGTAAAAAATTCCTTTATCGGTAGCAACGATAAATTTTTTTGCTGATGAATCTTTTGCTGCTTTTAAAATCTGGCTCGTTGAGCCAACCATATCAGCAATGCTAACTACTTCCTTTGGTGATTCAGGATGAACTAAAACTTCAGCATCAGGATGAATTGCTTTCATTTTCTTTAAACCATCGAATTTAAATTCATCATGAACGATGCAAGAGCCGTTCCACAAAACCATATCTGCATTTGTTTTTGTTTGAATATAACTCCCCAAGTGTTTATCTGGTCCCCAAATAATTTTTTTACCTAAGCTATCTAGATGATCTATCACATCTACAGCAATGCTTGATGTAACAACCCAATCTGCTAATGCTTTTACTTTTGCAGATGTATTCGCGTAAACAACTATTTCACGATCGGGATATTGTGAGCAAAAGTTTTTAAATTCTTCTGCTGGACATCCAATATCTAACGAACAAGTAGCCTCTAATGTTGGCATGATGACCTTTTTTTCAGGACTTAGAATTTTTGCTGTTTCCCCCATAAATTTGACACCAGCAACTACCAATAATTCAGCATCAGATTTTTTTCCAAACTTAGCCATTTCAAGAGAATCTGATACGCAGCCCCCCACTTCTTCTGCCAAAGCTTGAATGTGACTATCCACATAGTAATGAGCAATTAAGGTTGCATTATTTTGAGCTAACAGTTTCTTTATAGAGTCTTTAAGTGTATCGACATCTTTTGGAGATAACGATTGAGGCTCGCTTAAACGAGTTTTATGTTGCTCAAATAACTCATCTGAAACAGTATTTGTTGATGTATCATTCATTTCTATGGAGGATTCTACAAGAATTCTTTAGTTTAATATAAATAAGCATAATGAATAATAATTTAAAAGATAAGTTTCTTTATTTTTGTAACTCCGAAAACGAGAAAGATTATTTTTCGAAAACTTTAATCTACCTTTGTGAAAATAATGAAGAAGGATCATTTGGCATTATCATAAATAGAACAGTTGAAATAAGGCTTAAGGATTTTTTTTCGTCCGCAAGCGAAGAGATAGAGGCAAAGTTAAATAAAGAAAAAATAGTTATTGGTGGTCCAGTTGAGCCAATGACCGTTTATATAATCCATTCAAAAGATAGTAGATTTGAAGAATTAATCTCTATAAACGATAAACTTTCAATTTCTACTGACATCAATTTAATCAAAAGTATTTTAGATGATAACGGGCCTAAAGAATTTTTAGTGTCTTTTGGCTACACTGGCTGGAGCAAAGGTCAATTAGAAAAGGAGATTCTTAAAGGATCGTGGTTAATAACTCCTGCTGATAAAGATATTATATTTAATACGCCGGCTATCGAAAAAATCAATAAAACTTCAAAATTAGCGGGATTTGATCTGACTACAGTAAGTTCACAATATGGCAATTCGTAAAAGTTTTATTTTTTTAAAATTCTTTTTATTTTTATTATATTCTTCATTGTCCAATGCAGGGAGCATTGGTTATGCATCAAATTCTAGTGCTGAAATATATTATGATGTTGAATCTTCAGAATCGAATCAAGAATATCTACTTGGGGTAAAATTTAAATTAGATCCAGGTTGGCACACTTACTGGAAAAATCCGGGCGACTCTGGTGAGAAGGCTTCATTTGAATGGACCTTACCTGATGGTTTTACAATTGAGGGTCCTTTTTGGCCACAACCAGAAAAAATTCCTTATCCACCTTTAATGACCTTTGGATATAATGATGAAGTAACTGTTTTTTTTAAATTAAGTTCTTCTAAAAGAATTGATGACAATTCAGAAATTTCTTTATCTACCAAGTGGTTAGCATGTGCTGACGTTTGCTTGCCACAAGAAACCTTTATTAAAACTAATATTACTAGAAACCCTATTTCTAATTTAAACACTTTAGAAATGAATGAGTCTTTTGACAGAGATGTTCCAAAAATTTTTAAAAAAAATATTAGTGCAACTTACATAAACGATAACTTAGTTCTTTCTTTTGAGCTTCCTGTAAAACATGCAAACGATGCAATTATTTTTTTTCCAGATGAATATGGATTGATTGATTATTCAAAAGATCAAATAATCGAAAGAAATGATAATAGCGTATCAATATCCTCGATCAAATTAGACTCTAGCGATACTTTTTTAAATGTATCGGGATTGCTTCAGTTCCTAGGAACATCGTCTAAAACTTCTTATCAATTTGAGACCAAATTACCAAAAAAATCTAATTTTGTTGATTTATCTCCTTTTTTAGCAATCATTTTTGCTTTTCTAGGAGGTTTAATTTTAAATTTAATGCCATGTGTCTTTCCTGTCATTTCTTTAAAAATTTTAAATTTTCTTGAAATTTCTGAAAATCCTCTAGAAGTGAAAAAACATGGATTAGTCTTTTCTGCTGGAACACTAATTACTTTTCTTGCTATTGGGTTAATTATACTTTTGATAAGGAACAGCGGTGAACAAATTGGTTGGGGATTTCAATTACAGTCCCCGATCTTTGTTACCTCATTAATATATTTGTTTATTTTTATGAGCGGTTTATTTATTTCCTCTACTGCTTTTGGCTCTGCTTTTACTCGCTTAGGTAATTTAATGACCGCATCAAATAGTTACAGCAGTTCTTTTGGCACTGGGTTTCTTGCAGTGCTAGTGGCAACGCCTTGCACAGCACCATTTATGGGATCTGCGATTGGTTTTGCTCTTATTCAGCCTAGTATCTACTCATTTTTGATTTTTTTATCTTTAGGATTAGGATTTTGTTTACCTTACTTAATACTTAGCTTTCAGCCAAATTTACTACAATTTTTACCAAAACCAGGACAGTGGATGGAAGGTTTTAAAAAATTCATGGCTATTCCAATGAGTCTAACTGCACTCTGGTTATTGTGGGTATTAAGTAATCAGGTTTCTGAAATTGATCTACTAAAAGTTGTATTGGGAATTAGTATCATATTGATATTAATTGGTTTAAATAACTTTAATAATTTAATTTCTTCAAACAGTAAAATTAATATTCCATTAATTTTTCTTTCCTTAATAGGCGTCTTGTATTTACTTCCTGTAAAAGATATTGAACTAACGAATAAAGAAGAGATTTTTTCGGTCTCTGAATTAAATAAAAAAATAAACGAAGGTCCAGTATTCTTAAATTTCACAGCAGATTGGTGTATCACTTGTAAAGTCAATGAGAAAGTAGCACTTAACGGAGAGGCTTTTAATAACTTAATTAATACAAAAAAGATTTCTTACATAAAAGCCGATTGGACAAATAGAAATGACGAAATTTTTAATTTATTAGAGTCATATGGCAGAAGCGGAATTCCTTTGTATGTTTTTTATCCTTCAAAAAATAAAAAACCAATCATATTGCCTGAAGTCTTGACTGAAAAAATGGTAATTGAATATTTAAAAAAAGATTACTAGGCAACAATATATTCTTGCCAATCAGGAGAAATTTTTTGGCCACTTGCTTTTTCCTGGCCTCTGATTAATTGTCTATGAGAGGGCTTTCCTACCTTGGGTAAAACTTTTGGAATACTATCTGCTTTTTTTAAATTACAACTTTTGCATGAGGTAGTAACATTTTCCCAAGATGTCACACCGCCTTTGCTTTTAGGAATAACATGATCAATTGTTAATTCCTTCTTCTCAAATACGTCGTTGCAATATTGACATGTAAACATATCTCTTAAAAAAACATTTGATCTAGAAAATTTAACCTTCTTTGAAAACTTGTGAAATTTTCTAAGCATTACAATGCTTGGTACCCTAAACGAAGTCGAAGGCGATCTTACTGTCCAATCTTCATGTTCTTTTATTATTATTACATTTCTTGTAATCACCAATTTCACTGCAGTTTTCCAATCTACTGAAGATAGTGGGAAGTAACTAAGCGGCCTTCCATCTCCATTCAAAATTAAACAATCCTTCGACATATTTTTATAATACAAGAAAAATAGTTTTTTTTTAAATACTTAAATCTTATTAATATTTATATCTTTATTTTGAAGTATAGTGATAGAATTCACGCCAATGGAGTTTCTAGGCAGTAATATCCTCTCCATAGATCAGTTTAATAGGAAGGATATAGATTTAATATTTAAAACTGCTGATTCTCTTTTTCCTTTCGCATCCCGACAAAAAATAACCAGAGTTCTTCAAGGAGCTATTTTAAGTAATATGTTTTTTGAACCTAGCACCAGAACAAGAATAAGTTTTGGAAGTGCATTTAATATGCTGGGTGGAGAAGTTAGAGAAACAACTGAAATAGAAGCAACTTCTTTAGCAAAGGGAGAATCTTTGTATGACACTTCGAGAGTCTTGAGTGGTTATAGTGATGTAATTGTGATGCGACATCCGCTAGCCGGTTCGGTTGCAGAATTTGCTGAAGCATCTAGAGTCCCGGTTATAAATGGTGGAGATGGTGATAACGAACATCCTAGCCAGGCTCTTTTGGATCTATTCACAATAAAAAAAGAGCTTGAGTCTCATAACAAAGAAATAGATACAGCGCGTATTGCCCTTATTGGAGACTTAAAATTTGGAAGAGCTGCTCACTCATTGTGTAAAATTCTTATGCTTTACGCGAATATTTCCATAAAGCTTGTTTCACCTGACAAGCTTAAACTTCCTGATTTTCTAATTAGTGAGTTTGAGAAAAAAAATATTTCTATTCTTGAGACTCAAGATATCAAGGAAGGAATCGCAGATGTGGACATTATTTATATGACTCGTATTCAGGAAGAACGTTTTGATAATGTTTCTGAGGCAAATAAATACAAAGGCCTTATGTCTCTTAATCAAAAAATTTATACAAAAAATTGTGAGCCTAATACAGTTATCATGCATCCTTTGCCTAGAGATTCTAGAAAAGATGCTAATGAATTAGATGACGACTTAAATCAAAATCCTAATTTAGCTATTTATCGACAAACTGATAATGGGCTTTTAATTAGAATGGCTCTATTTTGTCTGATTTTAGGAGTAGCCGATAAAATCGAAAGTTCTGCTTCCTCTGTTAGCTGGTTTTCTAACAAGTCCTAGCTAACCTTAAGCAAATCATTCCAACTTGTAGTATATCTAGGAGATTGCATTTCTCGCTTCATAGACCATTCTTTTTTTATTCCTTGAGCTAAGAAAGTTATTGGCCCTAAACTAGTACGATTTATTCTATCAATGGTTTGCATTAATTTTTTATCAAGCTCTTTTCGTTCTTGAGTGTTGAATAGATCTAATTGAGAAACTCCTTCATCATAAAAATCACTTAGCATTATCCCTGCTTTGTTATATTGAAAATCTTCTCTATAAACCCTATCCATACCCTGCTTTGCAGCTTTAATTAAATCTCTTGAATCATTGGTTGGTAAAATAAAGGGCACTGAAACAATTTCTCTATGTTGTATATCCTGTTTTCGAAATGGATTAGTTCTAATAAACACAGATAAAACTTTACAAGTTTGCTTTTCCCTTCTCAATTTTACAGCTGCTCGAGCCGCATAATCACTAACAGCTTCATGTAACATTTTTAAGTTTGTTACACGGCTATTGAAAGTTCTGCTCACGACAATCTGCTTTTTTGTAGGCGCTTCTTCTTCT
>CACMKG010000013.1 GCA_902614235.1 uncultured SAR86 cluster bacterium
AACTGACTGAAAGTCACTTTTAGCGCAAGTCAACATTGCGGCAGCAGCAACCACAGTTTTTCCTGATCCTACATCTCCTTGAACAAGCCTTCTCATAGGCCTAGATTTGTTCATATCTTCTTGAATTTCTTCAATCACTCTTCTTTGGGCATTTGTAAGGGAAAAGGGAAGGCACTTGTAAAATGAAATTAATAATTCCTTATCATAATTAATGCTAGCTGCTTTCATTTCATCTACTTTTTTAGTTGAGATTTTCACTCCAATCAAATTTGTAATTAACTCTTCGATAATTAGTCTTTTCTGAGCAGGATGCTCAAATTGTTTAATTTTAATAATATCGTCTTCAACAGAAGGGTTGTGAATTATTTTTAATGCTTCTTTTATGGATAGATTTGAAATTTTTTCATTCAAGAAAGTTTTGTCTATATTTTCTTCATTTAAATTAGACTCGTTAATTTTTTCGAGGCAATTTTTAATAATATTTCTCAATCTGTATTGAGTAATTTTGCTGGATCCTAAGGAATATACTGGCGTAAGAGTATCATCGAGCGGCGGTCTGAATTTAGAATTAAAAATTTTATAACTTGGATGAAAGACTTCTAATTTATTTCCGGAGTTTCTTACAACTCCATAAATCCTTACAGAAAGACCTTTTTCAAAAGATTTAGCTTGTTGTTGTGAAAAGAAAAATAATCTTATTTGTAAAAATCCAGTTCCATCAGTAATTCTCGCAAAAAAAGCTCTTCTGCCTGGATAATAAATTTTACTTTCTATTATTTCTCCTTCGACTTGAAAAGGTTGACCAGGTACTAAATCTTTAATTTGAGTGAGTTTTGTTCTATTTTCGTAGCTTTTTGGAAGCAAGAAAAGCGCATCTTCCACAAAGTTAATACCCATTTTCTCTAGTTGAGATTTTATTTTGGGACCAACTCCTTTTATTTTGTCTATTGGAGAGTTTAAAGAATTATTTTCCACTTCCTTTATACGCAATAGTTTCTATTTCAATGGAACTATTTTTAGGAAGTTTAGAGACCTCAAAAGCTGCTCTCGCTGGATAAGGTTTTTCAAATAATTCGCTCATAATTTCGTTCACTTTTTCAAAGTTATCTAAATTATCTAATAAAATAGTTAACTTAATAACATCTGAAAAATCCATATCAGCTTCATTAAGAATTTTTTTTATATTTTTAAAAACCATCTTTATTTGATTATCTATACCTTCAACCATCTGCATGTCCTTTGGGTCTAATGCAATCTGTCCCGAAACATAGAGAAAATGATTAATAAGAACAGCTTGAGAATAGGTACCAATAGCAGATGGTGCGTTATCGGTAGAAATTATTTTCTTCATTTGGAAACTAACTCTAATTTTTGGTCTTGATTATGAATTCTTGAAACTGACATAACATGATTTAATCTTCTCAATTTTCTCATAATTTTTGCAAGGTGTTGTCTATCTTTAACTTCGATTACAGTAAACATTTGAATTGACGTTCCTGCAGGTAGATCCATTCTGAAGTTCACAATATTTGAATTAGTTTCACTAATAGATGCAGATATTTCCGCTAGGAGACCAGGCCTATCATCTGAAATAATCTTTATTTCTACAGAAAAGTCACCAACTACATCTTTTTCCCATTGCACCGGCGCACAATGAGCTGGATCTTTTCTCAAAGCTATCATATTTTTGCATCGCTCAGTATGAATTACGATACCTTTTTGATTGGAAAAATGAGCAATAATATTATCTCCTGGAATTGGTTTACAACAAGCCGCATAAGAAAGGACCAATCCCTCAGAACCACTAATTTGGATATTTGAAAATTCAATTAAATCTTTTTGGTCATAATCTAAAAATTGAATGATTTGATGTGCAACTACTAAACTAGATCTCTGTCCCGATCCAATCTGCTCTAATAATTCTCTTACACTTTTTACATTAATTGCATCTAAAAGTTTGCTCATACGGGGTTTTGGAACATTTCTAAGTTTAATTCGGTGCGGCCTTAAAGATTGTTCTAATAAATTTTTTCCATATTTTCGTGCTTTGGATGCTTTTAAGTTTTTTGTTGAATTTCTAATAGCACTCCTAGCTCTCGAAGTCCTAACAAATTCTAACCATGTAGGATTGGCCTGAGGATATTTGTCCGTAATG